>NZ_JBLLJL010000004.1:0-644829 GCF_056172015.1 Clostridium sp. LXY-7 | reverse complement strand
TTATAAATATTTATTTAATTATTAATATTTATAATAATGTGAATTTTCCATTGACATTTCTTATGTTTAATTGTAATATTTATACATCGTAATAATTAAATATAAAGAACCAAATGATGTTAATGTGAGAGATCTTTTATACAATGTACTTTACTTTTTACTCAAGTCAAAAGACCTGAATAAAAAGTAAAGCGCATTGATTAGTCTAACTACTTCAAAGGAATTTTTCATTTCACTTGAGTAAGTTTTACTTTAGAAGAAGCCGAAGAAGCAATTTATAAATTGCCGAATTTATAAAGAAACTTTCAGGCAAAATTATCGTTAATGGATGGTACTCTGGAAAGACCGATAAGGCACCGAAGAAGCAATATTTATTTTTTAAAAATATATTAAAACTTTCAGGTAAGCAAACAGAGGATATAAAGGCACTCTTTTTTCTATGCCTTTATATCCTCTTTTTTATATAAAAATTTATGAGGAGGTAAGTATTATGGAAAATGGTAAAAAAACCTTTTTGTTTAATTGCCATAACAACTTAAATGGAAAAATAATTAACTTTGGTGGATTTATGTTACCTGTTCAATATGAAGGCATTATACAGGAACATGAAGCTGTAAGAAATGCTGCTGGAATCTTTGATGTGTCCCATATGGGTGAAGTTAACGTAAAAGGTCCTCAAGCTTTTGATTTTGTACAAAACTTGATAACTAACGATATTTCTAATTTAAAAAACAATGAAATAGTATACACACTAATGTGTTATCCCAACGGAGGAGTTGTTGACGACCTCTTAGTATATAAAATAAATGACAACTACTTCTATCTCGTTATAAATGCAAGCAATATAGATAAAGACTATCAATGGATGGTAGAAAATAGTAATAGCTATGATATAGATCTTGAAAATATTTCAGATAAAATTTCTGAGGTTGCCATTCAAGGTCCTAAGGCTCAAGATATTCTACAAAAGTTAACTGATACAAATTTAAATGACATAAAATTCTTTAATTTCAAGCCTGTTGTAAAGGTTGCCGATGTGCCTTGTTTAGTATCTCGAACAGGCTACACTGGTGAAGATGGCTTTGAAGTTTACTGCAACAATAATGATATTGAAAAGATTTGGAACTCTCTCCTTGAAGCTGGAAATGACCTTGGTATTAAACCAGCTGGACTTGGAGCAAGAGATACTTTAAGATTCGAAGCTTCTCTCCCATTATATGGGAATGAAATTTCTAGTGAAATCTCTCCACTAGAAGCTGGACTTGGTTTTTTTGTTAAATTAAATAAAGAAAACTTCATAGGAAAAGAAGCTCTTGCAAAACAAAAGAGTGAAGGCCTTAAAAGAAAACTTGTAGGTTTTGAAATGATAGATAGAGGGATACCTAGACATGAATATCAAGTTATGGCAGATGATAAAGTAATAGGTTTTGTTACTACAGGTTATGCTTCTCCTACTCTAAAGAAAAATATAGGCTTAGCTCTTATTGATCCAGCCTATAGTGCCCTAGATACTGAAATAAATATTGTGATTAGGAACAAAGCTCTTAGAGCTAAAATTATAAATAAAAAATTCTTAGCTAAAAACTACAAAAAATAATAAATTGGGGGTATTGTTTATGAAAGTATTAAAAGAATTATCTTATTCAAAGGATCACGAATGGGTAAAGGTTGATGGAACGAAAGTATACATCGGAATTACTGATTATGCTCAAAATGCGCTAGGAAGTATAGTTTTTGTTGAACTACCAGATGTAGACACTGAGCTTAGTACTGGAGAATCCTTTGGGGCTATAGAATCTGTTAAGGCTGCTTCAGATATGTATATGCCAGTGAGTGGAACTGTGTTAGAGATTAATGAAGATCTAGTAGATGACCCTGCTCTTGTTAATGAAAATTGCTATGAAAACTGGATGATTTGTGTAGAGCTATCAAATACTGATGAATTGTCAGCTCTTATGAATGCAGAGGAATACGAAATATACTGCAGTAAGGAGGAATAATATGTTTCCATATATACCTACTACTCAAAGTGATCGTGAAGAAATGTTTAAAACCATTGGTATTGACTCAATAAATGATTTATTTATTGATATACCTGAGAATTTACGCCTTAAAGAGAATCTTAATCTAAGTAATCCTATGAGTGAGTTAGAAGTTACAAATCATATGAATAGACTTTGTGATAAAAATTTGAATAGTGAGGATTTAATTTGCTTCTTAGGTGCTGGTGCCTATGATCATTACATTCCCTCAATCATAAAGCATATTACTTCTAGGTCTGAGTTCTATACAGCTTATACACCTTATCAACCAGAGATTAGCCAAGGAACTCTACAGGGTGTATTTGAATATCAATCTATGATAGCAGAGCTTACTGGAATGGATGTGGCAAATGCATCTATGTATGACGGTGGTACTGCTTGTGCTGAAGCCGCTATGATGGCAATGGCAAGCACTAAAAGGAAAAAGGTTGTGGTTTCTAAAACCCTTAGTCCAGAAACCATTGAAATCGTAAAGACATATTCTCATTTTAGAGATGCAGAGGTTATTGAAATAGACTTTAAGGATGGAGAAACTGATATAGAGGCTTTAAAAGCTGTAGTGGATAATAGTACTGCCGCTGTTATAGTTCAGAATCCAAACTTTTTTGGAATAATTGAAAACATGGAGGAAATTGAAAAAGTTACTCATAGTAATAAAGCTATGTTAGTTATGAGTGTAGACCCAATCTCCTTAAGTATCTTAAAAACTCCAGGTGAAATCGGTGCAGATATAGTTGTTGGTGATGGTCAAAGTCTTGGAATCCCTCTAAACTTCGGTGGCCCATATCTAGGCTTTATGGCAACTACCTCTAAACTTATGAGAAAACTGCCTGGAAGAATAGTTGGTGAAACTGTAGATGTTGAAGGTAAAAGAGCCTTTGTTTTAACTCTCCAAGCTAGGGAACAACATATCAGAAGAGAAAAAGCGACCTCTAATATATGTTCAGACCAAGGATTAAACGCTCTTACCGCTGCAATTTATATGTCAACTCTAGGAAAAAAAGGCTTAAAAGAAGTTGCTGAAACTTCTATGAAAAAAGCTCACTATGCTTTTAATGAGCTTATTAAATCTGGAAAGTATAAGCCACTATTTAATAAGCCTTTCTTTAAGGAATTCACTTTATCCGGAGATAAAAAAGTTTCTGAATTAAATAAGGAACTTATGAATCATGGTATTCTTGGCGGATATGAATTAGAGAATAAATATCCTACTCTTAAAAACTCAATGCTTCTATGCGTCACTGAAAAGAGGACAAAAGAAGAAATTGATACCTTAGTTAAGGCTATGGAGGTGATATAAATGAAGGATTATAATAGACTATTGATAGAAATATCCAAGGAAGGAAGAAGGGCCTACACCCTACCACCTCTTGATGTGTCTGATGTTTCCATAGATGAATTATTACCTGAAAACCTTAGAAGAAAAGAGGATTTAAATTTACCTGAGGTAAGTGAATTAGATGTAGTTAGGCATTTTACTTCCCTATCAAATAAGAATTTTGGTGTAGACACAGGTTTCTATCCTCTTGGATCTTGTACTATGAAATATAATCCTAAAATAAATGAAGACATGGCATCCAGACCTAAATTTACTGGATTACATCCACATCAACCTGTAGAAACCGTACAGGGAGCTCTTAATCTAATGTACAATTTAGGTGAGAGTTTATCTGAAATCACTGGAATGGATCAGGTTACTCTTCACCCTGCTGCTGGAGCTCATGGTGAACTTACTGGTCTTATGCTAATTAAAGCTTATCATGAAAATAGAAGAGATTTTAAAAGAACTAAAATTATAGTTCCTGATTCAGCTCATGGTACAAATCCTGCCAGTGCTGCTGTAGCTAATTTTGAAGTTATAGAAATCAAATCTCATAAAAACGGTGCCATAGATATTGATGCTCTTAAAGCTGTATTAAATGATGAAGTTGCTGGATTAATGCTTACAAATCCAAGTACCCTTGGTATTTTTGAGAGAAATATAAAAGAAATCTCTGATTTAGTGCATGAAGCTGGTGGACTTCTCTACTATGATGGTGCAAATATGAATGCTATTATGGGTATAACTAGACCTGGAGATATGGGCTTTGATGTAGTCCACTTAAATCTTCACAAAACCTTCTCCACTCCTCACGGTGGCGGTGGACCAGGAAGTGGCCCTGTAGGTGTTAAAAAACATCTAATACCTTTCCTACCTGTACCTGTAATTGAAAAGATAGATAATAACTATAGTTTAAATTATGATAAACCACAAACCATAGGAAGAATTAAAAATTTTTATGGACATTTTGGTATTCATGTTAGAGCTTATACCTATATTCTAACCTTAGGAGCTGAAGGGCTAAAAACTGCCAGTGAAATAGCTGTGCTAAATGCAAATTACATGAAGGAACGTTTAAGAAAATATTATAACCTTCCTATTGATGAAGTTTGTAAGCATGAAGTAGTTCTAGGAGGACTCCCAAATCATTTAAATGGAGTTTCAACTCTAGATGTGGCTAAGAGACTTTTAGACTATGGCTATCATCCACCTACTATCTACTTCCCTCTAATCATTGAGGAAGCTATGATGTTTGAACCTACTGAGTGTGAAACTCTAGAAACTTTGGATGAGTTCATAGATGTAATGATTAAGATTGCTGAAGAGGCAAAAGAAACTCCTGAAATCTTAAAATCAGCACCTCATAATACTGTAGTAAAGAGATTAGATCAGGTTAGAGCTGCTAGAACTCCTGTTTTAACTTGGCATAAAACTTCTTCAAATAATCAATAAGTAGGTGAAATTATGGATAAAGACATAATAATTATAGGAGGTGGACCGGGTGGCTATGTGGCAGCCATCCGTGCTGCCCAACTTGGTGCAAAGGTTTGTTTAATAGAAAAGGGAGAGATTGGTGGAACTTGCCTAAACAGAGGATGTATTCCTACAAAAGCTCTCTATAAAAATGCTGAAGTATTGAATACTCTTAGACATATTGATGATTTTGGAGTTACTGTTGATAACTATGCTATCAATATAGAACATATTCATGAAAGAAAACAAAAGATTATCAATGAATTAGTTGGTGGTATTTCTCAGCTTTTAAAAGCTAATAAAGTAGAGGTTCTTCAAGGAGCAGCTTCTTTCAAAGATAAAAATACATTAATAGTTTCCCTTTTAGATGGCAGTTCTGTAGAAATCACTGGTGAAAATATTATTATTGCCACTGGTTCCGAGCCAACCATCCCTCCAATTGAAGGAGCAAATTTAGAGGGGATTTATACTAGTGAAGAAATTTTAAATTTTGATAGTATACCAGAATCTCTTACTGTAGTTGGTGGTGGCGTTGTTGGTATGGAACTGGCTTGTATCTTTAATGCTCTTGGCTCTAAAGTAACAGTAGTGGAATACCTTCCAAGTATATTAGCTCAAGTTGATAGCGATATTACAAAACGTCTTACTCCAATGCTTAAAAAGAAAGGTATAACTATTAACACTTCAACTAAAGTCACTAAAATAGAAAAAACATCTTCAGGATTTATCCTACACGGAGAAGGCAAAAAAGGACAAATTTCCTTAGAAAGTGAAAAAATTCTTATTTCTACTGGTAGACATCCAGTAATTAATGAATTAAAATTAGAACAAATAGGCATTGATTACGACAAAAAAGGAATTAAAGTGGATTCAAATTATGAAACCACAGCTAAGGGAATTTATGCTATTGGAGATGTTAATGGGATATCTATGCTTGCTCATGTGGCCTCTCATCAAGGTGTACATGTAGTTGAAAACCTTATGGGAATTCATACTGAATTAATAAATGATGTTGTTCCAAGCTGTATATTTATCTTCCCTGAGATTGCCTCTGTAGGTATCACTGAAGATGAAGCTAAAGCAAAAGGCTTATCCTATAAGATAAGTAAATTTATGTTCGGCGCAAATGGTAAGGCACTAACTCTTGGAGAAGGTGAAGGCTTTATAAAGGTTATATCAACTCAAGGCTTAAACTCTAATCCTGATGAAGACATTATTATTGGAGCTCATATTATGGGCCCACATGCATCGGATTTAATTCATGAATGTACCCTAGCAATTTTCCATAAGATGAAAATTCGAGACATTAAAGATGTAATCCATGCTCATCCAACTTTATCAGAAAGCTTTTTTGAAGCTGTTACTGGTCTTGTAGGGGAAGCCATACACATGGTACCAGCTAAAAAATAAAATCACTTTTACAATTGGAGGGGTATTTATGAATTTAGAACATATCAAACGCAATGACTCAGAAATATATGAGGCAATTTGTCTTGAAACAACTAGACAAGAGAGTAAAATTGAGTTAATTGCATCTGAAAACTTTACCAGTGCTGCAGTAATGGAGGCCATGGGTTCTACCCTAACTAACAAATATGCAGAAGGTTATCCTGGAAAGAGGTATTATGGCGGTTGTGAATATGTAGATGTAGCTGAGAACATTGCTAGAGATAGAATGTGCAAGCTATTTGGTGCAGATCACGCAAACGTTCAACCTCACTCAGGTTCTCAAGCTAACATGGGAGTTTATATGGCTATATTAAAGCCAGGTGATAAGGTATTAGGTATGAACCTTTCTCATGGTGGTCACTTAACTCATGGAAGCCCAGTTAACTTCTCAGGAAAGTTATATAACTTTGTTTCCTACGGTGTAGATGAGACTGGATATATAAACTATGATGAATTAAGAAAGGTAGCTCTTGAAGAAAAACCTCAAATGATAGTAGCTGGAGCAAGTGCTTATCCTAGAATTATAGATTTTGTAAAAATCAGAGAAATCTGTGACGAAATTGGTGCTTATATGATGGTAGACATGGCTCATATAGCAGGTCTTGTAGCTGCTGGTCTTCACCCAAGTCCAGTACCATACGCAGACTTTGTTACTACTACTACTCACAAAACTCTTAGAGGACCAAGAGGAGGTGCAATCCTTTGTAAAGAAGAACATGCAAAGGCTGTTGATAAAACAATCTTCCCTGGAATTCAAGGTGGACCATTAATGCACGTAATAGCTGCTAAAGCTATTTGCTTTAAAGAAGCAATGGACCCTAGCTTTAAAGAGTATCAACAAAAGGTTCTTGATAACGCTCAAGCATTAGCTAACGCATTAAAAGAAAGAGACTTTAAACTAGTTTCTGATGGTACAGATAACCACCTAATGCTGGTAGACCTTAGAAATAAAGACATTACTGGAAAATTAGCTGAGCATCTATTAGATGAAGTTGGTATTACAGTAAATAAAAATACTGTTCCTTTTGAAACTCAAAGTCCATTTGTAACAAGTGGTATCAGAATAGGTACTCCTGCAACTACTACAAGAGGCTTTGGACCAGAAGAAATGGTAGAAATTGCTGACATAATCAATTGGACAATTGAAAATAGAGATGGTGATTTAACTCCAGCAAAAGAGCGTGTAAAAGCTCTTTGCGATAAAATCCCTCTATATAAATAGAATAGAATTGTTTTAAATAAAACATAAAAGAGTCTATAATGGTATCCAAAGCAATACTATTGTAGACTCTTTCCTGTATGCCGTTAAAATTGGGTTAGAGTTGATGCATTTAGCCTTTACCCTTATTCCGAAAGCTCTACAGGTTGTGCCAAAGCTTTACTAGTTCTAAGTTCAACATAGTTAGTAATTAAGAAGGCTATAATGGATGCCATACTTCCTGCTATGATAGCTAAAATTCCAAAGGGTTCCCCCATGACTTGCCAGTATATGCCCACTGCACTCCCTATTATTATTGATACAATACCTGCATGTTTTGATACTTTTTTCATAGTTATTCCAAGAATAAATGCTGCAAATGGGCCAGCAGCTCTTAGCATAAAGGAAAATAAATTAAGAGTTATAATATTAATTTGAAATAATGCAATACAGGTTGCAAGTACTCCTATGGTTACATTACTTATTCTTGTCATAGTAATTATCTTTTTATCCTCAATATTAGGATTTATATATTTTTCATATATATCTTTAGTAAATATTGTAGAAGCGCAAAGCATGTTAGAATCAGCACTAGACATAGTGGATGCTATGATTGCTGCACATACTATACCTGAGACCCATTTAGGTGTTAATTGAAATACAGCTGTAGATAGTGCTTGATTGGGTGGTATATTAGGAAATGCTGCAAAGGCAACTATTCCTATTATCGCTGGAATAAAAGCAAATAATGCCATGAATAATGCAGAGGTTAAAACGGCTCTTCTACCTGTTTTTTCATCCTTAGCCGCAAATACTCTTGATACCATTTCAGGCCCTGACATGAAAGTTATAAAATATTGTCCTATAAGGCTTATCACTAATGCTATGCCCATTCCATCAATAGACATTTTGGCAGGTGGAACTGCTGCTACTATAGTACTCCATCCTCCAGCTCCTTTTATTACAAATGGTATAGAAATTAAAAGTCCAAAAAATATAATTGCCCATTGAAATAAATCTGTAAAAGCATCAGCTAAAAGTCCTCCCATGGCAGTGTAAATTATAGTGAATATTGCTGCCACTATAATAGCCACTTTAATGTTAATTCCGATCAATGCTGAAATTATAACTCCTGATGCAAGAACTTGAGATGCAGTTAAACAAAATAATGAAAGAATGTTTAAAATTGATGTGATTAAATGACTTGCAGTTCCAAATCGTCTTCCTACAACCTCTGGTATGGTGTAAGCCATAACCTTCCTCAGCTTAGGTGCAAAAAATGCCATAGGTATAATTCCAATAGCAGCAGCAAGTACATACCAAACTGCTGACATTCCCCAGTTTCCATAGGCTTTACTTGCTAACCCTACCGTACTTCCTCCTCCTATATTATTGGCTGCCAAACTACAAGCAACCATAATTGCTGGAAGTGACCTCCCTGCCAACATGTAGTCCGTACTATTTTTGATTAAGTATTTGTTTGTATAGTATCCTATAAATAACATGATACCTAAATAAACAACTACAATAATCATTGGTATAGTATTCATTACATATCCCTCCTAAAGAATTGATTTTCCCTTATGAAAAACTCTTCAAGTTAAAAGTAACTTATTAGATTGGTAATATAAGTAAACTACATCTACCGTAAATATTTATTGAATATTTAAAATATTTATAATTCATATACTTTTATAATGTATAATTAATTATATGAGTTAACTTACTAATATAAACCTAAGATTATAAATTCATAGGCTACTATTAGTAAAATATATTAATGTAAGGAGATAAAGCTATGCCAGTAGTTAATTATGAGCAATATAAAATCATGCTAGAAGAAGCCTCAAAAAATCATTATGCTTATCCTGCTTTTAATATTTCTTCCTTAGAGACCGCAAATGCAGTGTTAGCGGGTTTAGCTGAAGCAAAATCTGATGGTATTATTCAAGTTTCAATAGGTGGTGGAGAGCATGCATCTGGTTCCATGATTAAAGATAGTGTACTAGGTGCTATTAGTTTAGTTAATCATGTTCACATGCTAGCTGAGAAATATAATGTGTATGTTGCTTTACACACTGACCACTGTAAAGCAGAGAAATTAGATAGCTTTTTGATTCCACTAATAGAAGAAACAGAAAGACGTCGCAAAAATGGTGAAAAGAATCTTTTTAATAGTCATATGTTTGATGGCTCTAGTATTTCTCTAGAAAAGAACATAGAGATATCTAAAGAACTTTTAATACGTTGTGCTAAAAATGAAATCATTCTTGAGGTAGAGTCAGGAGTTGTTGGTGGAGAAGAAGATGGTGAAGACAATAGTGGAGTTCCAAATGAAAAGCTATACACCACTTCAGAAGATATGCTAAAAATTTATGAGGCTTTAACCTCTGTAGAAAATGGAATCTTTATGTTTGCAGCTACCTTTGGAAATGTTCATGGTGTATATAAGCCAGGTAATGTAAAATTGAATCCTAAAATTCTACTAAATGGTCAATTATCTTTAAAAGAAGTATATGGTTCTGACGCTAAATTCTATTTTGTTTTTCATGGTGGCTCAGGCTCTGAAAAATCAGAAATCGAAGAAACTTTAGAATATGGTGTTATTAAAATGAATATAGATACAGATACTCAGTATGCCTTCACAAGGCCAATTGCAGATAATATCTTTAAAAATTATGATGGCATTTTAAAAATTGATGGAGAAGTTGGAAATAAGAAAAAATATGATCCACGCTCCTATTTAAAAGCTGGTGAGCAAGGTATGTCAAAAAGAGTAGTTGAAGCCTGCCATGATTTAAAATCCTTTGGGAAAACCTTGTTTAAATAAGAAATAAAAGGCCTCAAGGGACAAAATATATTTACAAAATGGCCTATATATTAATATCAATCCCAATATAAAGAAGCAATGGGCTCTAACTACGAACCTTATTACTTCTTTTATTTCTTATTCTCTTTTATGCGTACTTTAATCTTTAATATTTAATATATAAGTTGTAATTAAGTTTCTACATTATGCAAATAGGCTTTTCTTTTATAAACCATTTAAATTGAACTTCATATTATTCCTGTGAATACCATTTGCAGGAACCTTAGATTTACTTAGTTTCTATGAAAGTAAAAATCGTTAAGAAAGACAACTTGTTCGAGTGAAGCGAGTTGTTGTCTTTTAGGTTTTTACTTGAATAGAGACTTAGTAAATCAAGTTTTCGAAACGGTTGAACAGGAATAATATGAAGTTCTAATTAATTTTATATTTAAGCCTATTTGTATTATGTAGTTTCATTATTACAATCTATATATTTAATAATAAATTATTAAATTAATCATTTTTCGTAGACATTTATTAATCATTTATATAGAATATATTATAGTGGCATAAATTTAAACCTATTAAGTGAAATTAATAATATTGAATATTATTATATATATTTGTTAAATCTGAAAAAGGATAGTCTCCTATCCTTTTCCGTAGTGTCTAAAATCCAAGAGTGTAGTGAATAATGTCGGCCAAACTCTTCACTACAAATTCTTGAACAGTTGCGTTTGAGGCTGTAAGCTTCAACGCTACCATTAAGCTTAGTATACAGATTATAATTAGGATAATCTGAACCTTACTAGGCTTATTTGACTTTTTGCGCCTTTTATGCTTTTTAGGTTTATCATTACTCCAGCTTAAATTGATGCAATTTTGGTCATCTTCGTTTATCTTGCCTTCAAACCTCATATCAAATTCCTCCTTTCATAGGCTATCTAAGAATATCCTACCTTTAAATTACATCTACTATAATCTAAAGGTAGAATACTCTTAGAACCTATGAATTCAAACTCAATAGGGCCGTTAGGTTTAAAGAAATTAAAATTTTAAAATCTGCATTATTGTTTATTTTCTTAAATTGACTTAGAAAAGCTTCTTAAGTTATTTAATTTATATTTGAATAATGCTTAAGTAAAATTTTATCACACTTTTATCTATAAATTCAATATATTTACAATAATATGTAAACTAAATGATTTACATACTAAATATTTTATTATATATCCTTATATGAAATTAAGTTTTCTCTTTAGTTAATAGTTCTATCATATTTTCTACCAGATAAGCTACTAACTTAGATATGAACCTCACATCTATCCAATCTTCCATAGCTTTATCTATATATAGTATTAGTTATCAACATTATGCACAATATGTTGTGTATAACTTAGTTCTAATAGCTCATGAAGTATATCTTCTAATGTATTGAACTATATATTCTATATTTAGCTATGTAAGACATTTCATATAATATAGTTGTACCATTCTGGTCTGTTTTAAATACTATATATTATACTATATATTATCAAAAATAAAGGAGGAGAGCTTATGGCTTGTCCTGAAGTAAGACAATTCCACGTTCATGAATTTTTAGGTAGTACTAGACTAGCTGAACTTGAGTCAGATGATGCTCACAACCACCGTTTCGCAGGAATTAGTAGCGAAGCAATTCCTGTTGGTCAAAGTCATGTTCACTTTATAAAAACAAAAACAGACTTCTTTGACCACTTTCATGAAATAAAAGTTACTACTGGCCCTGCAATACCTGTAGGTGAAGGAAGACACGTTCACTTTGCATCTGGAACCACCACTTGTGTTGATGACCATGTGCATCAGTTTATTTTTGCAACCTTAATTGAAGCACCTATATTTGTAAGTTAATAGCATTTAATTATATGGTAGTTTTGCACTTATTTTGTGTGAAGCTACCTTTTTAATATGATAATTTTATGAAAATAAAAGAACTCTCATATTTGAGAGTTCTTATTTTGTTAATTATTAAAACAATACTATACTCCTACATTACCCTTCCAGGCAATACCGCATCCAAGATTCCAATAACTAGAGCTGCTAATAATGCTCCTATAATAGATACACTCATATTGGGAACTAAAAATTGTGTTAAATATATTATTACAACAGCAATAATAAATCCTTTTACACCTTTTCCAATAGGGGATGCATCAACTCCCATGAATGATTCTACTAGATAGTCTAATGCAGTTATTATAACCGCGGCTAGTAAAAATGACCATAGCCCATTAATAGTAAACCCTGGTGTTAAAAATGATGTTATTCCTAAAATAACTGCAACTAATATTAGCCTTCCTATCCAACCAAGAAAACTACTGCTATTTGAACGTTTTCCTTCATGCTCTTCATTATGTCCCATTGAAATTCCTCCCTCTTTAAATTTTTTATTAGAACATATATAGTATGCTCATATAATCTAAAAATATAATAGTCAATAGCAAATACACATTTATTACTATTTATATTTTTAAAATGCATTTTGAATATTTTTATCACAGCACTCTATTTGAAATCATATACTGCACTATAGACTATATTGCGGATATACGTTTTTCTTTATTTATCCAATAATTATAGTTTTTAAAATTATGTTTATATCGACAATATTGATATTCTATTCATATATAATGCCTTCTTCGTTTTTTATGATATAAAAGAGGTTATCTAAAAAGTATTTTGAGTCGTAATTTTATTATATATTTTTGCAAGAAAACAAGATTCTATTAATATTTATTACCCGAGTAATAGAATTTTGCTTATTAACCAATCGATATTTGCAAATATAATTTATAAAATTACAATCATTTTATTTTTTAGACACCCTCTTCTTTTTTTTAATTAATTATCTTGTATTTTAATCCTTAATTCCTAATACAATAATCTTTTATAATAATCAGCAACTCAAATTTTCTTAAAATAAAAAAATATTTAAAATAGAATGTCATAAAAAAAGACATTAGCCACATCTAAATGTGTCTAATGTCTTAATTTTACGTAGTTAAAATATTATTATGATCTTAAGGTTGGTGTTTCATATCAATGTATATTATTCATTAATAACTAATAATGGTTTGAAGTATAATTTTAATTATTTTTGTTTTGCCTGATATGTTTTCCATATCAGGCAAAACAAATTTATTCTATAAAGTTATTCTCTTACAAATGCATCTAAATAACATAATGGAACTACTCTTCTAAAGTTAAATATAACTAATCCATCAAACAAACTAGTAACTATTTGATTGTTTATTGAATTCTCGCTAACCTGTATTTCAAGTTCATTATTTCCTTCTAGTTCTAAAGCATCCCTTAAAGCAATCAAATTTTCACACTCAGCTGGAGGTGGATTATCTGGAAGATTAACTACAAGATTTCTATTTACATTCATAGTTCCATTATTAATTGTTCCACCATTTACTGGGCTATCAAATAATAAAATAAATACTATATTGCAAATATTTATATTGTAGTATTCAGTACTTTCATTACCTTGTCTAACTCTAAATATTCCATTAATTACTGTAGCTGTACTATCAATTGTAATATTTATTTCATTGTCTCCTCTTAACAATACTGATGCATCAAAACTTCTTGGATTTTGTCCTGGTATTATTGATGGTACAGCATTAATTAATAGTATTAAGAACTCTGATAATCTTTGGCAACAATATCTATTACAATTAACTCCTGCAGTTCCCTGTGGGCCTGTTGGTCCAGTTGGACCTTGAGTTCCCTGTGGTCCTTGAATTCCTTGGATTCCTTGCGGTCCTTGCGGTCCTGTTGGCCCTTGGATTCCCTGTGCTCCTTGAATTCCTTGGATTCCTTGTGGTCCTTGAGGTCCTGTTGGTCCTTGGATTCCCTGTGGTCCTTGGATTCCTTGTGGTCCTTGTGGGCCTGTTGGGCCTGTTGGGCCTTGGATTCCCTGTGCCCCTTGAATTCCTTGGATTCCTTGTGGTCCTTGTGGTCCTGTTGGTCCTTGGATTCCCTGTGGTCCTTGGATTCCTTGAGGTCCTTGTGGACCTGTCGGGCCTGTTGGACCTTGGATTCCTTGTACTCCTTGGATTCCTTGCGGTCCTTGTGGTCCTGTTGGGCCTGTTGGGCCTTGGATTCCTTGTACTCCTTGGATTCCTTGCGGTCCTTGTGGGCCTGTTGGGCCTGTTGGGCCTTGGATTCCTTGTACTCCTTGGATTCCTTGCGGTCCTTGTGGGCCTGTTGGGCCTGTTGGGCCTTGGATTCCTTGTACTCCTTGAATTCCTTGCGGTCCTTGTGGGCCTGTTGGGCCTGTTGGGCCTTGGATTCCTTGTACTCCTTGGATTCCTTGTACTCCCTGTGGGCCTGTTGGGCCTGTTGGACCTGTTGCTCCTCGTGGTCCTGTTGGACCTGTTGGGCCTGTTGGACCTGTTGCTCCTCGTGGTCCTGTTGGACCTGTTGGGCCTGTTGGTCCTGTTGCTCCTCGTGGTCCTGTTGGGCCTGTTGGGCCTGTTGGACCTGTTGCTCCTCGTGGACCTGTTGGGCCTGTTGGCCCTGTTGGACCTGTTGCTCCTCGTGGTCCTGTTGGACCTGTTGGGCCTGTTGGTCCTGTTGCTCCTCGTGGTCCTGTTGGGCCTGTTGGGCCTGTTGCTCCTGTTGCTCCTGTTGCTCCTCGTGGTCCTGTTGGACCTGTTGGGCCTGTTGCTCCTCGTGGGCCTGTTGGGCCTGTTGGGCCTTGGATTCCCCGTGGTCCCCTTGGACCTGTTGGCCCTATTGGGCCCGTTGGTCCTGTTGGTCCTGATATTGGACATGGACATTGAGGTGAGCATTGACATTTATCTGATTTCATTAATAACAATAATGTGATTAATAAATTAAATTTTGATGATGAATTACGATTATCATAATACATATTCACTACGCACCTTTAACCTTTATAAAATTAGAGTAATTATACTCTAATACATCCTATGAAATAGGAATAATATTGTTTCCTTATTGGGACAAGTATTTTTCTATTTACTAAATGAGAAATTAAAGGGGCCGTTTCAAAATTTTTTGTATACGATACCCATTTTGAGACAGCCCCTTGAATATTTTACTCCCCTTTGTTATACACCTTAGATTCGCTATTATCTTTTTAATATTTCCTTATTCTTAAGAGCCGCCTCATATAGAATAATTGTTGTGGCAATGCCTACATTTAAGGAATCACATTGCCCTATCATAGGTATAGACACTCCACTATACTCTGTATCATACCATTTTCTAGATATTCCATACTTTTCACTGCCCATTATAACTGCAACTCTATTCTGATAATTCAACTCATAATATTCCTTATCCGCCCTTGTATCTGCTAATACAATCTTAAATTTATGTTTTTTAAGCCACTTTATTGTTTCTTCAAAGTTACTATCTATTATTTTAATTCCAAAGCATGCTCCCATACTACTCCTGATTAGCTTTGGATGGTTTAATCTTGTCTTCCTATTGTTAATTATCACCGCATCTATGTCTGTGGCATCTGCAGAACGCATAATAGTTCCTACATTTCCTGGTATCTCTAAGCCATCTAGCACAATAATTACATTATTCTTCTTTAAAATAATGTCATCAAATGAATTAGTTTGCATATAACAAACAGCTAATAATCCCTGAGGATTACCTTTCTCACTAATACTGAAAAAAACCTTCTTAGAAACAACAAATGACTCTTCTGCAACTTCTATGTACTTGTCCATAAGAATTTGAGCTTCAATTGTATAAATCTCTTCAATACAAAATATAAAATATTTTATCCTCAAGTTATTTTTCAAATATTGTAATATAAGTATAAATTTATGAATAATCTTAAGTTGTTGAGTTTAACTATCTACTACGTCAAATTTTAACCTTGAAATCTTGTGCAGTAATGATCTTGAGAAACTAAAATCTTATCTTAAATTTATAAAAAACAGCTCTAAATACTAGCATACATTAGTATTTAGAGCCACCTCTTAATAAAATTAAAAGTTGATTTTTTCAAGAATTTTTATACACTCCTCTGAAAGTTCAACATTTTTATCCTCAATAACCTTTGACATTTTTTCAGATACTTCTAAGTAATATTTTATTAAATCTTCTGGAGAATTATTTTTGAAATCAAAAGTTTTGGTCACATATTCTTTGGATAGCTCAGCAATAATTTGTTTTTCAAAATCTGACAACTATAACACCCCTTTTTAATAAATCTTACCATGTAAAGTAAAATTTTAAAAGATACCTCAGTGCTTAACTTAGATAAATTAGGAGAAACCTTTTATTAAGTAATATGTATCTTTAATAAGAATATTTAAAGTCACAATACTACTGTGATTGTGACTTTAAGATTAATATTATGAACTTAATATATTTTAATTATTTCTACTGTTTTACTTGTCTACAAAAATACTACTCACCAATATTTCCCATGTCCTTTATCGCATCTGTAAGTCCCCCAGTTAAAGCACTTTGTAAAGTTTCATCCATAGTTATTTTCCAGCCATCTTCATTCTTAGTAAGTTTAATATCTACAGTATTTGTCACTGTCTTATCCTGACTTTCTTTTAGTATATCGTTAAGAATTTGAGTTCCTTGCTCCTGAATTGCTTCCTCGGTTAATTGTTCACCCTCAGGTTTAAAAGCATTCTCAAATACTATTGCCATAGCTCTCTTAACATATTCTCCTATAACATTTTTCAAATCTATATTTGTAATTTCTGTCTTAACAGTTGCACTATTTTCTTCAACCTTTGAAGATACTATTTTATAGTCTAATTTTGCAAAGAACTGTTTAAGTAATTTCTCTGATTCCAAAGCATTCTCTTCATCTTCAGTATAATTTGTTAATTGATCATAGCTTAGATATTTTTCAATATTTTCTTTATCTAATGTTTTTACTGCCTTTAAAGCATTAGTAACAGCTTGATCAGGTGTCTCTCCTTTACTTCCACATCCAGTTAACATCACAGTTAACCCCATAGTTAATACAATTAATGTTGATAAAACCTTTTTCATGTCATACCCATCCTTTATTCTTATTTCCTGTCATATTATACTACAGAGCTCTGGTTATTTCTATCTATGAACACCTAAATACACATTTCTCTTCTCTTTCATATTATATTAGTAGAACTATTTTAAATTAATATCATTTGTTTTATGGAGGTGATTTTATCACTAGTTTAATTCTCTATAGTCTGGCTATAGTTTTATTATTAATTTCATATCTAAAAGATAAATCTCGTACTAAACAGGGCTTAAAGTTGTCATTAAAATCTTTTGAGAACATAATGCCTCAATTTTTAGGCATTATTCTTGTTATTGGAATTATTTTATCTCTTTTAAAGCCTGAGGTTATATCAAGGATAATAGGTCCTAATTCTGGAATTTTAGGAGTGTTGTTTTCTTCAATAATAGGATCTATAACTATGATGCCAACCTTTGTTGCATTTTCTACAGCAGATATGCTTTTAAAAAGCGGTGCTGGTTATGCACAGGTGGGAGCCTTGGTGTCTACCTTAACTTTAGTTGGCATAATCACCTATCCTTTGGAGAGTAAATATATTGGAAAAAAAGCTGCCTTTCTTAGAAATTTCCTTGCCTTTATATTTTCCTTCTTAGTAGCCTTAGTAATTGGAAAGGTGATGGTATTCTTATGATTAAGTTAATAAGTAAAAGATATGCTTTTTTTATTTATACAGCTATAGTAACTTTAGGTATACTAATCTTTAATCTGGATTTAGGTCTTGACGTATTAGAAAGTGCTAGCTCAAGTTTTCTTCAAATGCTAGCCGTACTACCGCCTATTATGGTTTTATTAGGACTTATGGATATGTGGATTCCTAGAGAAACTATGATGAAATATATGGGACCAAACTCTGGAGCTGTGGGGATATTTTTCGCTATGCTTATAGGTTCCTTAGCTGCTGGTCCTATGTACGCTGCTTTTCCCTTTACCATAGTGCTACTTAAAAAGGGAGTTAAATTTAGTAATGTAATAATATTTATGAATGCTTGGTGTGTAACAAAAATTACTACCCTCTTATTTGAGATATCTGCCTTAGGTTTCGATTTTACTATTTTAAGGTTACTTATTAATATTCCTGGAATCATTCTAATGGGATATTTAGTGGAATGGCTTATAAAGAAAGAAGATATTCCATCACTCTTATAAAAATCATGCTATTATACAAGGCTTTGTTTTAAACGAGTGTTAATTTCACAGCTATATTAAAACAAAGCCTTGTATAAACAACATTTTTATTTAAACTATGTTAAGCTACTTTTATCATCTTCTAAATCTAATAAGAAACTACTTTTATCTCCAACATGAAATAAAGCTAGTTTATGAAGAGCTCTAGTACATGCTATATATAAAAGTTTCTTATCATACTTTGTTTTATAATTTAAATTATCTGTTCCGTAGACTATGACTGCATCAAACTCCAATCCTTTAGCCATACAAATTGGAATTATCATAACTCCACTCATAGTATCTTTAGTATTATCATCAATAGATATAATCTCTATTCTGTTCCTTAATCTTTCGTAGAGTTCATTACTCTGCAACCTGCTTTTACATATGATTGCTATAGATTCATAACCTAAGCTTTTATAGTTATTTATGATTTCAATTATGGAATCATCTAGCTCTTCAATTCCCTCCTTAGAAATTATTACTGGAGGCTCTTCATGTCTTTCAAAGCATTCTATTTCACTTCCACCTTCAAGAAAATTATTACTAAAAGAACTTATTTCATATGAACATCTAAAGCTTTTAGTCATAGTAACTGTTGCTGTCCTCTTCTTATCTAATATGCTTTTAATATCATCATAAAGGGATGAATCTGTATCCTTTTCTATAGTTTGATTTATATCACCTAAGATAGTGTACCTTGAGTTTCTAAATAATACTTTTAATATTTCAAAATGAATTGGGTAATAGTCCTGAGCCTCATCCACCACTACCTGCTTAATGTCTTTGTATCCGCCATATCCAGTAAGCTTAGCCTTTAGATATAATAGTCCTAGAGCATCTTCATATCTTAAAACTTCTCCATTTATATTATTGAAATCATCTAATATTTCTTCAATATTACTAGGAAGTTTTAATCCTGCTGCAAGCCTATAAAATAACTTTTTATCTTTTAATAACTTTCTATAAAGGTACATATAATCAATTTCTGTAAACTTACGAATTTCCTTAAGTAACTTAGTACTTTCCTTTATTGAAATAAGCCTTGCTAAAGATTTTATCTCAAATTGATGCTCGGGATATCTACTTACAAAAATCTGTAGCTTTTCTAATCTTTTTTTTCTAATTGGATTTATCTCATCTAATATTCTAGCTTCAATTATTTTTAATCGTTTTGCTATGGGAATATTTATACTATCTTTTAATAGAAATACCTTAAGCAAATGCCTCTGAGCAATATATTCCCCATTATAATAAACATCTCTAAACTCTATTAGTCTATGCTCAAAATAATCTATAAACCTATTAAGAATAGTTACAAATTCTTTAGAGCATTTAAATTCCATAGTTGACTTAATCCTCTTTTGCTCAACTTTATTTTCACAAGTTATGACTTCTTCTAAAGTTTCATTCTTAGATTTTATGGATATTTCTCTATTGAAAAGCTCTGAGAAGATATTCTCAAAGGTTATATTTGAAATATTCTCCTCCCCTAGCTCAGGAAGAACCTCTGATATATATTTCCCAAATAATTCATTAGGTGAGATAATCACAATATTATTAGCATAAAGTTTAGTTAAAAGCCCTTGATACATTAAAAAAGCTACCCTATGCAGAGCTATTGAAGTCTTACCACTTCCAGCCACCCCTTGTACAATTAATAATTCACTTTCAATATCACGGATTGCTATATCTTGCTCCCTTTGAATAGTTTCTACAATAGTTTTCATCTTTGATGATGTATTTTTAGATAGTACACTTTTTAAAACATCATCAATAATATTTAAACCTGAATCAAAAAAATATTTCAATTTACCATTTTTAATTTCATATTGCCTTTTCAGTGATACTTCACCAGTTATTTCACTCTCTGGTGCTTCATAGACTACAGAGCCTAGTTCATATCTATAAAATATACTTGCAATAGGTGATCGCCAATCATAAACATAAGGTTCATAATTATCCTCATCCATAAGATTAAACAATCCAATATATATTTTCTCCTCAGTACCTCCTTGCTCTGTAAAATCTACTCTTGCAAAATAAGGTTTATTTAACATCTTATTATATTTAAATATTTTTTCTTCTATTTTTCCATAAGTTGAGGCTTGAATCTGAATAATTGATAAATTCTGATTAATGTCTGATAATCTATCAACGTCATCAATAAAATGCACTGTATTTTCCCACATATATTTGTTTTTATCAATTAATTCTTTTCTTTCTTTAGCTACTTTAGTTAACTCCTGCTGTAAATTCTTTTTTATCAGTGACAAGGTATCATCAAGATATAAATTTTCATATTTTAATTCTTCATCATAATTACTCATAAAAACTATACCTCCGAATTTAATAAAAGTTTCATAAGCTTAATGGACTCTGTAACAACATAATCCTTAAAATCTAATTCTTCTTGTATAAGACCTCTTTTTGCAATATATATTGAGACTTCACCATGAATATAGCAATGTACATTATGTATTGCATATCTAATTTTATTTTTATTAGGTGCAAAACCATAAATTCCATTCCATATATTCTCAATGACATCTACAAACGCATCGACTGTCTTTACAGTTGCAATATTATCTTCTTCTGGACGCTCCCCCTCTAGTATTTCAAACCAAGCTAGTCGGAACCAACCTTTATTATGAAGAGGAAACTCTACAAATTGAGTAAAAAAATACTTTAATTTTAATTCATCTTCATCACTCTTTAATAATTCTTCATTCAGTTCCTGTAAGAATATTTCAAGTACCTTTATATGTGTAATCCACAATAAATCATCAAAGGAACTAAAATAATTGTATAAATTTGTATGTGAACAACCTAAATTACGTGCAACTTCACGAAGATTTACACTCCTTATATTCTCTTTATCCCTTATTAAAATAAGCGTTTGTTCAATTATTTGCTCTTTTGTAATACCTTTTTTCATATATTTCACTTCCTATTAAATATATTCCCATATATAATTATATTGCCACTGGTAATATAATTATACTCTTTAGTTTTGTAAATTCAATTAAACTTTATTTATTTCCTAAATCGTACTAAAATATGGTTCTACATAGATTGTAATATGACCATTTGTATAATTCACAAACTTAATTTAAACCTATATATTTTAATAATAGGCTTTGTTTTAAACAAGTGTTGATTTCAGAACTATATTAAAACAAATCCTAAATAAACAATATTTTTATTTAAACTATGGTAAGCTACTTTTCTCATCTTCTAAATCTAATAAGAAACTACTTTTATCTCCAACATGAAATAAGGCTAGTTTATGAAGAGCTCTAGTACATGCTATATATAAAAGTTTCATAAACTTAATAAAAAATTCCATAAAAAAAGGATACTTACTATATCCCTATAAAAACTATTATAAATCTCTTATTTATTCTTACTATTCTTAGTTTTTTACCACTTCTACTTTCTCTACCTTTTCTACTTTTATAGTTTTAATTTTAAATATGAAATAATATGCTTTACATAATATAACTCCTATTAGTGCTATTCTCATTATAGTATTATCTATAAGTATTAAGGGTATGGCTATCATTGTATCAGCAAATAGTAAAATAATTATTTTTCGCTTTAGCGTCATGGCTTTTTCTCTTATGAAGCTCTCTAAGTGCTTTTTATATATTTTAGTTCCTCTAAACCAAAAATCAAATCTTTCCGACCCTTTAACAAAGCAAAAAGATGCCAATAATAAAAATGGAGTAGTTGGTAACACTGGAATTATTACTCCTATGGTTCCTAGTAAAAAAGCTATCAAGCCTATACCTACATATAATACCTTCTTTATTTTATTCATTTAATTATCTTCCTCTCTAATCACTTCTTATTAATTTTAATAAAATCAATTCTTTATAAACTCTATTAATTTATTGATCACTTGACAATCATTATCAAAAACTCATGAAAATTATAGAGGATTATTGTTTATCATAATCCTCTATACGGCGTTGTGTTAGTACTTTTGTATACAAAGACTTTGAATATATACTTTTAATGTATATTCTAAATTAAATGGTAAAATGTATAGTTTAGACTTATATAATAAATTTTATAGTAAACTTAGTTAAATGTCATCATCAATCTTAATTAAATTTATGTAGAATGCAATAATTTTAAACAGAAATAATAGCTTTTTCTAGATAATCTTCGCCTATTCTAAATCATGTATATATTAACTTTTATTCTCAATATGCAAATTGAGGTTCATAATTGTATCTACAATAAATGTTAAGAGCCTTTTCTCTCCTCAAAACATCTTAAAGTCTTACAATCATGAACCTCTAAATTCTAAAAGTTCTTTTGCAAAATCCGAATTATTTTCAATATAATTAACTAGTGCTGGATCAAACATAATTCCTTTATTGATTATTACTTCTTCCATACACCTTTCAAAGCTCATGGCTTCCCTATAGGGTCTATCTGACGCCATGGCATCAATGGAGTCACATATTGCGATTATCCTAGAACCGAATGGAATGTCATCTTGAACTAATCCACTTGGATATCCCTTTCCATCCCATCTCTCATGATGATGCAGAACTATTTTACTTATATCCTTTAACTTACTAGACTTGCTTAAAATATCAAAGCCTATTTTAGGATGCATTTTTATATACTCCATTTCATGTGGCAAAAGTTTTCCGTTTTTATTTAATATCTCATCTGGCACTCCTATCTTACCTATATCATGAAGATGAGCTGCTATGTGAATGTTCTCAAGCTCATGTCCCTTAATTTTAAGCTTTTTCCCAAATTCATGAGCCATAAACGCCACTCTCTCAGAATGTCCACTGGTATAACTATCCTTAGCTTCAAGTGCAGTAACTAAGCTCTCAATTATATCATGATAGATTTGTCTTTCTCTAAACTTAAATATTTCCCTAATTAACATTGGAAATCTCTTTAATACACTGTTGTATCTTATTTTCCATATGTATCCATGAACGTTTAGAAAAAGCCACTTTAATTCCCTGTCTTTTAGATTCCTTTTTAATAATCTCCGTAAGCTGATGCTCTACAAAATCCACTAAAATAACTACTAAATCTGTATGTTGAGAAATTTTTATGTTTCTATCTCCGCTCTTTCTTCCACTTATATGTCTTATATCAGAAAATCCATTTTCTGATAACTTCTCTGTAATATTACCTAGCCTATCTCCTCCCACAACTAGAACACTCATAATATTTCCCCTTTCATATATATTTTTTTATTAAAGCCTTACTATCTTTCAAGCTATATTAACTAATATTAAAACATTCCATTATTGATATTGATTATCATTTACTTTAGAATATACCATACTCCTGCTTCTTTGTAAATAAGAATATTCCAACAATTATGTTTGACACTTTATAACTAAAAATAGCTGTGTAATAAATTATTACACAACTATTTTTATTAAATTTATTAACTAGTATATAGTTATTTTAAACCTTCTTTTTAAATTTACACTATGTATTTATATCTTCACATATTTTATTATTGAATTTACACCCTCATAAAACCATGTTAAGTAATTAGCATCTTTTCTTGCCTTTAAACTATCCGAAACCTGTTGAATAATCTCCACAGAATCCGTAATAATATTATCTGCTCCCAACTTTATAGCATCCTCTGCTCTTTCGCTATCATTTACAGTCCATACATGTACCTCTTTACCTAAAGCATGCATAGCATAGACTAATTGTTTATTAAGCATTTGATATTCTACAGATATAAAATCCACATTTAATTTTGTAAAGTCTCCTATTCCAAAGGTTAGTATATATCCTACTTCAATTAAAGGATTAATCTCCTTAACTTGTTGAACGCTCTCATAATCTAAGGAGGATATTACAATATCATCTTCCATTCCATACTCATGTACTAGTTTTATCACCTGCTTTGCTAAAGTATCTCCTTTTTTCATAGGCTTTAGTTCAATATTTAACTTTATCTTTCCTTTTGCTAAAGACAGTATTTCTCTTAGAGTAGGTATTTTTTCATCCTTAAATTCATTGCTAAAGTAAGAGCCATTATCTACAGCTTTAACCTGTTCTAAGGTCATATCTTTTATACTTCTACTAGTTCCATCTATTCTTTTTAAAGTACTGTCATGAAATAACACCACTTCATCTTCTTTGGTTGTCATTACATCTATTTCTGCATAATCTGCTTCTTCCTGAATTGCATTTTTTATTGAAGATATGCTATTTTCAGGTGCGCTTAAGCTACTTCCTCTATGTGCAGTAATAGCTATATCTTTATCAACTACCCTATCAAATACAGCTGATATTCCCATAGCACCTACCATAATTACAAAAATGGCTCCTATTATTATGGTAAATATTTTACTATTTCTGCTAATAAATTTGTAAGCTTTTTTCCCTTCATAATTAGACAATGAAGTAAAAACTCTCTCCTCTACCTCATAGCATCTATATGTATAATATAATTCCACTAAAAAAGAAATAAATATAGGTAATGTCATTATAGCGATAATACTGTACCCCACTAAAAATACTATTAGCGATATTAAGGTAAATCCACCTGATATAATGCTATTCTCTCCTAATATTGAGATTATAATAGTGCCAACTCCCATAAATATCATCATTAATATGGCTTGTAGTGCATTGTATATTACTGTCCATGAAACTATATATGCCAAAATTTTAAATTTACTTTTTTTATATATCTTAATACTATTTTTAAAGGCTTCCTTTAATTTAACTTTTTCAATTACCATAGCAGGTATTGATAACACCCATCTTAAAAGTAAAAGTACAATTATCAAGTTGAATAATCCAAAGACTATTATTCCTCCTATAGATTTAAAAAGTTCTATCTTTATAAAGGATGGAATTGTAAGATTCTTAATTAGTGAATTATATAATCCTATTCCCATCAATGGTCCTATAACCCCTGATATAGCTATCAAGAGCACCATATGTATACCTATATTTTGTGGCAATATTTTTATAGAATTAAGGCTTCCTTCTAATAGACTTACACTTTGTTGTTTATGAGACTTATTAGCCATATATGTTAAAATTCCTATCTCTATAAAAACTGCTATAAAGGAAACTAACACTATAAAAGATAGATATATCAATCCTTCTATAGTTAATCCAAACTTCAGCAAATCCTTATTGGTTATGTTGTATACCCCTATATTTCCCATAAATTTATTTAAGATAAAGTAGTTTATAGGAATAAAAATAAATATGGCCAGCAATTTATATAAGATTTCAAAAAATATTACTGATTTAAAATTGCATCTAAAGTTCTTATAAGTATTTATAATAAGACCTTTACTTTCTTTTTTTATATCCATAGCTGCCTCCTATAAAATTCTTTCCTTACATTTTATACTTTATCTTTGACTTTGTAAAATTATACTCTTATAAAATGCTATGCTATAAAAAGAAAGCTTCTGGACCTAGGTCAATTGTTATCTTCTTGATTCCATATTTTAAGATATTAAGTGATCATGGTTTTTTTTCACTTTATTTACTATAATGAAAAAAGAGTAAGTTAAATTTTCTTGGAGGTTTTTATGAAAAATATATTGTTAATAGAAGATGATGAATCCTTAAATAGTGGCATAAGTTTTATGTTAAAAAAAGAAGGCTATAATGTATTCCCAGCTATGAATATAAAAGAAGCAGCGGAATTTTTTTATAATAATATAATACACTTAATCATATCTGACATAAATCTGCCAGATGGAGATGGCTTATGCTTTTGTGAGGAAATCCGAAAAACTAGTGATGTGCGTATAATGTTTTTAACTGCTTTGGACCAAGAGGTTAATATAGTAAATGGTTATAATATAGGTGCAGATGATTATATAACCAAGCCTTTTAGCTTAATTATTTTCATATCAAAGGTAAATGCAATTCTGAAAAGGATAGACGATAGTTCTAGTTCTAAATACTTAATTAGTAAGAGTGTTATCTTCTCCTATGAAGATATGAAAATCATTAAAAATAGAGAAGAAATTATTTTAAGTAAAATTGAATACAAGCTTTTAAAATACTTAATGGAAAACAGTAAACAAATCTTAACTAAAGAACAAATTTTAGAATTTATATGGGATTCTGAGGGTCAGTTTGTTTATGATAATGCTGTTGCTGTTAACATAAGAAGATTGAGAGAAAAGGTGGAGGAAGACCCTGCAAATCCTAAGTATATAAAAAACATAAGAGGTGTAGGATATATTTGGACAGAGGGATGTGTAAAACAATGATTAAAAGTATATCTCGAGAGCCTATGTTAAATAAAATAACTCTAGGAATAAGTATGTGTTTTTTAATTTCAGGTATTATTTTAAATCTCTTCCATATAGCACAGTTAAATAATCTTTATAAGGAGGAAATGGCATTAACTCAAAGAATTGTTGGATGTATACTAAATAATTACCCTGAAGCAGAACTGTCTGTAATGCAAGCTATAAAAAATGCAGATGAAGCTTCTCTTTCTAAAGGAAGTGAAGTTTTATCTAAATTTGGTTATAAAGAAAGCTCCATTTTTCAGGATGAAAGTTTTAGTAAACATGCTTATGATTCCTTTAAAGTATTTGCCATAATCACCACTATAGTAATAACTCTAAATTTTTTAGTATTAAATAAATTCTTTAAGTGGATACTTTCATTATTATTTAAAATATCAAACTATCTAGATAACTTCATGGATAATAATTATAAAATCTGCGATCCCATAGAAAATGAGGGTTTATTTTCATATGTATTATGTAAACTAAGCAATTTAGGTAAAAAATGGGATATAGAATCTCATAAATTAACTTTAGAAAAGGAAAATTTAAAATCCTTGGTAACAGATATTTCCCATCAATTAAAGACCCCTTTAGCTTCTCTTAATTTGTATAATTCTATTCTACTTCAAAACGGAATTTCAGAGGGTGAAAGAGCTGATTTTTTAATAAAAAATGAAGCCTCTATTACTAAGGTCCATAATCTCATTGATGCACTAGTAAATATATCTAGATTAGAATCTAACCTGATAAATATAAATCCAGAATACAGTAGCATAAAAAATACTATTATAAAAGCAATAAATAGTGCCTATGTTAAGGCCATGGACAAAAATATAAACATATCCTTAGAAGAATTTGAAGATATAAAAATATATCATGATATAAAATGGACAGAGGAGAGTATTTTTAATGTTTTAGATAACGCTATTAAATATACTCCTATGGATGGAAATATTGTAGTAGCTGTTTCCTCTACAATAAACTATTTAAGAATAGATATAAAAGATAACGGTATAGGAATAAATAAAGAAGAAATAAATGATATATTCAAAAGATTTTACAGAGGAGAAAATAAGACTATAAAAGATATTGAAGGCTCAGGAGTAGGCTTATATCTCACTAGGAAGATATTAGAAGAACAAGGTGGAAATATAATTGCAACTGCAAATACTGATATAGGAAGTACTTTTTCTCTATTGTTGCAAAAATGCGAGACTGGTTGTAATTAAGATGAAATACTCCTCTATTATTATAGAAGTATGAGATGCAGTACGTAAATAACTTTAGCGTTCTGTTTAGCTCTTCATGAAAGGAGTAATTCAAAATGAAAGTATTAGAAACTAAAGATCTTAAAAAATATTATGGTGAAAATGAAAATATAGTTAAAGCTATAGATAATAATTCCATGGAGATATATCATGGGGAGTTTGTTGCCATTGTAGGTAAGTCTGGCTCAGGTAAGAGCACCCTATTACATATGTTAGGTGGTCTAGATAGACCTACAGATGGAAAGGTATTTATAGATGATAAAGATATTTTTTCTTTAAGTGATGATTCTCTAAGCATTTTTAGAAGAAGAAAGATAGGCTTTATATTTCAATACTATAATCTTATATCTAGTTTAAATGTATGGGAAAACATAGTATTACCCTTAGGCCTTGATAATAAAAAAGTAGATAGGAACTTTATCAAGGAAATTATAACTACTTTAGGACTTGAAGATAAGATTGAAAGCTTACCTAATACCTTATCTGGAGGACAGCAACAAAGGGTTGCCATAGCTAGAGCCCTAGCTGCAAAACCAGCTATAATTCTTGCTGATGAACCTACTGGAAATCTAGATTCCAGAACTAGTGATGAAGTTATGTCCCTTTTAAAGGCCATGGTTAAAAAGTATTCTCAAACCTTAGTTGTTATAACTCATGATGAAACAATTGCTCAGATGGCTGATAGAGTAATTATAATAGAAGATGGTAAGGTGGTAAAAGGTGGTGCTATAAATGAATAGCATGATTAAATCTATTGTAAAAAGCAACTTAAAGGAAAATAAATTAAAAAACATCTTAATTATAATTACTGTTGCTTTAACCACTTGTCTATTATGTTCAATTGGAATAATAACCTATACCTCTTTTAGATATTCCAAAGATAACGCAATTAAAAATTATGGAAATGCACATGGCTATTATAGAAAACTTGAAGAGGCAGATATTTCTAAATTAAAACAGCATAAAGATATAGAAACTGTAGGCGAAAATAGTTTTGTCATAGGCAAACAAGAGGTTGATAATGCCTTGCTTACTCTTATGTACATAGATGAAACAGCTCTTACTCTTTCTAATATGAAATTAATTGAAGGTGCTATGCCTAGTGAAGAAAACGAAATTGTATTAGATGAATTTATTTTAAATAAGTTAGGTTATAAGAATAAAATAGGCGAAAAAGTCAAATTAAATTATAATGATATAAATAAAAAATTTATGGAAAAAGAATTTATCTTAAGTGGAATTTTATCTAAAAATGAAACCAGTGAAAGCAATAATGCCACTGTTGGCATAGTCTCTAAAAAATTCCTATCTGTAGAGAATTATGATTCTAGACTTAAAGCTTCTGTAAGAATTAAAAATGAAGACAAGCTATCTGCTAGTGAAATAGAAGCTAAACTTGAAGAAATAGCTACTGATTTTCAAATACCTAAGGATAATATTCAATTCAATTCAATGTATCTTTCCCTTACAAGACCTGATCCTTCAACGATAATTGGTGCTGCTACTATTGCTTTAGTAGTTATGATTTCTTCAATCCTAGTTATATATAATATTTTTTATATCTCAATAATCAATAAAATCAAAGAGTTTGGAAAGCTTAAAGCTATTGGTGCAACAAAAAAACAACTTAAAGCTATAATTTTAAGAGAAGGTATGATTTTATCAATGATTTCAATCCCTATTGGGATACTCTCTGGTTATTTATTGAGTAAACTTATAGTAAGTAATATATTTACGGCTTGGGGAGCCCCTATAGCTTATGTCAGCCTGCCTATACTAATTGGTGCTGCATTTCTTACTTTAGTTACCATGTATCTATCATTACTTAAACCTATGAAGATAGCTTCTAAAATTTCTCCTATAGAAGCCATTAGATATACTAATAGCGATAAAGAATCTTCTAAAAAAACTAGAAGTGGTTATATAGATTTAAATATTATGAAACTAACTAAGGCAAATTTTGCTAGAAATAAACGTCGTACCTTTCTTACTTTATTATCCCTTAGCTTAAGTGGAATATTAATCATGACAGCTACCTCTGTCTTTTCAAGTGTAGATACAAAAAACTATGTGAGACAAGGTATGGCTGGAGATTTTCAATTCAGAATGAAATATTCTAGCTATGATTTTGACAAAGAATATGGAGAGTTTATTAAAAATAATCCTTTAAACGAAAATTTTATAAATACAATTAAAGCTATAGATGGTGTAAAGAATGTACATGAAATAAGAAAATTCAAGGGTACTATTCCTAGTACTGGAAAACATGCAAAAGAATATCCTGATTCTAAGGATTCAGAAATTGAGCTTGCTGGTTATACTGATGATATGCTTAAAGCTTTAGATTTAAGATTATTAGAAGGTAAACTAGATTTAGAAAAAGTTAAAAGTGGCGAAGAAGTAATTGCAACAAGTAATATTCCTTATTGGTTTGACATTCATGCTGGAGATATGGTTACCCTTACTTTTAATGATGGAAACAGTGTAAAAACTAAAAAAGTAAAAGTTCAAGCTGTAACTGATTTGCATTATGGTGGAGATTTTATAACCTCAATTGATCTTCTAAAAAATCCTGAAAATTTAAATTATAATATGGGTATTAGTATAGATGTTAACAATGGCAAAGAAGAAGAAGTTGAAAAAATATTAAGTGAACTTTCCACTAATTATAGAAATTTAAACTATACATCATTTGAAAAAGAATTAAAGCAAGCTAAAAATTCATTTTTCTCTTTAAACTCCATGGCTTACAGTTTAGTTGCTATACTTGGTGTTATTAGCTTAATAAACTTAATAAATACAGTAATTACTAGTATCATTTCAAGAAAAAAAGAAATTGGTACACTTCAAGCTATAGGAATGACTGATGTTCAGCTTCTAAAGATGTTAAAACTAGAAGGTCTGTTCTACACTTTAGTAACATTATTTTCCTCTCTAGTTCTAGGAGGCACCTTTGGTTATTTAGGTTATTTAGCCTTCTATAATAGTGGAGCTACCTATGCAGTTTATAAATTCCCATTAATTCCAGCTATAATTCTTGCAACTGTTATGCTGATAGTTCAACTATCTTTGGGAAAAGTAATAAATAAAATGTTTAAAAAGGAGTCTTTAATAGATATAATTAGATATAGTGAATAATCACTTATAGCTAGAAATTATGAAATAAATTACTTTTCACTCTGTTTTGACTTCTAATTTTTATTAGACAATATTAACTATATTAAAGTAAAATTGTCTTATAATAATTAGAAGTTTTTAATTATTATAGAATATAAGTTATATGGAGTATATTATGAAAAATTTAAAAACTAAGCTTATTCTTTTATCCTTATTTATTTTTGCAATTATTATAAACTATATATCTTCCTTATATCCCACTATTACCGAATCCTATTATTCTTTAAAAATAAATAAAGTAATAGTTAAAGTACTCAGCCATATATCAAGTATTTTTCCTTTTTCAATATATGAGATTGTTTTCTATGGAGCAATCCTATTAGTTATTTTTTATATAGGATATACAATTATTAAAGCCTTTAAGTATCCTAAAGCCTTGAAAAAAATCCTTATTAATTTTTCTCTAAACTGCGGAGTTTCACTATCTATAATATATTTTTTATTTATAATGTTATGGGGCTTAAACTATAATAGAGTTTCCATTGGAGATACTATAGGGTTAACTACTAAAAAGTATTCTATAGATGATTTGTCGCAGGTTTACAAGATCCTTGCAGAAAAAGCTAATGATACGCGAAAATTGGTTAAAGAAGATTCCACAGGTGTTATGGTCACCAATGGTGATTATAGGGATGTTTTTTCAAGGGCAAAAATAGGATATGAAAATATTTCTCATACTTATCCCTCTCTGAGTGGAAATTACGGTAAGCCAAAACCTATTTTAACTTCAAAGCTTCTTATCTACACAGGAATTACAGGGATATATTTTCCCTTTACTGGTGAACCTAATGTGAATCTAGCTGCTCCTAATATGACTTTGCCCTTCACTACCGCTCATGAAATGGCACATCAAAGAGGCTATGCTAGTGAAGATGAAGCAAATTTTATTGCATATTTAGTTTGTATAAATCATCCTGATGCAGATTTTCAATATTCTGGCTATCTTCTTGCACTTATCAACTTAGGAAATTCTATAGCAGGTGAGGATTATTCTCTATTAAAGGATTTAAGAGAAAATTTTTCAGAGGAAGTTTTAAGGGACATGAATTTTAGAAGTGATTTTTGGAAGCGCCATGAGGGTAAAATTGATGAAATTTCCAGTAAGGTAAACGACACCTATTTAAAAGCTAATGGAGTTAGCGATGGAGAAAAAAGCTATGGTAGAATGGTGGATTTGCTTTTAAGCTATTATAGCCAACAAAACTAATAGGGAAAGGTGCAACGATACTGGAAAAGACAAATTTTATTTTTACTGAAATCCTCACTGAGTCCGCAGGGAGAGGTATGCTGTGAGCTCAGTGAAGGATTGATTTACTAGAATTATAAAATTTCTCTGTAATGACTTAAACATATATTATTTATCCTTATCATGAAAAGTCGTTAAGTCTACAAATCTATGACATAACCTATTTAATAAATCCTTGTCGTGGCTTATTATTATAACTCCCATATTATGCTCTTTAGCCCTATTAATTACTACCTCCCATATCTGGGCTTGAGTTATAGCATCAAGCATAGTGGTAATTTCATCTGCTATTAGAAATTTTGTAGCTGGAGATAGGGTTCTAACTACACAAAATCTTTGTAATTCTCCTCCTGATAGTTCGCTTGGCCATCTATTTAGCCACCCTTCTTCTATGCCTATACTTTGGAGTAGAGTTTTCGGAGGATTCCATCCTTCAGTTAATATATCTTTCATTTTCCATTTAGGATTCACTGACTTCTCTGGATGCTGAAATATTAACTGTACTGGATAATACTCATCCCTTTTTACGCCTTCTAAAATTACTCTGCCTAAGGTTGGTTTTATGTAACCAGCTAGAATCTTAGCTAAGGTGGTTTTTCCATAACCACTAGGTGCAACCAATCCCACTACCTCTCCTTGCTCTACAATAAAATCCACATTTTCAAATATCCATCTGTCACTACTATCATATCTAAAGCTTATGTTTTCTACTTTAAGTTGCATATATACACCTCACCATTCCATCTCTTACTGGTTTCAGTTCTGGTCTGTATACCTTACATTCCCCCTTAGCCTTGTCACATCTGTTGTAAAATAAACATCCTTCTGGAACCTCGTTAGCCAAAGGTTGAAATCCTTTTATAGGTTTAAATCCATTTTGAGGAAGTGCCTGCCATAGCGCCTTTGAATAAGGATGACGTAAGTTTTCTCCATTTCCATTAAAGTCCGTAGCATTTGCTATTTCTAAAGTAGTTCCTGCATAAAACACCGCTATTTTATCTGCTATTTTTAAAGCTGCATTTATATCATGAGTTATGATTAAAACTGCAGCTCCCTTATCTGCCATATCTCTAAAGTTTGAAAGTGCTTCATTTAAAGCTTTTGCATCCAAACCTGGTGTAGGTTCATCAGCTATTATTATTTCACTATTTGATACTACTGCGGTGGACACTAATATCTTCCTTGCCATCCCACCAGATAATTGAAAGGGATATAAATCATCAACTTCTTTATCTAGTTCATATCTATCAAACACTTCTCTTTGAATACTTGAAGCCTTAGCTTTATCTTCTATAGAGATTTTTACTTGCTTTGATACCTTCATTAGTGGATCTAAAAAATTCACTGATTGTGGGATTAAAACAATTTCTTTTCCTCTTAATCTTTTTTTATCTCTCTCATTTAAAATATTATTTTTATAAATCATTTTTCCTTGAGTAGTGGCATTGTGAGGTAATATACCAAGTATGGCATGAGCAAGAAGACTTTTTCCAGAACCGCTTGAACCTACAACTGCTACCACTTCATTTTTATATAGCTCTAAGTCTAGACCAGTGATTACTTCAAGCTCCTTTCTCTTAAGCCCTTTGGTGTATTGAGAAAAGGAAACGCTTAAATCTTTAATTATGAGAATTGGCTCCTTTAAGTTTTTCATAACACATGCCTCCTATTTGTATGCAGTTTCTGGATCTACAAGTTTTCGCAAATTTTGTCCTATAGTATCCACCATCACGGATATTATGAGTAGTGACAATCCAGGAAAAAATGCTGACCACCAACACCCAGTAGATAAATACTTCATAGATTCTGATAACAATATACCAATAGCTGATTCATGAGGTGATAGCCCAAAACCTAAAAAGGTTATTGATGCCTCATGTAATATTGCATGTGGAAATATTAAAAGAGTTCCAACTAAAAGTTGAGGCAACAAATGTGGCAATATATGTTTTACTGCAATATAGAAGTTTGATTTTCCAAACTTTCTTGATATTTGAACATACTCCATTGTCTTAACCTGCATAACTTCAGATCGTATTATTCTTGTAAGGCTTGGCCAATGAGTAAGCGATACACCTATTATTACCCCTTTCAAGCCACCACCTACTGCAAAACATATTAAAATTATTATTAAAATATGAGGTACACCTAAAAATAAATCTATAATCCAAGTTATTATTGAATCCATAGCTTTTCCAAGGGTCGCAGACATAAGTCCTAAAATTAGGGCTATTATTCCACTAATTAAACTTGATAATATACCTATTTTTATACTTAGAGTAATACCTTTCATGGTTCTTGAAAACATATCTCTTCCCATCCAATCTGTTCCAAAGATATGTTCCCAAGTTGGAGCTAGGTTCTTTTGCGCAAAGTTTATTGCTATATCTTCAGCCTTAACAGAATTTCCAATTATTAAAGCTACCGATACAGCTATAGAACAAAATACTATTATAAGTATGGTTTTTTCTCTAATTCCAAATTTAAGTTTATTATAGCCTTTTTTAATGGGAAGGTTCTTTATAGTTGCTTTTCCATTAATCATGATGCCCTCCCTCTTTAATTCTTGGGTCTATAATTCTATATAATAAATCTGCTATTAGGTTACCAGTAAATACAAATATGCTACTTATTATAACAATACCCATTAATAATGGTACATCTCCCTTTAACCCAGCATTAACTGTAGTTTGTCCAAGTCCTGGATAGGAAAATACCTGCTCTGCAAATATGGTTCCAGCAAATAATTCACTAAAGGATAAAAATTGTATGGTTATGGCTGGTAATGCAACATTTCTTAACACATGATTTACTACTATACTTTTTGTAGTTTCTCCTCTAGCCCTTGCAAATAATACATAGTCCTGTGATAAAATCTCTATTACCTTTTCCCTGGTATGCATTGCAATATTTGCCACACCTAATATACTAAGGGTTATAGCTGGAAGTATCATGTGTTTTATTAAACTAATGGTTGTGACTTCTTCAGCTAAAATACCAATTGGCACTCCAAGGCCTATGGGGAACCACCCCAGCCATACTGAGAAAATCATCAACAATAAAAGGCCAATCCAAAAGGTTGGCGTTGATATTAATACATAGCAATACCCTTTTATAATTTTGTCTACTAATTTTCCTTCTTTCATCCCTGACACTATTCCTAGAACAAAACCTAATACCCCAGATACTATCCAAGCTATAGTCATAAGTGCTAAAGACGCTGCAAATCTTTCACCTACAACTTCTAAAACAGGTCTTCTGTATATTAAAGATGTACCAAAATCCCCTTTTAAAAGCAATCCTACCCAATTTATGAATCTCTCCAAAGGTGGATCATTAAGCCCCCAGTATTCTGCTATTTTTAACTTTTGCTCTGGGCTAACAGATAAATCTGCTCCCACATATGCTCTAATAGGATCAACAGGAGAGACTTCCATCAATAAAAAGGTTAGAATACATATGGCTATTAGTAACGTTGCCATTCTTATTAACTTTTTTACAGCAAATAGTCCTATACTTTCTCTTCTAGCCATTTGAAGTCCTCCTATTTTATCTTATTTCCATTTCCACTCAGTTATATTTTCAAGTATAGCTCCACCATGTGGTTGAGGTTTGGGAGTTCCTATACCTAAATTTTCATCCATTATAAACAAATGATTTATATTTGCAATCCAGGCCCAGGTCGCATCCCCTTGGGGAGCTATACCTGTTTCTCCATCCCATTGAGCTTTTTTCCAAAACTCTAAAGCCTCATCTTCAGTTTTACTTATCATTGCTTTATTTATATATTCATCTACCTTAGGATTTTTATAAAAACCAGTATTATACCAATCCACACCTGAATTTTTACTATGGAATAATTGATTTATTAAAACTGGGTCATGCTCTCCCCATCCTAAAATGATCGGTTCTGAGTGTAATACTTCTACTGCATTATCCCAAGTTCTAGCTTCCGGCACTGCATTTACTCCTATTTCTTTTAGTTTTTCACTTACTGCAAGGGCCATTTCCTGCCTATGCTTTGTATCTGTTATATAATTCAACTTAAATTCAGCTTTTAATCCATTTTTCTCTCTTATTCCATCATTGTCACTATCTTTCCATCCAGCTACTTCTAATATCTTAACAGCTTTCTCTACATCTCCATCTTGTATTTCCACTTCTTTATTGTACCAAGGCATAGCCTCAAGACCTACATAAGATGGCGTACCATAGCCTGATAATACACCTTCTACTAACTCTTTTCTATCTATAGCATAGTTTATTGCTTGACGTATTGCCACATCACAGGTCACATCATTTCCTATTGGATAGCCCTCAGCGGTTTTTTCTCCACTTTTTACATAAGGAAATGCTATTCCTAAATTTTCAACACTTGCTACCTCTTTTAAAACCTTTCCTTTTATCTTCTGATTTGCAAAGGATGCTGGTATTGAAGCCATATCTATTTCTCCTGATTTTAAAGCCCCTAGAGCTGTATCATCATTCATAAATACCATGGTTAATTTCTTAATACTAGGCTTGTCTCCATAATAGTCTTCATTAGCCTCTACTATTATTTGTTGACCCTTATCCCATTGTACAAATTTATATGGTCCTGAAGTTATAGGCTTATCGCCATACTTATTATCATGTAAATGCTTTGGCACTATTCCTATACTTATCAATCTATTGACAAAGCTTGATTGTGGCTCTTTAAGTTTAAATTCTACAGTATAATCATCTATATCTGTTATACTTTCCATAGTATTTAAATCTACTACAGAATCTGATTCCATAGCCGCCTTAAAGGTATACACCACATCCTTTGCTGTCAACTTTTCTCCATCTGTAAACTTCACATCATCTCTTATCTTTACAATCCAAGTTAACTTATCTTCACTTACACTATATTCAGTTGCTAAATCATTGACTATATTTAAGTCCTTATCTCTTTTTAGTAGTGTACTAAAAAGCACTCTTGTTACAGAATGATGTCCACCTGTGGTTGGGTCTAGTCCTTCTGGTTCCAGCCCTACCGATACTATCAACTCATTCTTTTCACGTCTTAAATTCTCAGCTTTTTTCCCCTCTCCTACATTGTCTTTAGAAGCTGAATTTGAGCATCCTAATAACATAGTCATACTCATAATGAGTACTAAAGATAATACTAAAAATTTTTTTACCCTCATAGCTTTTTCCTCCACATAATGTACTTATGTAATTTCCCTATTAACATCTTATCAATTATTGTAATATTATGCAATAATTTGCTAAAAAGGTATTCCAAAGTAAACTTTGAAACACCTTTTTATTTTATCTTATATTCTCTTCTATAAATCTATATATTCTACTGAAGTACTCCTTCTCTATTAGATTAGAAGCAACACAGTGATCTAATCCATCAATTAACCATAATTCTTTATTCATATGAGGAATTGTATCATAAATGATTTTACTACCTTCTGGTAATGTAACCTTATCTGATGTTCCATGAATAAGCATTACTGGAACTGTTATACCCTTCACTGCTCTATAGGGCTCACTATCCTTATATCTAAAACCTGATTTAATTCTAATATATAGTTCTCCAGCCCAAGATACATACCTTAAAGGTATTAATGGTATATTCTTACTTTCTATTCCCATGGTAACAGCACTTTTCATAGTATGATATGGAGCATCTAATATATAGAAATCCACGTTTTTCTTTTCTTCATTCAGTTCAGTGTGCATAGTTGCTGTAGCTGCTCCCATGGAAAAACCATGGACACCTAATACCCCTTCAGGATAGGCCTTTGTTGCATAGTTTACAACTTCCTCTAAATCCCATCTCTCATAAAATCCAAAGGTATAATCTTTTCCGCCTGTATATCCAGTTTGTCTTTGATTATAAACTACTACATTATAACCATTTTCTAAATAGTTATAAGCCACCTTTAAAACCTCATGATAATTACTCTCTATTCCATGGACTAATACCATGACATCCTTAGTGTCAGTATTTGATTTAATATTAACTATCTCAATGTCATAACCATTTTTAGGACTTTCTATAAATAATCTCTCATTGTTATATCTTTCTAATTTATCTAAAATTTTATCTTCTCTATTTCCATAGTGATCCAACATATTTTCCTTAGCTACTGCTGGAGATGATCCAACGGAAGCCTTATACACCATTTTCCCAACAGCGTAAGTAATTCCTGAAAATAATGCTGCTCCTGTTATTCCTATTCCTGCTATAAGCTTATTTTTCTTTTTCATCTGATTTCCCATCCTTTTTTACATTTATTATACTTCTACTAATTCCATTTTATCATATATATAATATTTTTATCCAATAAAGAAATGCTTCTTCTCATTTTCTTAGAAATGGTGTCATTTCCTTATAAAAATAATCATTAGAACTAAAGTTCTAATGATTATTTTCATTTAATACTTCTAACCTACTAAGGCTATTCCAAAGTTCTTTATTATACTTTTTCAAATTAACTATTCTAAATGTTTTACTATCTACAAAGGTCTGAACAGTATTTCCCTTAGCTAAAATTTTATCATTCTCTTCTCTCTTTACAACATAGGCAATTTTAACCTTAACAGATGTTAATTCACTAATAGAAGTTTCTACCACTAAATTATCATCATATTTAGCAGCCTCTATGTACTTACATTGAGTTTCCACTAAGGGCATCATAATTCCACTTTCCTCTAATTCTCTATAAGAAATTCCACATTCCTTAATTAAATCTTCCCTAGCTACTTCAAAATATAAATAATAGTTAGCATGATGAACCACTGCCATAGCGTCAGTTTCAGCATATCTAACCTTAATCTTAGTAAAACTCATACATCTTGCCTCCTTTTACTACAATAAAGATTATAACACAATCTAATAATACCCCAATATCATTAATTATAATAGTTTCTATTTGTGCTATTATCTTATTTGTATACAAATTTTACTGTAAAATAAAGCTTAATGCTTTCTCCAATTTATCATTCAAATCCTCTGGATACCAATGTCCAATTCCTTCATTGATATGATACTTATAAGGCATGTCTACGCTTTTACATATATCCATCATCTCTTCTACATATTGTACTGGTATATCTTCCCCCCCCTCCATAAATACCCATTTCATCTCCTTAGTAAGAAGTTTTCTGATATTTTCTTCTGTAAAAGCCCTTGGCTTTAAAGCGCACAGCGCTATAACTCCTCTTATAGGGATTATGTCAGCTACTGTAATATCAATAGCACCTACAGCCCCCCCGGAAAAACCACCAATTAGAATGTTAGCCCTATCAATAGAATAATCCTTACATAAACAATCATAGCAATCTTTAATTTCATCATATAAAGCATCATAGGTGCCTATTTCCTTATTACTATTTACTGATAACTCCTGATCCTTATAATCTTCTTCAATAAATATATCTCTTTTTATCCATCCATAGCTATTATGTCTTAATATTTGTGAAGATTGAAGATATACCACTATGAAGCCTTTCTTTAAAAGATACTCTGGCTTCCAATATTCTTTATGGTACTTAGTATTATCTCCATCTCCATGTAAATTTAAAAACACAGGATATTCTCTTTCTTTACTGTATCCTTCTGGGAGGTAAACCTGGTATTGAAATTTTACCTTTTCTTTAGCAATTTTTAATAGCATATTATTTCTTTCTTTTAACCTTATAAATTTTTCATCTCTCTTTAAATTATCAAAATAGTATAAGGGACACACAAAATCCTTGTCTAACATGAGCTGCAAAGTATTGAGAGTATCTTCATATCTTTGACATTCATAAAAGAAGCAGCACTTATCCAACAATATGGTGGATAAATTTTGTTCAACTTCTTCTTTTGAAAGAGTTTTTATTTCTTTTTCTAATAGAGTTAAGGCCTCTCCAGCCCCTTTTTCTTCAGCAACATTTAAATATGCTTCTTCTAATTCCGAAAAACTATTATATTTCATTTTTAATCATTAATGAGATAGCTTAAATAATATATAAACTCTCATTGCTCCTTTCTTTTCCCATTTCAGACCATATTATTACATATGATACCATTGTACATAATAAGTTACAAATAAAACTGTATTACTTATCCACGACACATTTAGTTATCTACTTCTTTATTGACAAATAGATTTCTTTTCATATAAAAAAGATTGCAAGAAAAACCTTTCTCTTACAATCTAAAAATTATAGTATTTTCATTTTATTTTTTATTAAATAATATCTATATAAGTTGCAATAAAGATAATTCATATTACAAATATTTTTAATAAATGGTTGAAATTGAACTTCACATTATTGCTGCGAATACCATTTGCAGAAAGCTTAGATTTACTTAGGCTCTATGAAAGAAAAAATCGTTAAGAAATACAACCTGTCCGAATGTAGTGAGTTGTTGTATTTTAGATTTTTTATTGAATAGAGCTTTAGTAAATCAAGATTTCGGAACGGTTAAGCAGGGATAATATGAAGTTCATATCAATTAATTTATAATATAGAACTTTATTGCAACTTATATATTTATAATTTTTTTAGTTTCTAGAAATAAGCTTCCCACTGAATTTCATGAAAATAAGTATTTCTAATCTTATCTTCTATTTCACGAAAATCCAATGTGGATATACTATCGGAAAATATTTTTATATCCTTAACTAATCCTTGCTCCACATTCACGTATGCCTGTATATTTCCTAAGGGTGTGCTTCTTTCTATCACCACATTATACACAGGACTCTCTCCATATATCCACTTTTCATCACTGTAATTGTGGATAAGCTTTGGTATATATCTATCTTTACTGCATCTCATAGTTTCTTTAGGCTCAACATAATAATATTGAAAGCTTTCAATCAATTCTTCTATTAATTTAGTTATAGTTATATTTTCATTTATATCTTTAAGATTTATCACTCTACTTTTTACTGATGATATGCCTTTGCCTTCTAACTTTAATTTGGAAGGTTTTAAAATCCTTTCAAGGTTATCTAAATCTACATCTACCATTAAGGTTCCATGATGAAAATAATTTCCGTCTTCTTCATAAAAAGCATGACCTGAAAACTTCTTTCCACCGGAAAGCAAATCATTTCTTCCTGAAAACTCCACTTCTATTCCAAAGTTCTCTACAGCTCTTTTTATAACTTTTAACTGTTTTTCTAAATTACTTTGATTACTTTTAGTTATAAAAGTAAAATTTACATTGCCTAGGTCATGAAAAACAGCGCCTCCACCGGAGATCCTTCTTGCTAGCTTCACATTATTTTTCTCTAATTCTTCTATATCACATTCCATATATGGATTTTGATTTCTTCCTATAACTATGGTCTTCTCATTTTGCCATATATAAAATGTAGTTTCATCCCCTAGAGCATTCCTCAGTAATTCTTCTTCTAGTGCTAGATTATAGTAAGGATCATGTTCTTTTGAAATTACAATTTTATTCATGACAATGTAATGCTCCTATGCCTAATCCCAATACCGCCTCATGTATACTTTCTCCGGTGGTTGGATGAGCAAAGATAGTGTGTACAACCTCTTCCTCACTAATATTATTATTAATAATTAAGGTTAAAGCACTTATTAACGCCGATGCTTCAGGTCCAATAATTGAACCTCCTACTATTTTATTGTTGTCTAAATCCTTAATTAATTTTACAAACCCCTTATCTTCACCCATGGTTAGTGCCTTCCCATTTGCAGAAAACGGAAACTTACTAACAGAAATATTCATATTTTTATTTCTAGCTTCATCCTCTGTAATTCCAACAGAAGCTATTTCCGGAGAAGTAAATATTACGTTTGGAACCATGTCATAGTTCATATTGGTTTTTGCACCTAAGATATTATCTACCGCTACCATACCTTCATGAGAGGCTACATGGGCAAGTTGAATTTTATTATTTACATCACCTATGGCATATATATTATTCACAGAGGTTCTTAAGGTTTCATCAACAAATATACCTCTTCCATTGTCATTTAATTTGACTCCTGCCTTTTCTATATCTAACCCTTCAATGTTAGGTACTCTTCCAATGGCTACTAGTACCTTTTCACTTACTATAAATCTCTCTTTATTATCCTTTTCAAAAATTACAATTGCCTTTCCCTCTTCGTCTTTTTCTATTCTTGTAACCTTTGCTCCAGTATGTATTCCAATGCCTCTATCTATAGCTATACTTTTTATCTCCTCTGAAACCTCAGAATCTACCATGGTAAGAAGTCTATCAAAACATTCTACTACATTAACTTTAACTCCAAAATTGGAATATAAAAATGCAAATTCCATGCCTATAACCCCACCACCAATAATGGTTATAGAGGCTATATTATCCTTATCACAGAGAGCAGTAGTACTATTTAATACGAAATCACTATCTATGCCTGGTATATTAATATTGGCAATTTTTGCCCCTGTAGCAATAATTGTATCAGTTGCTTCTATTGTATATTCATCTCTTCCACTTTTCACAAGTATCTTTTTTTCATCAATAAAGGTAGCCCCTCCTTTTATTACTCTTACATCATTTTTACAAAGTAAGTAATCAATACCTCCAACTAATGTATCCTTGATTTTATCTTTTCTCTTTATTACCTTTGACATATCAACCTGTGCTTCTTTAACTACTATCCCAAAGTCCTCGGCCTCCACTATATTATGATAAACCTCAGAAGATTTTACTAAGGCCTTAGTTGGAATACATCCTACATTGAGACATGTTCCTCCTAGAGATTCTTTTTCTACAATAATAGTTTTAAGTCCCTTTTTAGCTGCATATATAGCTGATACATATCCACCTGGTCCAGCCCCTATAACTAGCAAGTCTGATTCTAAATTCTCTTTTTTTCCCTTTATAAGACTTCCAAAATAATCTAACTTAGGCTTGCTTTCTCCGCCTTTCTCCTCAGTAACCCTAAATAAGCACTGCCCTATCTCTATTTCTTGCCCTTCTTCAACTAGTACCTCTTCTATAGTACATTTATTCTTTGACTTCAAAGGAGTATTACCCTTCTTAGTTTCTAACTGTAATAATTGTTGATTTATATTAACCTTATCTCCCTTAGAAACATTTATTTTTCCTATTTTGGCACTCTTATTATTACCAGATAAACTTTCTAATTTAATATCCATACCTTATCCTCCTTAATATAGCTTTTATTTGTTCTATATTTTCATTGCTCTGGGTAAGTTATAATTCTATTTTTTCCACAATATAATTCAAACCCTGTACTCTTGCACAGGGTCCTTGTATGTTTCACTATTAATCTATATTATCAATTATTTAAAATCTTTTTCGAATTCATCTATAGAATCCTTAATTAAAGTTACTGTGTAGGCCATTGTAGGACCTCCACCAAAGGCAACAGATACCATAGCTGCTTCAAGTATTTGCTCTCTTGTAGCTCCTGATTCTAAAGCTTTATATACGTGGAATACTATACAATACTCACAACGATTATATGCAGCAATTCCTACACTTATTAATTCCTTAGTTTTTGTGTCGATAGCACCTTCTGCATAGTTAGTTCCTAGTAAATTCATAAAAGCATTTACGCTATCTCCATTAGTTTCTGCTAAAGTTGCTAATCCCCCGGTAAAATCATTTAACATTTGTCTTACATCTTTTTTCATATTAACCCCTCCTACCATAACTTGTTACAACAACAGTTGTTATAACAATACTTGCAATAGCAAGTATTTATGTTTTAAAATTACCACCAATTTGTGGTATTGTCAACTATTTTGTTAAATTTTTAATCATCTTGTCTAAAACATACTTAAAGGTATCTAATTCCTCTTGAGATATTTCATTGGTAGCATCATCCTGAAACTGTTGTCCTAAAGGCATTAGTTCTTCTCTTAATTCTTTACCTTTATCAGTTAAAGAAATTTTAGTTATCCTTCTATCTTGAGAATCTCTAACTCTGAGTGTTAGCTCTTCCTTCTCCATTCTATCAAGAAGTCTAACTATAGAAGATTCATTTACATTCATTTTTTGAGAAAGCTCTTTTTGAGAGATTCCTTCTACTTCACCAATATAGAAAAGTGCTATCCATTTTACTCTAGTTATTCCAGTATCTTTAAGTCGTCTATTAAATTCATCTGTTATCTTTTTAGATGCGCTATTAGTTATAAATCCTATACAATCATTCAAATTAAACATATATCTACCCTTCAATTACTATATTTTTTTAATTATATCAAACTTTATTACAAGATGATGTTAATAAACTATGAATATATTTGGCCTTATTACCTATACTTATAGTGTTTATGTTAATTTTGTTGATAAATTGTTAATATTTCTTTTTAGTTTTTTGTAATAGAATATAGGTTGGAGGGATAGAATGGAACATACAAGAGAAAATAAAATGGGAACTGAACCCATTGCAAAACTAATTATATCTATGTCGTTGCCTACTATGTTTTCAATGCTAATTCAGTCATGCTATAACATTGTGGACAGCATATTTGTTGCTCAAATAGGAGAATCTGCCCTTACTGCAGTTTCCTTAGCCTTTCCAATACAAACCTTACTTATAGCAGTTGGTGTTGGTACAGGTGTCGGAATTAACTCTCTTATTTCAAGAAGACTTGGTCAGAAAAAATTTGATGAAGCTAATTCTGTAGCTGATCATGGACTATTACTCGGACTGGCAAGTTGGATTATATTTGCCATATTCGGGTTATTTTTTACTAAAATGTTTTTCACTAGCTTTACTAGTGATCCAGAGGTAATAGCTATGGGTACCTCTTATACTTCCATAGTAACAATATTTTCCTTTGGTATGCTTATTCAGATTTGTGCAGAGAAAATTTTACAAGCCACTGGTAATATGACCTATCCTATGATATCTCAATTAATAGGTGCAATTGCTAACTTAATTTTAGACCCTATACTTATATTTGGTCTACTAGGCTTTCCTGCTCTTGGAGTTGCTGGTGCTGCTATAGCTACGGTAATTGGTCAAATTTTAGGAATGATTTTCTGTTTATTTATATTATTCACGAAAAATCACGAAGTAAAGATAAATTTAAAAAACTTTAAATTTAAAGGCTATGTAATTAAAGATATTTATGCCGTAGGCTTTCCATCTATTATTATGCAGTCTATAAGCTCAGTTTTAGTAATGGGTCTTAATAGTATATTAATAGGATTTTCTAGTGCTGCAGTATCTGTCTTAGGTATTTACTATAAACTTCAATCCTTTATATTTATGCCTGTATTTGGGTTAAATCAAGGAACTATGCCAGTACTAGGATATAACTATGGAGCAAGAAATAAAAAGAGAATAACCAGTTCTATTAAAGTAGCAACTATTATATCTGTTTCTATTATGGCCTTTGGAACTCTAATCTTTAACATATTCCCTAGACAGCTACTGATGGCATTTAATAGCTCTGAGGAAATGCTTCGTGTTGGAATTCCAGCTCTTAGAATAATAAGTCTTTGCTTCATATCAGCAGGAGTAAATATAATAATTTCAACTGCTTTCCAAGCTACTGGACATGGAGTTAAAAGCTTATTTATATCTATTCTAAGACAGCTAGTAATAATTCTTCCTGTAGCATGGATAATGGCTAGAACTTTTGGAGTAATTGCTGTTTGGTTTGCTTTCCCAATTGCTGAAATTGTTGCCTTCTTTACAAGCTTAATTATATTTAGATATGTTTATAATAAGGAAATTAAGCCAATGAAGGATAAACCTGAAATTCCTGAAAAAGCTGCAATTTAAAGATTTAATAAAAGCCATTATCTTCTTTAAAAGATAATGGCTTTTATAATTATTTTTTAAAGAATATACTTACTATAATATTTAATATATCCTTAATAGTTTCTATGTTGCCTGTAATATTTTCCTTTGCCACTACAACTTCAGCAGTAGTCTCTGTTATTACTTCGCTAATATCATTTACATTATCACAAATGCTTGTACATTTTTCAGATATTTTAGGCAGATCATTACATAGTATATTTATATTTTTTTTATTTTCTGATATTACTTCATTTAAATTAATTACAAACTTAGAAATATTCCTTAAAACAATTATCAAATAAACTAATGTCACAGCTCCAATTATTCCTATAATTCCCCAAAATAACTCTGAGAGTCCTATATACATGGCTCCTCTGCTTTATTATCTTCCACTGTTTCAACTGTTTCAGAAATCTCGTCAGCAGCCTCCTCACATTGTTTTACATTTTTCTTCTCAGATAAATAATTCTTTATTTTCTCTTTAGCTTCTTTAACATTATCCTTTCCTCCAACAACTTTATTATTGAAGTTTTCTTTTAATTCCACTCCCTTAATCTTTACTTTTTCACTTACATCACAAGTTTTATTCTTTAAATCTTCTCTGCTTTCTTTTCCTGACTTAGGTGCTAAAAATATTCCTGCTGTTGCCCCTAACACAGCTCCAGCTGTAGTTGCAGCAGTTATAGTTTTTGCTACTTTTATAGTTTTTCTTCTTTGCTCTTCTTTTCTTTTCTTTTCAATAATTTTGTAAATTCCCATAATTAATCTTTCCTCTCTTACAATATATATTTATGAATCTTTATTCATTATGAATGCTAATTATCTAGTAAAAGTTTGTTTATTTGACAAATTATTATAATATCAGCATTAAGTAGATTATACTAACATTGTATTTTTGTTACAATATGAAATTGCATAAAATTTTATTGTTAAAAAATATTTAACAATGTTCATAATAATATTTTCTATATATTAAAAGCCATTCTCAACAACATGAGAATGGCTTCCTATATCTTTAATTAAAGAATCTTACTTCTTAACTCTAATAAATCACTATATATTCCATAGGCAGTTTGTTGTATTTCTGGATTCTTTTCCACTATACATACTTCTCCCATTAAGTCAGTGGTTATACATAGTATTGAAGAAGTTGCATCTATAGTACTTAGAATATCTGTAGTTTTAACTAATTCTGGATATACTCTTCCATAGGCTAATCCATCCTTTATATATCCTTCACATAATAATTTATATTTCATACCATTCTTTTTAGCTTCCTCTATCTGCTCTTTAGTAATAGTTTCTATACCAACTCTTTCTACAGTCATAGGATTCATCTTTCCCTCTAAAAGTACATTAGCTAAAGCTGCAGTTTTAGCAGCTGCATCCCAGCCCTCAATATCTGCTGAAGGGTCAGCCTCTGCAAAACCTCTTCTTTGTGCTTCCACTATAGCGGCTTCAAAGTCATTTCCACCTTCCATTTCTTCAAGAATAAAGTTTGTGGTGGAATTTAGAATTCCCTTAAAGGAAAGTACCTTACATCCTGGAAGTGTATACTTCACCAAGTTAAAGATAGGAGTTCCATCCATAACTGTAGTTTCATATAAAAATACTCTATTTTTCTCTATAGCTAATTTATTTAGTCTATGAAAATCCCAAGCTATAGGACCTTTGTTTGCGGTTATAACATGCATATTATTATTAAATGCTGTCTCTACATGACATATAGCTGGTTGCCCATCTTTTATAGAAAGGCTGCTTAATTCTATCATCACATCAGCCTTTGAATTTTTTATTATATCTAAAGAATTCATATCTACCTTACTTGGATTCTCTTTAGAAAATTCTCCTAATTCTTCTACTTCTTTTAATGCTCTATATACATCAATTCCATCTTTACAAAGAAGTGCTCCCTTAGATCTGGTAGATATACCTGTAACTATCACTGGCAGCTCTTTCTCCATAATTAATCTACAAAATTCCTTTGCTGAATTTCCAAAACCTATAATACATAACTTTAACTTTTTATCCATAGTTAAACCCCCATAATGTTATTTTTGATTTCTTAATTTAAGAATCTTTAGTATTATAAAATCAAATATCTCCCCTAGAATTATAACATAAAATAGCTCTCTTTGCTTTATGAAAATCCATATGAATATTCCTATACCTAGAAGAACCGTAAACATTATAATTCCAAATAATTTCCCATTGAATTCTCCTTGTTCAATAAGCTTATCTATTTTTCTTAGCATCTTATCTATATAAATAGCATTAAAAATTCTTTCAAATCCAAAAGTTATCCAAAATAATATTTTAAAATTCTTAAATAAATTAATGTATAGAAGCAAAATTACTACTGTTATCCAAAACGGAATGTATATTTTGACTGAATTTTTCTCCATAATATCCCTCCTACAGTATTTTAATCTATCAATTTAATACTCTATTCTATGTTTTCCAGTAATGTCATCTCTAGAGGATAGTTTATTATTCTATTATATAAAAGTCAATTATTGAAATATTAATAATTGACTTTTATATAGCACTTACACCTATTTTAAAATAATTATAATTCATTTACGAATGCAACTTCCCTTAAAATTATAATTCACTAACTGATTTAATTTAGTTTAATAATTTTTAATTTTATTAAACTATTTTTAGTTTTATTAAATCATTTTTGGTTTTAAAATCTTATGTTATAATAATGTTGAGGTGATTTTCTATGAGTGTTGATGCTTTAAAGCATATAATAGATAGTTCAAATAGCATAGTATTCTTCGGTGGAGCTGGGGTATCTACAGAATCTGCCATCCCCGATTTCAGATCTGATAATGGCCTATATAAAATAAAAAATTCTTCATACTCTCCAGAAGATATTCTTACTCATAGCTTTTTTATGAACCACAGTGAGGATTTTTATAAATTTTATAAAGAAAAGATGGTTTATACTGAAGCTGTCCCTAATGCTGCTCACTATGCTCTTGCTAGACTTGAAGAGTTAGGAAAGCTTAAGACTGTAATAACCCAAAATATAGATGGACTTCATCAAATGGCTGGTAGTAAAAACGTTCTTGAACTTCATGGGTCTATTCATAAAAACTACTGCATGGAATGTGGTAAGACCTTTACCTTAGACTATATTATGACTTCAAAAGATATTGCTCCTCGCTGTAGTGATTGCGATGGGCTAGTTAGACCTGATGTAGTTCTATATGAAGAAGCTCTAGATGAGGATGTAATCTATAATGCTGTAAATGCTATTAGAAGCGCTGATGTGCTTATAGTTGGCGGGACTTCTTTAGTGGTATATCCCGCTGCAGGACTTATTAGATATTTTAAAGGCAAAGATTTAGTATTAATAAATAAAGCTTCAACCTCTTACGACTCTCTGGCTAGTATAGTTATAAATGATAGCATTGGAAAAGTATTATCAGAAGTCCTTCAAAAGAGTTAGTTAAAATATACTAACTTTACTATAATAAATATGCTTTAGACAAATTTAAAGAGATAGTTATATTTAATAACCATCTCTTTTATTTATACTATAATAAATGTTAAAATTAAACTGCAATATTATTATTTTAAAAATGGTTGATAAATGAAACTTGATTTACATGTCATCCTCATATAAATCTTGATTTTATATACTAAAATAGGTAATATACTGTACTATTCTGCAGTTATAATCAACATTTATTTTAAAATACTTCTTATTCTTTAATTAAATATGGCAATGTTACCACTGCAATATTTCTTCTTTTTAGAAGCATAGTTCTAATAAATAGTGAAGTTTGATTGTGAAGAAGCTGGTGCCACCAAGAATGAATAGTAAATTGCGGCATTACTATGGTCAGCATTTCTCCTCTCTTCATACTTAATTGTCTATTATCTATATATTTTAATAAAGTTTCATTTACATTCCTAAAAGGAGCATCCTCCACAATGAATGGTATATCAATGTGAAGCTCACTATATTTTTCTTTTAATCTCTTTGATTCATCTTCATTAGTAGATACATGATATATTTCCACCGTGTCTCCAATTACTAGTCCATAATTTAGACATTTTACAAAGGATTTATTAAAGGTATCTACGGGAACTATTACATGGTTTGTTACCTTTTCTTTAGTACATATATTCTTATCATATACATCAATTTTTAAATCATTAGCTACACTCACATAATGTTTTTTAATTTTTACCATAAATAAAACTAATATAGGTATACATATACACACTACCCATGCACCATGAATAAATTTTGTAGCTCCTATTATAATGCAGGTTGCGGCTGTAACTAGGGTGCCAACTCCATTAATAAAGGCTTTGTGCTTCCATCCTATATTTCGAAGCCTCCACCATTTCATAAACATACCGGACTGCGAAAGTGTAAAAGATAAAAATACTCCCACAGCATATAATGGCATTAATAAATGTGTGCTCCCCTTAAATATATATACTAATATAGAAGATGCTATAAATAATAAAACTATACCATTTGAAAAGCTTAATCTCTTTCCTCTTTTAGCAAACTGCCTTGGAATATATCCATCTCTTGCTAATATGGAAAATAATAATGGTAAATCAGCAAAGGCTGTATTTGCAGCCATTATGAGTATAAGCGCTGTAGTTGACTGTATCATCCAAAACATAAAACTGTTTTGACCAAATACTTGAATAGCTATCTGAGCTACAACAGTAATTTTATGATTAGGCACTGCTGTATACATAGTTGCAAGATATGAAAGACCACCAAATATAATCAACACTAATAATGCTAATAATGTCAATACTCTTTTTGCTCTTTTTTGAGCTGGTGCCTTAAAATTAGGTATACCATCGCTTACTGCTTCAACTCCAGTTAATGCAGTACATCCGGATGCAAATGCTTTTAAAAATAAAAGTATTGTTATATCTTGCAGTGGCTCTCCCACAGCTACTGAAGCAGGTGGCATTTGCCCTAAAATCAAAACTTTTATAAATCCAGTTACAATCATTGTAATAATAGAAAAAATAAATAAATAAGTCGGTATTCCAAAAATTACAGATGACTCTCTTATCCCTCTTAAATTTCCTAAGGTTATAAGAAATATTATAAATATAGTTATTACTGTTTTATATGGCAATAGCATAGGAAATGCTGAGGTTATAGCTGCCGTTCCTGCAGAGGTACTTACTGCCACCGTAAGAATATAATCAATGGTCAATGAAGATGCTGCTACTAATCCAGGAATTTTTCCTAGATTCTCACTGGCAACAATATAAGACCCTCCTCCATTAGGATAGTTATCAATAGTTTGTCTATATGAAAATACCAATATGAATAATAATATTACAATAGCAATAGCTGCATAGAACATATTTTTATAGGAGGCTATACCCAATATTGGAATAAGCACCCAAAGAATTTCCTCTACAGCATAGGCTACTGATGATATGGCATCACTTGATAAAATCGGTAACCCCCAAAGAACATTGAACTTTTCTTTACTTAACTCTTCTGTTCTCAATGTTTTTCCAAGCAACAAGGATTGTATTTCCTTTATCATATAAATTCCTCCAAGGTTTAAAATTATTATGTGTATATCTTAGTATTCTATATTCTGAATGTAGATAACTCAATTTGTAATTAAACTTAAATCCTATGATATATTTGCATTTAAGTTTAATTTACTTAAATTATCCTTCATAATGTTACTGAATTGCATTATTATCGAGAATATATATTATAGTATTTACTTTATTTTATTTTTAAAACAAATCTTTTAGACCGTTAATGTTATTATGAAATGCAACTCTACTAAATCATTAAATCATAATACAGAAATTTCTATATATTCTTAGTATACTATTTAAAAAATTCCTTAAATTTGATACTTTGTATCACTTGGAGTATAATTATGTTGTGTTCTATTGTATATTAAGTAATATACTTCTATATATTGAACATTTTGTTTTATGAAAGTTGGTGTATTTTAGTATGAAATTTAATTTTCTACATCAAAAAACAGAAGAGAGACGTGAGTTAATATTAAATGGTTCTCTGCCTAAAACCATTCTAATGCTGTCAGTTCCTACCTTAATGATGGGATTAATTCAATCAATTATGCCTGTTATTGATGGACTTTTTATTAATAATATTGTAGGAACAGTAGCAGCCAGTTCTATTACATATTCAACACCTGTTATAAACATGATGAGTGCATTAGCTCAAGGTCTTAGCGTCGCCGGAATGGCTATGCTTGGTCAGATGAATGGTAAAGGAAAAATCGAAGATGCTAAACGTGCTTCTACACAAATCATGGTTCTTTCTTTTATTTTAGGTTGTATTATGGCACCGATCCTCGCTATGATATCTTTTCCTATATCTAAAAATGTTGATCCTCAAATTTCTCATGATGTATTTCTTTATATATCACTATATGCATTAGTTATCCCCTTTTCTTTTGTAGAATCCATTTATAATTCAATTAAAAATGCCAGTGGTAAGCCTGAGGCTACCTTTATAAGAATGGTCTTAATGTTAATTTTAAAAGTTATATTTAATATTATATTTATAGCTATTCTTCACTTAGGAATTGTAGGATCTGTCCTTGCATCTTTAGTTTCAAATATTTTGATATGTATCTGGATGTTCTATGAATTATTTGTAAAGGTCAGTGATGATAGATTAACAATAAAGGGATTTAAATTTGATTTTAGAATTTTAAAGAAATTAATACGCATAGCAATACCATCTATGTTGTCTAGCATAATGCTTAATTTAGGTTTCTTCCTTATTAACAATGAAGTAGCAAAGTATGGGGCTATTGTATTAAATGGCCAAGGTATTGCAAATAATATAACTTCTGTTTGCTTTAATTTGCCTTCCTCATTTGGTGCTGCCATAGCAACTATGGTAAGTATGAATGTAGGAGCTGGACAAGGTGCTAGAGCTAAACGATCTTGTTTCGTAGGATGTGTTATAAGTGCTATAACTGCTGCTATTCTAATAGCTATAGTTGTACCTCTATCTTCACAACTTACTATTTTATTCACTCGTCAACAGAATGTTCTTGATATCGCTAACAAATCTCTTCATATTTATACTTATTCAGTTATTGGCTTTGGTATATGTATGGTGGAACAAAATGCATTTATAGGATTGGGCCGTACAGGAATCCCACTAATTATAAGTATTCTGAGAATATGGCTTTTAAGATATCTATTTATCTTAGCAACAGAAAAATATTTAGGTTTTTATTCCGTATTCTGGGGTAATCTATTCTCAAATTATATGGCAGCATTAATAACTACCATCTTAATAAGCAGAGTGAAATGGGTCTCTGCCATATCTGATAATAAAGTTACAAAAACAGTGTAAATGTCTATTTTTATTCATTTGAATTATTATACTATTGATAAGAATATTGCCAATAAAATTTAATAGAAATATATCTTGCTTCCATATATCTATAAAATAAAGAGGAAGTCAGTGACTTCCTCTTATAATTGATGATGTTAAATTCTATTATAAAATCATACAGCACTGCTATATGAATCATGCTTTACCTTTTCTAAACTCTCTTCTAAGTATTTACATAGCTCTCTAAATTCACTTATCCAATGAATTTTCGCTAATTCCCTTAGATCAAGTACTATGTTAGTATGCCTTTGCTTAATATACTCCATGTTATAAATCTCTGTTTCTACAAACCCCTCGTCATGCTTAAATATACAAGGGACATACTCATCCCAATTCTCTTGAAAATATTTTGTTTTTGCATAACATAGTCTATTTATATGAAATATAATTCCTATAACTGAAGTCTTTAATGCCATCTTGTGGCTAAAATATTCCTGGGTAGGATACTTCTCTTGACGCCTTTCCCAATATAGCCTGTTATTAGGATACAAATCATACTTATCAATTAATTTGCACTTTTCATCTCCTAGCTGATTCCTCATAACTATTTCTCTTTCCTCTTCACTTAACAATAACAGAGCCTCATAATCCATAAGAATACCCTCCCTAAAGTTAAATATTAATGATAGTAAAAAATAATTATTATACAAAAACATGGCTAGGGTAGTAGGATTCGAACCTACGATACTCAGAGTCAGAGTCTGATGCCTTACCACTTGGCTATACCCCATTATTTAAGTTTCTTGATGCGAAATCTTTTATTCTTTCCACAATTAGATTCTATTATTTAATGTCATAATTGTCTAATACTTATTATTTATAGAAATAATGATAGCTATTTGAATTTCAAATATATAAAATTAAATTTCACTCTTATAAAACATAATAACCCCTAGACTCATCCCATCTTATGGAATAAACCTAGAGGCCATTATATTTTTTCTATTCTGTTAAATAGAAATATAATAATTTAATTGTGCTTTCCATTGCATTATAGTGAGTTCTCTCCATACCATGTGATGCATGAACTCCTGGTCCTATAAGAGCTCCTCTTATATTGTTTCCACCATGTAATGCTGCACCTACATCTGAACCATAAAATGGATAAATATCTACTACATAATTAATTCCATTTTTCTTAGCAAGCTCTACTAACTTTGTAGTCATATTATAATCATATGGTCCTCCTGAATCCTTAGCACATATGGATACATCATATTCTGTACAGCTTAAATCTTCTCCTATACATCCCATATCTACAGCTAGCATCTCAGTTATATCCTGTGGTATATAGGAAGAACCATGACCAACCTCTTCATAAGTAGAAATAAATATTTTAGTGGTATACTTAGGAGTTGTTTTTGTTTTCTTAAATAGATCTAATAATCCCATTAAACAAGCGACACTTCCTTTATCATCAATAAATCTTGATTTTAAGAAGCCGCTCTCTGTAACAGTAGTCTTAGGATCTATAAATATAAAATCTCCAGCACATATTCCTAAATTTTCTACATCTTCTTTAGATTTCACTACTTCATCGATTCTTATTTCCATATTGTTAGCATCTCGTTTTTTAGAAACACAATCTTCATATACATGAGCTGCTGGGCTTGTACTTAAGAATGTACCAGCATAAATCCTTCCGTCTCTAGTTCTAATTTTACAATACTCTCCATCCAATGTAGGTACAATAGGTCCTCCAATTAGTGTGAACTTTAAAGTACCATTGCTAGTTATTGATCTAACCATAGCTCCAAGAGTATCTACGTGGGCAGATAACCCTATTACTTGTTCATTACTTTCTCCAGGTACAGTTATTATTCCACAACCCTTTATAGTTCTTTCAAAATCATAGCCAAACTTTTCTGCCCATGAAGCAATCATGTCCATTATTCCAAAACAAAAACCACTAGGACTGTCAAACTGTAATAATTCCTTCGCAGTATCTAATACATACTCTTTGTTAACCTTTAGTTCCATGCTACTCTTACCTCCAACTTATGATAAATTACTATACTCTGTTATTATAAATCCTTTACATACATTTTACTTATTTTTTCATTTCAAATACCTTATTCAGAACTATTATAATAATCAGTATATTCTCCATGTAAATTATACCATATTCAATGTATAGTTTCCAATTGCTGTTGATTAATTATTTATAAAATTCTATAAACAGTTCAATTCACAACCTGCTTGTAATTACTATATGAAATTATAAATTGAAACTATAAAATATTGGAAAACTCATGGTCTTCGTATATAATAATTATATAACATGAAACATTATAATTTGAATTTTATTTCCTATATATAAGAATATGAAACTTTAGGTTGATTTTAATATAAGTTGAAAGGATGTCTATTATGAATAAAAATATAGATTACAAGGTATTTTTTCATAACCTGGATATAAAATGCACTAAACAAAGACAGCTCATATTAGATGTGCTATTGGATTTGCCATTTCCTACTTCTGCTGAAGATATATTTTATAAGGTTCAGCTTATAGATAATACATTGAACTTATCTACAATATATAGAACTCTGGAACTCTTTGTTGCAAAAAATGTAGCTCTCAAATCTAATCTGTCAGAAGGTAAGAAAGCCCTATATGAAATAAACCATATGGAACATAAGCATTACCTAATATGCGTACAATGCAAGAAAATTATCTCAATAGAATATTGTCCACTCAATGCTTTTGAAAGAACTGTAGAAGTTGATACTGGATTCCATGTTTTAGGTCACAAACTTGAAATTTTTGGGTACTGCCCTGAATGTAAATCTAAGGTTATATTATAAAAACAAAGCTAAGCTCAAAGGAAGTATCTCTATTTAGTTTAGCTTTTCTTATGTCCTATTAGAAATAACACTATATTTCCCCCCATAATTGGGATATATATTTATTATTGTATCCTCCTCTCCAAATAAAGCTACCTTTTTATTTTTTAAACCCTTTATTTGTTTTAATTGATTGATTATAAAGTTTATGGTTTAATAATATATGATAATGATTATCAATTTCTTAATTCTATTTGTACTTTTAAATTAGATTTATATAAATTTTGGAGAGTGATTAATTAGTGACTTTAATGTTTGAAGAAAAATTGAATTCTATTCTTGAAACAATATATTACAGTAGTAAAATGCCAATATTATGCTTGAGCCGTAACGGCGAACTTCTAGGCTCTATGGGACTAGATGAAGATGTGATGAAAATATTTACAGATTATGATGTGAGTAAAAAAATTAGAAGCACCAATAACATTAATGCTTCTAATGATATTTTTACCCTTGAATTTGATAACAATATAAAATTTTCCTATATATTTCTATCTGACAGTAAATTCATAAATAACTATTTTGTTCTAGGTCCTTATAGAAGTAATAAGACTCTTCTATTAATAAAAGATAATCTTAACCTATCAACTATTACCTACAGACCTGAAAGCTGCATTAAATATATAGTAGAATTGATAAAACTTACCTTAGATGATCATAGTAATCCTGTTGATAATAATAACGCTCCTATGCACTCTATTGTAAAAAAGGCTATTAAATACATTCATAAAAACTATAATGGAGCCATATCAATAGATTATTTATCAAATAAGCTTAATATAAATAAATGTTACTTTTGCACTATTTTCAAGCAAGAAACCGGACTAACCTTCTCAAACTTTTTAAATATGTTTAGGATTGAGAAAAGTAAAGAACTTCTACTTCATAGCGATAAACCTATTCTAGATATAGCTCTAGATGTGGGATTTAATAATCAAAACTATTATACCATGGTATTTAAAAAGCTTGTTAATAAAACACCTCTAGAATTTAGGCGTAGTTGTAAATAGCTTATAGTTATTTACAACTACTTTCTCTTTTATTCGATGGCTACCATCCGTAACACACCTATCCTATTTAGATTACTTGTTTTAGACTTTGTAGCTTTTTTCTTATATTAAAAATCTCCATAATTGTCGAAAAGTTTTTTAAAAACTAGTTGCTACTTTTAGATTAAAAATCGTTTTTAACTATAGGGGGATTTTTATATTTTTTATTGAGTATAAATAATAGTAATTTATAGAAAATGCCGAAGCGGCCGTTGCTTATCTCGGTGGTAGTTCACTTACTATATAACACACTAAAAAGTAAGGTGAACCTTTTAATAATAATTGATAAATAATTAATACTAACTGTAACTTACTCAAATTTAAACAGCACTTATGAAGTAATAAGTGCTGTCATATCTATAAATATAATATTACTTTTCCCTACCTAACTATGTATTTCTTAGGGTATGTTAAAATTCATCATTTTAATATTAGCTAGAACGTACAATTATAATATAAACAATAATTAAATTAACGAAATTAAATTTAAAGATAAAAAAATTTAAACTTTTCATGAGGAATTGATTAGAGTGATTTGTACTTATTTTCTTGTGTAAAATAAAAAATGATGCTATGCCTCAGAATGATTTTAGAAATCATTTTTGAGACAACTTCTTTATATATCACAATTCATAGCTATTCCAATAGGAGTTACAAACATCGGATTTGACGGTTTATGAGTTTCTATTCCTGTTTCTTTTTCTATTACCTGCTCCAATCCTGTGTAACAGCAAGTTCCTCCTACTAAATATATATCATTGACTTCATAACCTTTTATGTGATACTTAATTATAGATGCTACCTTCTGAATAGCCGGTCTAATAAGCAAAAAATTTTCTTCATGTCTTTTGAAATCTCTCTTTATAATTTCTGCCTCATCAAAGGATATTTTATGAGCTCCTGATAATATTAGTGAAAAATGAGTTCCTCCAGTAGGTTCATCTGCCACATATACAACCTTTCCATCTTGAAATATAGCTATTCCTGTTGATCCTCCACCAATATCTACAATAGCTCCATTCTTAATCTCTAATAGTGAATTAGCTGCTGTCGGCTCGTCTAACATATTTGTAACTTCAAATCCAGCACTCTCTACCACATTCTTTATGGCTTTTGCATCATTTGTGGCTGTTCCTGGGGGAAAAGCTGTAGCAGCATATACAAGTTCACATCCTAATTTATCTTCAATTTGTGCCTTTAGCTCCTTAACTATTCTTATAGCTCCTATATAATCTACTACTAAGCCATCTCTAACCACCGAAGCATATTTATATGCTCCACACAATGGATTATAATTTTCATCCAGCACAGTTATTACTATAAAAGCAGTTCCTAAATCCACTCCTGTAAGATACTTCGTTTTTTTGTTAACTATGGGGTTTTCAATACTCTCTTCAAAAGTTTTAACTATAGAATTACATTTCTCAAATGTAGACAAATTTTTTCCTCCTAACAAAAGCAATATATAGTTAATATAATTATTCTCTACTAGAGATTTTTTATCCTAAGATATATTAACATTTTATATTGAATTAATGAAAATAATACTGAATACTAAATTTTCAGAAATATATTGACAAATAATAAACAATATCGTATTATTTAAATATAATAATATGGAGGGATAAATAATGGACGCAGCACAAACTTTTTTAACCAATCCAAAGATTTTCGAAGAAAAAGCAAATATTTTAAAGGCCCTAGCTCATCCAGTAAGACTTTGCATTGTAAAAGGATTAATTCAAAGTGGTGGCAGTAATGTTACTAATATGCAGCAATGCTTGAATATGCCTCAATCTACTATATCCCAACATATATCAAAATTAAAATCTTGTGGAATTATAGATTGGGAGAGAAATGGGCTTGAAATAACTTACAGAGTTAGTGATGATATCATTGAAGATTTAATTAAAATTTTATTTAGATAAGATTTATAAATTATAATGCTTAATAAATAATTATTAAAATAATGTCAATATTGGTTATAACAATATTGTAGTTTCATCTTAAAAGGAGTCAATAATATTAAAGGCTTCTTTTTAAATAAATATTAAATCGTAAAATTTGAATATTATAATGTTTAAATTTAATTATATGAATTGTTTTGAAAGGAGTATTTTTTATGGGTAAAAAAATTGTTATTGTTGGTGGAGTTGCTGGAGGAGCTTCTGCATCTGCTCGTCTTAGAAGATTAGATGAAACTTGTGAAATAGTTATGTTTGAGAAGGGTGAGTTTATTTCCTTTGCAAACTGTGGACTTCCTTACTATATAGGAGAAACCATCATTGAAAGAAATAAACTTTTAGTTCAAACTGTTGAAGGCATGTCTAATAGATTTAATATGGACATAAGAAATTTCAGTGAAGTTATAAAAATAAATAGAAAAGATAAAACTGTTGTTGTTAAAAATACTAATACTAACGATACCTATGAAGAGAGTTATGATATATTAGTTCTGTCTCCTGGTGCCAATCCAATTGCTCCACCTATTCCTGGAATTAAAGAAGCTAATAATATATTCACTCTCAGAAATATTCCAGATACTGATAAAATTAAAGGCTTTGTTGATGACAATAAACCAAAGAATGCAGTTATTGTTGGTGGTGGATTCATTGGTCTAGAAATGGCAGAAAATCTTCATGATAGAGGAGTTTGTGTCACACTAGTGGAAATGGCAAATCAAGTCATGGCTCCCCTTGATTATGAAATGGCTGCCATAGTTCATGAACATTTAATTGATAAGGGTGTAAATTTAATCCTTGAAGATGGAGTTAAGTCCTTTAAAAATAATGGAAGTAAAGTTCTTTTAAATAGCGGAATGGAAATTTCCACTGATATGATTATTTTATCAATTGGAGTACAGCCAGAAAGTAAAATTGCATCGGAAGCAGGACTTGAAGTAAATGAAAGAAAAGCCATAATTGTTGACCAGTACATGAAAACTTCTGATGACAATATTTATGCTCTAGGAGATGCTGTACAAGTAACTGACTATATAAATGGAAAGCCTACTATGATTCCATTAGCATGGCCTGCTAATAGACAAGGAAGAATTGTAGCTGATAATATATTCGGTAAACAGACTAAATATCTTGGAACTCTAGGTTCTTCAATAGCAAAGGTCTTTGATTTAACTGTAGCCACCACTGGTAACAATGAAAAAACTTTAATGAAGCTTGGAATGAATTATAAGGCTGTTCATGTACATCCTGGCTCCCATGCCAGCTATTATCCTGGTGCTTTTCCAATTTCTTTAAAACTATTATTCGACCCTGTAGATGGTAGAATCTTAGGAGCTCAAGGTATAGGATTAGATGGTGTAGACAAACGTATCGATGTTATTGCTACTGCTATTAAGGGAAAACTTACCGTATTTGATTTACCTGATTTAGAGATTTGTTATGCTCCACCATATTCTTCTGCTAAAGATCCAGTTAATATGGCCGGTTATGTAGCTTCTAATATTCTAGAAGATATGGTAGATACTATACAGTGGTATGAAATAGATGATTTAATTAAAGATGGTGAATTTATACTTGATGTGAGAGAACCACTTGAATTTTCCACTGGAGCTTTAGAAAATTCAGTAAATATACCATTAGGTACTATAAGAAAAAATCTAGATGACCTTCCAACAGATAAAACTATATATATCTACTGCCAGGTTGGACTCCGTGGATATATAGCCTGTAGGATTCTTACTCAACTTGGATATAAATGTATAAATCTTGATGGTGGATATAAGACTTATTCCCTTGCTAAGGTAAAACCTACCTTTAAAAATGATTCTTATTCCTTCGAAAAACCAATAACTGAATCTGAAAGTAAAATAGATACAAGTGCTTTTAAAAAAGCTAGTGTAACCTTAGATGCTTGTGGACTACAGTGCCCTGGTCCAATTCGAAAAGTGTTTGAAGCGATAAATAAATTAAAGGATGGAGACATCCTTGAAGTTAGAGCTACTGACCCTGGTTTTAATAAGGACATTCAAAGTTGGTGTGATAAAACAGGTAATACCCTAATGAAAAGTGATTTCAACAAAGATAAAAAAGCCTTTGTAGCTTGGATACAAAAGGGCTATAACTGCACTTCAGCTAACAAGGATACTGTTGCTATTACAAAGTCTGATAAGGATGGTGCTACTATGGTAGTCTTCAGTGGAGATTTAGATAAAGCAATAGCTTCATTTATAATAGCTACTGGTGCAGCATCTATGGGAAAACCTGTTACCATGTTTTTTACCTTCTGGGGGTTAAATATCCTCAAGAAGAAAGAAAAACCTTCTGTTAAAAAGGATACCATGGAAAAGATGTTTGATATTATGCTTCCTAGTAACACTGGAAAGCTTCCATTATCTAAAATGAATATGGCTGGTATGGGACCTAAGATGATTAAACACATAATGGATAAAAATAATGTAGATAGCTTAGATACTCTTATATTTAATGCTATAAATATGGGGGTTAAGATAGTTGCTTGCTCTATGTCTATGGATTTAATGGGAATTAAAAAGGAAGAGTTTATTGATGGCGTTGAAATAGGTGGAGTTGCTTCCTACTTAGCATCTACTGAAGACTCTGGATTAAATTTATTTATCTAGTTAATCAAGATTCTTTTAAAATGGCTTTGTTTTAATATGTGGACCTAAAGTCAATAATGTATTAAAACAAATCCAATTTTTTAAATATATAGATTTCAATAATGAAACTACATTATACAAATAGGTTTTCATTTTATGAAATATTTAAATTGAACTTCATATTATTGCTGTGAATACCATTTGCAGAAAGTTTAGATTTACTTAGGAGCTATGAAAGAAAAAATCGTTAAGAAATACAACCTGTTCGAACGTAGTGAGTTGTTGTATTTTAGATTTTTTCTTGAATAGTGCCTTAGTAAATCAAGGTTTCGAAACGGTTGAGCAGTAATAATATGAAGTTCTAATTAATTTAATTTTATATTTAAGCCTATCTGTATAATGTAGAAACTTAATTACAACTTATATATCTAAAACCTAAAATAAATATTTACACCTTTGCTCCTTCATAGCATAAACTATATTAGAATAAGTTTAACTGGTTAAGTTTAAACTGGTTATTGTATTCATCTTATTTTTTTCATAGCTCTTCTTTTCAAATTAATTCATAAGTTAAATTCCACTTTATTGCTAATTCCTCAATCTTCGTTAATCTTATATCTTAGATGAAAAGAAGTACTATTGAAAATTAAGATATACTTTTACTTCTAATTCAAAGGATTATAGGTGTTGATTATGTATGAACTAGATAGAGTATTTAGTTGGTGGCCAATGAAACTTTTAGCTACAACTCTTATAACCATATTTTCACCATTTCAAATTCCAATTTATATTTTAATTACTATGCTGTTTCTTGATACTTTTACTGGAATTGCATATGCCATTAGAATGAAGAAATTTAGCAGTTCAGGAATAAAAAGCGGTATTGGAAAAGTTATAACTTATTTTCTAGCCATACTAGTGGTACGTTTGCTAGAAATAGGAATTTCCTCAATGGTAAATACAATTGTTATAACCCACGCCATTACTACCTATTTAATTATAACAGAAGGATTAAGTGTACTTGAAAATTTGACCCTTCTAGGAGTTCCTATACCTCCTGCTATTCGGAATATGATATTAAAGCAATTCGATAATACTGTGATTGATTCATTATTCAAACCTAATGATATAAAATTTCAATTACCTTTAGATATAAATGAATTGTCTCACAATATATCAAATATAAATGAAGAACAAACACGAGATTTATATACTATAATATTAAAGGAATTTACTGACTTTATAATAATTTTAAACTCTGATACCTTTTTTACTTCTGATAATAAAGATTTATTTTATTATAAAGTCATGGCATCTCTCAATATTTCTAATGATAAAATTTACCAAGAATGTAAGAGAAAAAATATCTCTTCTACTATAATTTGTAAAGTAGTAAATCCAAAATCTGAAGATATGATGACTTGGAAGAATGAAATTAAAAATTTATGCTACAGTAACGAATCCCTAGAAGAAAAGAAACAAAAATTAACTGAAGATGTGCTATTGTTTTTATATAAGTTAATAGCTGAATCAGCTTAAGATATCTTTAGCTTTAGATGTAGTTTCAAATGAAAAGTCACCTCTATTTAGAGGTGACTTAAATCTTATATTCTAATATTTGTGTCTTCCAGACTTCTTATAGCAAAATACATTATTCCTATTACCATAAAATTGAGAACTACACAACATATCAATGCAGCTTGTAATGATATCTCTGCCGTAATTCCTATAATTCCGTTGCTTATAGCTGATACGATATTTCCTATCATTGCATAGGAAGATAAAATAGTAGCTCTATTTAAAGAAGTTATACTTTTGTTTTTTATGGTCTCTGTTAGCGGTTGAGTTAAGGCAAACGCGCCTTCTATTATAAATATCAATATAATGGTTACATACCAACTTGAACTGAATATCAAAAATACATTGCTTACTATAACCAAAATTATAGATAATAGATATACACTTTTATCTCCCATATATCTCTTTATTTTATGAGATTTTATAGATATAAAAGTTGCCACCTGCATTAATGCAGTTAATATACCAAACCACTTCATGTCTATACCACTTTTTATATAAAGAGGTTGATTTAGGAATACGCAGATACTATGTGTAGTTTCGCTTAATATTGCTATACCTATTATAAATATGAGAATTCTTTTATTAGTAAAAGCTAATTTAAAAGTATCCTTTATGCCCTCTCTTCTTTCCCCATCATCAACCTTGATATCTATAAGGAAAAAACTTAATATAAATGCTATTATATATGGAATTATTGTAGCAAAAGCTAATAAATCTAAAGAGTGCTCTACCATTATTCCACTTACCAGTGAAGATACTAAAAAACCAGCAGTTCCAAAAGCCCCATATCTACCAAAAATCTTCTCACTATCATCCTTGTCTATAGAAGAATATAATATGGCACTGTCGCATCCAGATATACCTGATATAGCTATTGCGCCTAAAATAGCCTCTACTAAAAATCCACTAAAAGAATGTGCATAATAAAAAGCTATTTTTGATAATAAAAATATTCCATAAGACATTATTAAAGTCTTTTTATACCCTAATTTATCTCCTATTATTCCCCAGGGAATTTCAAATATCATCATAAGTATTACAAATATACTCTCTAAAAAGAATATATCACTTAACTGTAATCCTCTATTTAATCTAAATATAGTGGCAAAAGCCCCGTAAAAAACTAAACCTTGAAAAAAGGCAATAAAATACAATACATATTTATTTTTATTCTTCATGTTACATCCTCCATCTCATCATACGACAAATAAACCTTACTAATGCAGGTTTTAAAACTTTAGATTGTCATATAATCAATGTTTAGATGCGGTCATAAAGACATTCCCCTTTCAAAGTTTTGTATTAATACTCACAATTCTATTAATACTAATCATTTACTTATATATTTATAATATCACCAATAAATGCTTTTGTAAATTATGGAATCTATTCTATCCAAGTTTCTAGATGAGGTTCTTTATCTAATATAGACTTGTATTGATGAAAATTTCCAAATTTGCCCTCAGGGTCTAACCTCATATATCTCTCATATTTTTTAACTCTATCCTCTTCCTTTGCCCATCCGTAATGCTTTAATCTATATTGGCAAGGAAGTATCTTTAAATCCGTTATATTATAAGGCAATCTTCCACAGTGCTGTGGAGTTTCTATCCATTTATAATTAAAGTTCTCTTGATATCTTATTAAAAAGGTCCTATAGGTCTTATGTGCAAACCACAAATTATCATCTCTATAATGCTCCATATCCCAGAAATCATATAACCTAAAACCATATCCGTCTATATCTAGATCTCTATCTATCAAATCTCTTATTGCTTCATTAAAGCTTCTCTCAAACATCTCATCCCCATCTAAATTTAATATCCAATCTGGTTCAGTCTTTAAGGTCTCTCTCCATTGTTGCATTCTAAGATTAATCTCATTTTTAAATCCTGATTCTGTATTCTGTATTAAAATAAGCTTTTTATCTCCTAATATATCCTTAATAATTTCAACAGTTTTATCTGTACTTCCATCATCTATAATTACAGCCTCATCTATATATTTTCTATGCTCCATTAATGCTTCTTCTAAATATCTTCCCTCTTCGTTTTTAACTACCATAGATAATGTTAATTTATTTTTCTCCTTAGCCTTTCTAATAAAAGGTGTGGATATGATGTTACTCTCTATAATGTCCTTACTTTTATCTTCTTTTTCTTCTGAATCGATACTCTTGTACTTTAACTTAAAACCTTCTACCCCTTTAAGTTCTTCTATTCTATAAATATGATAGGCTGGATAATGAGTATCTACATATAACTCATACCCATAAGCAGCAGCCCTTAGTGAAAAATATCTATCCTCTCCCCAAAAAGATACATTATATATTTCACTAAAATTAACTCCTCTTTCTAAGGGTGCTCTTTTTATCAATGTACAAGCTCCTAATCCACCAACCCTATACACTCCTGGATTTTTAAGTGTATTTAAAAAATCTCCAGTTTCTCTAGCTATTTCTTCCTCTGTTACACTTCTCATCATATTAGCATTATACATAGTATAAAAATCCTTTAACCAAACCTGTGGTAACTCTTCTCCATTAGGTACCCATTTAGTCCAAAATATATTTGAAATTATATCCTTATCTTGATTAATTAAAGATTTTAAAGTTTCTGGATGTAGTATTAAATCAGAATCCACAAAAAATAAATACTCATAGGGAGTTGATAAAAAAAACTCTATAATTGAGTTCTTTAATATAATAATTTTATCTATTAAGTTATTTGTCCACCTATGAGTTATGTCATTACAAATATATTTATCCTTCGCATTTGAAATGTTATTTACTTTTAATACCCTTGCATTATTTTTCTCTACAAATTCATTAATAAGTGTAGATGATTCAAAGTCCTCATTATCATCTATAAAGCAATAGGCTATGTGAAAATCCCCTTTTTTTAGTTCATTTAAAGATTTAAAGAATTCCTTTAATATCTCCTTTTCTTTACGAATTGTACTAGCTATCATTATCTTCTTCGTCATGCACTTTTCACCTCTGATATACTTCTAAATTTTACTATATAATCTAGTATATTTATGAAATGTACCTATGTTTACTAATGTTATATATTTTCATGTAATGTTATCATTACTTCAGATATTGAGGTACTTGACATAGTAATTTATTCAAATGATTGATAATAGTAATATCTCCATTTATTTTAATCTTTCCCTTAGCTACACATGAGAAGAAATCTATTTTACTATTTAATATGGCATTAACTGTTTCTAAAGAATTAAAAGAAATATTAGCCATCGGTTGTGTTACAACACCTTTCTTCCCTTCCAACTCTCCCTTTCCATCAGAAATAATATGAAATCCTAGTCTCGAATTTAATCCGTCAATAGTAACTATTCCTTTTGAGATTCTTTTTGCATTAGATTTTCCTTGGTCATCATAATTAGCAATTTGAACTAGAGACATAAATGCTACATAAGCGGATAAAATAGTATTGATCTCAAAGTAATGTAGATTTTTTAAAAGTTCATCTGTTGGCTTTAAGAAATAGCTTAATCGATTTCTTAATTTCATGAATTCATTTTTAAGAAAGTTAATTTGACTTAATCCTTTTAACGGAATTGGATTACCTTTTCCATTAAACATTTCATTTAAATGCTCTGGTGATTTGAAGTATAGCTTTATATTGCAATTTTCCTCTCCTCTTGCAACGCTACACTTTCCATTTTTTAAAGTAATATATGCTCTAGGACCACTTTTAACAATTAATTGAATAATCATATCTTTTCCTTTTATGATTTCTTGTGTCTCACTATCTAAATCACATAGTTCTTCTAAACTCCTTAAAATAGCAAAGATATTGATATTGGCCATAGTTAATGAATCCTTCATAAATAACCTCCTTATAATAAATTAATCCTTATAAATATGAGGTACACTTACTCTATATTTAATTAAATGGATAATTACTCTATATTTATGCCAAAAGAATAATTAAATAACTTTATTTACTTTCTATAATTTGTCTAAATTTTAATATATAAGTTCCAATTAAGAATATAGAATATAAAATTTAAAATTATTGATAAAATTATATAACCTAAGATCTCTAAAATGATAAATAAAAATGTAAGAAACTTAATTGCAACTTATATAAAAAAGCCTTGTTTTAAATTGCTTGTAATAAATTGCAATAACATGCAGTTCATTATAAGCAATGATTTAAAACAAAGCCTTGTATATATAATCAATTATTCTATTATTCTATATTGATTTTTCGGACGACCAACCTTTCCATACTCGAGCTCAATAATTAATTTCTTCTCTTTCTCTAGGTAATCTAAATATCTTCTAGCTGTGATTCTCGATACTCCAATTTTTTGTGCAACTTCCTCTGCTGTGAATCCAATACCCTTCATTTGATAGATACATTTTATCAGCTTATCATAGGTATGACGATTAAAACCCTTAATATTTTCGATACATTCTTCTTCTTCATATACACTCTCTTTATTTAACGTATATTTATCAATGATTTCTTGTTCAGCATTATTTATTCCTGTAAAGTTGCTTCTTCTCCCCTTATATTGCTCTAATGCTTCTTGAAATCTCTTAAATTTAAAAGGTTTTATCAAATAATCTACGGCTCCATATCTAAAGGAATCTTCCACTGTTTCTATACTTTTATCCGCAGTAATTAAAATAGCATCACACTTTAAATTTTTTCTTCTTACCCATTTAAGAAGGTCAAGCCCTTTCCCTTGTGGGAAAAAGACATCTAGTAATATTAAATCCGGTTTTTCATTTAATATGCTTTCTTTTGCTTTATCAATAGAACTAACGCTATCTATAAGTTTATAGCCTTCTACTTTTCCTAAAAACTTTGAATTTATTTCCCTAATCATTGGGTCATCCTCTACTATAAGTACCTTAAGCATCATCTTTTCTCCCTTCCATAGGTATGTATATATCCCATATAGTGCCATTATTTTGTATTAATTCTATATTACCACCAGCACTATCTATAATTTTTTTTACATAACTAAGACCAAAGCCTCTAACTCCTCTCTTAGTTGTAACTCCCTCTTGAAATATTTTTTCCGTTACTTCTTTACTTATACCTGGACCATTATCTTGAATCCACAGATATAATCCCTGTTCATTAGATTTTAATCTTACAATAATTTCTCCATCTTCAAATTTAACCAATTCATCAATAGCATTTTCAATTAAATTTCCAATAACAGAACAAAATTCATCTTCAGTTATGTCCTTAGGAAGCTCTACTATAGTGGATTGAACATCTATTTCCATAGAAATTTTAGCTTCTACAGCCTTATTATATTTTCCTAATAAGATTGCTCCTACCATTGGGTTTTTTATTTTAGTATTTATAATAGACATTATTTCCTCTCTCTCCTGAGCTATATTAGAAATAAAGTCTACTGCTTTATCATATTCCTCTAATTGTATTAATCCTGAAATAACATGAAGCTTATTCATAAACTCATGGTTTTGTGCCCTAAGTTCATAGGTCATCTTCCTAAATCCAGTTATCCTTTCTGCCATATCTCTAACTTCTGTTAAATCTTCAAAATTAGAAACCACTCCAATGATATCATCTTTATAATTAGTAAGAGGTATGTGACTACACATAAGAATCTTTCCTGTGGCGATTTTAAGTTCCTTATTATATACTGCTTTCTTAGTAGTATATACATCTAATATTTGTTCAGCATAATTAGAATTAAAATTCCACATATTCCCTTCTATAATACTTTCATCAAAATCTAATATTTCTTTTGCTGTCTTATTTACTAAAATAATACTTCCATCCTTATTTACAGCTAGTATACCATACTTCAGACTATGAATAACTGTGTCCCTTTGCGCTAGTAACAATGCAATTTCCTTAGGTTCTAAACCTAAAAGTGTCTTTTTTATAGTATTAGATAAAAATAATGCTCCTATGATAGCTACTAAAAATCCTATTAACATAGTCAATTTAAACATTGTTATATGAGGACTTATTTCTTTATATACAGTATCAGTTAATAATCCTACTAAAACAGCTCCTACTTGCTCACCTTTATAATATATAGGATGAAAGGCTCTAATGGCAGATATTAAAACATTTTTATCTTTGGAAATGTAAGCTTGCCCTCTATGTAATACTCTTTCCTCACCACCACTTATATATTTTTTACCTAAGTCATGTTCAATGGGATAAGAATATTTTATGCCATCCATATCCATAACAATAATATAATTAAATCTAGTGTCCTTTCTAAAACCTTCAACTTTTTTTTGTATTATATTTTGATCTTTAGTAGTGCCTAGTGTTTCAGCAATTACCTCCATAGATGAAATAGTTGTAGCTAAATCCATTGCATTGTTTCCCATCTGCGTCTCTATAGTTTTCTCTACTTGCCTATAGCTACACCATGCCATGCCACCAATTATACTAGCTATTACAATAACCATAAAAACTATAATTTTAATATGTAGCTTCACTATCCATCCTCCTTCCTTAAAAATAAAGCATTTCAAATTTAAATTTGAAATGCATTATCTTCAGAATTCATTTATCTTTAAGAGCTACTTTAGTCACATAAAATAACTTAGTTTAGTCATTTTTTAAAGATGCCTTCTTTAACCCGTCTTCTATAGCCTTAATTAATCCTTCACTAGTAAAAGTTGCACCACTAACCATATCTATATCTGCGCTATTTTTTTTTATAACTAATTTAGGTATCTCTTCATATACAAATTTACTAACCTCTGGCATCTCATATTCCTCAATAATATCTATGTTAATAATCTTATATTCGTTTGTAGTAACTAATATCTTAATAGGACCATGATGCCCGTTTCCTATACCTTCATAGGTTCCACTTCTATATATAATCTCTTCTGGCTTGTTTTCTATATATAATGATACTATTATAACTCCTATAAGAAGAACAAGTAATAATACGGTATTTTTATATTTTCCCAAAACGCCACCCCCAAATAATGGTGTTTCTATGTAATCGTCTTCTTATATATTATATCATTGTAACTTTTTTTTGTCATCATTGCCATTTACAAGTTATCCTTTCCACAATATCTATAAACATAAATAGCAATAATCCTAATATACTAATTATTACAATCCCAGAATACATCTCCACATAATTCACTCTCATCCAAGCATCCATGATAAAATATCCTAATCCATATTCTGTGCCAAAATTCTCTGTGAAAAATAGAACAGATATGGCAGTCCCTAGAACTATCCTTAGAGAGGTGAGAATTCTCGGTATTATTCCCGGTAAAATTACTTCTTTAATCATTTGAAAATTACTAGCACCTAAAGAATATAGTGGATAAAATATTTCTTTTCCCATCTCTTTTATTCCATCTCTTATATTTACTACCACAGGGAAAAATGTAATTAAAAATATCATCACTATTTTAGAGCTATCACCTAATCCAAAAACAAGCATTATTATGGGTAGTAATGCCATCTTAGGAACAGGATAATTAAAATATAATATAGGAGAAAATAATAAATCTACTTTCTCATAATATCCCATAAGAATTCCTAATGGAGTTCCGATAAGTAGGGTTAATGCTATCCCTAATATAATTCTTTTTAAACTATAGGCTATATGAATTAAAATCTTACTTTTAAAGATTTCACAGATATTTATAAATATATCAGTTGGTGTAGGGAATATGGGTATTTCCAATAGCATAGCTAAAAACTGCCAACTTATAACTATAAGAACAAAGGCTATAATAAAACTTTTAAATCCATAATCCTTAGTTTTCATAGTTACATCTTTCCTTTAGCATATTTTTCAATGTATTCTTGAATTGAAAATAGTTTATATCCATATCCACATCTTCTTTCTCAAAGAATTCATTTTTCTTAACCATTATCAAACTTTCTGGACAAGTTCTCATAACCGCTATCTTCTCTCCTAAGTAAATAGCTTCCTTGATATTATGGGTAACTAGAATAGTAGTTACCTTATATTCCTTCCAGATTTTTAGAAACAATTTTTGTATTTCTTCCTTAGCGATTTCATCTAATGCCGAAAAACACTCATCCATTAAAAGTACATTGGGTTTTATAACTAGTGCTCTAGCCATGGCAACCCTCTGCATTTGACCACCACTTAACTCTCTTGGATATCTATTCACAACTTCTTCAATCCTTAGTTCTCTTATAATATCTCTATAGTGCTCCCTGTCTATATTATTTTTGCCATCTTTTATTTTAGTACCTAATAAAATATTGTCTTCTACAGTCTTCCAATTAATTAATCCATAATTCTGAGGTATATATCCAATTCTATGTATCTTTGTATTTAATTTCATTTTGTCAATAGTTACTTGCCCTTTATATTCTTTAATAATTCCAGCAACAACCTTTAGCAATGTAGATTTTCCGCATCCAGAGGGCCCAATAATAGTACATATCTCCCCTGAATTAATATCTAAGCTAAGATTTTCAATAGCTCTTATAACTTTATTCTTACTTTTATAGCTTACATTAAGCTCTTCTATAGAAATCAATTAGATCACCTACTATTCCTCAGTTCCCCAAGAATCGTATAATGTATTTTCTATTCCTAACATATCCAAAACTCTTCCAACGGTAGAATTAACTACTTCCTCTATGGTTTTTGGTCTTTGATAAAAAGCTGGCATAGGAGGAACTATTTCCACATTTAAATCACTTAAGATCAACATATTTTTAAGATGAATAGAGCTTAATGGTGTTTCTCTTGGAATTAATATAAGCTTTCGTTTTTCTTTAATCATTACATCTGCAGCTCTTATTAATAAACTATCTGAAATTCCATGGGCAATTTTAGAAAGGGTTCCCATAGAACATGGTGAAATAACCATTCCTCTAGTTTTAAAGGAGCCACTGGCTATATTTGAAAACATATCCCTTATATCACATAACTCTATCTGTCCCTTATTTTCTGCTAACTCTCTAAGCCAGTTTTCAAATGAAACTTCGCACTCATATTCAAATACTTTTCTCCCATAATCTGTGATAACTAAGTATACTTTCTTTTTATTTTTTATTAACTCCTCACAAATTCTTTTCCCATATATACTTCCACTAGCACCTGTAATTCCAACTATGTATTTATCCACTGTTTTTCTCCTCCACCTATCAATATTAACTTTTGTATATCTCTATAAAAATGCATCCATCATAGTAAAGACAAATATCACTACACTCACCACTTGGTTTAGATTATATGAAACAAATTTCATCTTTTTTTCATTGCTAGGCGATACCATATAATGTTCTAGTACCAATAATCCTGTGGCTAAAAATATTCCTATTAAATATATAGCTCCTCTATCCATTATAAAATATAAGGAAATCAATAGTAAAATCATAATAAAATGGAACATGGATGAAATAGTCAATGCACCCTTTAATCCAAATTTTACTGGTATAGAAAATAATCCATTTGATTTATCAAAGGCTATATCTTGAGTTCCATATATTATATCAAAACCGGCCACCCATAAAGCAACTACTGCTCCAAGTACTAAAGGTGTAATGGCAAACTGTCCTGTTACTGCAAGCCATGCACCTACAGGAGCTCCAGCACAGGCTACTCCTAATACGATATGGCATGTCCATGTAAATCTCTTTGTAAAAGAATAAATTATGAATAAGAATAACGCTACCGGAGACAACATAAAACAAAGTGAATTTAACTTATAAGCTGAAAGTATAAAAATACTAAAGCACAATATAACTATTGCCCATGCTTCATAATTTTTCACGTCTCCTCTGGGCAAGTTTCTATTTGCAGTTCTTGGATTCTTTTTATCTATGTCCTTATCAACTATTCTATTTAATGCATTAGCTCCATTTCTAGCGCCCACCAATGCTAATAATATCCAAAATATTACCATGAAATCAGGCAGCCCATTTGCTGCCCAGACCATGGATATAAGAGCAAAAGGAAGAGAAAAAAGAGTATGAGAAAACATAACTAACTCTCCATACTTCTTTAATTTACTTAATACCATATTCCTTCCACCTCTTATCCACAAGTTCCTTTACTTCTTTAGTCATCTCTATATCATCTGGCCATTCTCTAGTATGACCTTCTGATGCCCATTTTTTTGTAGCATCAATTCCTATTCTTGAACCATAGTTAGGAGTATTTGATGCATGGTCTAATGCATCTAACGGTCCTTCTGATATAACTACATCTCTGCTTGGATCTATATTGTTAAATACTTTCCATGCTACAGTAGATAAATCATGTGGATTTATATTTTCATCTACCACTATAATCATCTTAGTATACATCATTTGTCCCATTCCCCATAATGCACTCATTACCTTATGAGCATGCTTTGGGTAAGATTTTTTTATGGATACAATAACACAGTTGTGAAATACTCCTTCTAGTGGGAAATTCATATCTATAATCTCAGGACATTGTATTCTCATGAGCGGTAAAAAGAATCTCTCAGTAGCTTTTCCTAAGTAACAATCCTCCATTGGTGGTTTACCTACAATAGTTGTAGGGTATACAGGATTTTTTCTCCTAGTAATCTTTTCAATATGGAAAACTGGATACATATCAGAAAGTGAATAATATCCTGTATGATCTCCAAAAGGTCCCTCTAGCCTCTTCTCATCTAAATCCACATATCCTTCTAATATAAATTCAGCATTAGCTGGCACATATATATCATTAGTAACACACTTTACTATTTCTAGTGGTTCTTTCCTTAGAAATCCAGAAAATATCATTTCATCTATCATTTTAGGTAGCGGAGCTGTTGCAGAATATATGGTCGCAGGGTCACATCCCAGTGCCACCGCTACAGGCATTTTTTGTCCTAATTTTCTGTACTTTTCATATATCTCCTTGCCATCTTTATGTAGATGCCAGTGCATTCCTGTGGTTTTCTTATCATATACCTGAAGCCTATACATTCCCATATTTTGCTGATTAGTCTCAGGATCTTTTGTTATAACTAATGGAAGAGTAATATATCTTCCTCCATCCTTAGGCCAACATTGTAAAATAGGTAATGTATCTAAGTCTGGTTCCTCTATAACCTCTTGACATATTGCTGAAGTTACCTTTTTAGGAAATACTCTAGCAAGTCTTGCTAGTTTGGGTATGGATTTTATTTTATTTATTAATGTTACATAATTTGTTATATCCATGAAATCCATTATTATATCTGCGATATCATCAAGTTCTTCTATCTCTAGCCCTAAGTTTAATCTTTCATAGCTCCCTAGTGAATTTATTAGTACTGGATAAGGTGACCCTTTAACCTTCTTAAATAATAGCCCATTGCCATTACTCTTTGAAACCCTGTCTGTAATCTCAGTGATTTCAAGATTAGCATCAACCTCTACTTCAATTGTATCTAAAAGATTTCTTTCCTTTAGAACTTTCATAAAATGCTGCAAGTCTTTATATGCCATAAAAATCTTCCTCCCAAATTAAAGTATCCTTAAGAAAATAATAAGCAATTCTACTAGTATATTTTCTTTCAGACGCTCTTACTAATAAATTCTTTTTAATAGCTTCTTTGTTATTTCTTTTAATATTGTTTTGCTTTCACAGTCTGGTAACTTTTCAATATTACTAAATGCTCTATTAGTATAAGCCTTAGCTAAATTAGCTGTTTTCTCAACTCCACCATATTCCCTCACTAAGTCAATTATTTCTTTAACTTCTTCATCATTTAGTGAATCTTTATTTAACATACTGGCTATTCTATTATCCACATCTTTTTCAAGAGCATAAATTATTGGTAAGGTATAGTATCCTTGGATTAAATCCTTTTGGGCATTTTTACCTAAACTAGTAGTATCACTGTTATAGTCTAATAAATCATCTACGATTTGAAATGCCATCCCTATGCTATGTCCAATTTTACCTAATAACTTTGAAAGCTTCTCTTCACAATTAGATTCTTTTGCTCCACTATAAAGACTTATAGCAAATAAGGCTGCCGTTTTTCCTGATGCCACCTTTATATATTTCCTCAAAGTAGTACTAGTTGAATATCTAAGATTATATTGAGCTACTTCGCCCATACATATTTTTGATATTCCCTTTGAAATGTCTCTTAAAGTCTCCATGGTATAATTATATTGTGATAACATTATGAAACATTGGCAAAATAAGTAATCTCCCATATATACTGCATATTCTTTTCCATACTTACTTTGAATAGTTTCAACACCTCTCCTTAAATTAGCTTCATCTATAATATCATCATGAATTAAGGTAGCTGTATGCATCATTTCAATAGCTGCGGCTAAATTTTCAATTTTCTCTTGTTCATATTTTCCAAACTTACTTCCTATTATGAGAAGAGCAGGTCTTAGCATTTTTCCTCCAACCTTCACTAGAGGTAATATTGCCTCTTCCATTTGCTTTTCTCTACATTTTATGTTTTTCTCAATTATTTTAGTTACATTTTCTAATTGCTTTTGAATATCAGGATATTCATTCCAAAAATTACTCATGCTCTCCCCCATTTTTTACAATGTTATTGTGCTAATAGTTACATAAAATAGTAGTTATTTATATATTCAATTATAAAACCAAATGTCCTTTTAAAAATAATTAAAAGGACATTTGTAAGTTTAAAAACTTTATTCTTATTTATGAACTTTTAATTTAATTAATTCTAATCTACATATAGATATGATTTTTTAACCCATCCTATGTTTTTCCACCATTTCTTAAGCACTGGTAACACATAGTAATCTAATCCAAAGGTACTTCCTGAACCACCTATTAATGCTATACTTGAAGTTAAATACCATAACATTTCAACTGGTGCCATTCCCGATGCCCAAATCATAGTTCCCATTGCAATTGAAATTATTGATGCAACTGCTGTAAATAGTCCAACTATTAGTAATATACCTACTAATATTTCACCAATTACCATAGCTGTCTGGAACACTTGTGCTAATCCTGTAAATCCACCATCCCCTGTATAGAAGAAAGTATCCATAGACCATTTAACCATACTTTCAATAAACTGAGGTACTCCCAATGCTTCACCCCATTGTGAAGCTGCTTCTGCTCCACCTTGTCCTGATGCTGCAGTTACTGCTTCTGCAGCTGCTGTTGCCCCTGATACTGCACTAGCTGGTGGCGCTGGTATTAAGAAAATGTTTGATGGATCTGATATTATCTTTGGCAACTTGGCTAATCCTTCTGTAAGCCACTTGTAACCTACAAACACTCTTAATATAACTAACCAAAAGTTTGGAGAGGATTTTGCAAAATGTCCTCCAACAAAGCTTCTATTATCTTTAACATGGAAAAACTCATGTAATATATATGACCAACATTTATTAAATCCAGCTACTTGAACAAAATATACTAAATTTATAAAGTGCTTAACGAACATTGCAAAGAAACTTGGTAATCCAAAGAATTTTCCTGGCATTCCTAAATGCGCTAGTCCATATTTACCACCTATACAAACCATTGCTCCATGGAACTTAGGCTCATAGGATTTCTTTTCTCCACCTTTAATATCTGTATATATATTGTGAGCAACTATTGGTGCTGAACTCTCAGCATTTTCTACCATCTGTGGAACTGGTCTTTCCTCACCTTTTGGAATATAGAATATATTGTCTCCAACTGCATATACATTCTCATAATCTACTGATTGAAGTTTATCATTAGTCACTATTCTCTTTCTTGGTTTTTGAGTTATATCCATTTTTTCAAGGATATCTGCTCCCTCAACTCCAGCTGCCCAAACTATAGTTCCTGCACTAATCTTTCCACCATCATTACAGAAAAGTACTGAATCTTCACTAACTTCTGTAATACATGCATTTGTCTTTATATTTACACCTAACTTGTGTAATCTCTTTTCAGCCTTTTTTATTATTTTATCTGGAAATATAGGTAATATCTTAGGTAAAGCATCCATTACATGTAATTTAACTTCATGTCTCTCAATATGAAAATCTTTACATAATCTATCTGCCCATTCAGCTAATTCTCCTATCATTTCTATTCCAGTAAATCCAGCTCCAACTACAACAAAGGTTAATAACTTTTCTCTTTTTACTTTATTTGTTTCTTTAACTGCAAGTCTAAAATTGTTTAGTATATGCTCTCTTAAATTAACTGCATCCTCATAAGACCATAGCTTGTGTGTATACTCCTCTGCCCCTGGTATTCCAAAGTAAGTAGGCTTACAACCAGCTCCAACTACTAAATAATCATAAGAGTATGAATTTTTTTCAGATTTCAATGTTTTATTTTTAAAATCTAACTCTGTAATTTCATCTAAAACAACATTTACTTTTCTTCCTTCAAATATCTTCTTTAAATCAATTCTAATAGAATCCTCTGATACTCTTTCTGCAGCTACTTCATGAAGCTCTGTTAACATAGTGTGATATGGATTTTTATCAATAAGAGTAATTTGAACATTCTCATCTTTTTTTAATTTCTTAGCTAATTTTTTAGCAGTTAATACGCCTCCGTATCCACCACCGAGTACTATAATTTTCTTCTTTTCACTCATAACTTTCCCCCCATGTTTTCCTCTTAGTTAAAATATTATCATATCTATATTATAATAGTGTAAAAAGAAACGTTTTGTTCATTTATTATATATTTTGTTTATTTTGTTCATAGATATTTGTGTTAAAATTTACTTGATTGTTAAAAAAATATTTTTCCATATTGGAGGGTACATAATGAAAAAGAAATTTATTTCTATGCTACTAGCTCTTATTTTACCAATTTCAGCTGTGGGTTGTTCTGCAAATTCCTCAGGTGAAAAAACTTCCCAACCACAGACTTCCTTATCAATTGGAATCATGCCTGATTTAGATTCTATTCCAATTGTTATGGCTGAAAATAATGGATATTTCAAAGAAGAAGGTTTAGATTTTAAGTTACAAAGCTTTAAAAGTGCTACAGATAGAGATGCAGCTATACAAAGTGGACAAATTGATGGTGCTATATCTGATATGCTATCAGCTGTATTTTTTAATGACAATAAGTTTGAAGTTAAAATCACATCAAGAACTGATGGTAGTTATAAACTTATTGCTGGCAATGATTCTAAAATATCTGGAATAAATGATATAATTGGAAAATCTGTAGGTCTTTCTAAAAACACTATCATAGAATACTTAACAGATAGAGTAGTAGAAGCTTCTAAATTAGATATAAACTCTATTGAAAAAGTAGTAATTCCTAAAATCCCAACAAGACTTGAAATGCTAAATGCAGGTAAATTAGATATGGCTATGTTACCAGAACCTCTTGCAACCACTGCTGTGTCTTCTGGTGGTAAAATATTAGTTAGTTCTAATGAGTTAAATATCGATGCTGGTGTTATAGTATTTACTAAAACTTCTATGAGTTCAAAAGAAAATGAAATAAAAGCATTTTATAGAGCTTATAATAAAGCTGTTAAATTTCTAAAAGAAGAACCTTTAGAAAACTACATAGATATTCTAATAGAAAAAGGTGGTTTTCCCGATAGTATAAAAACCTCGTTAATTCTTCCACATTACAGTGAAGCTTCACTTCCATCTGATGAAGAATTTAATTCAGTAATGAAATGGATGAAAACTAAAAATTTAACTACTAGTAACTATAAATTAGAACAGCTATCAACAGATTCATTCATTAAATAAGTTAACCTCTCTGCTTTAGGCAGAGGGGTTTTTATAAATAGAAAAGCCTCTCTACTACTAGAGAAGCTTTTCTATTTATAACGGTTATAGGGAAAAATTATTTGCTTATTTTTTTTCTACTGGACGATCTATTGCTTTTGTACCAGCTTCGCCATTTTCAGCCATTTCATCTAAACAAACTCCTGCTAAAGTTTGGAAAGATTTAGAAGAACTAGTTGCTCCAGTTACAGCATCTACATTTCCTAATATTTGTTTATCTACTAGTGCTTTTTCTAACTCACTAGTATATTTTTCAGGATATGTGCCTGCTTTAGGTTCCATAGCAGCTTTGTATCCATCATCTTCTGATTTAAGTTTTCCATCTTTGTTTATATCATCAAAAGTAACCTTTGTTATAGCATTACCTTTAACTTCGATTTCAACAAATGATTTCCATCCACGCTCATCAAAATCTTTATACTCAGCTTTATAAACTCCATCTTTGTAGAAATTAACTACTGCTTCTTTAGCTTCACCTTTTTTAGCATTTTCTAAAGCTGCATTTGCAAGTTCATTGAAGTTTTTAGTTGAATGTGTTGCACCAGTTACTACATCAACGTCCCCAGCTTGTTTTTCAACTATTTTCTTTGATAATTGCTCTCCAACTTCTTTAGGTGTTACACCATTAACTTTTTTAAAGGTTTCAGCATACTTAGCATCGTTGCTCTTTAATTCGCCCTTATCGTTAGCATAATCAAAGTTAGCTGCAGATATTTTACCATCTTTTACTGTTACTTCAACAAAAGATTTCCAATTGTGACTATCTAATCTGTCATAACTAGCTTTATAGGTTCCATCTTTATATACAGCTGCAGATGAATTACCTGAATTACCTGAATTCTCTTCTTTTGGAGCCTCTGTTTTATTTCCGCATCCAACTAATAAACCTTGAGCTAATATTAAAGCACAACCTAAAGTTAATATTTTTTTCATTAAAAAATCCCCCTTATTTTAAATATACCCCGATATCTTGATTGTACTTTTCTGATAAATTTATGTCAATGTTTAAGATGCTTTTGTTCATTTTGTTCATATTGTAAATAAAATGTGAAGTATTTTATTTAGTGGATTACGAACTATTGTAGCAGAGAAGTATGCCAGAGGCATAGTGAATTGGCTTCGTCAGTGAGGTGCGCCTTTATCGCAGAAGGTTGATTTCGTTAGAGAGAAGGCTTTTACTTAAGCAAAAACCTCTTTCAGAAGTTAATGTTATATTTTAATGTACTTTTTTATAATAATCATAATACTTTTCCCTTCAATTATTTCATAATATTATGAGAGTATTATTCTATATAAATAATATGATATAATTAACCTATGTATAGAAATTCCCTACTATATTATATTGATAGTAATAGGAATCCTAGAATTATATTAAAATTATTTTTAGTAGGTGATAATGTGTCAGAAGATAAATATTTAAAATTTCTTTATGAGGTAAGTAAAAGTAAGCCAAATAGCATAAGAGATACCGATACTCCTTGTCCCTTCTGTAATAGAGATGCTTTAACAGATATTTTAGATAAGGACGATCCCTTTATATTCCTGAAGAATAAATATGCTACTATTGAAGATACGCTTCAAACAGTAATAATAGAAACTAAAAATTGCAGTGAAGATATGTCTATGTATTCTAAAGAACACATGAGAAGATTAATTAACTTTGCAGTTGACCATTGGCTCACAATGGAAAAGAGCGGGAAGTTCAAATCAGTAATACTATTTAAAAATCATGGGCCTCAATCTGGGGGAAGTATAAAGCATTCTCATATGCAAATTGTAGGATTGAAACATATTGATTATAAAGAAGATTTAAAGGATATATATTTTCAAGGTGCAACAATTTATGAAGATGATGAATGCCATGTTAATCTCTCTACATATCCAATAAATTCCTTTACAGAAATAAATGTTATTTGTAAAGATATCAATAAGTTAAATGGATTCAGTGAAAATATACAGAATATGGTTCATTATATACTTCATAATTACTATGCAAAATGTTCTAGTTTTAATTTATTTTTCTATCAATGGAAAGATATTATAATATGCAAGGTGGTTCCAAGATTTGTAGTTTCTCCTCTACTTATTGGTTTCTCTTTAAAGCAGATTGCTAATAACAATGAGGATATGATTAATACTATTAGAGAATTATACTATACTAACCATAATGATTAATATAAGTGAAAATTCACTATAGACCTATACAAATTAAAAGCATATTATAGTTTATATGAGTATAAAATATATTTTTACTAGTACTAAGTCAACAATAAATTTTATAGCAATAGAAAAAGGTGAACACGCATGTTAGAATTCGAAAATATTAAACTAAAGCATAAAGAACTTTTCTCAACATATATAGATGAATACAATTTTAGAACTCATGAATATGCTTTCTCTAATCTTTATTTTTGGAGATACTTTAGCAATATACAAATTGCTACTACTCATGATTCCTTAATTATAAAGAAAACTGAAGATAATAAGGGTACTTTTTATATGTCTCCCATAGGATATTCTTCAGAGTCCTTGAAATATATAATTGAGAATTTAAAAGATTATAATAGAAGCATCCAACTTAATACATTAGTTTTTAGAGAGGTAGAAGACACTTTTCTTGATGACTTAAAACAACTTTATGGAGATGATGTAATATTTTGTGAAGAACGAAATAGCTTTGATTATATCTATGATACAAAAAGTTTAATAAACTTATCAGGCAAAAAATATCACGGAAAGAAAAATCACTATAATCAATTTATAGCTTCTTATGATTATAAGATAAAGGATTTATCGTCATTGGAAGCTCAAAGTGATGCAATAAAAACGGCCAATCAGTGGTTTAAATTAAAAAATAATAACAGTAAAGTTCTATGCCATGAGCTTAAAGGAATTAGTGATTTTTTACAGCACATGGAAGAATTAAATCTTTTAGGAATGGGTGTTTATGTTGAGGATAAACTAATTGCCTTTACCATTGGTGAAAGATTAAATTCCGAAACTGCAGTAATTCATATAGAAAAAGCAGACACTTCTTACAAAGGGATCTATGCTTTTATAAATAAGAGTTTTTTAGAAAACTATTTAAATGATATGACATATGTAAATAGGGAAGAGGATCTTGGCAACGAAGGTTTGCGAAAAGCCAAGCTATCTTATAATCCAATTAAACTTGAAAAGAAATATATAGTTGAATTAAAAATTTAAAAGTGCATAGAACTTTGTTTAGTGAATTGCAACCAACGGTTACAATTCACTAAATAAGTTACTTTCCACTTAATCTATATATTAAAAATCTAATTCATAGCTTTGATTGTCATCATCTATCTCAATGACTTGAGTACCTTCTCTTTTTATGTTTTCTTTAAATTGCTTAGTTACATCAAAATTTTCTCCAAAATGCATTGGTATAAACACTTTAGGTGATGTTTTCTCAATAAAGTACTCTCCTCCAAGATAATAGAATTCCTGAAGTCTTGGATCCACTGGAAAGAATGCTAAATCTAACTTTCCATTTTTACTTATATCCTCTACTATGGATTTAAATGCATTTTCCATATCTCTAGCTTCTTCTTCAGTGTCTTCATCCTTCCAATACCACCAATTTAAATCTCCTGCATGAACTATCTTGAGTCCATCAACTTCTACAACATAAGAAACTCCGGCATCCGTAGAGCCATAAGCACTTATATTTATGTCCTTTATAGTTATTTGTTCTCCCTGACTTATCATATTATAGTTACTTTTATTGCTTACCTTAATATCACTACTTAAAATATAATTTATATTAGGATTTAAATCTTTCCACTTAAAAATTTCTTTATTAAAATGATCATAATGACTGTGAGACGAAAATACCAAGACCTTCTTTCCACTTATCACGGCTTCATTAAGTGAATCCATAATAATTTTAGTTTTATCTCTGTCACTTTTATAATAGTCAAAGATTAAAAGATTATTTTCAGTATTAATAATAAAAGAACTATGATAAATGTAATTAATTTTAACTCTCATTTTTAACCCTCTCTATGTTAAATTACTATTTTTCTCATTCTTCAATCTAGATATAAATCTAGAGGTAGTCGCTGATAGCATTATGCCAAAGCCTATAGCTCCTGCAATAGCTACAGTTTCCATTCCCTTTAGTGCAGCTTCTGAAAACTTATTTTCTACTAATAGACTTATAGTTTTATATCCGAGTATTCCTGGAACCAGTGGAAATATACCTGGAATAGAGAATTGTGTAGCAGGAGTCTTTAAAATTCTGGCCATGACTTCACTATATACTCCTACTGCAAAAGCTCCTATAAAGGAAGCTATAATAGAGCTACCATAGATATTGTATACTATTAGATAAGCAGCCCATCCAAGAGCACCACAAAATCCTGTCCATATAATTTTTTTTCTGTCTATGTTAAATAGTATAACGGGGAATACACTTCCGAAAAACGCTAATACAATCTGTCTTATCATATCTTCACACACCTATTCTAAGAAATAACGCGGCACCAATACCTGCTCCCAGAGCAACTAATATTAGTACAGCCTCACAAAATTTTGCCATACCCGAAACAAAATCTCCATAAATTATATCCTTCATCCCATTAGTAAGAGCAACTCCAGGTAATAAAATCATAATCGCTCCTGTTATTACATTATCTTTAATTAAAACGGGAAATATATTATGGAGTACTGCGCTAACGCTTCCTATAATAAATGCTGAAATAAATACTTGGAAAAACTGAAAAAATCCTATTCCAGATATTTTCTCAAGCATGTAATATACACCTACACTTATAATTGCAGATACAATAGAATCATATATAGTTCCATTAAGAAATAATGCATAAATAAAAGATGTCATTGCTGCTGAAAACAATCTCAACTTAAAACTATAGTACGGTGCTTTTTCTATATCTTTTAATCTCTTTTTTGCTTCTTCATAAGTCATACACTCTTCTCTAATATTGCGAGAAAAATTATTTACAAGCTCTATCCTAAGTAAATCTACTCTTCTAGTACGTATTTTCTTTAATGATGTTACCTTTTCATCATCTGCATCAACAACTGAAACAAAAACTCCTCTATCAGTTACCATACATTCACATTCTAACTTATAGGCCTTGCATATATTTTCCACAGTTTCTTCAATTCTATATGCTTCAGCACCATTGCTTAGAAGTATCTGTCCCGCTGATAGGGCAATGTCTAACACCTTCTTAGCTTCCATACTTTACTCCTCTTTTGTTTAATATTTCAAGGATTATTATATCATTTTTTATTATTTTATCTATAATTAAATGTTTTATTAATAAATTTATTTAGTTAATTGCAACTTATAGTTGCACTGATCTAGTGACTCGATTTACTCGCCTTTGGCGCATTTAACTTCTTCCTCCGGTCTCTAAGTTTTATTTTATACCTTTTACGTCGATTTCTTATCTTTGATATAAATTTAGATGTGGTTGCAGATAACATTATACCGAGTCCAATAGCTCCAGCTATTGCTATTGTTTCCATACCTTTAGTAAAAGCCTGATTAAGATTCTTTTCCACAAGAAAATTTATAGTTTTATAAGCAAGTATTCCTGGAACTAATGGAAATATCCCTGGTACAGAAAATTGTGTAGCTGGTGTTTTAAGTATTCTTGCCATAATTTCACTATACATTCCCACAACAAAAGCTCCCACAAAAGACGCTATAACTGAGCTACTATTTAAACTATATATAATCAAGTATGCTGCCCATCCTAGTGATCCACAAAAGCCTGTCCATATAATCTTCTTTCTATCAATATTAAATAAAATAACAGGAAATATACTGCCTAAAAATGCTAATATGATTTGTTTTATCATAATGTCACACCTATCCTAAGCAGTAACGCTGCTGCTATACCCACCCCTACTGCAACTATAACAAGCATTGCTTCACAAAATTTTGCCATTCCGGCCACAAAGTCACCATATATAACGTCCTTAATTCCATTGGTAAGAGCTACTCCTGGTAATAAAATCATTATTGCACCTGTTATTAAATTATCCTTATTTAAAACTGGAAATATGCTCTGCAGTATTGAGCTTGTAACTCCTATCATAAAACCAGAAATAAGCATCTGAAAAAATTGAAAAAAACCAACCTTCGATATCTTTTCTAACATAAAATAAATACCTGCACTTATAACTGCTGACATAATAGAATCATATATAGTTCCATTGAAGAATAATGAATATACAAAAGATGTCATACTTGCAGCAAATAGTCTTATGGGAAAGCTAAAATAAGGAGAATTATCTATATCCTTTAGCATCTTTTTAGCCTCTTCATAAGATAAATTAGCTTCTTTAATATTTCTAGAAAAAGAATTGATAAGTTCTATTCTGTATAAGTCTACTCGTCTAGGTCCAATTTTTTTTAATGAGGTCACTTTCTCATCATGACTATCTACTATGGAAACAAATACCCCTCTATCTGTAACCATACACTCACACTCTAAGGAATAAGCTCTACATATGTTTTCAATGGTTTCTTCCACCCGATATGCCTCTGCTCCGTTACTTAAAAGTATTTTACCTGCTGAAAGAGCAATTTCTAAAACTTTTTTAGCTTCCATATTTTACTCACCTATTTAAATTACACTTAATAATTTAAATCCCAACTTACAAATTTAAATTTTCAAATTATACTATATGTTATTTTATTACATATTATCATATTAATATATTTTCAAATTTACTACAATAACACAGCAAATTATCTAATAATCTGAATATTTATGTTTAAGACATATTAAAAGACTGTATCAAAATAGCATAAGCATTTTAACACAGTCTCCTTAAATTATAATAAAAATATACTAATATTTGTACTTGAGTTGGTAATAGAATTGCCCTATTAACCTTAAACTATCTTACTTCATAAATAAAGTGCTCACCTTGTTTAAATATAAGACTAAAGTTTTTAAAACCAGCTTCCTTAAAAAGCCTCTTTTGTGTGGTTAGTGCAAAAGGAATATCTATATGGTACAATGTCTATCTCCTATGGGTGTACCTTTATCATCTTTATAAATTCATAATCATAATCATTTATAAGTTGTATAAATCTACTTACTTCTTCAAATCCAACTTTTTTATATAGCTTTATTGCTCTTAAATTAAAAGCAACAACTGATAAGCTTATACACTTTCCTTTAAAATTCAATGTGTTTATTCCATGATTGATTCCGGAGCTTATATACTCTTCTCCTATACCCTGACCTGTTAAATCTGGTCTTAATCCTAATCCAATTTCCATAACCTCTTTATCAATATTGAAAGAAAATATTCCTATAAGCTTTTCTAAATCATCTACTGCAACATATTGATTCTTCCAAGTATTATTCTTTATATTATCTAAAAATTCTTTTAAATCTTCTGTATCGTATTCCATATCATAGAAAGAATATATTCCATCATAATGCCAAGTTAAAATTTCTTTGGCATAATCATTATTCATTTCTTTAAATTTAAAGTTCATATATACTCACCTTCATTTCTATAAAAGCTCTAATATCTCATCATTCCATGTAGCTTCTCTTTCAATACCGCTTACATCTATTTCCTCAGTCATATATTTAATAACCTTTTCTTCTATACTTCTCAACTCATCTATATTTCCTTCAATGTATTTTCAAGTTCCTGTCTTTCTTTTTCCAATCTTTCTACTGTCTCTTTAGCATGTGAATTACCAAGGTTTAATTCTAATGATTTTTTATAACTATCTACTGATAATCTTTTGTCACCTTTTTTTAAATATAACTCTCCAAGACTATCATAGAGGTTAGCTGAATTAGGATATTCCTCAATAGCTAATTTCAAAATTTCTATTCCATCATTAACCATATTTGATCTCATAAGTCCATAAGCTAAGGAATTTAATCTCCATTCGTTCATATGATATTTATCTAATTCATTTTCCTTCATGTATCTAAGTTTCTCTCTTACACTCTCTATACCCTGATTAACTAAGATATTAAAAAGCAAAGGTGTCGGTGATATTTTAATGTTCTTAACTTCATAATCATTAATTATATCTAATGCAGCCTCTGTAATCATTTCTACATTTCCATAATCACAATTACTCATACCAACTACCGCCATACCTTTTTCTGGTAGTATAATAAGATTACTTCTAAAACCTGTATCTCCTCCACTATGGCTGATTCTTACGGCTCCATGATAATCCTTAATAAACCAACTTAGTCCTATATTTAGTTCTCCCCACCCTGTTTCAGCATAAGGCATAGTCATAGCTTCATAAGATTTTCTTGTGAATATCTGTTTTCCATTAAAATTACCTTTGTTCATATAAGTAATAGCATAATTGCACATCTCAGTTACATTAGAATAAAGGGTTGAACTAGGAGCATGAATTCTATTGTAAGGAAATATTTCACTTATAGTTTTTTCAAATCTGCTATCTCTCACATGTGGAGTGGTTAAAAGTCCTCTTGATACCTTTTCATTTAAAAAGGTACTCTCCGTCATCCCTAGAGGATTTAATATATTTTCTTTAACGTAATCCTCAAAAGACATGCCAGCGGCCTTGGCAATAACATCTCCTAAGATTTCATAGGACATATTACTATAGGCAAACTTTTCTCCTGGGTTCCAAATTAACTTTTTATCAGAAAGGCTCCTAACATACCCCTCTAGTGCATCATCTCCATATTTAGGCTTATCCCACTCATAGTCCTCCACATCTGGCATTCCAGATAGGTGAGTTAGCATATATTTAACTGTAACTTCCTTATATCTTTCATCCTCTAACTTAAAGTAAGGAACATACTCTATTACAAGTTTATTAATATCCATTTTCTCATTTTCAACTAATTGCATAATAGCTGTAGCTACAAAGGTTTTAGATATTGATGCCATATGAAAAAGTGTATTCTCATTAACTTTTTCTCCCGTACTTATGTCCATTACTCCAAAGCCTTTGGTATATGCAATTTTACTATCCATAACTATTCCTATGGCCACTCCTGGTATATCTTCCTCTTCCATATATCTTTCAATAATTTCTTCTAATTTCTCATTTCTTTCTCTCATCTTTAACATTATATTTTGCCCCCTTTATACAACTTTTTATTGTAAGTAATAATATGTAGTTCATTATCCACACTATTTAAAAACAAATCCATTCCTTATAATCTATAGATAAAATTAAAGACTGTAAGAAAGTAAATCTTTCCTACAGCCTAGATTAATTTTTCTAAACTCACTTAAAAATTATATAGTATTACATAACCATAACACTAAGCTAACTCAAAAGATCTTAAATAGTAAATTATACATACATATTATCATTCAAGTTATTTTAAGTCAATTATTGTATAATATTTAAATATATTCATCTTAGATGCATTTAAAAGATAATTATGGCAAGAGTAGCTGTTTACTATTTAAACCTCAAAACAGTGATGATTATTTTTTCTTTGAAGTCCATACTTCACAGCCTTCATAAGGATTTGCAGTACCTACATAGAGTCTACCATCATTGGACGGCAATAGCATTCTAATACCATAATTTTTATCATTTCTTAATCCATTAAGAGAAATTGGTTTCCAGCAATCTCCACTATGAGAAACCCATAAATCCCCACCCATGGTTTTAATTGTATTGATAATGATCTTCAGTATACATATAATTATACGAATAAACCTACAAAAATCCTCCTGACCTAGGCATCCATTCCAAAAGTTTTCAGGTATAATGCTTTTAAAATAATCTATATTCTCTATTAAACTGAAAATAATTGTAGGAATAAGCACAGACCAGTCCCAAGATCCTAAATAGAGCTCATTATTATATTCTTTTAACTGCCAACAGTATGCATTGGATACAAATCCTAAACCAGCAGGTTGTTTCGGATCTCTGATACCATTTGTTATTGGTTTTGTAGGGAATATTGGACTACTGCCTACAACTACTTCCCATATATCATTATAACAAATTTTTATTATATCAAATCCCTTTGGAGGCACAAATCGTTGACTAGGATTTATACTATAAATTCCAAACCAAACCCCAGTACCCACATAAAGATTATTTTTGAAAACCTTCATACTGAGAGGCAATTCATTTAAAGCATCTCCAGCACCCTTGTCAACCACTAACTTCCACTGGTCTCTCTCAGGTTCTGTACCAAAAGTACGCCAAACTTCAAAACCTCCTATTGGTGCAGTACCAATATATAAATGTCCATTAAAGCTTTCCATTGATGCTATTTCTCCTCTTGGATTATTTTTAGAAACACCAAAGCTCACTCTATTCCAACCATTTAAAGGATTTTCTGTTTCATATAGAATTGTCTCATTTCCTCCACCTGTGCCTATCATAACCCCCATATATAACTTTCCATTGTGAACTATCATAGACCTCACAGTATCACCATCAGTAATTCCATCATTGGCAGGAATCCAATCAACTCCATTTTCACTAACTAACATTCTTACACTTGTTAAATTACTTCCTGCTGCAACTATTAGTTTTTCTCCATTAGCTAAGGTGTAATCAATCATAAATCTAAATCCAGTAATTCCCTCTTCCATAGTCGATTTATATACCCTTTGCCATGGTTCACTACCATCTTTTTTATAACGCCAAATTTCACCATTTAAATCTGGAAATGGTTTTGGATTGAATACTTCAGGAACTCTATCTGCAGGAATATTAAAAATTCCAACCATTACAAGATAAACTATATTTCTTCCTGTCCCCACATAAATATAGTCACCTAATTCTGCCATTGACCAAGCATAGTTATTTTGTTGACCAAAATCTGGATTTTCATAAAACCCATTATAGGGTGTTATTTTATTTAAAGAGAGCATAATATTAACTCCTTATTATAAAATTTTAATAATGCTTGTACAACTTTCTAGTATAATATATGGTTGTTTTTATAAGTTGCTACTTTACTCCATATTTTAATCATTTATTATCCTATTTAGGTAAAATATTGACAAATATATCTATGAGCTCTATAATCCTTCTGCCTTAGAGAAAACATCATTTGATTAGCTATCTAGTTAATCAAAATAAAAGGAGGAATAATATGGATCTAAAAGTATTGAAGGCAACCTTTCTCAGAAATTTTATGATTCAATTCAGAGCATACCCAAAAAGCTTTTTTATTGGAAATGTACTGACTGGAATTTACACCTCTCTAGGTGCATTATTTATGTACAAGCTTTTATTTAACGGAAACACCTCTAAACAATTCTATACCTATACAGGTACAGGAGATTACATGAGCTTTGTTATTCTAGGAACTTTAATTTATATCTTTGTGGTTAGAACCTGCCTAAATGTAAGTAGAAGCCTAATTACAGAGCTTCGGGAAGGAACCTTAGAAAGTATAATGCTTGCTCCCTTTAAAAGAGTTCAATATTTTATGGGAAATACGCTTCAACAGACCATTACTACGGGATTAGAGGTATGTGTTTCAATAATAATAGCTATACCCTTTGGACTTACTTTAAGAAATGTTAATATGATAGGATTTTTATTATCCTGTTTATTAGGATTATTTGCTTTCTTTGGAGTATCTATGGTATTAGCTTGTATTATGCTATACACACGAGATACCTATATCTCTCAAAACACCTTATTTGCTCTTCTATTTCTTTTGTGTGGAATTACTTTTCCTATAGATTATTTACCTCTATTTGTAAGACATATTGCTAATCTTATACCAATAACAGGAGTTGTAGAAATTATAAGAAATACCGCACTCTTAGGAATGTCCCTATCATCCCAAATATCAGATGTGATTTATGTATTTATACTAAGCTTAGTTTATACACTTATAGGTTTTGGGCTTATTAAGAAAATTGAATATATAGCTTTAGAAAAAATTCAAGGGTAGGTGGAAATATGATTATAGCAGAAAATTTAAAGAAAACTTTTGAAACTAAGATAAGTGAAGGCTTTATGAAAAAGAGTAAAAAATATGTTGAAGCTGTCAAAGAGGTCTCTTTAAAAATTGACAGTGGAGAAATAATAGGTCTATTAGGTATAAATGGAGCAGGGAAAACTACCACAATTAAAATGTTGACTACTTTACTATCTCCTACAAGTGGAACCTATCTTATAGATAACATAGATGGAGTTAAAAATCCTAGGTCAGTAAAAAAAATTATTAACATGGTAGCTGGTGGAGAAAGAATGATTTATTGGAGACTCACAGCCTATGAAAACCTTTGGTACTATGGTCAACTTTATGGCATAGATAACAAGCTCTTAAAGGAACGAATAAATATGCTATTAAAGCTAGTAGGCCTATATGAAAAAAAGAATGTGCCTGTGGAGACTTATTCTAAAGGTATGAAGCAGAGATTGCAAATAGCAAGAGGATTGATAAATGATCCTAAATATATTTTTATGGATGAACCGACTATAGGGTTAGATGCAGTAGTTGCTAAGGAATTGAGAGAATATACAAAACGACTTGCTAAAGAAGAAGGAAAAGGAATTCTATTAACCTCTCATTATATGGGCGAAATTGAAGAGCTCTGTGACTATATTTATATATTAAATAATGGTGAAACAATAAAAGAGGGAACTCCAAAAGAACTGACTAGAGCAACCTTTAAATATAAAAAATACGTTATTAATGTGTACAATCCTCCAGAGTTTTTGAGAGACAAATTATCACTGGAGTTAAATAAAGTTTATGATGATATTACAGTAGAAAAAAGAGATACGGAAGGTTTAGAAGTAATTTCACCTATAAATATTTCTATAAATCTATCAGAATTTTGTGTGAAAAATGGACTGATTATAAAGGAAATGTATGAAATAGAACCAAAATTAGAAGAGGCCATAATAAATTTAGCAAAGGAGGCTTAGGAAATGGAAGATTTTTTTAAAGTTCTTAAAGCAGAGGCTATAAAACAACATAAAAATTATTTTCACAGTAAACTTATATATGTATCATTATTTATCTGGCCTATAATTAGCTTTATATCTACTTATTATAGCTTTAAGCCTTTCAATTTGGATAATAGTAATATACCTTATTTAAATAAAGAAAATATGATAATATTTATATTATTAGGATATATGTCCATGAGCTTTTTTAGGTCCTTAGTTCAATCTGCTTGGAAATTTTCCTACGAACGAGTAAGTGGAACTTTAGAGTTAATTTACTTATCTCCAGCTAGTAGACAAGGGGTTATTTTAGGTAATGCTATATCTTCCCTATTTGAAAGTATAATAGTTATGTTGTTTTTTACTTTTGCAATGATTATATTTAAATATGAAGTATTGAATATAAATATTTTTTCAGCAATAATAGTTTTTTTAGTTACCATGCTCATGGCTGTGCTTTGGGGAATGTTTTTAAATTCACTATTTTTATTTTCCAGAGATTCAGGATTTTTATTTACTATTTTAGAAGAACCTATGGAAATCTTTTCAGGAGTAAAAGTTCCTACAGTGTTATTTCCACTATGGGCTAAAATAGTAAGCTTTATTTTTCCTTTAACCTATGCCATTGAAGCTATGAGAAAGGTATTTTTAAGTGGTAGCACTTTATATGACTTGAGAGGATTTCTATTAGTAGGAATTCTTATCATATTAATTCTATATAGTTTATCACTAATAATACTTAAAAGAGTGGAGCTCCACAGCAGAAAAACAGGTAACTTAACTTTATTTTAAGGAGATTTTATGAGAGTAGGTTTATTATACGAAAAGGAAATAAAAATAGAATTTATATACTCACCAATCTTTGAAATGCTTTGTGCTCTTCATGTTCTTGTAAACCCCAGCCACCATTTAGATAGATTAGATTGGGCAGATAGACTTTTAACTGATATGGATGCTGATTTATTAAAAGAGATAAGAATTTTAGGTGAAAAAACCTATAATTGGCTTATTGTAATGGATATATTTCAAACCTACGAGGAATGTGAAGATTTAAGTATCTTAAGTGTTTTGGATTTTATTTCCATTAAACCTCTCTACGAAATAAATAAAATTTTTAGTCTTTATAATAAATCTATTAATGAAAAGGAAAAGGCAGATATTTTTAAAGTTTTAAATAAATTCTATTTAGAATACTTTCAACAAGAATTAAAATATATAGAACCTTTACTAGTAAGAGTTCTAAAAAAAGATATAGAAACTGCAAAAGAAGATACACTTAAATATATAGGTTCTATCCATGAAAGAATAGAAATAACGGAAAATGAAATAAAATTTCATAAGAATAAAGTATATAGCTATAGCTTAGATAGCCTAAAAATTATAAAAATAAGACCCAGTACCTTTATGTCCCCTCATCTATTAATAGACACTGGAGAGAATGAAGTTTATTTGACTAGACTTATAAAGATAGGGGATAAAAAAGACCTAGCACCTAGTGACCTTATATATTTACTTAAAGCTTTAGGTGATGAAACAAGATTAAAAATAGTTAGAGAAATGAAAAAGTCTCCTCAATCTACACAAAATCTAGCTAAAACTTTAAAATTGACAGAAGCCTGCATTTCTAAGCATTTAAAGATATTATATGAGGCAGAGCTTCTATATAAAAAACGACATGGTAACTATATATATTATTATTTAAATTTAGACTCAATTGACTATATTCCATATAAAATATATGAGTATTTTATATAATATATAAGTTTTAATTAAGTTTCTACATTATACAAATAGAATATCTTATGATTAGACTATAAAAAGCTACTGCTGAAGGATTTTCATAATTTCATCATAGAAATGATTTTTATGGTCTAATCATATTATTGAAACTTACATATAATGAATAATTAAATTTCAGTATTTTTATAAATAAATATTAAAAAAATCATCACATATTCTCAAACCTTTAAGCTAAAAATGCACTTATGATTGCAATCACAATATAAAAACAAGGCTCTAATTTAATAATCATCATATCCTTAGAAAAGTCTTGAACCGCTGTCTTATTAGCCAGTTTATGAAAAACTTTACTAATTATATTGAAAATTACCCAACCACAAATGGTTCCTGTGGTATTCATTATTAAATCATTAATATCTGTTGCACGATATTTAGCAAACAATTGACTAATTTCAATAATTATTGAAAATAATATTCCACTATATAACGTAGGGCATAAGCTTCTATGCTTTTTCCATAATGTTGGTAATAAGAATCCAAACGGCATAAAGAATATTATATTAAGTATAGCTGAAATTTCAAGTCCACCTTTAAAAGGTACTAAATTTATATTAGGATTAAATATAGGCTCATTTAAACTTAAAATCCTTTGCCCTTCCTGCAAAGAAGGAAATCCTACTACTTGTGTTAAGGCGATTATAAGATATATCATAAAAAGATATCCAAAAAAGTAATGTTGCCATCTTATTTTATCTTTAAGTTTCTTGCTATTTTTCCTTAAAAAAATATTTAAAACAGTTATTAGAAAAATTGCTATTATAAAACTTTTTAATTCACTCATTTTTTTCACCCTCTTTAATCTTACTGTTAGCTGTCCATTAAAAACCTATATCTAAAACTCTCCTTTTGTAAATTATTTTTATTAATAAACATATTGTATAATTAATTATTTAAAATTTACTTAAACATTTCTTAAGAAATTATTACAAAATTTTAATTATATAGATTTCAATAAAGATAATTCATATCAATCATTTATCGTGTATAAACTTTATTGTAACTTTTATATAGTGATATTTTTAAATAACAATATATTTTTATTGTTATTACTTATTTTTTTATTGAATAACGATAATATTTCTGTTATTATGTTATAAGATACTTAATAAAGCAAAAATGGAGGATTTTAAGGAGTAGAAGGAATGAGGAATTATAGAATTAAGAAAAACCTATTACTAAAAATCATAGCTACTTTAATATCATTTCAGATTATAAGAATAACAATAAAACACTTGCTTTTCCTAATCGTAGATAAGAATTCTTATAGTAGCGATTTAATTACTATTTTGATCATGTTTTTACTTACTATTACTATCCTAATCATGTCCAAAAATTTTGAAGAGTTCCTTTTTAGGGGGTATGTTTGGAATAAGCTAAAATCCTGTTATAAAAGTGGATTTACGGTTTATATTATGAATACTTTGCTATTTGCTCTATGGCATTTAGGATATGTAGATACCATTTGGTTTAAAGTCCCTTTAAGAGATAATGCTCCTAATATAGCATATAAATTAGTAAATAATTCATTCGAAATTTGGAGGGAATAATTATGAATAATAAATTTTTAAACATGGTCATATTTGCATTAAGTTTTATTTGCTTAATAATATCCGTTAAGTTATTTTGGAATATAGGTATTTATGTTGATGAATATAATACAACTCCAAGCATAGTATACGGTGGAGATTTCTGGCTTTATATGGATTGGTTAAGATTAGGATTCAGTGCATTTATATGTGTTTTATCAGGATTTAATTTATTTAAAAAGAACTAAGTAATTAAAATAAGGTTATTTATACATCCAACCTTATTTTGTATAGCAAATCAGCAATTTTGTCTAACAGAGTCAAAGCATAAAAGCAGCCCAAAGGCTGCTTTTATGCTTTATATTGCTTTTTTGTCAAAGCTAATTGTAACTTTAAATAAATCTCCATCTACATTTACCGAGAAAATTCCTCCTTGTAACTCCACGAAGCTCTTAGCTATGGCAAGACCTAGGCCCGAACCTTCTGTATTCCTAGACTTATCTCCTCTAACAAATCTATCTGTCAAATCTTCCATATTTATATCTATTTCTACTGCAGACATGTTTTTGAAAACTATATTAACCCTATCAACTTCCTCAATAATATCGATATATACTCTAGATCCTGTCATAGCATATTTAGTTATATTAATTATAAGATTTTCAAATACTCTAAACATACGTTGACTGTCTAAAGCTAATACAACTTTACCTTCTGGAAAATTGCTTTTTACAATTAAGGATGCCTCTGATATCTTATCAGTTAATTCTAATAGGGTTTGCTTCATTAGAGATACTACATCCACATCCACTATATCTAACTTTATATTTCCACTTGTTGCTTTACTTACCTCAAATAGATTTTCAATCAACTCTTGTAATCTTTGTGACTTTCTATCTAGGGTATCTAAATATTGTTTACGGTTTTCCTCAGTAATATTTTCATCTTTTAACAAATCTACATAGGTAATAATTGAAGTTAATGGAGTTTTTAAGTCATGGGATACGTTAGATATAAGCTCTGTTTTCATCCTTTGACTTTTTACTTCCTCATGAACTGCCTTTTTAAATCCACTTTGTATACTTTGTATTTCTTCCTTAAATGGCTCAAATACACCTAAATTTTCCTCAATGTCAACATCTAAATTACCTTCTGCAATTTTACTAGTTGCTTTTAAAAGTTTATTGTACTTTTTACTTGTATCTTCAACATATCTTCTTACTATTATAAATAAAACTACTGTATAGATTATTGCCCCAAATATTCCAAAGAACCACATGCTACAAAGTATTAATACTACTACAAAATTTATACCTAATGCTTTTACAATAAACTTTGTTGGTTTATCTCTTAGATCTATATTTTGAAAATATTCATATGTCCTACTAAATATATTTTTTATCCATTTTATTATTATAAACATTAAGGTGTTTTCTCTGATATATTTTTTAATTCCTATACTAAATATATGCTTTAATAAAACAACCGCCATAAATATTATTCCAAAACATATAAACCAATACCCAATATTTATTAACCCAACTATATTTTTAGCTAAAGCTCCTTCTATACTTAATTCTGCTAATCCGTTAACAAATTCTCCACTTAAAGTACTAGTTATTATATTTTGTGGAGATGTACTTATAAGTGCTATAGTGAAAAGTACCATTAGTGCAATTATTTCAAATGGAATTTTATAGAATTTATCAAAGCCTAACAATTCTTTAGAATTTTTATATGGAATTAATAGTCCGCATAATGTTATAAATCCTAGGGCTAACATTATAAAAGGGCCACTAGCGTTAACAATCCCATATCTATTTCCTCTATCTACATAATAAGATATACTATCACTGTAAGATAAATTTTTAGGAACAGCATATACAAGGGTCATATTTTTAATAGATTCCAATTCTAAATTGTAATTTAGATTTAGACTTGATTTAAAATCTATAAATCTACTAGTTATGTCATTTCCATCTACTCCATAAGGATTTCTCACAGTTAAATTTCCTTTTTCATCAAAATCAAGAACTACATAGAAATCATATATTATATTATATTTATTATTTTCTTCACGTTTTTCTAGGCTAATATTCTCATCTATTAGACCATTTATATCCTTGCCATTATTTGTTATGCTTAATTTTTTTTCCTTTTCAACAGCATAATAAGATAAATTACTAAAAGAATTATTAAAATTTCTTTTCCAACTACTAAATTCGTCATTTATTCTATTCTTTATATCTCTATATTGATCATAATTTGAATTGTAGTCTGAATCATCCTCTGAGTAATTCTCATATTCTTTGTAAACTAAATTTTCATTAAATAATAGGTCTGATGGAACTATTTTTTTCCCTGATTTTTCTTCTAGCATTTTATGATATAACACATAACTATTTTTATATAAATCTTCTAGAAAATCTGATTGTTCATATGGATTATATCCATATTTTTTACTTCTCTCTTCTATATTTGAATATGTGAATAACATTCCTATAGCTGTACCTAATAATAAAATCGAGATGATTGTATTTATTATATATTTACTAGTATTTTTATTGCTTTTCAATTTTGTATCCAACTCCCCACACCACCTTTAAATATTTTGGATTTTTTGGATTTATTTCTATTTTTTCTCTTATGTTTCTTACATGAACCATTATAGTATCTGTGTTTATTGCCTGCTCATTCCAAACTCTTTCATATATCTCCTCTGCAGAGAAAACCCTCCCTGGATTTCTCATTAATAAATGAAGTATCTTAAATTCACTAGGCGTAGTCTTCACTAAGTTACCATCTACTGTTACTTCTTTAGTATCCTGATTAAGCTCTAATCCTCCTATAACAAATACATTGTCCTCATCTTTAACCATATTTAAGTATTTAGTATATCTTCTAAGCTGAGAATTAACTCGTGCTAAAAGCTCCAGAGGTTTGAATGGTTTTGAAACATAATCATCAGCTCCTATATTAAGTCCCATAATCTTATCAACTTCTTCTGATTTTGCAGATAATATTATAACAGGGAAATTATTATTTTCTCTGAGCTTCATTATTAAAGTTATTCCATCCATTTTAGGCATCATTACATCTATTATCGCTAAATGTATTTTTTCACTATTTAATATATCTAATGCTTCGAAGCCATTGTAACCTTTAAATACCTTATATCCTTGGTTTACTAAATATATTTCTATAGCATCTGCTATTTCCTTCTCATCTTCCACAACTAAAATATTATATGAATTCATATTGCTCCCTCTTTCTACAACATTGTATTTATTCAATCTAATTTAATCTACATATTATTTTTTAATATACATTAATCTATATACAAGCTTAATTATACAATATCATAGAGAATTTTTTAATTTATTAAACCATTTCTTGTTTCTATACTTTTATGATACTTTTCAAAAATTAAGATAAACTTGAGGGAAATCTAAAGACTTTCTAAAGACTTTCTTCTAAAATCCAAAAGGTGATACCAATACATATTTTTATACTTTGTTAGATATGTAAAAAGCCACAAGAAAGCTATGGTTAAATATATTTATCCATAGCTTCCTTGTGGTTAATTTTCTATTTTGTAACGATTATATTTTCATAAAAATTTCTTAAGAAAACATACTTAAAACCTTAGAGAATAAACTAAGATTATTTCTTGCTTCCTTGTTATCAGAATTTAATTTTAAGGCTTTTTTAAAATCAGCACAGGCTTCTTTTTTTCTTCCCATTTGCTTATGCAGAAGTCCTCTTTGCAAGAAATAATTATCATCTTCATCATTAAATTCTATGGCTTTTGTATAATCTAATATAGACTTCTCTATCTCTCCTATTAACTTGTAACCCATTGCTCTTTTATAATAACAATAATCAAATTGGCGATTAACCTCTAATGACTTTGTATAATACTCTATAGCTCTTTCATATTTACCTTGTGTATAGTATACATCTCCCATATTGCATAGAGGTAAATCATACTCTGGATATATTTCTAAAGCTTTTTTATAATCCATCATGGCTTTTTCCAAATCATCAAGGTCTTCATATACTACTCCTCTATTATTGTAATATAATGCTTCACTATGGAGAGAAATTTCTATAGCACTGGTATAATCTTTTATTGCCTCTTCATATCTATTTAAACTTTTATATGATCTTCCTCTATTGTTATAACATGCATCATACCTTGGATCTATCTCTATAGCCTTAGTATACAATTTTATTGCCTCTTCATAATCCCCTTTAATTGACATTATTCTACCCATATTATAATATCCATACTTATATTTAGGATCTATTTTTATAGCCTTCTTAAATTTTGCAAAGGCCTTATCGTATTTTCCCTGATCAAAGTAGGATAGTCCTATGTTATTATAGGCATCAACATAGTTTTTATTTATTTTTAATGCCTTTCTATACCATTCTATTGCCTCATCATATTTTTCTGACTCATAATATATATCTCCTATTTCGTTATAGGCATAAGTATACTCAGGGCTTATTTCTATGGACTTTGTATAATCGTCAATAGCTTTTGAAATCTCTTTCATCTTTTTATAAGTTATAGCCCTATTAATATAACAATAAGAATAATTACTATCTATATTTAAAGCTTTACTGTACCATTCTATTGCTTTCTCATAATTTTCCATTTCATGACATACTTCACCTAATTCATTATAAGCATAAGCATACTCTGGATTTATTTCTACTGCTCTAGTAAAATCTTCAATAGCTTTTGAAAAATCTTTTATGGTTTTATAAGTTATACCCCTATTAGCATAACAATAGTCATACCCTAGGTCTACTTCTAGTGCTTTTGTATACCACTCAATAGCACTATCATATTTTTGCATTTCATGATAGACTTCTCCTAATTCATTATATGTAAAAGCATGCTCTGTATCTATTTCTGTAGCCTTCTTATAATCCTCAATGGCCTCTTTAAACATCTTCTTATTTCTATACATAATTCCCCTTTGGCAATATGCATATCCATAACCATTGTCTAATTCTATTCCTTTGGTATAATCAGCTATAGCCTCATCATATTTTTCCATATTTCTATAAACATTGCCTCTACATACATAGTAGTATGGGTTTTTCTTATCTATATTTATGGCCTTATTATAAAACTCTATAGCCTTCTCATATTCTTTAGCATCAAAATAAAAATGACCAAAGCCTATATATATTTTTGAATTATCCTTATCTTTCTCTAATGACTTACCGTATAACTCTAGAGCTTCTGCCTTTTCTCCAAGTGTATATAGTGCCTCTGCCTTTTCATAGTATATACTTCCATCTACCAATCCAATTTTAATGGCTTCGTCACAAATCTTAACAGCTTCTTCAGCCCTACCTATTCTAATATATATTTCTGCTTTATTTCCATAAACCTCTGCAAAGGTTTGACAGATATCTAATGCAATATTATATACCTCTAAAGCTTCTTCATATCTTCCTAGTTCGCATAATATCTTTCCTTTGTTGTTATAAGCATGAGCCATGCCACCATTTAACTCTATAGATTTATTACATGCATCTAAGCCTTCTTCATATCTTTTTAGTTTATATAATAAATTTCCTTTATTATTATATATGGTAGATAAATCCTCTCCATATTCTATTGCATTATCATAAAAATTTAATGCTTCTTTATATTTTTTCATATCATGAAGTATGCTGGCCATATAGCCATAAGCTTCTCCATTCTCTGGCTCAAGCCTTATTACATCCTCAAAGTACTTCATAGCTTCTTCTGTTCTATTTAAGACAACAAGTACCTTTCCTAATGCCAAATATACCCTTGTTTTATCCATAGGTGAATCTTTTTCTATATGTTTTAAAATTTCATAGCTTTCTTCACATTGATAATTTTCGAAATAACATTGAGCTAATTTAAATTTAATCTCATCATCTTTTTCAATTATATTTTCATACTCATCTATCAAAAATTTATTTACACTTATTAAATTTGCTCTTATATCTGAATTATACTGATATATATCGCTTAGTCTTGAATACATTTCCTTGGCTTCCTCAAACAATTCTAGACTATAACAACATTCAGCTATGCCAAATATAATAGAAGTATTGTTAGGGTCCTTTTCTAAGGCTTTTTTATAATCCTCATAGGCCTCATTTATCTTTCCTTTTCTAAGAAGTGCTCCCCCTCTTCTAAAATATACCTCCGGATTACATTTATTGTCATCTATGATTTTTGTAAATACTTCTATTGCTTCATTCACCTTATCTAATAGCAATAAATACCTTCCCTGAAGAATTTTTAAATCTTCATGATATTCTATTATAGATAAGGCTGCATCTAAAGATTTTTTTGCCTTATAAATTCGTCCATCTCTTATATTGTAGCTGGCATCATAGTAATTCTTTATAAATGCATCATAATCTACTGATTCCTCTTCTCTAAACAATTCATATCTTAAATTAAATTCATTATTTATATTTGCCATTGCAAAATCTATGAAGTTTTTAGGAAAATGTTCTCCTAATTCTTCATATGCCTCACTCCAGCTAAATTGCTCATCTAATGTTCTCCACACATTATTAGGTAAGTAGTAGTGTTCCATCAAAAATTCTAATACCTTATAACTTATCTCTTTTGAAGTATCAATTTGAAAACAAACATCCTCTTTAAATAATTCTCTCCAATTTTTTTCATCAATTCTTAAATAGAATTGGTCATACAAGGTTTTAACCTTAGAAATAAAGCTATCTACAGGATCCTTTTCTTCTTCATTATTTTCTAGAACTACTTTTCCCTTTAAAGCATTATCATAAGCTTCTCTCAATCTTTGAAATCCTTCTGGATCTTCTTCTGGATGATAGATATTCAACTTCTCCATATATGCTTCTCTAATTGCATTTCTATCATTTGTGCACTCTATGCCTAAAATATCCCAATAACTCATCTTAAAACTCCTGCTCCTCCTCTACTTCATCTAGTAAATTCCTAATATCTTCAGCGGCCTCCTCTATTTTTCTTTCATTTTGCTTTTCTAATACACCTTCAAACCATTGTAAGTTCTGTCCAATAAGCATTCTTATATCACCTATGGTTTCTTCGAAAAGTCTTTCTCCTCTTGCTAAAAGAAGCTTGTTTTCTTCCTTGTCCCTAGGGTGTATTTTTATTTCATTTAATTCCTTCAATCGTTTTTCCATCTCTTCCTTTGACATATAACCAGGGTTCTTTTCTATAACTACAGTTTTCTTAATTCCCGTTGAAACCACTGTAACCTCCACCTCTAAAATTCCATTTATATCATAGGTATATCTTACATCTATGGCTTCTTGTCCACTTGGTGCTGGTGGTACTATTATACTTAAATTACCTAATAATATATTATCCTTGGCAAGACGACTTTCCCCTTGGAGTATCTCAACATATATCTTCTTTTGATTATCTTTTATAGTGTATAATCTCTCTACTCTACTTACAGGTATAATAGTATTTCTCTCAATTATAGGATAAAAATATCCTTGTTCATAATACTCACCTAACTTCTGTACTGATACATTTGTACCCAAGGTATATGGACATACATCTGTAAGTACAATTTCTTTAATAGCTTCATTTCTATTCTTCATGGCTGCTTGTACTGCTGCCCCTAAAGCTACTACCTCATCTGGATTTATATTAACAGAGGGTAATCTTCCAAAGAGCTTACTAACAAAGGAACGAATTATTGGAAGTTTAGTTGCTCCTCCTACTAATACTATTGTATCTATTTCCTTTAACTTTATAGCAGCATCACTTAAAGCCCTTTCTATTGGCTTTCTTAGTTTACCTAATAAAAATTCACAAGCTTTTTCATATTCTTCAAGGGTAATATTGCATTTTAACACTTCCTCACTTATTTTACAGCACATCTCTATTGACTTTTCTTTTGAAAATTCCCTCTTGGCTACTTCAGCTTGTTTTCTTAATAAACTAAGGGTCTTATAATTCATCTCCTTTGTATCTAAGCTATTTTTCCTTGCAAATATCTCCACTAATATTTTAGTGAAATCTTCCCCGCCTAGATAATTGTCTCCCGCTACTGCTCTAACTTCCATGATATTCTTATAAAGCTCTAATATAGATACATCGAAGGTTCCTCCACCTAAATCGAATACTAGAAACTTTGTATTTAAACTCTTTTGATGCAATCCATAAGCTATAGCTGCTGCTGTAGGTTCATTTATTAAACGCTCTACCTTTAATCCTGCAAGTTCACCAGCTCTTTTCGTCGCTCTTCTTTGAGTGTCGTTAAAATAAGCTGGCACACTTATTACTGCCTCCGTTACTTCTTTTCCCAAAAATTGTTCTGCATCTTCTTTTAATGTTCTTATAATAAATGAAGACAATTCCTCTGGTAAGAATTTTTTATCTCCTAGCCTATACTCTTTTTTTGTTCCCATATTTCTCTTAAATATAGCTGCAGTATGATTAGGATGAGTTATTTGCCTTTCCTTGGCTACTTTTCCTATAAACACCTGACCATTGTCATCCACACTAATTACAGAGGGTGTTAATCTTTCCCCAAATACATTTTCAATAATAATTGGTCCATTCTCCGTAAAACAAGAAACCAAGCTATTGGTTGTCCCTAAATCTATCCCTATTATTACCATACAATTTTTCTCCTTTTCTACAATTGTCTTTTATAACTAAATTTTTAAGTTTTCTAATAGCAAAACTACCTCATTCCATGTGTCATCTATCTTTAATATGGATTTGCACCCTTCTAATTTTTCCTTATATATTTTAATAATGAGATTAACCTCATCTACCTTTATTTCTTTGTCATTAATAGACTCTAAGCATGTCTTTATGCATTCTTCATATTCTTTCATATAATAATGTATAAATATCTTACCACTATAAGCTACTAAATCCCCATTGGTCATATGAATTACTTTATTCATATATTCTAGTGCACTGCTAAAATCCTGTAATTGGCATAGACAAATCCCTTTAACAAAATAAGCCATTGAAGCCTTCTCATTAATATCTATAGCCCAATCAATCCATTCTATAGCATTTTCATACTCTTCCACACTTTTAAGTATTAATGCCTTTTCTATACATATCCTTTCATCTTGGAATCTGAGCTCTACAGCCTTATTGCAAACATCCATAGCATCTCTATAATTTTTTAACCCTCTTAGTACTCTACTTTTATTAAGATAGACTTCTAAGTAGTTTCCCCTAATTTCTAATGCTAGATCATAACATTCTATGGCTTCCTTTGATCTTCCCAACTTATAAAGAATAATTCCCTTATTATTGTATGTAATCTCTATATCATAATTAAGTTGTAATGCCCTATCAGATAGTTTCAATGCCTCTTCATATTTTTCTAAGGCTGTAAGTGTACTTATCATATTGTTATATACAGGTTCATATTCTTTATCAAGTTCAATTACGGTTCTATAGCATTGTAGTGCCTCTTCATACATAGCTAATTTTTCTAATATATGACCTTTGTAAAAATATGGTCTAGGCTTATTAGATTCTAATTCTAATGCTCTATCAACATAATATATTGACTCAGAACTTTCACCTAAAGCACTTAATATATTACCCATAATCAAACAACTATCACTTGACTCCTTTAATTCTTCAACATCCTTTATTATGCTATAGGCCCTTTCTACCTCTCCTATAAAGAAATAACTCTTTGCTAAACTTATTTTTTTAGCTTTATCACATTGATGAAACTTCTCTTCTAAATCATCTATTATAAAATAATTTACACTTTCAAAGCATTCCATCACTTGCTCATTTCTATATTTATGAATTAATTTTCTGAAAAGCTCTCTAGATTCCTCATACCTCCCAAGATTTAAACAATCTTTAGCTAATTCATACTTGGCTTCTATATTATTTTTATCTAGATTTAAGGCTTGTTTTAAATCAGCGTATGCTTTATCTAAGCTTCCAATACTCATATAAAATCTTGCTCTAGTCTGATATGCTTTTTCGTAATCTTTATGGTTATTTATAATCTCTGATACAATCTCTATAGCTTTATCTAAATTATATCTATCCGCTAAACATTTTGCTTCTAAAAGCATTAAATCTGGGTAATTATCAACTATGCGCTTTGCCTCATCTATAAATTTTAGGGCTGCATATAAATCCTTATCTTGTCTTGCACTATAAGCTTTTTCATATAATTCTAAAAATTCATCTTCTACTTCCTTATTTGCTAGTTGTACTTCTTTATTATCCATTATTTTTTACATATTAACTTTTATACAAATTTATTTAAAATTTTTCTTTCCCTTAAATAACTAATAAAATATTAGTATTTTATCAAAAACTTTAATATAAATTAAATTAAGTTAATATATCCCCCCTTCCACTAAGTCTTTAAAATTCATCTTACATATAAGTATAAATCTTCTATTTTACATAAACAAGTTTTGCTATATATCTACTTCTATGAAACGCATTATAAAATACTCTAAAGTTCATAGATACAATAAAATTTCAGATGTAAAAAGTTTTAATATACCACTTATTGACATAGAAAATAACTCATGCTAATATGATTTTATAGGATATTTAAGGGGGTCTTACTATGTTAATTTTGACAGTAGAAAATGTTCCTGGTAAAGAAATTAAGGAAATTAAAGGTCTTGTAAAAGGAAGTACAGTGAGATGTAAACATATAGGTAAAGATATAGGTTCTAGTTTCAAAAACCTTGTAGGTGGAGAAATGAAAGGCTATAATGAAATGCTAGTTGAAGCAAGACAAATTGCTATAGGTAGAATGGCCGATGAAGCAACTGCTATGGGAGCAAATGCTATTATTGGAATGAGATTAATGTCTTCTGCTATAGTTGCTGGAGCTGCTGAAATGGTTGCCTATGGTACTGCTGTAGTTATTGAATAGGTATAAATCTAATGTGGCTGGCTATTTTGGTTTTGTTAGTTTATGGAATAATTATATTAGGTTCTATAACCCTATTAATTTGGACTATTGCTAATAGAATCAAAGAAAAGAAAGACGAAGAAATTAAACATAAGAACTATAAGAATTATTAAAATATAAGGCTTTGTTTTAATATAGTGTTGAAAATAATATGTAGTTCTAAAATCAACAGTGATTTAAAACAAGGCCAAATATAAATAGTATTGAAAATGGACTTCAAATTATTATTCTCTACCTTTCTCAAAATGGTATTGGCTATAATGATATTGAAGTCCATTTTTATATAATTGCAAATTACAGTTGCAGTTAAGTATGCCAGAAGCATAGATAAGAGCTCACTTTATTTATACTATTTCCAGTAAGCTTTGAATTTTACATTTTTAGCCCCTTCTCCAGCTAAATGTAATTTCACAACGCCATCCTTAAAAGAAGATAAATCTATCTCCTTAGTTTCTAGAACTTCTGTTATATCAATGATTTCTTCTACTGAATCCTGCTTTATAGTTAAATAAACTTTTCCTTCTCCACACTGGGATTCTACGTACAGAGTTTTAGGACTATTATCTTTAATTTTTATATTTTTATTAAACTCTTCTGTTGATTTAATATATGATACTTTCCATTTATCACCTACATTACTTTCTATAAGTCCTATAGAAACTCCATTACTTGTATCAAACTCCTCATTCATAAAAATTGATATACTAAAGCCTATAAATATTATAAACATCGCTACAAAACAAGTTATAAATGCAATCATAAGTCCCTTAGTAGATTTTTTATTTATATTCTCTACAGGTATTAACTCATTACCACAACAAGAACAATATTTAGAACCTTGAGGTATATCTGAATTACATTTATCACATTTAACAATTACCTGTTTACGTCCAACTAGAAAATAAATAATAAGCCCTATAAGATTAGGTACAAGTATTACAATGGCAGTCCACATGGCTGCATTCAATCCCCTATTCTTTGCATCTCTATAAACCCATGCCCCTAAAAAAAATAATGTTAAAATCATGCATATTGAAAATAATCCCAATAATATAAAAATATTCATATATTAATAATCGCTCCTTTCTTCAATTCAAAATGTTTAAATCCTATGGTTGTCAATGATATATTAAAAATTAACACCAATAAAGTAACTCCTATAACTGAAATTTTTATGAAAAGATTAGGTATGAAAAGATATGTCATTGAAGATAAAATAATAGATGTAAGAATGGATATGGACATGGGTACCCACCATATAGATATATCCTTCTTCTTTGATACTTTTCTTCTTATTTCTACCTTTAATTGTTCATTAAGAATTTCACTAGGTTTTTCCTGTGATATAAGAGATTTTTTTAATAATTCTTCTATATTGCCTTTATTTCCATCCTTCATATCCCATAACCTCCAATTCATCTTTTATTATTAATCTAGCTTTATGCAATCTACTTTTAACAGTACCCTTTGGTATTTTTAATGAAATTGCAATATCCTCAATGGATAGCTCTGCATTATAATGCATGATAACAGGTATTCTAAATCTATCCTTTAGATTTGAAACTATGATATTAACTTGATGTTGTAACTCATTATTTATAACCTGCTTTTCTATATCAACGCCATTATCCAAAATCCCTAAGGAACTATTGTCTTCTATATTTATTGTTGGGGCAATCCTATTGTGCCTTGCTTGCTTTCTAATAGAGTTCTTCCATATACTTATTGCAATAGCTATGAGAAAACTCTTTGGATTATGATTATTTCTTATCTTCTCTCTAATCTCTACTGCTTTTAGAAATGTCTGTTGATATAAATCATCTGCATCCTCTTTATTCATAGTAAGTTTTCTACAAAATCCATAAATAGCATCTCCTTGCTCATGTATTAGCTTTTCTATATCCTCCAACTCCAACAGTATCATCCCCCCTTCACTCTATTATCGTTATAACTTTATGAAAGGTTCATTTTAAATAAAGATTCCATTTTAATATAATGTTGATTATGAATAAAAACTTTTTGAATATTTTTTTATCTAAATGCTAATATTATTACTACTCTCACATTTCAGAGTAAATGCCGAAACTCTATTTAACCTAAAAAAAGCTTCCTTTAGATTAAATTATAATCTAAAGGAAGCTTTTGAATTATAAGATTTGTAACATGTCATCAGAAACTCAATTATCTTTGTATTTCCTTCTTTATACCTTGGTTAAGTATATTATAGTAATCAATGTATTCATAAATATCTTCTTTAAATAAATTACTAAAGATTAAAAATTCTTCTAATGTCATATCTTCTATATTTTTATTTTTATCCTCACAATATAGAACTATATTTCCAACTACTTTATGTGCATTCCTAAATTCTAGTCCATTTTTCACTAAATAATCGGCAACTTCAGTAGCATTTAAAAATCCACTTTTTACTGCATCTAGCATTTTATCTTTATTTACTGTAAGTGTAGATAAAACTCCATTCATTACAGATAAACATGCTACGGTAGTATCCAGAGCATCAAAGAAGTTTTCCTTATCCTCCTGCATATCTTTGTTATAAGCAAGTGGTAACCCTTTCATAGTGGTTAATAAAGAAATTAAGTCTCCATAAACTCTTCCACATTTTCCTCTTATTAATTCACAAGCATCAGGATTTTTCTTTTGTGGCATTATAGAAGATCCCGTTGAGAATTCATCACTGACAGTTACAAATCCAAACTCCTTGGAGCTAAAATTAATAAGTTCTTCACTTAACCTTGATAAATGCATCATTATTATAGAAAAATCACTTATAATCTCTATTAAATAATCCCTATCTGAGACTCCATCTAAAAAATTCTCCACTGGCTTATTAAAGCCTAATATAAGAGTAGTTATATTCCTATCTATATTATAAGTGCTCCCTGCTAATGCACCAGAACCTAGAGGATTTTCCATAGCTAAATCTATAGTATTCAATATTCTTTTTTTATCTCTACTAAACATTTCATAATAAGCCATTATATAATACTTAAAAGTTATTATCTGAGCTCTTTGTAAGTGAGTATACCCTGGCATTATATATGGGTTTTCCTCTCCTATTTTTTTTATATTTTCAAGGAGCATATCTATCTTCTCTATGACTAGGTCTACATTTTTAATAGTATACATCTTCATATCCACAGCCACCTGATCATTTCTACTTCTAGCCGTATGAAGCTTTTTCCCTAATTCTCCTATCCTCTTTATGAGTTCATATTCTACAAAGGAATGAATATCTTCATATTCTCCCTCTATGACAAGTTTTCCACTTTCTATCTCCTTTAAGATATTTTCAAGCTCAGTTTTTATTTTACTTCCTTCCTCTTCACTTAGTATGTTACAACTACAAAGCATAGTTACATGGGCTATACTCCCTAGAATATCTTCTTTGTACAATCTCATATCAAAACTAAGAGAAGAGTTAAAATCCTCCATAAGTTTGCTTTCTGACTCTTTGAATCTTCCACCCCATAGCTTCATATTTGCACCTGCTTAACCGCAGATTTCATAGCTTTTATCTTTAGTGGTAATGTATATAAATTAATAAAGCCTTCTGCATCCTTATGATTATATAAATCACTTTCTCCAAAGGAAGATATTCCATGATTATATAGAGCATTCTCTGTAAATATTCCAGCTGGCTTTATACAACCCTTATACAACTTAATCCTCACCACACCAGTTACATTCTCTTGAGTTTTTTCCATGAATTCATCAATAGATTCTCTTAGCTTACTAAACCATAAGCCATTATATATAAGTTCCCCATACTTTATAGCTACAACTTGTTTATAATGTAAGGTATCCTTTTCTAGAGTAGCACTTTCTAGAATATTATGAGTCTCATATAATATAGTTCCTCCTGGAGTTTCATATATCCCTCTGGATTTCATTCCTACGAGCCTATTTTCTATAATATCAATGATTCCAATACCATGCTTAGCTCCTATATTATTCAAATATTTTATGAGTTCTGCCGGCTTAAGCTCTAGGTCATTTATTTTTTTAGGTACACCTTTTTCAAAATATATTTCAATATACTCAGGCACCCTTGATGCCTCTTCTGCACAAATACACTTTTTATAAATATTTTCTTTATGCTCATTCTTTAAGTCTTCTATATGTCCACCTTCAGTAGATATATGCCATAGATTTGCATCCACAGAATATATTTTCTCCTTAGTAACGGATATTTCTATATTTTTCTTTTCTGCATACTCAATAGCATCTTCTCTTGATTTTATATCCCAAATTCTCCATGGCGCTATTATTTTTAAATTAGGATCTAATGCAGCTATAGATGCTTCGAATCTAACTTGGTCATTTCCCTTACCTGTACATCCATGACATATATATTTAGCACCTTCTTTATGAGCTATTTCTACTAATTTCTTAGCTATGATCGGTCTTGCTAAAGCTGTTCCTAAAAGATATTTACCTTCATACTTTGCCTCTGCCTTTATAGACTTATATATTACCTCTGTTACAAATTCTTCTGTTAAGTCCTCTACGTAAACCTTGTTAGCTCCACTTATATATGCTTTTTCCTCTATACTGTTCATATCTTCTTCCTGACCTACATTTGCACATACCGCAACCACTTCAATATCATAATTTTCTTTTAACCAATTTATTATTATAGATGTATCTAAACCGCCTGAATAGGCTAATATAACTTTATCTTTCATCTTTAATTCCTCCTATAAAACTTACCTTTCATTATCTATTGACTATCATTTGATAATGAAAAGATAATACTATTTCCTATTTTGTGTTATAATATAACATGAATTATTTTTTAATGATTTTATTTTACTTTTGAGCTATTTAAAGTTGCAGCTTTATTAGCTCTTTTTTTACACTTTTTCACACCATAACAATCACCTCTTTTCTGAAATAAAAAAATCTCCTAGTATTTTTACATACTAAGAGACGAAATAATTCCGTGGTACCACCCTTATTGATAAGTATCTCAATGAAATAGCTAGCTTCTTCAGCTTTGTGCAAAATAAAAAGTCCCTTGGTTATAAAAAACCAAGAGACGAATAAATTTCCGCGTTACCACTCTCATTGATAAGATAAACTTATCCACTCGAATCTTTTAAGGCAAGATTTACCTATTATCATACTACTACTTCAGATAATCTTCTCAGAAGCTCTCTTCACATTAAATTTCATTACTAGGATTCCACCATCCCCAGCTCTCTTTAAAATTCATCTAAGTTACTCTCTTCATCATTGAATTTCCGTTATTTAAATAAATTGCTATTAGATAATATATTAGTTTAAATATTATTATTTGTCAACCTATTAATTTTATACTTATTTCTATATAATTATATACATTAAATATCATAAAAATAACAAAGGACCATAAGAAAAAACTCTTATGGTCCATAAAATACTATCTATCGTATCTTCTGTTGTTGTTTTGTTGTTTTCTAGCTCTTCTGCAATCAGCACATCTAGTTGGCTCATTTTCGAATCCTTTTTCTTTGTAGAAAGCTTGCTCTCCTTCAGTGAAAACAAATTCATTTCCGCAGTCTTTACATGTTAAATTCTTATCCATTTTTATTCCTCCATTTTAAAGATTTCATTTCAATTAATAAGTTCTCAATGGAGAAATTTATAATCTAATTTATCTTTAATTCAATTTATTTTGTAGCATTGCTACTCGTTTATAATAACATATTATAAATTACATAGCAAGAACTATTTTTCATTTTATTAAAGTTTTTTACAAACTTTATAAATTTACTTCTTTCTCTTTAAATACTTTTGTTCTTTTTCTTCCATGTACCCACTGTAAATCTAAATCCATATTGTATTAAGCTCCTATTTCAAAGATAAGAAAGAGCATAATACATATTAGCTAAAATATTCATCTCTTAGAATACCCATAACAATCTCGTCGTGGTATTCACCATCTCTAAATATTTCTTCTCTTAATATTCCTTCTAGTTTAAATCCACATTTTTCATAGCTTTTAATGGCACGTTTGTTAAAGGAAAAAGTTTGTAATTTAATTTTATGAATATTCATTTGTTCAAATATAAACTTCATAAGAACATTCATAGCATCAGTTCCATAGCCCTTACCCCAATAATCTTTATCTCCTATAAATATGCCTACTACTGCAACACTATTTTTCCAGTCAATATTGTTTATTCCACATCCTCCAATATATTTTCCATCCTCTAAAGTTGTTATCGCAAAGCTGTATTCATCCTTTGTTGCTGATAATCCTTCAAACCATTTTTGTTCATCCTCTAGCGTGTATAGATATGGAATTCCAGGATGTAATAATCTCTTTACCTCTGGATCATTTACATATTCCTGCGCCATTGGCACATATTCCTTTTTATATTCACACAGTTTTACTTTACTTCCTATATACATTCCTCTTCCCCCTTATTACTTATCATCTTTCTAACTTTCTGATAAATATATTTTTATATTTTCAATAATCTTAGTATAATTTATGTTTGAAAATTCAGTCATATCTAATTTTATTTCTATATCTTCTGGTAAAAGTCCTTCTATATCTCCATTGACTATAAATTTTCTATATTCTTCAAAACTTACATTCTCTCCGCCATGACCAGGATGTCTTTCTCCTGTTTCAATTCGTTTTTTATATCTTTCAAATAAAATTCTTTCCTCAGCAATACAATTTATTATATAAACTTTAAACTGGTACTTTTCTCTAAGCTTAGCTATAAAATTTGATAGTGATTTAGGATTAAAATTACTTTCTATAACAAAGGTGTTATTACCTTGAAGTAGTCTTTCAACTAAAGAAAATAATATTTCATAGGTAGCTTGACCAAGTTTCATTGACCATTCTCTATCACTGTAGCCTAACACATCAAATAATATTTCTTTAATACTATCTCTCTCAACACAGGTTATATTAAGTTTATTTTTTATTCTATCACATAAGACTGTTTTACCAACTCCTGAAGAACCTGTTATAATAACCATTGTATTTTTATCCATCCTAATCAACCCTTTCTATGGTTTTTAATATTATTCTTGGAAGTGTATTAAACTTTTCTAGCTTTAATGACAAAAGAAGATGGCACCATGGAAGCTTTGTATGAGTTATAATACCTTCCTTCATAGATTTCTTTTCCACTAGCAAATTTTTCTGACAAATCTCCTTCAACTAGTCTTTCAAGACTAAATCCTATCTTAATTAATTCATTTATTAAGGTACTCATCCTTATCCTATTCCTATAAACTGGCTCTCCTCTAAGAGACTCTATATATTCTGAGCCCTCATTAAAATATGATTTCTCAATTGTAAGTGATTTTTTATCTTCTCCTAAACAAGTGTACATAGGATGATCCCAACTAAAAATAAATATTCCATCCTCCTTCAAATAAGAATATATAAGTTCTAAAGTTCTCTTCAGATTTGTTGTCCACCCAATGGCATAAATTGAATATACTATATCAAAGTAATTCTTAGGTAATTCAATATCCTCTTCCATAGGGGCACATAAAAATTTAGCATTTATATTCTCTTTCTTAAGATACTCTGTGGCTGCTTCAATTTGAGTTGAGGATAAATCTACACCCCATAGCTCTTCTGCACCTTTATTTGCCATATATCTTAAAGAATGTCCACTTCCACATCCAATATCTAAAACTTTTTTCTCCTTAATATCATCAAATAATTTAAGCTCATCTTCATTAGCTATTAAGGGTCCATACTCAGGTAGTGCAGTTTTTCCAAAATAATTATCTGCAATCTTATCCCAACTTTTTTTATTTAAATCTAATATATTTTTATTCATAAGTTTACCCATCCTTATTGTTTTTGTATTTTCATAGAATTCAGGTATTTATTTCACTATCATTTCATCAAGCATCAAGCCGTAACTTAAGCGCATCATAAGCCTCTTGTAACCACGGATGAATCACCTTTAAATTTTCTTTATCATTAATAAGCTGCCTTATATATGCATAGGCTCCATGCTCTAAGGAAGTATTAAGACCCTTCTGTAGCTCTTCTATATATGGAGGGATATCTTTTTGATCCCATTGAATTTTATCTGCAACAAATAATATTAAATCTAACTTTGAGGGATTTTTCTTTAAAGTAGTATGACATTCAATTGCACTTAATATTTTTTCGTCCTCTACCTTAAATATTTCATTAGCCATAACCTTGGAAACTTTTTGGTGTAATATTAAAGGAAATTTTTCCTCTTCCTCTAAAATTTCTATTCCTAAAGCCTTTGAAAGATCTACTTTCTTACTATTTGGATATATAGCACTTATATCATGTAGCAATCCAGCTATTTCCGCAATTATTTCATCATATTTAAATCTTTTAGCTAACTTTTTACACTCCTCTGCTACTCGTTTTGAGTGCTCAGCTACAACTTTGCAGTTATATGACATCAGTAAATTATAACTATCCTCACATAAATCATTTGAAAAATTAAAGCCTTTAAGACTTTCTTTAAAAATACTATTCATATCTTTCACTTAATTAATCCCTTCTTTAAAATCCATAGTCACGTCATCTAATCCACCAGGTAGCCCCCATGCTTCATAGGGCTCACTACGCCTTTGTAATAATATTTCTCCTTTATCATTAGCTACTACTACTGTAGATGCTACAAGATTTACAGCTCTATTATCTATAAAAATTCTTAACTCTTCAATATATCCCATTATTATATCTCCTTAAATCTAAGTTATAATTACTTCAAATAGCCATTTCCATATCAATTTCTCCATGAGCATCCTTTGATTTATATCCGAACTTTTCATATAATCCTATTGCATTATAGTTTTCCTTATCTGTAGCTAGAAAGCCTCTCTTAGCTCCTTTTCCTTTTCCGCAGCACATAACTTTATTTATTAATGCTCTACCTATTCCTTGTGAATGATAATTTGGATTTACAGCCAATTCTCTAAGCCATAAGACTGTTCCTCTCTCACTCTCAAAACCATAAAAATCAATAAATGCAACTCCTATTATCTCCTCATTAACTAGGGCAACAAAAATCTTAGAATTTTCTCTTTCGTTCCACTCTTTAACAAAATCCACTGATTCTCCTTTAAAACCTCTAGAATATCCAGCGCAAGATTTTGTTATAGTTGATGCTTTCTCATATTCACTATTTTTTATTTCTCTAATTGTAAAATTACACCTATCCTCTATTTTTACTATAGTTAAATCGTTATTCCAAAAATCTATATATTCACATATTACTTTAAAACCTAGTTTTTCTACAGCTTGTACAAAATCATACGGTACAAATCCTATATTTATATTTTTTCCTTTAATATTGTTATCTTTGATATGTTCAACAGTTTCTTTTATTCCTTCTAAATAACCTTCTAGGGTATTACACGCCCAATATATCCTTACTTTATCTTCTAAAATAACATAGAGAAATATAGCTTCTCCATTTTCTATGCACAAACTTCCATTTATTATATCCTCTTCGTCCACATATGCTAATGAAGTGTATTTATACTTTTTTGCACTCTCAATAATTCTCTTCATCAAAGTTTCCCCCTAATTGATAATGTCTTTTAATCCTCTTAAATCTTTTGAATAATATTTTGCTGTACTGTCTTTATCACTTCTTACAAGTATACCCTTTATTCCCATACTTTCAGCTCCTCTTACATCAGCCTCAAGGTTATCCCCTATCATCCATACATTTTCAGGATACTGTGCATTTTTCAAAGCATATTCATATATTTTAGGATTAGGTTTTTCATAACCCACATTTCCAGAGGATATACAAAAATCTATATACTCTGATAACCCTAATCCCTTAACTATGTCTATAAGTTCTGGAATATGATTTGATAATATAATATTAGTAAAGCCAATATTCTTAAAATGTGAAAGCATCTCTATGGTATCTTCATATAAAGTAAAGTTGTTAGGATTTATAAGCTCTTTCTTAACTTTCTTACTAAGATATAATGAATCTTTTTCACTTATATTAAGAGATTCATATGCTTCTTTGAATATGGCTTCTGCATTTTTCCACCAATTATCTTCACCAATTAAATGTTTATAATCTTTTTCTGGTTCTTGCCAAGGAAATCCAAGTAATGATTTATTTTTAAAATCCTTTATTTTAATGCTAGTATTAGATTCATACTCAACTAATACTTTGTATAGAGCCTTGCTGATCATCCAATCATTATAAGCTAATGTACCTTGAAAATCCCAAAATAATACCTTATTCATATACATTTATATCTCCTTAAGATATTCTTTCCATCAATAATATTTAGTATATTATATCATTTTATTGCAAAATATTACATTGCCTAATTATCATTGATGGTAGCAAAAATTTTTATTTTTGGATTTGTTTTAGATGGTCATTGATTTTAGAACTACATATTATTGCGAAACAAATCATTTGCAGAAAGATTAGATTTACTTAGCTATATTTTAAAATAGCTCTATGACAACAGAAATTAATTTCCATTGTCATAGAGCTTACTTTTAGCAAAATTATAAAACTCCATAGCCTTAGAATAGTGCAGTGTATCTTTATTCGTAATAAAATTAAATTCTCTAGTTAAGCTAAAATCTTTAATAGGTACTTCTATAAGTAATCCTTCCTGCAATTCTTTTAATGCACAAGCTTTATATAAAAATGTTATACCTATATTTTCTTTTACCATTTGCTTAATAACATTCATGTTAGCTACTTCATAAATTTTATTGAAACTTCTAATAGATAGATTTTTTTCTTCTAGTGCTCTTTCTAAAACTCTTCTTGTACCTGATCCCTCTTCTCTTAGAATCAATGAACATGTCTTTAAATCAGCTATTCCAACATTTTTTTCTTTACTTAATTTATTTAAAGGTGACATTACAGCTATAAAAGGCTCATTTAACAATATTGATGAATTAAAATCTTCTTTATTAAATAGTCCCTCAACGAAACCAAAGTCAAGTATTCCTTTTCCTATCATAGAGAGTATAGCCTCTGTATTATCCACCATAAGAGATATTTTATGATCAGGTTTCTCTTTAATATATTGCGTAACAATATCTCCTAGTATAAATTCTCCAATAGTTAGTGTGGCACCAAACTTTAGATATACTTCTTTCTTCTTAACCTCCTCAAGACTCTGAACCATTTGTTTTTCAAGGGCAGCTATTTTCTTAGCATATTCTAGAAACACTTCTCCTTCTTCTGTAAGAATTAATTTTCTATTGCTATAAGAAAAAAATTTTTTATTATAAAAACTCTCCAAGTACTGAATCTGCTTTGTAATGGCTGGTTGGGTCAAATTTAATACTTCAGCTGTTTTTGTATAGCTCCTAGTTTCACATAGATTTATAAAAGCTTCGATTCTTAAATCCATCATAAATAATGCCTCATTTCTTAAATATACTATATATAAGTTTCAATAGTGAAACTAAATAATACAAATAAGCTTTTTATAAAATTAATGTCGTTAGAACTTCATATTATTACTGCTCAACCGTTTCGAAAGCTTGATTTACTAAGGCTGTATTCAAGCAAAAAGCTTATTTGTATTATGTAGAAACTTAACTGTAATTTATATATTTTATTATAACTAAATGTTATAGATATATAAATATTTATAATTTGATTTTATAGATAACTAGAGTTAAATTATTTATATAGATGTAATATCACTGGTGATTTTAATTTAAATAATATCTTAGTTTTAGATACTTGTTGATGATAAATCACAAGATATTAAAACAGAACGTAAATAATTTATTTTATTAAAAAGGAGAACTTTATGAATAAATTTAGAGGATTGGTATTATGTACCATTATTGCTATATTAGCTTCTTTTCTTGGAAACTATGTTCCTATCTTAGGTGCTCCAATTTTAGCACTATTTATTGGGATTATTATAAGCTGGAAATTTAAAATTCAAGGAGATTATTCTTCTGGAATAAACTTTGCTTCAAAAAAAATATTAAGAATTGCTATAATTCTATTAGGTACTGGTCTTAGTATTGGTCAAGTAGTCAATGTAGGAAAATATTCATTGATAGTTATGAGTTTTACTCTTGTAGCTTGCTTTGGTGGTGGATACCTATTAGGTAAAGCTTTAAAATTAGATTGGAAACTTAGTAGTATGATATCTGCTGGTACAGGAATTTGTGGTGGATCTGCCATCGCATCCTTATCTCCAGTTATTGAAGCAGAGGATACTGACGTAGCTTATGCAATGTCTGCAACCTTTATATTTGATATGTTTATGATAATTGCCTTTCCGATTATGGGTAATATTTTTGGTATGTCTGATTTAGGCTATGGGCTTTGGACTGGTACCGCCGTAAATGACACTTCCTCTGTAGTTGCTGCTGGTTATGCTTTTAGCCAAGCTGCTGGTGAATATGCAACTATAGTAAAACTTACAAGAACTATATCTATAATACCTGTGGTAATTATCTTTTCCTTTATAAATCAATATTTAAAAATAAAAAAATCCTCTGCTGGGGAAAAGTTAACCTTCAAGGATACTTTAAGAAAAATTGACTTTAAAGCTATTTTCCCATGGTTTATATTACTATTCTTAGTATCATGTATTATTAATAGCTTAGGATTTATATCTCCAACGCTTAGAACTGGATTAGGATTTATAAGCAAATTCTTTATGGTGATGTCCCTTGCAGCTATTGGATTAAAGACAGATATAAAGAAAATGAAAAAATCTGGATTTGCACCTATGCTACATGGATTTTTGATTTCATTATTAGTGGTAGTAGTGTCTTTTATAGTTCAATTATTCCTAGGACAAATATAAATAAATTGCAAACCAATTTATTTAGTGAAGGGCAATCGGAGATTGCAGAGAAGTGCTCACTCTGTTCGCAGTGAAGTGCAATCTTCGATTGCAGAGAAGCGCTCACTTTGTTCGCTAGAGAAGTACGCCAGAGGCGTAGAGAATTGCAACTACAGTTGCAGATAAGTGCTTGCTTTGCTCGCTAGTTAAAGAAGCTTTTGCATAAGCAAAAGTAGCTGTATATCTGGCGAAGCCACTTTCTCTGTGCCTTGGCACACTTCTCTGCAACCGAAGGTTGCAATTATCTAACCAAAATTTTTTTCTATCCAAGAAATTACATACTCCATTTTTTTATCATAATTAATAGGTGCAACTATTTTTTTAAACTCCCCCTGTAATCCCATTTCCATAGCAGTCAAATGAAAATGACAAAGTGCTATCCCTAAATCCACTCTATGAATTTCATCACCGGCTGCAGTATTATAAAAGTGCCATATATTATTATCTTTTACTACATTCCAAGGCTGTTTATTTACAGCTGAGGGTGCAATTCTTACCATTTCTAAAGGCATGTAATACACTCCAACGCTGTCCTTAGTTAAACTTGTTTTAAAGTCTTTCTCAAAGAAAATCTCTTCAAAATCTTTTCTACTATGAGATTTAGATGCAAATTTAAAAAATGATTCCATAATTGATTTATTATCACTCTTATATCCCACTGGGGAAACTATAGGTAAAATTTCATTATCTTTTAATCCCATGGCCTTTGCAAAGTTTCCTTTATTAAAGGTTCCTCCTAGCCAACATGTACCTAAGCCTAATGAAGTTGCATAAAGAACTAATAATTCAAAACCATATCCAAGAGCCTCTAGATTAAATTCCTCTTTTTCACACGCTACTGCTAGAAATGATCTAGCGCCCTTAATTACACCATAGGTTCCAAGTTTAATATCATCTGTGTTTTTTATATTGATTAATTTGAATCTTATTTTTTTATTGAAAGGATTTTCTATATTTTTCATAAAGTCATTAAGTTTATTTATTATCTCTTCTGGTAATTCTTCATCCTTATATGTTCTAACAGAATTTCTAACTGTAATAATTTCTGTAATTGGTTTATTAAAAAAATCTTTTATCATAATATCCTCCCTTTATTTAGATAATTGCAACATATGGTTACAGAGAAGTGCTCACTTTGTTCGCAGTTAAGTACGCCAAAGGCGTAGAGAATTGCAACTACAGTTGCAGATAAGTGCTCGCTTTGCTCGCTAGTTAAAGAATCTTTTGCATAAGCAAAAGCAGCTATATATCTGACAAAGCCACTTCTCTGCAACCGCAGGTTGCCCTTCTCTAGCGAAGCTACTTCTCTGTGCCTCTGGCACACTTCTCCGCAACCGCAGGTTGCACTTACTTCTCTGTGCCTTGGCACACTTCTCTGCAGCCGCAGGCTGCACTTAACTCTATAACAAATTCAGTTCCTTCATTTAAAACACTCAATACCTTTATATCTCCACCATGTCTTTTTACTATTGTCTTTGCTATGGTAAGTCCAATGCCTGATCCCCCATTTACTCTTGCTCTAGATTCATCGGCTCTATAAAATCTATCAAAAATATATGGTAGATGCTGTTCGGCTATTCCAATTCCCGTATCTTTAATAGATATTATGGCTTTTTCAGGAGTTTCATCGCAGTAAACTCTTATTTTTTTTCCTCTTGGTGTATATTTTATAGCGTTAGACATAATATTGATGATAGCTTGACTTATCTTATCTCTATCTGCACTTATTGTACAATTACTCAAATTAGTTTCACAAGTTATTTCTTTATCTACAAGCTGTTTTTCAAAATTTACTATAATAGATGCCAGTAGTGGTGCTACATCAAAAGTTGTAATATTAAGTTCTAGATTTTCACCTTCAACTCGTGATAGCTTCTCTAAATCTCCGACCAATCTACTTAGCCTCTTCGTTTCTTCATTAATACTTCTTAATCTCTCTTCTGTAGGTTCCCAAATTCCATCTATTATTGCCTCAATTTGCCCTTGTATTGTAGTTAGTGGAGTCCTTAGTTCATGAGAAATATCTTTTGTTAACCTCTTTCTCATCTCATCTTGATTCTCCAAATCTGTAGCTAGCTTATTTATTGAGTCAGTCATTTTTTGAACCTCAATTATAGAACTTTCTTCTGAAATTTTATCATTATAACTTCCATTAGCTATTAAATTAGTGGAATCTATAATTCTTAAAATAGGTTTACCTATGGAGTTTGATAGAATAACACCTATAAAAATTGAAAATATTAATGCAATAGCTCCTACCACCGATAAAATAGAATTTAAAGTTTTAAAGAATATCATATCAGAATTACTATAATAATATGGTCCATAGTATCCTATATGCAAAGTTCCCTTTCTAACTCCATCATACTGTAAAATATGAGTATCTTCAGTATACTCACCTTTAAATCCTGGATATATATTCTGCATATTATTACTCATTTCAGACAACATAGCTTCACACATACCGTTGTTATGATTTCTTGCATCCCACACAACTTTATCAAAGCTATCTGTAACTCTTATAATTAGACCATTTTCTAATGCATTCATTCCAATGTTTTCAATATCCCTTAGATCCCACTTACCTTGACTAACTACACTATTTATACTTCTTACTACATTATTTTTTCTGCCATCTAAGCTATCCTTAACATATTGATTGAAATTATGTTTAATAAATACATTCCCTAATACACCTATTAAAAATATAATGCCTAAAGATAATAATATGAAATACATAGTAAGTTTATGTTTTAATTTTTTCATATTTTTCTCCTCCAAATTTATACCCTATTCCATGTACTGTTAAAATATACTTAGGATTTCTTGTATCATCCTCAAGTTTAGCTCTTAAATTTTTTATATGAGAATCAATTATTCTATCATATACCTCTACATCATCGCCTAAAATTTTGTCTAGTAATTGATTCCTTGTAAATACTTGTTTAGGGCTTTCTGATAGAGTCAAAAGTAATTTATATTCAGAAGGAGTTAAAATTATCTGCTCTCCTCTTTTAGTTACTTCATAGCTTTCAATATCTATTTTAAGCTCTCCACCATCAAAGCATAATATTTTTTCTTGATTTATAGCACCAGTTCTTCTGATAACTGCATTTACTCTAGCTACCAGCTGTTTTGGACTAAAAGGTTTTACAATATAATCATCACTACCTAGGGAAAAACCATTTAAAATATCCTCTTCCTCTACTTTAGCAGTTAACATAATGATTGGTACATCCGAAGTTTCTCTTATTTTCTTACATATATCTTCTCCAGATATATCAGGTAACATTAAATCTAAAATGATTACATTAAAATTATTATCTTCATATCTTTTCAATGCTTCTTTTCCACTATAGGCCACTTCTACCTCATAACCTTCTTTTTCTAAATAAGCCTTTACTACCTCTACAATTTTTATTTCATCATCTACCACTAGTATCTTAACCATAAAATTACCCTCCATAAAACTTCAAACCTTATTTCTTTATAAAACATATAAAATAAATAATCATTATTTTATGTTATATACCTAATATCATAATATTATCTCTTTGTGAAGAAAATATGTAGACTATCTCCATAAAATCTACATATTTATTAGATAGATTATTTGTTAAAGAAATAAAATCATGATTATTGAGGTGATGAACTTGTCAGTTAAATCCATAACCATAAAAGTAGATGGCATGGTATGTACTTCTTGTGAAAATAGCATTAATACTTCACTTAGGAAAATTGATGGAGTTATTGAATGTAGTGCAAACTTTAAAAATAGTTCCGTTGAAATTAAATATGATGATGAAAAATGTAATTATTCTAATCTATGCTCTATGATAGAAAAGGCTGGCTATACTGTAGTGAAGAATAAAGAAAATACTTCTTCAAAGAAATCAGAATTTATTTCTATATTGCTAATAATTGCTATTGCTTTTATTATAATAAAGCTTGGACAAAATTCTGGAACCTTTGATATCTCTTCAAAGCTTAGTAGTAGCGTTAGTTATATAACTCTTTTTATAGTTGGACTATTTACCTCCTTACATTGTGTAGGAATGTGCGGCGGTATAATGATGTCTCAAAGTATAACTACTATTCATAGTTCAAAATTTAGTAGAGTTAAACCTTCATTACTCTATAATCTAGGACGATTGATATCCTATACTATACTTGGTGGTGTAGTTGGAGCCCTAGGAAAAGTTTTCTCAATTTCTATTTCTACTCAAGCTTTTATTTCAATTGTTGCTGGAATATTCATGGTTATAATGGGAATAAATATGTCAGGATTTAAGAGTCTTAGAAAGTTTTCTATAAAGCTTCCTTGGAGTGGATGTAAATCTAAGAATAAAAATAATAGTCCTTTCATTGTAGGATTATTTAATGGATTTATGCCTTGTGGTCCACTTCAAACTATGCAACTCTATGCATTAGCTTCTGGAAGTGCCTTAACTGGAGCTCTTTCAATGTTCTTCTTTTCTCTTGGAACAATACCTCTTATGTTAGTTTTTGGATTGTTGGCTAATTCTCTTAATGGTAATAATTCTAAGAAACTTATAAAAGTAAGTGGTATTATAGTAATTGTACTTGGAATAGTCATGGCAAACAGAGGGTTAACTGTACTTGGAATAAACTTAAGTCCAAGTAATATTTTAAATACTAAGGTAGATTCTTCTGAAATAACAGCAGAAAGTAAAGCTACCATAGCCGATGGAAAACAAACTGTTAAAATCACCGCTAATGCTAGAGGATATACTCCTAGAGTTGTATATGTACAAAAAGGGGTGCCTACAGAGTTAATTATTAGTGGTGAGCAAATTACCTCATGTAATAATGAGATAATATTACCTTCATTAAATAAAAAAGTTAAGCTTTCTTCTGGTGAGACTTCTGTGGAGTTTACTCCTGATGGAAATGACATAAATTATAGTTGTTGGATGGGTATGATATCTGGAAAAATAAAAGTAGTAGATGATTTAAATTCAATAAATACTTCACAGATAGAAAATGATTTATCTCAAGTTCCTGAATCTGGTGGAAGCTGCTGTAGTGTACCTAATCCTCAAGAAGATTTACAATTTTATGGTACTCCATTATCTCAAGTTCCAACAGATAGATTAATAAAAACCACCGTTATAAATGATAATGCTCAAAGTTTAAATATATCAGGATCTGTGGAGGATTTTGAGCCAATAATTATTGTAGGTAAAGAAAACTTGCCTATGAATTTGAACTTCGATCTTTCAAAAATTCAAAATCCTGATGGTGAATATACAATTTATGATGAGGGAAATTATGTTACAGTTGATACTGTTGACATTTCTAAAGGTAAAGGAGCAGTTAATTTACCTCCATTAAGTAAGGGTGTATATACAATAATAAAAGATGATAGATTATGTGCTATCATTGAGATTGTAGATGAAACTGAAAACGTAGATTTAGAAGCTTTAAGAAGTAAATATTTTTAATCCAACTTAATATATGATTAAACCACAAAAAGATACTGCATGGTAAAATTATGAAATATCTTGGCTAATATATTTTAAAGGCTCCCATAGTTTAAAACTGTGGATGCCTTTTTTATAAAGATATTATAACTTTCATATAATAGCCATAAGTTCTGAAAAATCAACTATATGAAAATCTGAATATTTTTTAATCACTAAATATCTTTCTTGAGATTTCTTATCTAGGTATTCAGAAAATACAGTTGTCATTCCAATGTCTTTGGCTCCTTTCAATTCATCAGAGCTACCATCTCCTACAAATACACTTTGTGTTGCATCCACTTCCATTAGATTCACTGCAATATTATATATTTCCTTACTTGGTTTTAAACAACCTACTCTACACGAAAATACTGCACCATCAAAATATTGAGATAATAATGAATCCTTCCAACACTCTATATCTATCATATCTGCATTACTAATTAAACAAACCTTTATACCCATTTTTCTTATACCTTCAAGTGTATTAATTATCTCTTGTTCCACATTAAGTAAAGCATTTTTCATTCTCAGTGACCTAAGATAAATCAATTCATCCCTTTGTTCCTGTGAAATGGAGAATGGAATTATGTTTGTGATATCCTCCATAATTTCTTCTTTAGATAAAACTTTTCCTATAGCCCTTTTTTCATATATTTCTTCATCTTCTGCATACTTTTCCCATTCTTCGCAAGTTAATCCTAAAACATCATATTCATTCTTATTTCCCGTATATTTGGGCACAATCAATGTGTAAAATAAATCAAAGAATATAGCTTTAACACTCATAACTATTAACCTCCTAGCGATATCTCCATTCCATCATAAGCAAAGGATATATTACATTGACTATATTTCTTTTCTAATTCCTTATAGTCTAAATAAGATTTACCCCAATCCTCTTCAATATGGGTTATAATTGTAGATCCTATATTGTAATCCTTAATTATTTCTATTACTTCATCCATAGTAAATAATTCTTGTTTCAAAATATTATCTTTAGGTATTACATATCCATCTTTAAGAGGTTCATCTGGAATTACATTACCAATTATCAACAAGTCAGCATTATTTAAAAGCTCTTCTCCTTTTGGAAAAGGCTTTATATCACAAGGTGCATATATTATCTTTTTATTTCCTTCCTTCAGTACAAAAATCGTAGCTACATCTCCCTGTATCACTGGAAGAAAATATACTTCTATATTTCCTATGTTTATACGCTCTTTAGCTTCTACAGAATTTATATTTATTAATCCTGAGCCTTCATAGTAATCTAAATAGGAGCCATATTTATTCTTTATAGCCTTTAAATCATTCATGACTTCCTCTAAACCATAGACTTCTATTTTTTTCTCAGCTTTTTTATCCTTTATATATAAATCTAACCATCTTAATTTTAGAAGTTCAATTACTCTCATTCCTAAGGTATGATCTGGATCCCAATGGGAATAAAAAATATTATCTACCTGTGATATATTCTCTCTATTTAATTGCTCTACACTATTCTCTGGAGTATCTATTATTGTATTTATGTCTTCTATAAATATAGAGCATCCTGTTCTTGAAAAAGGAACTCCTTTTTCTCTCGCTTCCATGCATATTTCACATTGGCAAGTTGGAAGTGGTAAAGATACACATCCCCCTGACCCTAGTATCTTTATTTTCATGACCATACCCCTCCTTATTATCTATGTTTTAATATTATAAATTCTTCATATATAAGAAATATTTTTTAGTTAGTCTCTTTAATTCCTGAAAATCTTTTTCTAACCAACTTTTTAATTCCTTTGTTTGAGACCATGCAACTTCATATTGATTTTGAGTAACTTCTCCAACTCTTAAGGCTTCTTCTATTTCATCCCCATCTAATAATATTACCTCTCCTGTAGTTAATACTACTAAATCTAAATATAAATCATCATAATATGGCATACCTTCATTATTAAGCTTATATTCCTCAGATATATCAAAATACCATTGGATTACTTCACCTTTTTCATCAATCATCACAGTTAGCACATAATTTTTTCCATCTGGTAAGTATTGAAGCCATGTATAGTCTTCATCTACTATACAATAGTCTACCCCTAAGGTTTGAATAACTAGTGGCTCTGTTATTTTCTTTATATGGATATTAGATAAATAACCCTTTATCTCTTCATTTTCTACATGTATGAGTTTAAACTCTTTTTCTAAAACCCTACTCCAATCTGGTTTATCAGCAAATCTTCTCTTCATAACCTTTTCCCCCTTGTAAATAAGTGTTTCATCTAAAATTGCATATAATACTATATTTAATTATTTATTTTATCTCATGTATATATAATATAGCACTCATATCTTATATGGAATTGAAATATAATTGTGTACTATCCTTCACAGCGAACTTTATAGTTTCATATAGAATTAAACTACACCTTAAACTAAGAATTCAGTTTATAAACGCTTCTTAAATATCTTCCTTCTCCAACTATCTCCTCTGGTGCTTGTACAAATTTCATCTTCATTAAGTATTCATTGATAGCTCCAAAGACTTGATGCCATAGCTCAATAGCTATCTCATCTATACTAACTCCATGTGTTATAGGTGTTGTGTCTAAAGCATTTTCCGCAAATTCATGGAAGGTTTCTTTTACACTCCCACAGATCTCCTTAAGAATAATATTTGATATTTTTTCAATGACTAAAATATCTCCTTCTTCAAATATAGGAACACTGCAGGTAATTAATTTACTTTCACTATTAATACTTACATATTCAAAACCCTCAAGAAAATTGGTAATATTTTCTTCTTCTTCAGATATTTCATTATAGTATACATTATTTTTAATGCATTTCCAAATAAATTGACCACATTTCTCTGCTAAATCTCTATTTGTATCTTCAATAATTCTTATATAAGATAAATTTATCTCTTTAAAAGAAGTGGAATTTTCTAAAGAACTTTGTACCCTTCTAAAAAATCTAAACATATCTTTTCTAATTCCTTTTGAATCCCCAAAACTATTAAATATAAAATTTTCAGTTCTGTAATTATTGCTACTACAAAATATTTTATTGCTATGCTCCTCCACACCATCACTATCCTCATATCCAAAAATCATATAATCTCTATTTCCTGGCTGAAGTTTTGAAGATAGAAATACCTTTTTATCTGTAAAAAATTGAAAAGCTGTCCCATCAAAAATTCTATCGCATATTATATGGTAAAGTATTCTCTCTTTAGAAAACGAATTATAGTTTGATAATTCTGATATTTTATCATATATTATATCTCTCTTTTCTACAATTTTTTCTCCCATGTATTTCCCAATATTTAAAAAATACTTATCTAATAGTTCCATATCTTCTTCTAAAAATACTGTAAAATTTAACTTGTATTTATTGTCAATTTCCTCTATAGCCTTTATAAATTTAAAACTATCTATTGCTTTGTCAAATTCTATCTCATTAACTTCCAATTCTCTAATTATTTCATCTTTGCTTATTGTAAATGGCTTATTGTGTGCAATTAAATATAAAATTTCTGGAACATATTTTTTATTACATACATAAGCCGGGCTATACTCATCATAAATTCCTGTATCTCCAAAGAAATATAAGTCTATCTTTTTACCCATGATTGTTCCCCTATACATTTTATAATTTTTATAAGTACTTCTTAGCATTTTATATCTCTGTTAGAATGCCCTGCTAATAACTTGTCCATTAAATTCTACAGCATCTTGTACTCTTAATTTTTGTACATCACTAAGTTCTGAAATATTAAACCATCCATATTCTGAATGTTCCTCACTTAAGCATATGCTATTTTCATCTAATATTTCACATTTAAATATTCCAACTTGTGAATTGAAGCTTTTATGATAATATAATCCTGTAAATGCACTAATTGATATATTAATTCCTAATTCCTCAGCACATTCTCTTTTAATTGCTTCATGAATTGTTTCTCCTGGCTCAACTCCACCACCTGGAAGCCCCCATCTCTTATCCCCGTAGGTCTGCTTAAGTAAAAGTACTTGTTCCTTTTTATTTGTAATAACTGCATGTACACTAAATCTAAAAAAATCATTAAACCCCATATTTTTCTCTCCTTATAATATATTAATTCTATTTTTTGTTATCGTTCAATAATTTAACTGAACGATTAAATGTATTTCCTTTAATAAATCTAATATACTGGTGTGCAGAATATACTATGCAAAATGCTGCTGCAAATCTAAAAAGCACAATAGCTTGTGCATTTTGCTCCATTTAATTCGACATCCTAATACTCTTTGTTCTTAATACTCTTATTTGATGCCATAGTTCCAATAATGATGGATGCACATGTAATCAATAATGATAGAATAGCAATCATCCATATAGAACTATTTTCCATGGTAGCTATTAATGGGATGTCACTTCCTAAGTATTTTGTAATAATAGATATGAAGAATGGAAATATAAAAATGATGCCTGCACTTATCATTTGCAACTTAACATAGCCAAGCTTAAATGTCATGGGAATATAAATTCCAAAAAATATTTCTATTACTGCAAAAAACAGTAGTATGTTTTTTATATCTACTTTACCTACAGGAACTACTGGCAAATGTGATAATATTAGAAATAAAGCTGTGGTTACTATAAATATAAAGGTAACTAAAACATATTTTGCCATAACAACTTTGTTAATTGACATAGGTGTTATTCTGAGATAGATTTCACCTTTTTGCTTCATTTCCTCCATAGATATTGCATGATATACCGTAAATGTTATCATTAATACTAACATACTATAAAGAATATTTCCATTCTGTTGAAATGCAGGAGTTCTATATGAAATGAATATGGGAGCTACCACAATGAACCCAAGAATGGGTAGTAAATATTTCTTTATTAGTAAAAAGTCTTTCTTGAATAAATTATAAATTACCTTCATATTATTCTCCCCCTATAATTGTCAAAAATATATCTTCTAAAGTTGCTTTTTCTATAACCATATTAGAATTTAGTGATTGTATTGTCTGAAATTCTTTCGTAATGCCTGTGAAACCATACCTTGATTGATCAAGCATTTTAAGAGGAACTTCCCTTATTTTTTCTAAATCATCTAATGTGCCTTTTATTAAGCGATAAGACTCTATTATATCGTCTTTCCCAGCTTGTTCAATAATTCTTCCGTTATCAATAATTATGATTTCATCAGCACATCGTTCCAAATCACTAGTAATGTGTGTTGAGAAAAAAGCACTCTTTCCTTCTTCTTGGACAAATTCACTTAATATATCCATTAACTCTTTTCGTATTTTAGGGTCAAGTCCAGAAGTTGGTTCATCCATAATAAGAAGATCAGCACCATGAGATAGTGCTAACGCCAAAGAATATTTAAGCTTCATTCCTTTTGACAATGTTGATATGGATTGCTTTGGGTTTAATCGAAATTTTTTTAAGTATTCTTGATACTTTCCTTCATTCCAATGACTATAACAAGAAGCAATCAAATTTTTCATTTCATTTAAAGTTAGATGTTCATAGAAAAATCCATCATCTAGGACAACACCTATTTTATCCTTTATCAGAGAATCATTTCCCTGATATTTGTTTGAAAAGAATGTGATTTCACCACTATCTTTTTTCAATAAACCTAATAAAGTCTTTATTAATGTAGTTTTCCCTGCACCATTTTTCCCAATAAATCCAGTGATACAGTTTTCTTGAATATGAAAAGATACATTGTTTAGTCCGAAATTTTGAAATTTCTTTGAAATCTCGCAAACATTTAATACATCACTCATAACTTATTCCTCCTCGTAAATAATATCCATCATGTCCATAAGCTCTTTTTTACTTATTCCCATGGTTTTCGCTGTAGAAACCATGGCGAACATTTTATCCTCCACTATTAATCTTTTTGTATCTTTGATTAGATCTGTATTTCCAGCTAATACAAAAGTTCCTTTACCTGCCTGACTTGTGACAAAACCCTCTTTTTCCAATTCATCATACACTCTGCGAATCGTTAAGACACTGACTCTAAGATCCGTTGAAAAATTACGAATAGATGGTAATAACTCTCCATTCTTTAGTTCCCCTTTTAATATTGCTGATTTTATTTGCTCTTTAATTTGTTGGTATAAAGGTTTTTCTGAAGTATTTGAAAGAACAATATTCAAGCTATCCCTCCTAACTGTGTATGTCTTTACATCACATTGTACACACCAAGTACAGTTTTGTCAATAAAAAAGGTCCGAGAATACTCAGACCAACCAAACTAATATAAATTATTCTTGTTTTAAATATTCTCTAAGCCTCCTTGCATACTCCACTCTTTCTTCACCATCTAACATTTCTCTTTTATTTCCATATAAATTGTCATTCTTATATCTCGGAAATACATGCAAATGATAATGCCAAACATCTTGACTTCCATAAGGTTCATTATGTTGTCTTGAAGATACTCCATCACACTTATAGACATTTTTAAATGCAATAGCTACTATTCTCTCTAGTTCATGAATTTTAGCAGAAATTTCATTAGGTAAGTCATAAATATTTTCAATATGTTCATTAGGAATAATAATTACATGTCCTTTATTATTTTTCCAACATCCTGCTCCAATAAAAGCAGTTATATATTCATCCTTATATATAACATCCTTTTGACTTGTAAGTACATGCTCATTTTCAATGCCTTTAACTACTAAGCAAAATGGACATATATAATCCTTAGGTTCATGATTATACATAGAAAAAATCCTCCTATAATTAACTGTGACTATTTAGAAACTATCCATTCTTCTGATATTTTATTAAACCCTAGAGAAATAGGTATTCTTTTAGAGTAAATATTAGTATCTTCCACTAAATATATGGGCAGTACTTCATTGTCTATACACCAATTTATACACCCCTTTGTAGCCTCTTTTCCATACCCCTTATCTCTAAATTCATCTAAGGTAAATACAACAATATTTCCTCCTCCACAAGTAACCTCTGATATAAAGCCTATTGAAGATATATTTTCGTTATCTATAGTTATAATCTGGCGTTTCTCTTTAAGAATAGTTTTCTTTCTTTCCATATACTTATTAATATCAAAATCATTTTTAAGATGTAATCTACTACCATCTTCTATTGTCATTACTCTACTTTCAGTACATTGTTTATTTAACTTCTCATAAGTATACCGATGCATTTTTCTTATTTTAAATTCTAAATGATTCTTTAAAAACTCTTCTAATATATTGTCTAAATATTTCGATTTATCATATTGTAATGATAGAATTTCTTCATAATATATAGATAATATTTCTTCCTCTCGGTAAATTGATTTAATTATAGGGTAATAATATTTTTCATTAAGAGGCAAATCTCTATTTGAACATTTAAACATTCTCTTACCTTTACTAAAATTATTTTCATCTATCCCCATAAAATCTCTATAGTAATCATGTGTTGTTATCATATATGCAACCTCACTTTAATCAATCTACTTAAACATTTGTTTATAAGGCTTTGTTTTAAATGGTTTGCTTCGCAATAATATGTAGTTCATTATCAACACTATTTTAAAACAAAGCCATTTATAAAGACTACAACGAAATATATCTCTGTGTAAATGGACATACCTCTATGCATTTACCACATATTGAAATTTCAGTTCCTATTTGTTTTTTCGATAATTCTCTAGCTTTTTGCCTACACTTGAAAGGATCTATTAAATCCTCTCTTTCTAGTTCTATATTCCATAATTGACCCTTAATTGTTTCTGCTGGACATGCTGATTTACACTTTTTACATCCACCACATTTTGATTCATTAATAGGCCTATTTGTTATAAGTGGCATATTAGTTAAAACAGAAGATATACGTATGGCTGATCCATATTCAGGTGTAATTAATAATGCATTTTTACCTATCCACCCTAGTCCAGCTCTCGTAGCTACTGTCTTATGCGGTACTAGAGTAGTTAAATTATCATCACTGGTCACATAGGTGGATGTTTGTCCTATAGCACTGTACCCTAAATTTTCTATATAACTAACACAATGCATAGCGATTTCATCTAAAGCATTATTTATTCTCCTGTATTCTTCCCAATATTCCTTTGTTGGTCCACCATGAATTTCTTTTATAACTTTAGCATTTAACTTAATTCCAAAGGATATACCATAATCCATATTTTTACGTGCATTTCTATCAATACCCCTTAAGTCTGCAAATCCAACTATTGAAGCTCCAAGATTTATAATGTATTCTCTTAATTTATCTTCATTCATAACTTTCACCACACCTCCGTAAATATATTGCCTAATAATTCTCTGCATTTTTCTGTATTTAAGGAATTCTCTAGGGACCTGCCATATTTCTTAACGTCCTCATAACTAATTAAATTACTTTTTACAATACTGCCATCTATCCCCAAATTCATAGCTACATTTCTATAGTAATCATAATAGCTACATTTCTTTTCAGGTCCTAAATGAATGATCCCTCTATAGTCTATTTTTATTAACTCTGTAATCGCTAATGCTAATTCCTCAACTTTTACAAAGGTATTATATAGATTTTTAGTTCTTATGACCTCTTTATTTTCTTTAGCTTCCTCTATAAATCTAGTTGTTCTGCTATCCCATTTACCTTGTATGTCTTTACCATAAATTGCACCTGGTCTAACAATTATATAATTTTCAAGTTTCTTAACTATTTTTTCTGCATCTATCTTAGCATTAGCATATATTGCTATACTGTCATTAGAATTTTTATATTGTGGTTCCTCTTCTTCCTTATGGTTGCCTTGTCCACCATTGAAAACTGCATTTGAAGATATAAATATCAGCTTCTGCTTTGAAGATATGCATTCTAAAATATTATTTAATCCTAGCTTAATTAAATATTTTTCACTAGTTTTACTCATAAGACTCCATAATACAACATCTGGCTCAAAATATTTTATTATATTGCCTATCTCAGATTTATCTGCCACATCTATTTTTTTTAATTCATCACAGTCCCTATTTCCATTATAAGTTCCCATAACTTCAAAACTATCATCCATCCTCATATCTTTATATAGATGACCGCCTAGAAAACCACTAGCACCTAAAATTAATACTTTTATTTTATTATTCATCTTAAATAACCTCAACTAATATAATTTATTACATCTTAGTTTTGCTTTCATTTATTTAAATATAATTATATTATTTTAATTCATACTTATTTCTATAATCTTCTCCCATAATTAAATATGATGGATGATTAAGTCCTGTTGGTGGATAAAATTCATCATGGGTATAGATAAAGCCTAATTTCTTAAGTAGCTTTGCTGAACCAGTATTTTTAGGGTTGTGCCCAGCAAAAAGTCCTTCAACCTTGAGGACATTAAAGGCATAAGCCATAACAGCTAGACATGCCTCTGTAGCAATTCCACCTCCCCAATATTTATCTTTTAAATGTATGCCCATTTCAAAAATTTTCTTCTCATCATCATAAGGTCTTAAACCACAGCATCCCAAATTTTCATTATTTTCCTTATAATATATAGGCCAATATTGTACCTTATATTTTTCATACATTTTCATCTCTTGCTTAAGCCTTTTATAAATCTCTTCTTCTAGCATTTCTCCATGAGCTGTAATAAATTTTGTTACCTGTGGATTTCCCCATAATTCTAGTGCATCGCCTATATCCTTTTCATCCCATAATGAGAACCCTAATCTTTCTGTGGTAAAAAAAAAACTCTTTCATTAGCATGTGCTCTACCTCCAGTAGCTTAAATTTAAGCTTAATACTATCTAAATAGCCAATAAACTTTCTCCATAGAAATATCAAAACCCAGCTTCTTCTGTAGATTAATTGAAGCTATATTTCCTTCCTTTACTTGTCCATAGGCATATCTATTATTTTTTAATGCATCATTAGTGGCTATAACTTGAAGGGCGGCTCCTATTCCAAGCCCTCTATACTCAGGTAACACCTCAAGTATTCCAATAGATCCCTCTTCATGATTTCCTATAAAGCCACATAATTTATCCTTAACAAAAGCGCCAAACATAGTTTTAGAGTTTATCCTATCTTTAATATAATCTTCATCTGATAAATCTAAGCTAGAATAGCTCTCAACCACCTGTTTTGTATATTCCTCTGTAAGTAATCTAATCTCTGCTCTACATTCTGGAATTTTTAAAGGTTCTTTTTTAGTGTAAACTACATTATGACAAACCATTTCATCCTTAAAATTAAACCTTTCAGTAAGTAAATTATGGTATGTATATTCATGATCTACCATCATTACCATGGTATCTGGAATCTTACTAATTATTATCTCTGCTGTCTCTATATCTTTAGCAGACATCATATATATTCCTGATATTTTATCTTTTATCAGCACTCCATTTAAAGATGCAAAAATAATTTCTCCACTTCCTCTTCTTATAATTTCAAGCATATCTACATTCAATAGAAAATCTTTAGAAAGCACCTCTATGGCAGTTTCTCTCTCCATAATCTTCACCACACTTCCATATAATTACTTAAATAAATATTCCCCTACATACTCTAAGTGCATATCTCCATAGAAAAAATTTTTCTCTTCTATAATCTTAAATATATCTTCTTTAGTCATTAATTTAGCTTCACTTACTTCTCCCTGTTGAGGAACAATCTTAGTAATATCCACCTCTTGCCTGAAATGATAAATATCTGCAATCCAAGGATGCTCAGTATCAAATCTAACCCTTCTGAGTAATCCTCCATTTTCTGCTTTTAGCTCTATTCCTAACTCTTCCACAACTTCTCTTAAAGCGGCTTCTAAGCTTTCTTCTCCTGCAATAACTGATCCTCCTACGGTCTCCCATTTGTTTCCTTGAGGCTTATTTGCACTTCTCCTTGATATTACAAAATTTCCATCTATATTTTCTATCCATATAAAAACAACAAGATGATATTCTCCCTGATTCATTTTGCTTCCTCTAGGCGCTATCTTTCCTGTTCTATTACCATTTTCATCTAAAATATCCCATAATTCCATAGTAGTCTCTCCTTATTTTCTTAATGTATAAGCTGCAATTTTTCTCATTGGATAAAATTCATAAAGCTCAATCTTATCTATCTCTCCAGTAAAAGGCTGGAAGTTATCATTAATTACAGGTAATGCCTTAATAAGGGTATCAGCTTCTTCTATAAGAACAGTTACATGTGGCACCCACCCTGTTCCAGCTAATGAGTAATTAAGTCCTATCTCCCCACACATATGATCATATTTTTCATGAAACGCCCTATGAAAATCTTTTAATTCATCTGAAACACAAGGTGCTATAAAGGCCACCTTTAATCCAAATAAGCCTATATTGCTAAATTTTACTTTAATACCTTTATTCTTGCTAGCGAACTCTTCTATCCAGTTACATACATCTTCCTCCTGAACCCCTACATATGCTGCAAGGGTAATATGTGGAGGAACCTCTTGCTCCTTCATACCCGCTTTAACAAGTTCATCTTGTATTTTCTTAAATTTTATATTAGTATCTTCATCAAATGTAGCAATAGCACATAAAAACTTTTCTTCCATGATTACTCTCCTTCTCTCAACTACCTTCCTATATTATAACATTTAAGAATAATGTTACATATATCTTAGAATATCTACATAAATAAAAACCCCTAAAGAAGCAATATAGCCTTTTAGCGGTTTTTGTTTATATTTTAGGGCTTTATTTTAAATGTTTGTTGATATTAGAACTACATATTATTGCGAAACAAACCATTTGCAGGAAGATTAGATTTACTTAGGTTCTATGAAAGTGAAAAGCGTTAAGAAATACAACTTGTTCGAGAGAAGCGAGTTGTTGTATTTTAGCTTTTTACTTGAATAGAGCCTTAGTAAATCAAGCTTTCGAAACGGTTTGTGAGTAATAATATGTAGTTCATTATCAATACTATATTAAAATAAAGTCTTTAACTTAAATCTAAATTCTCTTTTATTTCACTGAATAATTGTAAAAAATCTTGTGATTCTTCATAATTTTCCGGTATGTCATAAGCTTTTATATTAATACCTTCTTCTTTTAACATAGAAAATATCTCTTCTATAAATATTCCTTGATTTTCTCTTACACTACAGGTTGGACTATGTTTTATTCCTAATATGCCCTTTAATTCATAACCACTCTGTAAATATTTTTTTAAATCCTCTAAAGTATCTACAAATAGCTTTCTACAAAGCTCCCTAAATTCTTTAGAATCATATTCTTCTTTACTCATAGGCTTTCTAAGTGGTCCTAAGAATTTAAATTCTGGACAGGGAAGTTGTATAAGCCCAACTCCTTCCTCCAATAATTTTTCTACTATAGGAAAGGCTCCCTTTGCTCTTGCCAAAGGTTCTACTACTGAATTTTGATTTATTATGCAATGACTAATTATTAATAATTGTTTTCCTCTTTTCATAATAAAACACCTCCAAGCCACACTTAAAAAACTTATTGAACTTAAATAATTAAATTCAATAAATTTTTAATCTAGCTATATTATATTTTTATTATACATGCTCAACATTTGTAAAAGAAGATATTTCGCTATTTGTTGTATAAAGATCTCTTACACTTAAATCATGAACATCAGAATGTCCAGTTATTCTAGCAAAGGTAGCCAACTCTTCTTTGGAAACATTCAAGAAATTAGCAAGTCTTTGTGCACTGTGTTCTATATGAAGACGCTTTCTAATTTCAGGGTCTTGTGTTGCTGCACCAACAGGACACATACCTGTGTTACATACTCTATATTGTTGACAAGCTGTTGCCATCATAGCTGAAGAAGCAATGGCTACTGCGTCTGCTCCCATGGCAATTGCCTTAGCAAAATCACTTGGAACACGTAATCCCCCTGTTATTACTAAATCTATATCTAAATTATGATCTATTATGTACTTTTTAGCTCTATAAAGGGCAAAAATAGTAGGCATAGAACTTGAATCTTTTAAGGTTTTTGGACTTGCTCCTGTTGCGCCCCCGCGCCCATCTACTGTAACAAAGTCAGGCTTTGCAAAGGCAATCCATTCCATATCCTGTTCTATGTGACCTGCAGCAATTTTTATACCAATAGGACGTCCCTCTGAAGCTTTACGAAGCCAGTCCACTAAATTTTTTAAATCCTCTTTAGTTTTTAAATTTTGAAACTTTGACGGACTTATTATATCTTGTCCAACTGGCTTGTTACGTATTTTTGCTATTTCTGAAGTGACCTTTTCTCCAGGTAAATGACCTCCCATTCCTGGCTTTGTTCCTTGCCCTATTTTTATTTCAATAGCGTCTACTTTCTTTAAATTCTCTTCTGTAACACTGTATAAATTAGGTACATACTCAAAAATATATTTATAAGAAGCTTCAAATTCTTCTGGAAGTATACCACCTTCACCACTACACATTGCAGTCTTTGTCATGGCAGATCCTTTAGCTAATGCAATTTTAAATTCTTTTGATAGTGCACCAAAGGACATATGAGAAACATAAATTGGATGTTCTAGTATCATAGGTTTCTTAGCTTTTTTTCCTATTATTGTTCTAGTATTAACAGGATCATGTTCATTTAACGGTGCTGGATTAAATTGTGCTCCCATTATTAAAATATCATCCCATGAAATAATTGGTAGTCTTGTCCCCATTGGTTCAATAATAGATTTACCTGTTTGTGCCATAGCATGTATTGCTGACATATGTATTTCTATATCACTGCTTCCCTTTGCATAATCTTTTGGATATGCTAGTGGATTATCGCTTATAACTTCCTCTGTAGATTTAGCTATGCTGTCTTCAATAATTCTTACAACATTTTTATTTGCTTTACATATAGGGCATACCCAATCCTTCGATAAATCTTCAAACTTAACTCCTTCCTTATCCTCATCGTATTGATATCCACAGATATCACATTTATAAATTGCCATAAGATACCTCCTTGTTTACAATAATATATAGCATAATGTGTTAGCCATACCTATTGTAAATCTATCATTTAATATAAAAATTTTTTAATAAATTTATTGCTAGTTTAATCTATATTATAGTATACATTTGCATATTTAGGTTAACTTAACAGTAAAATTTATTAATACCATATAGAAAACATTAATATTCCATTATTGTATAATAGCTGTAATTTTCTCATTAAATAAAATTTATAAGGTTTCTCTTTCTATGTTTCTCTAATACAAACAAAAACTATGATTTTTTTAAATGTATTTCTAAATAAATAGATAATGTTATTATATTTTCAAATTACTTCATATTTAACTATTTAATTTATGTATTGGTAAATATATTTTCATAATGGTAAACTTGGGTTGGAATTTGTGAAAAATTTATCTTTGAATTTTATGGTGATATTTATGAAGATTTTAATAGAGAATTTAAAAAAATCCTATGATGTTATAACTGCTGTAGATAATCTTAATTTATCTTTTGATTCAGGAAAATTAACATCTATTCTAGGTCCCAGCGGTTGTGGGAAAAGTACTCTCTTATTTATGATTTCAGGACTTTTAACTCCTACCTGTGGAAATATTTTTTTTAATGATGAAAATGTAATTGATCTTGAAACAGAGAAACGAAATATTGGAATGGTATTTCAGAACTATTCTCTATATCCTCACATGACTGTTAAAGAAAATATATTATTTCCTTTAAAAATAAAGAAACTATCAAAAAAGCTTCAGGAGGAAAAACTTGAAAGACTTTCAACATTTTTAAGACTTGAAGATTATTTGAAAAGAAAGCCAAAGGAATTATCTGGCGGACAGCAGCAACGAGTTGCTATTGGTAGAGCTCTAATTAAAGATCCAAGCATCTTACTTATGGACGAGCCTTTTTCTAATCTTGACGCAAAGCTTAGGGTTGATATGAGATATGAAATAAAAGAACTGCAAAAAGAAATTGGCATAACTACTATATTTGTTACCCATGATCAAGAAGAAGCTCTAAGCATCTCAGATAAAGTCCTGCTTATGGATTCTGGAAAATTAGTACAATACTCAACACCTTTAGAATTATATAATCTACCTAAAAATACTACTGCTGCAAGATTTATTGGTAATCCTACTATTAATTTAATAGATGGTAAAATCTTGGAAGACATTTTTATAAGCTCTAGCTTTTCTTTCAAAATAAAAAACTTAACTGAAAAAAATTTAGGTAAAGTTTCCATTGGAATTCGTTCCGAGAATTTTATTTTAAGCCCTACAGGAGTAATAAAGGGTAATATTTTAGATACAAAGCTTCTTGGTAAAGAAAGCTTAATAAAACTAAAGACTGATTCTCAAATCATAAATTTATTGCTTCCAAACTCTTTAATACCTAGTAAGTCCTGCTTAAGCTTTAATCCTTCAAGCTTCTTGATTTACAAAGATAATGAATTATTTGGAGGCAAAAGTTATGAGATGGAAATTTAATAAAGCTTATCTATATTTATTACCAAGCTTAATTATCATATTTTTGTTTCAGCTTTATCCTTTAATAAAAGCCTTTAGTATGAGCTTTTATACTAAATTTGATTATATAAAAGATATTATTTATTCAAGAGGATTAGACAACTTTAAAATTGTATTTAATGATCCAAACTTTTATCTTGCTTTAAAGAATACCTTTTTATTTGTACTTTTATCAGTACCTATTAGTATAACGGTATCCTTATTTTTTGCTGTTTTACTTAATAAAATAACAAGATTTAAAAAATTCTTTGCTTCTGTATATTTTCTTCCTTTTGTTACTTCAACTGTAGCAATATCTATGGTTTGGAAATGGATGTTTCATAGCGAATATGGACTTATTAACTCTGTTCTTACTTGGTTAAACATGACACCACAAAAATTTCTAATGGATCCTAATTGGACAATTCCAATGTTAGTAATCTTAAGTGTTTGGAAAGGTCTTGGATATAAAATTATTATTTTTTTAGCTGGTCTGCAAAATATCGATAGTAAATATTATAATGCTGCAAAAATTGATGGAGCAAGTAAATTTCAAAGGTTTAAGAATATTACCTTACCTCTTTTAGCACCAACCACATTTTTTCTTTCAGTAACTTCAATTATAAGCTGTTTTAAAATATTTGATGAAATTTTCATACTATATGATAAGACAGCTGGACCTGTAAATAGTGGACTTACTATGGTTTATTATATTTTTGATAAATTTTATATGCATTGGCAATTTGCAACTGCCTCTGCTGCAGCCTTTATATTATTTATTATCATATCTATATTTACAATAATTCAATTAAGAATTGGAAGGAGATGGAATTATTATGACAAGTAAAAGCCTAGCCAAAAATTCTATTATATATGCCATTCTTGTTCTTGGAGCTGCTTTTATAATTATTCCTTTCCTATGGATGTTACTTTCTTCAGTAAGAACAGCTAAGGAACTATTACAAGTTCCTCCTACGCTTTTACCAGAAAATTCAACTCTTGAAAATTATAAAGAAGTTTTTAAATTACAAGGATTTAAAAAATATATTTTTAACAGCATCTTTGTAACTGTCTGCATAACCCTTGGAGAGTTAATTACTACTATCTTAGCAGCCTTTGCATTCTCAAAATTGAACTTTAAAGGTAATAATATAATTTTTGCTGTTTTATTAGGCACCATGATGGTTCCTAGTGAAGTTTTAGTAATACCTAATTTTGTATTACTAAGTAAGTTATCTTGGATAAATACCTATAAAGCACTTATTATTCCTTGGTGTACTTCTGTATTTTCAATCTTTCTCCTTAAGCAACATTTTATGTCTGTACCAAAAGAGTTACATTTTGCTGCTAAAATAGACGGTTGCAAAGATTTTAAATTTTTATGGCACATATTAATACCAATAGCTAGACCTACTGTAGTTACTATTGGAGTATTGAAAATAATAAATAGTTGGAATTCTTTTATGTGGCCAATGATAGTTACTAATTCTGAAGCTATGAGAACTTTACCTACAGCCTTAGCAAAATTTAGTACAGAATCAGGTTCTGATTATCATCTTATAATGGCCTTGTCTACTCTGGTAATCTTACCTATGGTTATAGTCTATATTCTTCTACAAAAGTACATTCTAGATGGAGTAAAAGGCTCTAGTTTAAAAGGTTAGATTACAGAGTTTTCATATAAATTACATATAAATTACATATAAATTATATTAGGGGGTTAAAAATGAAAAAGAAATTTTTATCATTGCTACTTGCTGGTTTAATGACATTTTCTCTAGGGGCATGTGGCAAATCAAATGGTAAAACTACAACTGGAGATAAAGACAAAGAAATAGCACCTTCAATAGCTACTGAGCTTAATGGTGATGTTGAAATTGAATTTTGGCACTCAATGAATGGTGCTAATGGAGATGCACTTACTAAATTAACTAATGACTTTATGTCTAAAAATCCAAATATAAAAGTTAATTTAGTAAATCAAGGCGGTTATAGAGACTTATTTGATAAGTTAATGGGTGCTGCCAAATCAAATACTCTTCCAACTCTAACTCAAATATATAGTAATAGACTTTCTTGGTACATAGAGAAAGGCCTTGTAGAGGATTTAAATCCATACATAAATGCATCTAACATAGGATTAACAAAGGAAAGCTTAAAAGATATTCCAGACATGTTCTTAAATGATGGTGCTTGGGATGGCAAACAATTTGCTTTTCCTTTAAACAAAAGTCAAATGGTACTTTATTACAATGAAGATATGCTAAAAGAAAAAGGTGTAGAAGTTCCTGAAACTTGGGATGAATTAAAAGAAGCTTCTAAAAAACTTACTGTAGATAAAAATAATGATAATGACCCAGAAATTTATGGTCTTGTTTTACAAAATAATATCTCTACAGATATTGGTATTTGGGTAAAACAAGCTGGTGGTGAAGTTATAGATGAAAAAGCAGATAAGATTAACTTCAATACTCCAGAAACAAAAGAAGCTGTAACTTTCATAAACTCACTTATACAAGATAAATCTGCAAGACTTGCTGGTGAGGATAAAGATGCTAACACACCATTTACTCAAGGAAGGGTTGCTATGTGTATAGCTTCAACTTCTGCTATTCCTTATATTCAAAAAGCTGAAATGGCTAATAAATGGTTTATGGCTCCATTACCGACTCATAAATCAACTGAACAACTTTACTATGGAACAAATGTAACTGTATTTAATCAAGGATCTCTAGAGCAAAAATTAGCTGCTTGGATGTACATTAAATTTTTAACAGATACAGAAAATACAGCTTATTTTTCTGAAAATACTGGCTATATTCCTGTTAGAAAATCTGCTGCTGAGCTTGATTCTTATAAAGCTTTTTTAGAAGAAAATCCAGTAAAAAAAGTTCCATTTACTTCTATGGATAGCGGATATCAAGGAGCTAGAAGTATAGGAGTAATCCCTGCTCTTGATATCTTAGGTGAAGAACTTGATGAAGTATTCTTAAAAGAAAAAAATATTGATGATGCTTTAAAGGCTGCTCAAGACAGAGGAGTAGCTGCTATGAAAGAAGCTAGGAACAACTAAATTATAAAGTGCTATTACACAACTAACTACTTAAATTAGTTGTGTAATAGCACTTTATCCTTAACTTACTAAGCCCCAAATTAGTGTTTGTTACATATCTTTTAAACTTTTTTTCATCCACAGAATCTTAAATTTCTCACCTGCTATATCCCCATTATAGGTATCAAATTGTTTAAACCCTGCTTTTTCATATGCTTTTATTGCTCTCTTATTAAATTCTGCTACCCCTAATCTAACATAGTTCCCTTTATAATTATGATGCTTTATTGCAAACCCTACACACTCTAATACATATTTGCTACCTAACCCTTGTCCAGTTAACTCCGACCTTAATCCAAAACCTATCCACATTTCATAAATTTTATCTGGATTATTTTTCACTGTTTTTATGTCTACATATCCATCTCCCGCAGAATTTTCATCAACCTCTTCAAAAAATTCTATAGTAAGCTCACCTATTAAATTATTGTTTTCATCTAAAGCTGCAAATTTTCCAAAGCCCCAGTTTTCTTCTTCTAGTAATAATTCTTCCTCATTACAATAGTCATATATAGAATATTCCCCTTTATATTTCCAATTATTAATCATCTCTTTTGCGTACTCTTTATTCATTGGAACAAATTTATATTTCATATCTTCTTCCTCCAATTATATTCATACCATACACTTGATTTATATTTTGTAAAACCCTCTCTAAGATATAGGTTTAATGCATTCTCATTTTCTACATCTACACAGAGCATAGCCTTAGGCAATCCTTGAGTTCTTCCATAATCTAGTGCTGATCTTAATAAATTTTTTCCTAGCCCTTCTCCTCGATATTCTGGATTTACGCATACAACAGATATGTATGTATGTTTTTCTCCTGATTCAGATTCCACTGAAGCACGTATTGTTCCTATGGCTTCCTCCTTATGATAAAGTAGCATCATTCCATCTTTTAAATGGCGCTGTGGTTCGCTTTTCCAATATAGACATACATTTTCTGGCGTCCTTGGAGCATCCTCTGGAAATCCAATATTTCTAACCTTACACCAATCTACTTCATCCCTATTTTCTTTAAAAGTTCTTAACTCAAATCCCTCTGGAAAAGTAGCTTTGGGAACTTCTCTATCCTCTCTTATCATAGTGAAGCTATATCCACCTATTTTAAACTGTAAAGCTGTTAATATTTCAGCCACCTTCTCATTTTTTTGATCTATATATATAAATATTTTATCTACTTCTTCTATTTCTTGTAATATTGCTCTAAGCATAATTTTATAATTATCTATTTCATTTTCGATGCTGTGAAATATTCTTAATCTACCCATTCTTCCCTGTTTATAAAAGTCATCTAAAATAAGGGACACTGCTCCTTTAATATTATTATCATCCACTAATATGTAAGTTGGATTTTCTTCATTAACTTCAAAACCTTCTAAATCTATATCGCTTAATCCTTCATCATTAGAATCTGCTCTATATTTCTTACAATACTTAATAAAGTCTTCAACCATTTCATCTTTTAATCTTTCAACTCTCATATTACTTATCCTTCACTATCTACCTTTATAAAAATCTTACTATTTATCATGCTAATCTTATATGTCCAAAACAATTCTATATTAAAGTTGAGCAGATACTTTTAGTTTATGTGATGTTTTAAAATATAGTTTCAGAAATCAACACTACTTTAAAACATCACCTTAATTTAAAGTTAGAATATAAATCATCAAAAGAATATAAAAGATATTATTATAGAAATAAAAAAGTGATATAACAATTATTGCAATAATTGTTATATTACTTTTGGGTTTGTATGAATTTTTTATTTTATTTATGGCTTTGTTTTAAAAGGTTTGTGAGTAATAATATATAGTTCATTATCAACACTTTATTCTAAGTTAATAAATAAATACCTATAAAATTTTCTGTACATTTTAACCTATCATGAAACTATTTATTAAATGATATACCTTTAATAATAGATTGTCCATATTTTTACTCTTCATAAACTTTAATTCTATTGTTATGCCACCAGATAATGTTAGTTTTATTTCTGAATCTAAATCAAATGTACCTGCGGTTTCAACTGCATAAGTGATAATATTTTTAAAAGGTATAGTATAATATTCAACTTTTTTACCTGTAAATCCCTGCTTATCAGCAACTAGAATACGCTTATCAGTAAAAACAGCCATATCCCTCACTGTTTTCACAACAAAATTCACCTTTTCATTTGGCGAAATAAATGATTTCATCGAATCCGATAAAGGAATCTCCTCATAAAAATTAAAAACCTTATTTAAATTTACATCTGCCATAACGTAACCTCCTAATATAATATATTAATTTATTTTGTAGTTTTTATAGATATATAGGACCTTGTAAACTCTTTTCTATCTTCATCTCTAGCTTTTCCATATTTTTAATCTTAATAGCTTTACTCAAATTGAGAATAATACAGTTGACTATAAAATCCCTTTTGTTTCATTAATTCCTTATGATTTCCCTGCTCTATTATATTACCATCCTTTACTACCAATATATGATCAGCACTTTTTATAGTGGAAAGTCTGTGTGCAATAACAAAACAGGTTTTTCCCTTCATCAGATTCCTCATAGCTTGCTGAATTTGAATTTCCGTTCTTGTATCCACATTGGAGGTTGCCTCGTCTAAAATAAGCATTTTAGAATCTAAGAGCATAGTTCTTGCTATTGTTAGTAGCTGCTTTTGACCTTTGGATATATTAGTTCCATCATCTGTAAGAACTGTATCATACCCATTGGGAAGTCTTTTTATATAAGAGTGGATTTTTGCTGCCTTAGCTGCATTTATTACATCTTCTAAGGTAGCATTTTCATTACCGTAAGCAATATTCTCAAAGATGGTACCTTGAAATAACCAGGTATCTTGAAGCACCATAGCATAGGATTTTCTGAGGCTTGCCCTTGTTACTTCCCTTATCTCCGATTCATCTACATATATGCTTCCATCATTTACATCATAGAATCGCATAAGTAGGTTAATCAATGTGGTTTTTCCCGCTCCAGTTGGTCCAACAATAGCAATCATATTGCCAGATGGTGCCTTCATACTAAGATTTTTAAGAATTATTTTATCAGCTGTATATCCAAAGGATATGTTCTCAACCCTTACATCACCATTAACCTGAGAAAGTTCCTGTGCCTCTTCTTTATCAGCCTCTTCCGCTAACTCATCCATAAGCTGAAAAATTCTTTCTGCTGCCGCTAAAGAAGATTGAAATTCTCCTATAATATTGGCAGATTCATTGATAGGCCCTGAAAATTTTCTAGAATATAATACAAAGGAAGAAATATTTCCTAAACTCATTTGATTAAATAAGTACATAATTGCACCAAATATACTAATTAAGGTCAAAGATAAGTTGTTCATAAAATTAACTGATGGTCCAATCATAGAACCATAATAATCCGCACGATAATAAGCGTTTACAGCCTCTTCATTCTTTTTACTAAATTTATCCTTTGTATTTTCCTCCTGATTGTAAGCCTTTATTGTCTTCTGACCCGATATAAACTCCTCTACCATTCCATTTAGTTCTCCAAGCTTCCTTGAACGATTACGAAACATAGGTCTTGTAATTTTTGTCATCCTCTTTGTGATTATAATGGACATGGGTACTGTAAATACAAAAATCAGTACTAACTTTGTTGATATCATAACCATAGAAATAAATGACACAATCACTGTAATAATACTTCCACAAATGGTAACTAAATCTGAGGTTAAAGATGAGTTTAAGGTATCGATATCATAGGAGATTTTACTTATAATATCTCCCGTTGCATGGGTATCAAAATATCCTACTGGAAGTGAAAGTAGATGATCAAACAAATCTTTTCTTAGTCTATAGGATATCCTCTTACTAACCTCAAGCATAATTACTGCCAGAATATAGGTTAAAATAGAAGATATTATATAAAATATAATCATGAGTCCGCAATAATAATATACTTCACTAAAATTTACTGCACCACTTCCTAATTCAATGCTATCTATAGCATAACCTGATAGCATGGGACCTACTAATGCAAATAAATTACCTCCAATAGATAATAGAACTGCAATGATTAGTAATGCCTTATATTCTAAAAGATAGGACATTATTCTTCTTAAGGTATGCATCTTCTTTTTTTTCATAATTGTAATATGCCCTCCTTGTTTATATAAATCATTTCAAGATATTTTTAAATTTAAAACAATTTATTCCCCTAACTGTGACTCACTAATTTCCCTGTATATATCACAACTTTCTATAAGTTCCTCATGGGTTCCATAGCCAACTATCTGTCCGTCCTCTAAAACACAGATATGATCAGCAGACATAATAGAACTAATTCTTTGAGCAATCATTATAGTTGTGGTATCCTCAAAATGATTTTGAAGTTCCTTTCGAAGTAATGCATCTGTTTTATAGTCTAAAGCACTGGAGGAATCATCTAAAATTAAAATCTCTGGGTGCGATGCAAGTGCTCTTGAAATAAGTAATCTCTGCTTTTGTCCACCGCTTAAATCTGCCCCTCTTACTGCTACCTTGGTTTGAAATCCATCTGTCTTTCCTTCTATAAATTCAGTAGCTCTTGCATATTCTGCCGATGCCTTTACATCAGCTTCACTTATATCCCTTCCAAATCGTATATTCTCAAATAGGGTATCTGTACTAATAAAATCATTTTGAAATACAACTCCAAATTTTTCTTTTAACACCTTCATATCAATAGCACGTACATCTTCTCCATTAATTCTAATTTCACCCTGATCTACATCGTAAAATCTCATTAATAGCTTAACTAAAGTAGATTTTCCAGAACCTGTAGCTCCAATAATACCTAAGGTCTCTCCCTTTTTAATACCAAAGCTTATATTACTTATATTACTTTCCTTATTGTTATAAGAAAAAGATACATTATTAAATTCAATGGCATATCCATTATCTACCTTTGGTATGCTCTTAATTGTAAGCTCTTCTTCAGCATTTAAAATCTCATTTATACGCTTTGCTGAAGCACTTGCCTTTGAATAATTGGTAAAAACTCTAGAAATAAATAAAAGAGCATTTAAAATTAATGTAACATAGGTTAAAAATGCAATAATTACTCCAGGTTTAATTACCCCACTATTCACCCTATAGGCTCCTGCTAAAATAACCAGTACAGTACCAATATTTAAGCATAAATTCATAACTGGGTTTAATATAGACATCACCATTCCAGTCTTCTTTTCTTGTTCTACAGCAGCTTCATTGCGATAATTAAATTTTTCTCTCTCATAACCTTCCTTTGATAAGGCTTTAATAACTCGTATTCCTGTTATATCCTCACGGACAACTCTTATAAAGTCATCTATCCTTTTTTGAACAATAGAATACATTGGAATACCAACTTTAGAAACATAGGTAACCGCTAAAAATATAATGGGCATTACTGCAATCATAACTAAGGTAAGTACAGGATCTAGTGTAAGAGTAATGATTATACCACCTATAAGTAAAATAGGTGCTCTTACTCCAATTCTTTGCATCATACCTAGCATTTGGTGAATATTATATGTATCAGAAGTGGCTCTCGAAATTAAAGAAGGTAGGGTGAAATAGTCTACTTGATTATTTGAAAGATAAATCATTTTAGAAAATAAATCATTTCGAATACGCTCCGTTGTATCCCTGGCAACCTTAGATGCCATTCTATTAGCTATGATATTAAATGCCACTGCAATAACAGAGCACAAAAACATAAGTCCGCCCCAAATAAGAATAGGACGCACTTGCTGTAGTGGAATAATATCATCAATCATATAGGATAATATCCAAGGAAGCGCCAGTTCCACAATAGTACCTGTAAATTTTATAGTAAGTCCAATAATCATCCGAAAAACATATGGTTCTAAATATTTAAATATTTGCTTCATTTTTATTTCCACCTAATAAATAATTATATATTTCAAGTAAATTTTACTTCATAATATATTATACACTGACATCTGGTGAACTTCCACCAAGACACGTTTCCTTTATTCCATATGTAGCTATTATGAATACCCATAAAAAACATAATGTTAAAGAAAATATCTTTCTCTCGTTAAACTTTTCTTTATATATAATTTTGAAAAAAAGAGCTACAAATAATGGTGAAATATACAGAAACACTGCTGATAAAGATATTCCTAATAAATAAAAATTGGGAACATCCATAAAATTTAAAAAATAAATTTATGAATTTCCCAAATTCCTTACTTTATTTGTTTTACCTATTTCAATACAAGCAAAGTTATATATTAATACCCTCATTCTTTTGTTAGCTTATATCTGCGAAATTTTCTATCTTCTAGCTTTATATCATCAATATATTTAAAGGCATATTCTTGCATGATTCTATTTGATGAACCATTATCAGTTAAAACTATACTTATCTTTTATAAGCCTCAAATGTAATTATTTGATCTCCATTTGTTGGATAAATATTATATTGATAATCTGATGAAATCACAATATCTGAAAATCCAATATTCTCAAGAAGTTTCTTAAACTCCTCAACTCCATACCAACTTAATAGAAAGTACTCAAGTTCTGTCTCAATTAATTTTTTATCTCTCCATTTTTCATATTTCATATGAGATACAGTATACTGTTTAATTGGATTAATTTCCACCTGCTTTTCTTCCAAAGTAATCAAATCACCATTTTGAGTTTGCCATGTCCTTGTTGAAATAGTTCCTGGTTTAAAATCTGTTTGCAAAAAAATATCAACAATTAATCTTCCATCTTTTCTTAAATGTTCATAAAAACATTTTAAAGCTCTTATTGAATCTTCTCTATCTTTTATTAATAAAAAAGAACCTGTAGGTAAAATTACAGCATCATATTTATTTTGTAAATTGAAAGAGCTCATATCTTCTATGTGTAATTCAGAATAAAGATTTCTTTCTTTACAATATTTTTTGCATAAAGATAGCATGTCCTCAGAACAATCTATACCATCTACATTAAGGCCAGCTTCTAGTAATGGAATTAAAATTCTACCCGTTCCTACTGCTGGCTCAAGAATTTTTCCTGTACAATCTTTTAGCCTTTCTCTATAGTATTCCACATCTCCAAAAGAACGACCTATTGGTTTATCTAAATCATAAACTTCAGTAGATAAACTACCATAAAAACTAAACATATAAAATCTCCTTTTTTTATCTTATCTTTAAATTTATATTTCTTTTAAACTTAAAGATACCTAATTATTATTTTCCTTATTCAAACTAATATAAATCTTTTTCCACGTGGTAATTGCAGTATATCATCTTATTAAAGCTTTAACTGTTCCTAGTTTGTTAAAATTATTAAATTGACTTTAATTTTACCAACTCGTTCTACATACTTTTTTAATGCTTTTTAAATACAATTCGTAAGGAATTTCACAATGCACTGGCTCATTATTAAAATTAATTAATCATAAAAGCCCATAAATGCAATACTTTTTTACATTTATAGGCTTTAACTCACATGCTATATTAACTTATATCTTGCTTATAAATTATTTAATTATTTTCTTAAAAAAGTATTGATCATAGCCATTAATGCACTTTTCCAATACACCAAATAACTCATATCCCATTTTTGTATAAAATTCTGGAGCTTGAAATCCAAAAGTATTAAGCCAAATTACAATACAATCTGTATCTTTAGCAATATCTTCAATATTTTTTATTAATTTACCTCCATAGCCTTTTTCTCTAAGGGATTCATCTACCCATAAAAAATCAATAGTCATAGATTCATTATCCTTTGAAGCAATAATTCCACCTATAATTTTACCACTACTGTCCTTTAAGCAAAATTTAAATTCTTCAGCGTTTGTAATATACTTAATGTTATGCTCTATTAGCTTATTATGTATATACTCTGCTTCGTTATCATCACAAGTTAATAGCTCAATGCCATTAGCCTTATTATAATCAACACTCATTCTAATCCCTCCTAATTCCTACATGTACTAGCCTTTTGCGAGTTAATTGTATTATTACTTTTCTAATACTTCAAGCTTCATATCCGTTAACTGAAGTCCCTTTGAGAAACCTAATTTATGATATAATTCTTCTGCTTTATTTCCTATGTCTACATATAATCTAACTACTGGATATTCTTCACTTAAAACTGTAAGTGCATTTTTTAGCATTTTAGCTCCAATGCCCTTACCAGCATAGCTAGGCTTTACAGCTATTTGAGATACTAAAGGCCACTCTTGCCACATAGATATATAGCAAACCCCTACTAATTCTTTAGTAGCTTTATCATATACTAGGGTTGAAGCTCTATTTAAAAGCTCTATATTTAAATTGTTATCAAAATACTCTTTAACCCATTTAGTATACTCTTCTACACTGTGATTGAAGTTCAAGCCTTCATTATTCTGAAAGGCCTCATGAAGTAGCTTTCCCATTTGTAATTCATCTTCTCTTTTTGGAGAAGTAACATAATAGTTATCATCCCAGCTAATATTGAGAACCTCAGTTGGTCTTACCATCCAACGTCCACTCTCTGCTTTTATAAACCCTAACTTTTCATAGTTTTGAACTTGAGATGAATCAACTGTAGAAGCCTCAATAGGTCTATCAAAATCTGACCAATAAACTAAAATTTCTTTAAGCTTTCTAAGTATTTCATATTCATCTTCAAATGGTGGAATGACAAACACTCCCTCTATAAAATTAGGTTCCATAAGGGCTCCCCCAACTTTCCTCCCATCCTTAAGTATCCAGAAGCACTCGTCTTCCTCAAATATAACTGAACGCATTATATCATAATTCTTCTTAAACCACCCATTTGCCTTCTGTAATTCATAATAAGTTGCATGATATTTTGAAAAAATTTCATGGTCTGCTCTTTGAAGTTCATACCCTTCTCCCAGCTCATATATATTTATTTCCTTTGAATAATTCTCTAATGTCATTTATGATACCCCCTGTGCTTTTTACTATTTATTTTCTAGAAAATACACATCAGTAACTGATTTTCCTTTATAATCTTTAGGTAAAATGTCCATATATACCTCATCATAAGCTTTTCCACCTATAAAATGAGATTCACGTCTTCTTCCAAATTCCTTAAAACCAACTTTCTTATACATTCTTATTGCTTTCTCATTATGAGAATAAACAACCACCATTACATTATGTAGGTTTAATATGTTAAAGCAATAATCTATAGTAAGCTGCATTGCTTCTAATCCATAGCCTTGTCCTCTAAAGTTACTATCCCCTATTAAAATTGCTAATTCTGTTGCCCTATCTATATAGTTTATCTCTTTAAGCCAACAAAAGCCAATTAGCTTATCTTCTTTTAAATCAACTATTGAAAAATGATTAGCTTTGCTACTATAATGTTTTCCGAAAAATTCTTTAGTACTTTCTATAGAATAATTGCCTGCTGCATCTCCGAGTCCAATGGTTGTTCTCATATCTGTAAACCACTCTGCAAATTCTATATAATCATCATAGACCATTTGCGCTAGATAACATTTTTCACCTATTAGCTTCTTTAAATATCCCATGATTTTCCCCTTTACGATCTTTACTCTTTACACTTTTCTCCCCGAGTAGCATTAGCATAATTTTCAAAGCCTATTCTGTAGTAGAACTACTGTTTGGATATAACATAATCCCTCTTAGTTCCCATGACCTATTTAATTCTTCCTTTCCATAACGAAACCTAATATTTACATAAACTCTTAGAAAATTCATAAGATGCAATACCTACTGCTATAGATAGATTTAAAGAATCAATTTCCTTTGAATGAGCTATTGAAATACTTGTACCCACGTTTAAAAAATCCTCATCAAGTCCTGTAGCTTCATTTCCGAAAACTAAAGAAACTAATTTATCTTCAGCTGCAGCTATATTTTTAATGGATTTTTCTCCATTTATCATAAAGGTATAAATGCTATGGTCAGTGAAATCTCTCCTATAAGCATTAAAATCATCATAGTAATTAAATTTGATTTTAAACAATGCTCCCATGGATGCTCTTATAACCTTAGGATCAAATATATCCACCCCTGGACTTATAATTGCTAAGTTATCCATGCCAAATCCAACCATGGTTCTAATAATAGTTCCCATATTTCCCATATTACTTGGATTGACTAAAACTATATGAGATTTATTTCTGTCTAAATTCAAGGTATACTTTTTAAAAATTCCTATAACATAATAATTTTCTTTATCTGCAATTTTAGAAAATATATGATCATTCACTTGTACATCTATATTTTTACTTCTACATAACTCATATAAATTTATTCCGTTATCGCCCTCTATATAACTTGATTTTACAGCAATTCCTATAACCTTATCTGGACACCTATTAATTAACTCTATAGTTGCAAATGCTCCAAAGGTATAGGAGTATTCAAATTGTTTTTTATATTTTTTAAGAATCATCTCTCTAAATTCCTTTTCATTATTTTAAAATTTATTCCTAAAAAAATTGTACTATTTTCCTCATAATTCTTATATATCCAGAATAGTTCTATATCAAAGTTGAGCGAAAATAAGGCCTTGATATCAAGTTAAGTTTGATATCAAGACCTTGTTCTAACACGCTGAATAATTTATTATATGCTTAACTCACAAAGGCTAAACCTTCTTTGCTCCCCAAAAATGTAGCTGCCCTTCACTATCCCTTTCAAATTTGTATTCTTCATCTATCCAAGTGTGATGAAATTTAGTTTCAGACACAGGATACATAGGAATAATATAATCATCATCTATTGTAAAGAATAGTTTGTCTTTATGTTTTGTTACTGTGAGCTTAGTACCATTATCATCATATATGCCCATATATTCTTCATATATCTCTGAATGTAATTTATAAGGCTCTGGTTTATAAGGAAATTTATAGCTTTCACCAAAAACTATAGCAGCCAGAGTTTCACTAATACCCCATACTGCCGTAAAACCATAGTTGCTAAATACTGAAATGGATACTCCTTCTTCAATATAATAATGAAGTTCGGTTAAAAACCCCTCCCAGCCTCCTCCATGATTAATTCTTCTTCTATTAAATTGTTCATCGATAAATACTCCATACCCATATTGATTTTTATATGGAGTAATCATTTTTTCAAGGGAAGCCTTCTTTATAAGCCATCCTCCAAACAGACCTTCAATCCATAAATTCATATCTTCAACAGTAGAATACATGCCCCCAGATGAAAAGACAGGATTCATATCCACATAACCACACTGAATTAAGCTCTCGTCATTTAGATAGTACCCTGTTGCCTTATTGGGTAGTATAGTTCTGTTGTCATCTACACCAGAATTCTTCATACCCAAAGGCTCAAATATATTATCCTTTAGAAACTCCTCATAGGTTTTCCCCGAAATTTTTTCTATTATAAGACCTAACATATAATATCCTGAATTGCTGTAATCCCAATTACTTCCTGGCTCGAATTCTAAAGGTCTATCCTTAAAAATACTAATTAATTCTTCAGAAGTCAAAGGCATTTTACATAATTTCTTATGAGAATCTGGAACGTTTGTATAATTAAAAAGTCCTGATGTATTAGTAAGTAAATGATGAATGGTGATTCTTTCATCGAATTCAGGATAATTAGGAAAATAACTCTTTAAGGTATCACTGGTTTTTAAAAGTCCTCTTTCCTCAAGCATTAAGATTGCTACTGCCGTAAATTGCTTTGTTATTGACCATATTCTAAATTTTGTGTTGGGAGTATTAGATACACTGTGCTCTATACTCGCCATTCCATACCCCTTTTCAAAAATAACTTTCCCCAGCTTTGCCACTGACACTGATCCACTAAAGGGCCATGTATCTACATAACTATCCATGTACTCTTCTATTTTAAGTTGAATTTCTTTATCCTTCATCTTCTCTTCCCCCTAATGCCCTTCTAAAATAAAAATTCAAATCCAAACCTATTTATTTTGCATATTTTTTAAATACCTGTCCTTTGTTAATCCAAAACATATCTCATCGTAATATCTTCCATTCATATCCAAGTTTTTTATGCATTTTAATAGATGCTTCATTGCCCTCTAAGACAGTTAAAGAATAGGCTTTATCACTATTTGAGATATTAAAGGCCACTGTTGCCACATAGATATATAGCAAACTCCCACTAATTCTTTAGTAGCTTTATCATATACTAAAGTTGAAGCTCTATTTAAAAGCTCTATATCTAAATTGCTATCAAAATATCTCTTAACCCATTCAGTATACTCATCTACACTGTAATTAAGATTCAACCCTTCATTATTTTGAAATGTAATATCTTATCATTTACTTGTACACTTATATTTTTACTTTTGCATAACTCATATAAACTTATTTCATCATCACTCTCTATATAACTTGACTTTATAATACTTCCTATAACCTTATCAGACATTGTATTAATTAATTCAATGGTTGCAAATGCTCCAAATATATAAGAATATTCAAATTATTTTTTATATTTTTTTAAGAATCATCTCTTTAAATCCCTTTTCGTCACATCTAAATTTCTTTCTTAAAGAAATTGTACTATTTTCCTAATGATTCTTATATATCCAAAATAGTTCTATATCGAAGTTGAACAAAAAGAAGGCTTTATATGAAAATTGCGTACTATTAAAATTTTTTTCTCCAATCCCAAATTTCATTAATTCTCTCAACTTTAAAACCTAAATCCCAATAAAATTGCTGATCTCCTCCAAGCATTCCCCTACACTGTGGCGACATCTTCATAACTCGATTAGCTGCCTCATATATCAATGCCCTCCCTATTCCCTTTCTTCTACACCACCATACAACTCCAAGCGGCTCTAATTCACAATAAGGCATTTTTTCGTTATACCAAATGATGGCAAATCCCACTGGTTTTCCTTCATCATCTAATACACATAAATCAAGTTCTGGTTTATACCCTGGCATTTTTCTCAAATCGTGAAATCCTCTTTCTCCTGTTTCCGCTATAGGAAGTGTATAGTTAAAAGAAAACATATGAGTATTTGAAAGAAAAAAGTCTGGTGTTTGGTTTCCATCAACTATCCTATATCCATTTGGAAGTATAACATCAAATTTCTTTTCTGAAAACGGAAGTATTAAAGCTCGTTCCACTTTCTGAGACAACTCATAGCCTCTCTCTTTTGCCATTATTTTTACCAGATCATATTCTGGTGGAATGACTACATGTAAGTATCTTGTATTATTTTCATAGTCTTTTTTAAAACAAGAGAAATGTGTTTCCGCATGATGGAACATTCTCTCTAGTAACTCTCTATCTCTTTGTCGTTCTAAAGAATCTAATAGAAAAAAGGCATCTCCATGCCATACCCCTTCGCATATAACTGCTGAAATAATATTACCCTCTTCTTCCCATATACCTACTATATGTCTCCAATTATCTTTTACATTTGCCCATGCACTGTGAACTCCACGACTAAACTCATGACGGCTTACTCCCCATGGTGGATTACCCCATGCATAACTATTTAAGACAAGTTGTTCTAATTTTAAAAAGTCTTCATCTGTATAATATCTAAAAGAAATGCTCATAATTCTCCCCCCTTCTACATCAAAGCTCATTTGTTATAAATTTTACCATCTCTGCTCATCTTCTTATCTTCAGAATAATTTTCTACAATTGTTCATTTGTTCTATTAGAAACTTCTCTTTTGTATGTATTACAATAATATATAATTCTTTCTAACTTAATCTTCTAATTTTCTTGAATACACTTCTGCCCATGCAGGAAAAAAGCCAGCATTTATAGCAGTATTTTTAGAAATTATATGAGATACTGCGGTTCCATAAAAAGGTATCTTTCCACGCTTTAAAAGTTCTTGTTTTAATAATGCAACCAGATTTGTACCAATACCTTTTCCTCTATATTCAGGCAATACATCAATACCAATTTGATATAAGGTTTTACTATCTTCACTAGCCCCTGCCATACCAACTATAATGTCACCATCAAAAGCAGCAACTCCAAGAACATCCGGGTAATTATCATTAAAAACAAAAGCTTGATCAAACCTGCTATCACCTTGAAATGGTAATATCTCTTGTTTTTCAAACCATTTTATTGTAGTAATTGGCTTTACATTACAAGTAACAGGATTTGGTAGATAAAAGTGAGGCATCTCATCAATTTCATGACCAAATTCTCTTAATTTATTATCTATAGCCCTAAGTTTACCGTAATCAAACAACCAGCTGGCATTTTGCTTTAAAATCTTTTCTTCAAGCCATGGTATTATTTTTTCATCAGCGCAGATTATTGCCCTGCCACCTATACTAATTATTTTTAGGAAGCAGCCATCACTTTCACAGATACGCCTGCCCTTTAGGAGTTCATTTTTAGTAATTGTATTTCTCTCTTTTTCAAAGTCTAAGGGTTCACAATTATAATCAAGTGCCAATTGTTTTTTTGCCATGCTAAGTATTTCAGTTTTTGTATACATATTTTACACCCCCATCCTTTAATCATCATTCTCCATATCAATGTATTTTAGGTATTCTTCTGCTTTGCTACTTTTTATATGCTAGTTAGCTCTAAAAAACTAATATATAAGTAACCATCAATACACCTAAACTTTTTTTATTCCCCAAAAATGTAGCTGCCCTTCACTATCCCTTTCAAATTGGTATTCTTCATCTATCCAAGTATGGTGAAATCTAGTTTCAGATATAGGGTACATGGGAATGATATAGTCATCATCTATTATGAATAATAGTTTGTCTCCCTCTCTTGTTACTTTAAGCTTAGTACCATTCTCCTCGTATATTCCCATATACTCTTCATAAACCTTTGTATCTAATTGAAAGACTTCTGGTTTGTAAGGAAACTTATAACTTTCCCCAAAAACTATAGCAGCCAGAGTTTCACTAATACCCCATACTGCCGTAAAACCATAGTTGCTAAATACTGAAATGGATACTCCTTCTTCAATATAATAATGAAGTTGTGTTAAAAATCCCTCACAGCCTCCTCCATGATTAATTCTTCTTCTATTGAATTGTTCATCAACAAATACTCCATACCCATATTGATTTTTATATGAAGTGATCATTTTTTCAAGGGAAGCTTTCTTTATAAGCCTTCCTCCAAACAGACCTTCAATCCATAAATTCATATCTTCAACAGTAGAATAGATGCTTCCAGACGAAAAGACAGTATTCATATCCACATAGCCGCACTGAATTAAACTTTCGTCGTTTAGATAATACCCTGTTGCCTTATTTTGTAGTATAGCTCTGTTATCATCTACACCCGAACTCTTCATACCCAATGTGTCAAATATATTATCTTTTAGGAATTCCCCATAGGTTTTCCCCGAAACTTTTTCTATTATAAGGCCTAAAAGATGATATCCTGAATTACTGTAATTCCAATTACTTCCTGGCTCGAATTCTAAAGGTCTATCCTTAAAAATATTAATTAATTCTTCAGAAGTCAAAGGCATTTTATATAATTTCTTATGAGAATCTGGAACGTTTGTATAATTAAAAAGTCCTGATGTATTAGTAAGTAAATGATGAATTGTAATTCTTTCATCAAATTCAGGATAATTAGGGAAATAACTCCTCAAGGTGTCACTTGTTTTTAAAAGTCCTCTTTCTTCAAGTAATAAAATTGCTACTGCAGTAAATTGCTTTGTTATTGACCATATCCTAAATTTTGTATTAGGAGTATTAAGTACGCTATGTTCTATGCTAGCCATTCCATACCCCTTTTCAAAAATAACTTTACCCTGCTTTGCCACTGACACTGAGCCACTAAAGGGCCATGTATCTACATAGCTATCCATGTACTCTTCTAGTTTAAGTTGAATTTCTTTATCCTTCATCTTCTCTTCCCCCTTATGCTCTAGTTGATTTTATAAACTCTTCTACAGTGTTATACTTCTCAATATTCACACCATTCTCTTCAATTATTTTTACAAATTCCTTTTGGATTTCCATAGCTCTTTCCTTAAACTGCTTCATACATTTTGCATTATAGCTACTCATCAAATCAATCTTATTTAGACCATTTTCTTTTACAGCCATATTTAATGTATCTTGAAGGCATGTCCCTGAAATATATGCAAGAACAGCATCTTCATTGTCACAGCATACATAGATTTTATTCCAGGTAGAGACAATTTCTTGATACAGTTCTGCAAGCTCTTCATAGTTTGCTTTCTTCGCTCTCTCTTTTGGTTCTTGAGTTTTACTATTCAAGAAATTTCTTGTATTCTTTATCATTCTATAACAATATTCTTTAATCTCTTGTTCTGAAATTGCCTCTACAATTGCCTCATACAACGATATAAACTCCACAGGAATACTCTCCATATTTTTCAAATCCTCTAGCTGTTTCTTTAGTCCATATCTAAAATATGTCTGATTTGCATAAGCTACAGCATCCGATAAAGACATGACTATGCATCCAGCTAATGTCCTCAATTCACAAATATCTTCTTCAAACAGCATAGTTTGATAAAAATTCATTGACTCTTTCATTTCCTTGGATGCTCTATCTAACATAAAAGCTTTATTGTTCAGATTCCGCTTCAATCTATTTTGTAATGTGTTAAATCTTTCTTTGTCTTCTTCTGAATTGCAGTAGAGGATCTTTACATTTCCTAGACATGGCGTCAAACATTCATTGAATTCTGCAAGCCCTTCAACTCGTTTCCAAGACATTGGAAACAAATCAAATCCTATTCCTTCCACAATAAAAGTTTTGGATAATTCATATGCGCGTTCTGTTTTCGGTATAAAATAGAAATCCACATCTGATAATGGATTTGCTGTACCATTTTCATAAGAACCGTAAGTAAGCAAAAGACTTACATCCTCTTTGTATCCTTTTTCTATTCTTTTAACTACCCATTCTACAATCATATCATTTCTCTTATTCATACCGTTCCTCATCTCCAAAGCGTAAAATCATTTAAGCATTTCTTTACAATATTACAACTAATCTTATAAAACAAATTTGAGTCTCTTTTTCTATATTTTTTTCACTTTTTAAGTAAAAAAGTCTTCAAACAAAAATTCAGTAATTAAGTTATGTTTATCATGATTTTTATTTTTTCATGGATAATTCAGGTTATCCTATAATGCTGAATTTTCGCACAGTCTGCATAAGATTTTTCCTAGAGTGCTTCAGCATAACGGACTTGCTAACTATCAAATACAGTAAAATCTATTCAAATCTTACATTTTCTAAGTTTTTAAGAAGCTTGTCTGATATATGCTCCTTTGTAAAGGTATAAAATACATTAGGTAGAAGTTTTCTTTGACCTGGGGCTAAGTATATATCATTTGCATTCATGCATACCAAGTCCCTAGTGGTTAAATATGCCTGCTGAACATATTCATTAAAATCCATATTTACTTGAATTTTATATTCCAAACCATCGCAACCATAAAGAGGTGATGAATTGGGATTTATCTCATAATCCCTTGTACCAACTCTATATTTATTAATATCTCCTTGATGGTTTTTAACACTCACCCAGCTATTTTTTACTTCCCCACCAATTTTAAAGAATGTAACATTCACAATCCTATCACTATCCATGTATTTATTCATGCCATTGATTAATTCAGTCATATTTAAAATAACAGGAACTCCTGGCAACATTAAAAAGTATTGATTTACTTCAAGCCCCTCATAAGCCTCAGTATACTCCATACACATGCTGGTTTTAATGCCCCTCCAGCTATTTCCCAGTGTATCAACTTTCTCAACAAACTCCACTTCAATGTGCTCCTTAAGCAGGGTGCGTGCATTTTCAACTAGTTCCTCTGGCACATTTTGAATTCCGCCAAACCATGGATTATACCAGCTTCTTGGACCTATATTAGGGAAGGAGTTATCAAGCCACTCTCTGTCCATAAATTCAAGTGAGAATATACCTGCTCCGAATTCAGGGGATGCTTTAATATTAATAACTCCATTACTTATTGAGTAAACCTTTAATCCCTTTTCTTCAGTTACCTGAGATTTGAATTCCATATTTTTAATGTAGAATATAAGCGCTTCTCTTTCAAAACTAATTGAACTAAAATTGCTCTGCATATAAATCAAATCATTTTCAAATCCCTTTTCTGTATGAGCTAGAATCTTAATATTGTTTACCTCATCTTCAAGCTTTACATGAACTTCATCAAAAAAATTATTTTTAGATTTAATAATTACTTCTCCACTATATAAAAGCTCTCTATTCTCAATAATATTTATATCAAAGTTCTCATTTACGAATGGATTCTTATTATTAACATCTATTTCAAAATCCTCAACTAAACATAAATCCTTTATGTCATTTGATTTTAAAGCAAATCTTCTAGCTTCACTTAAGTTTTTAAAGGTTGAAAAAGCCAAATAAACAGGCTCAGTAATTCTTCTTTCTCCACCTTTTAATTTACCCATACTATGTTCAACATGCATAAACCAGCCGTCAAACTCACACTTTAAATTCCTTGGCCATATTAGGCTTTCTTCGATACTTGAAAATATCCAATTTTCACTAATTTTATCACTATCATAATACCCAGGGTACTCCATACGAGGCTCTGTAGCTTGTATAACCTTATTGTCATATGGAATTGATGCTCCTGCAATTCTATAATGAAGACTCTGGTCAATATATATATCATCAAGAGTTTCTTCATTTGAAGTATTAACCACTTCATAAAAATGCTCAAATATACCATTATTAGATATTTTAAATATAGTTTTAACTGTTATATTCCTAAATTCATTTGAAACATACTCACCACTTAAAACCATTTTTTCATTTTCAAAATACCATTTAACATTTTTCACTAGCATACTGCTAAACTCTTCCGAATATGGCATTCCAAGCTTTGGGTATACTATATACGTATTCTTTTTCTTTTCCCCTACAAATATTTCTACTTTATTGTAATTTTTTTCTAGTATTAGTTTGTATACGCCATTTGCAATTACATATTTGCCATCGACTTCTCCACCAAATGCAGAGTTACGTCCTCTGAAAATTGCTGCAACCTTCTTTTTAAACTTAATATTTTCCCCACATTCTAATGCTACCTTAATATCAAGTTCTACTTGATAAATAGATGGTTTTTTCAATATACATTCTAGAGGTATTGAAGCTTTTTGTTTTTTTGCCATCTCAATTTTAAACGTACTTTTAGAAAAATCTATATGGCTACATTCAGGAAACTCAAATTCAAATATTCCATTCTCATTAAGGTAGCTTTCAATGTCAATATACATATTGAAAGTTTCTCCACTGCATCTTTCTATGTCATCACATGCTAAGGATATTTTTGCTGGGAATTTAGGAACTATTCCAAGTTTAAATAAAGATCTCTTACCATTTATGAAAACCTCAGCTACAACTCCTGGATGAGTTTTAAAATCACCAAATTCTTCTTCGATTTCTGATAAGTAAAATTCACCTTCAACTATTTCTTTTTCAATAACCTCAATTTTTTTATTTAGCAAAAATTTAATGTTCTTATCATCCTTGCCTATTATTTCAACCTTTAATGGATTACCTGTTTTATTAATAATTTCATAAGTAGCCTTATAGCTTCTACCAAAAATTAGATTTTGAGAAGGGGCACATAGAGAAATTTTGTAATCATCCGTTTCAATAAGTCTTAGTCCTCTACCTCTTCTTTCAAATTCCATTCTAAGTTTTTTACCATTCTTGTACCAATAATACTCATAAAAATCAAAGCCATTTTCTACTCTTCCATCTGGTTCCATATTAATGGCTCTTTTCATGTCATCGTACCAATCTGCATTCTTAAAATAGTCTTGTACTGCTTCTGTATGCATAACTGTTGGAATGAAATTCATAAGATGAATAGTATCTTGCCTGTTTTCAAAGAAATATCCGCACTTTTTATATAATGGTATTGCTTTTGTGTTGGCAGCCCATGTATATATATCAAGACGAGGCCACTTAAGTTCAATGGTCCTTTCTATTGATTTCTTAACAAGAGCCTTACCAATTCCATTTCCATGGCAATCATATCTAGCATTTAAACGCCTAATATGCAGTGCCCCCTCGTCCTTTAAATACTTTGTAAATGCACAGTATCCAAGTACCTCATCCCCGAGTATAGCAAGATATGTATTTAGGTCAGTTGAATTTGCATGTGCAGCCAGTATTGTTTCCTCTGTTTCGTTCCCATTTTCACCATTCCATCCTTCAGTGCTCTTCTGCCACATTTCTGCAACAGCCCTTGCATAGGATGGAGTGTATTCTATAATTTTTAAACCTTCCATGATCTTTCTCCCTATTCTATTCTGTTAGTGTAAAGACTTTTATACTTTTTATTTTATCAATTGGCTTTATTTTAAATGGTTGCTTATTTTAGTGATGTTAGTATATAAATGTGAATATGAAAAGTTGAACAAAGTAAAATATAATTATGATTATTCTTTCCTACATTTTCCTTACAATATAGAAAATATTGATGTTGCTACATTTACTCCTAAAAAAATTGTACTATTCTCTTCATGTTTCTTATATATCCAAAATAGTTCTATATTAAAGTTGAGCAAAAATAAGGTCTTGCTATCAAGTTAATTTTGATAATAAGGCCTTGTTCTAACATATGGCATAATTTATTATATTTAAGCCAAACACTAATCAAACATTTCTAATATAGCTTTATTGTACTTCCATACATTGTTATAAGCATTGCTCATTATTGCAACTTTTAAGTTCTTTTCTAAATCAACAAAGGAATTAAATCTTATTCCTGGATCGTCTCCCATAAGAGAATATCTATAAGAGCCATCTTCTTTTTCATATAGCCATACTCCATATCCATATTTGCTGTTATCATCTTGTGCTTGTGGTGAAAGCATAGTTTGTGTAAGCTCCTTTGATATTAATTTATACTCCAAGAGACAATTCCAAAATTTTATTATATCATTAGCAGTAGTAAATGCTCCTCCAGCTCCTGTTCCCTTCACATCCACACTATAAATGTTAGTTCTAAACTCTCCTGTAGCTTCATCATATATATATCCATTAGCACATCCTGCAGGTAATCTATCCAGTTCAAAATAATCCGTATCATTCATATTACAAGGCTCAAATATATTTTCTCTTATATAACTATCAAAGCTTTCACCTGTTACCTTTTCTATTATTAAGCCCAGAATTACATATCCTGAATTATTATATTTAAATTTACTTCCTTTTTCATATTGCATTGGCTTTTCAATGAATAGTGGAAGCAGCGCTGATGAATTTCTTATTTTATACATAGGATAATCTATCCATAGTTCTTCATAATCCTCCATAATGTCCTCATCAAAATAATCTGGTATTCCTGAGGTGTGATTTAAAAGTTGATGAACTGTAACTTCTTTATCTATTTGATGAAAATTAAAATCTAATATACTGCCTATTGTAGTATTTAAATTTAATAATCTCCTTTCAATGAGTTGCAATATTGATACAGCAGTAAAAGCTTTACTTCCTGAAGCTATGGGAAATCTAGTTGTGATTTCATTAACTCTAAGATTACTTTTATCCGCATGGCCATAGGCTTTACTATAAATCTCCACGTCCTTATTACTAATATAAATTACTCCACTAAAATCTTTATCTAATAAATTATCAAATTCTCTACCATCCATAATTTATCTTTAGTAAGAGATATATTGTAAATACCAAACTCTCACTAAATTCTCCTTTCTTCAAATTTATAAATCTACATTTAAAATTTCTTCGCCCCAACGTAGTTCTCCAGTTTTTTTAAAGCCAACTTTTTCATATAACTTTTTAGCAACATTATTTTCAGGTTTTACACTTGTATACAGTTTATTATCATCATAATTATCTTTGATTAGTTTTTTTAGTTTTAAAAGAGCCATTTTGCCATATCCATGACATTGATAATCCTTGTGTATCATAAATCTTCGTAATCTGTATGCCTTAAAATCTTCATCATAAAGATACATCAAAAATCCAACCATTTTGTTATCATCATATATTGCAACTGGATAATTTCTATCATCATAATGAGATTGAAGTATAGAAAATGTATTATTTACAACAAAATTATTTTGTTCTTCTAATACCTCTAAATTAACACACTCAAGCCAATTATCCTTATCTACAGCTTTAAAAGTGATTCCCATGTTATCGCCCCTTGTATAGAGTAGTTATAACATTGGGTAGAAAGCTAATTATCTTTCTACCCAATATTAAATTACATAACTTATTTATTATTTTGGCTTTGTTTTAACATGGTATTGATAACGAACTATATATTTTACTCACAATAGTTCTAAAATCAACAACAGTTTAAAATAAAGCTATTATTTTAAAATTTTATTATAACCCTACATCATAGAGTTCATATGCTTTAGCGTTTACTCAGCTATATCTGAGAAATGCATATGGTTAAATTTCCACTTTCCATGTTTTTTTACTAGTACTCCAAGAAATTTCATAGAGTAAAGAGGTTTCTCTTTAACATTTACTATAATATCTATACAATTAGTTATTGATGATAGCATTTCATATATGATTTCCTTATTAGATTTTTCCGTTTTATTTAAGTAGTAGTTTAAGCTGTTTTTTGGCCATGAGGAAACTTTGTTTTCTCCCCAGCTAAATTCTATAAGTGCCTTTGAATAAACTACAGCTACATTATCTAAAACAGAAATATATGCATTTTCTCTATTTAGATTAAAATCTCCCCAATACTTCCAATCTCCTTCAAATAGCTTCTTTCCTTCCTCAAAACCATGAAAATTCTCTCCTTGGTCTGTTCCAAATATAAATAACTCTTCATCCTTATGAAGCAGCTCCTCCCCATAGCTGTCCACTAAATTTACGTCACGCTTATCATAAGCTTCTTGAAAAATTTTTAATACCTTTTGAATTTCCTCTATATCTAAATCATATTTCTTTTCTATTGGAATAATTTTAAATTTATCCTCAATTATATCATCATAATATGTTACCTCTAATCCATTTCCGCTGAAGGATATATTCATATGTTTTATCATCCACTTTAAACCAGTATTAATCATTACCATGGTCACTCTAAATGGCTCTATATATTTCTCTTCTTGGCTTATATATTTTTCTCCTGAGGTTACATTATATATACCTTCTGAAATTTCATTTAAAAATTTAGCTAAAGCTCCTTTTGATACATTATCAGCATTCAATTCCCTAGATAATTTCTTTATCATATCCTCATAGATTTTTTCTTCACTTATACTTCTTATACTTTTCCCTGAAATTGCTACAACAGCTACTTTATCTTCTAAATTTATAACTGCATTCTCCATATCAAGTTCTATATACTGTAGACATTTTTCTTCCTTTATCCAGTAACTATTTATTTCATTCTTTATATTTTCTATTCCAAAACTCCAGCTATTTAACCCTGTCCCTACAAGACTTGTATCTTTCTCATCTATAAAAAACTCCTTAACAAAAGCTTCTGCATTACGCTCATTTACTTGGTTATATTGTTTTTGAAAATTCTTCAAAACTATCTTTATATCTTCAATTACTTTTTTATCTCTTTCCATATTATATTCCCCCTTAACCTCTTAAAACTTGCTTTTTAATAACTTAAGTTAATGTTAAAATAGACCTATATCTATAAATAGATATGGACTTTGTCGTGAAATCAAATAGTCCTTTATATTAATTATATTTGCTTTAGATACTATCTAATTTCCCCTCAAATATCCAATAAAATGGAAATGAAAAATGTATATAGTTAAATACAGGCTTATCTCCACAATTTGAAACTAACGCTGTTAATCTGATAGGACAAGTATAATTTGTACCTACAGCACTCTCGTTTAATGCATAAGATACACTTCTGTGAGCCGCAAATAGTTTTTCTTTTGAGGTAAGATTAGATTTAAATAGGTTGCCCAGTTCCACTAAGGCACCTTCAGCAAGTTCATCTTCTATCAATTCTTGTTTCAATGTACCTGAAACTGTGACCCACGCCATTTCACCTGACTTTGTAGCGATGGCATGTTCTAAGTCTATAGAAAGACTTGAAGCCCCGCTTTTTTCAAAGAATTCTTTGATCTGATCCACCCCATAATACCATTGGTTATCCGGTCCCATAACATAGGGAATACTATAAGTTGTAAAACATTTACTTAACAATTCTTTTGAAATATTTTCTTGCCCCACAAACTCTGTCTCTAGACTCTTTAGGAGAGATTTTATCTCCATATTCACTTGATTATTTTTATATTTATAAGCCATAGCATTGAACTTATTGTAACTTTCCACATATTCTTTAGAGCTTTCAAAACGCTGATCTGGGAAATTAGCTTTTGGTATGGAAAATTGGAGATGAGCAAATTTCCACTTACTCTCTCGTTTTAATAGAACTCCGCTTAAACATACAGGCCATAAGTATTCTCTCTTCTCACCTGATCGCTGATGGTAAATTAGAGTCAACACCCAATTGATAAAAGCAATTTTCTCTTTAGATGTAAGTTCTGTTTCTTCAGCCTTATCTTTTATGAAATTAACATGACGATCATATTTTTCTTGTGTATCTTCAAAAGTATGTTTCACAGAAGCTGTAGTGGCAAACCAAGCAACTTCATCTTTAACAGAAATATGTGCCCTTTCCCAATCCATATTAAAATCGCCCCAATATTCCCAGTCATCTCTAATCAGGTTTTTTACTTCCTCGCTACCTAAAAACAACTCTTCCGTTGAAGTCCCAAGAGCGCAGGTTCCTTCTCCAATAATAAAAAGTTCATCCATAAAAGCATCAACTTTTTCTATATCACGTTCAGTATATCCAACCTGAAACTTTCTAAGAACCTCTCTAATATCTCTATGATCCTCAGTTGAATCATGAAATATATCTTTTTCCGCTGAAAACTTTCGTAAAGATTTATCTAAAAACTGAATTCCAAATTTATTCATACTTAAACACTCCTTTTTATCCTTCATTGCTTTGTACTGCTGTGATTTAAGCCTTAGCCCTCTGTTAAAATTTTACTATGCCTTAGCCTTAGATTATATATCCAAAATAGTTCTATATTAAAGTTGAACAAAAAAACGTCTTATTATCAAAGTCATATTGATAATAAGACGTTTTTTAACTTTAAACTTTTTACTTAGGAACATAATTTTCTCTCTGAACTTACAATTCTTCTTATACTTTGCTCTGAAAGAAAGTATTCATCTGCAAGTTCCGAGGCCTTAGTTCCACAAGTATATTTTTCAAAAATTTCATTATTTCTTTTCTTAAGGCTACTTCTAGTTCCGTTTTTTTCACCCCAAGCTTTTTCATTTTCACTTTTTCTAGGGATATATAAATATTCCCCGTCTATATATTCTTGAATCAATTCTATTATCTCCTCTGGTAACACATTATGTGCTTTAACATATTTCATATCTTTGCTCCCCCTTAATTTTTTAAATTAAGGCAAAGACCTATGAAAAAGTAAGCTCATGTATTATGGGAGCCTAGTTTTTAGGCATATTTATAAAATAAATTTTCAATAATGCCTTTTAGCTAACAATTACATTAGGCTCCAAGCAAAGCATAGCCAACTGAGTCATTATGGTCTTTGCTTGAAGCATATCATTTACAGTACAATTAAATAAATTATAATCTCTCATAAAACATCACTCCTTTTTGCCCATATATACAATTATATACTAAATTCTAAGATTATTCTAATTTTTCTCATAATTAAGTTTATTATCCACCTATATAACTTATACCTAACTTTTTAAAATACACTATAACTCTTAATATTTAGCTAAAATCTAATAATAGAATGATTGAGATTCAGCATAAATAAGCCTAAACTTATTCTTCTGAAAAGACTAAAGAATATTATGAGATTTTATCCAAAAATTAGGTTGTAAAAGCTTTAAGTTAGAGTATTAAAAAGAGCTCAAATATGGTATAATATAAGTAACGTTGATAGATTAGAGGAATGATTTTATGAGAACACCACTTCAATTAGTTAAGGAAGTTAAAGGGACTATGGCAATGGAAGGAATGAAGTTAAAAGAGCAAGAAATTCATTTATTGAATAAATGTGCTTCTGGAAAAGTGTGCTCAAAAGCTGCCGTTAAAAGTTTAGTATTAAAATATACACAGAAATAAGGGATTATGTATGTCAAATAGTTCTTATTATGATTATGAATGGGATAGCAATTATTGTTATCCCAATTGTTTTACACTGAAGAATAAGTTAAATATTAAAGATGAGGATCTACTAGAAGAAGCAGAACGACAAATAACTTCTATAAAGATTTTAGAAATAAAGATGTGTCCCATCAAAGGTTCTTTAGATTTTAAACATTTTTTAAAAATCCATAAGCATATTTTTGAAGACATTTATACTTGGGCTGGAAAAACTCGTTCTGTTAATATTTCTAAAGGAAATGAATTTTGTAAATATATTCATATATCTACTATGTGTGAAGAAGTTTTTTCAAATTTACAGAAAGAAAACTATTTAATAGGCCTTAATCTAGAAGATATAATAATTAGATTAGCTTACTATTTAGGAGAATTTAATGCAATTCACCCCTTTAGAGAAGGAAATGGTAGAACACAAAGAGTTTTTATTGAATACTTAGCACAAGCTGCAGGATACTATGTTGATTTTTCAGAGGTTACCTCTGAAGAAATGATATCAGCAAGTATAGATTCCTTTGCATGTAATTATAAGAAAATGGAAGATATCTTTAGCAGAACTATTCATCCTATTACTATTAAAGAACAAGAAGCTTTTATAAAATCCCTAGTGCCAAGAAGCAGCAATTTATTTAAGTCTTTTATTAATTAAAAATGAAATGGTTGATATATGTATCTATATGTATATTTTAGAGAGTTATAATGAATATCTTTGAGAAAAGAGAACACTTTGATGTTAAAAAAATTGGCTTTGTTTTAAATGTTTGTTGATATTAGAACTACATATTATTGCGAAGCAAACCATTTGCAGGAAGATTAGATTTACTTAGGTCCTATGAAAGTGAAAAGCGTTAAGAAATACAACCTGTTCGAGAGAATCGAGTTGTTGTATTTTAGCTTTTTACTTGAATAGGGCCTTAGTAAATCAAGCTTTCGAAACGGTTTGTGAGTAATAATATGTAGTTCATTATCAACACTATATTAAAACAAAGTCCAAAAATTTTATACCAAAGTGTTCTCTCATTTAATACTTAAATATTTATTTGTGTTTTCTTTTTATATACTATTAATCCTACTATATCTGCTATTGCCCATCCAATAGGAATAGCCCACCATATTCCACTAGCTCCTAAAGTAGTATGTACTAATATATAAGCTAAGACAACCCTTGTTCCTAAAGATATAACCGTTAAAATAATGGACATATTTAAATATCCCATGCCTCTATATAATCCATAAAACATAAATAAGAATCCAATTAATATATAAAACACTCCCACTACTCTTAAATATTCTATACCTAAAGCTATAACCTCGACTTCTCCTCTATCAACAAATAAAATCATTAAATCCTTAGCATATATAATTATTAAAGTAGAAATTACAGCACAAAATCCTACTATAGTAATTATTGAAGATTTTACTCCTTCTTTTATCCTATCTAACTTATTTGCTCCCATGTTCTGAGCAACATAGGTTGAAAAGGCATTTCCAAAGTCTTGTACAGGCATATATGCCAACGAGTCTATCTTAACGCCTGCTGCAAATGCTGCCATAACAGTTGCTCCAAAGGTATTCACTAGTCCTTGTACAAGTAATATACCAAAATTCATTATAGACTGTTGTATTGAGGTTAAAATGGAATATTTAGCTGTAATTTTAAATACTTCTCTATCTATTCTTATATCTTCTCTTCTAATTTTTAAAAATGTTAGTTCCTTATAAACATAAATCAAACTTAATATTGCTGACACTCCCTGAGCAATTATAGTTGCTAAAGCAACACCTTTAACTCCTAAATTGAAAACTAAAACGAATACTAAATCTAATACTACATTTACAATTGCAGCTACAATTAAAAAATATAAGGGTCTCTTTGAATCTCCCATTGCTCTAAGCACACAAGTTGCTCCATTATATAGGAATGTAAAGAATAATCCAGCTATAATTATAGTTAAATATGTCTTTGCATCTCCTAATAGTTCTATAGGCATATTAAATAGAGATAATATACCATCAATGAAACTAAAAGATATCACCATAATTAAAATAGTAATACTAAAAATAAAAATAAATGAATTTATAATAGCCTTTTTAAATTTATCCATATCTCTCGAACCGTAATATTGAGATAATATAACCCCTGTTCCCATACACAGTCCTATAATTATAGAAGTAATGAAAACCATAATTGCAAAAGAAGAGCCCACTGCAGCTAATGCATTTGTACCTACAAATTTCCCAACAACTATTGTGTCCACAAGATTATATAATTGTTGAAATATATTACCTATTATCATAGGCAAGGCAAACCTTAATATTAAGCCACTCGGTTTACCTTTAGTCATATCTATCATATCTATTTACCCCCATATTTTTATCAATAACTATTTAATCAAATATTTTATATAAGTTGTAATTAAATTTCTACATAATACAAATAGGCTTTTCTTTTATAAACTATTTAAATTGAATTTCATATTATTACTGTGAATACCATTTGCAGGAATCTTAGATTTACTTAGTTTCTATGAAAGTAAAAAGCGTTAAGAAAGACAACTTGTTCGAGTGAAGCGAGTTGTTGTCTTTTAGTTTTTTGCTTGAATAGAAACCTAGTAAATCAAGGTTTCGAAACGGTTGAACAGGAATAATATGAAGTTCTAATTAATCTAATTTTATATTTAAGCCTATTTGCATTATGTAGTTTCATTATTATAATCTATATATTATAAAACTATGATATCTTCATATAGACGTTTTTATTTCTATTGCTTTAACGCTTTGCTAATTATGGAATATTCAAATTCCTCACTAAGCATGTCCATATAAACCTCATCATACTCGTGCTTTCCATATATAATTGCTTTTCTTCGTCTTCCAATCTCTTTAAAGCCGCATTTTTTACAGGCCTTTATTGCTGCTTCATTAAAAGAGAAGGTTTCAATCATTATATTTCTTAAATTCAAGATATTAAAGCCGAAATCAAGTAATAGCTTAGTAGCCTCAGTTCCTATTCCTCTATTTCTATCACTTTTTTCTCCGATAAACATTCCCATTACAGCATTTCTATTTATAAAGTTTATTCTCATAAGTCTTCCAATTCCAATAACTTCATTATCCTCTTTTCTTACAATGTAAAAACCATATCCTCTACTGCTATTCATTCCTTCAAGATAACTCTTTTGTGTCTCATAGGTTATCATATCTGATATATCTCCAGTTCTAATAGCTATCTCTAAATCATTGCTCCATTTAGCTACTCTTTCTGTTTCTCTATTATCTATTGGAGATAAATAACATATCTCTCCTATTAATTTTCTTAAATTCTCCATTTACACCACGCCCTTATATTATTTATCTAATCCTAATCTTATAATTTCTCTAGTTGGATGGAATTCATATAGGCTAACTCCCACTATTTCTCCTTCAAAAGTCTGAAAGGAACTATTTATTATAGGCAATGCTTTAATAATATTATCTGCATCTTTTATAGGTATAGTAATATGAGGAACCCATTGATTATCCTTTAGAGAATAATTAGCTCCAATTTCTCCACACATTTCATCATACTTTTCATGAAATTCTCTATGAAAGTTTTTTAACTCGTCTGAAACATGAGGAGCTATAAATGTTATATCTAGTCCAAATAATCCTATGTAGCTAAATTTTATCTTAACACTTTTATGTTTCTTAACAAATTCCTCCATCCACTGACAGATATATTTTTCGTCTATTTCTACATACATTCCCATAGTAATATGCGGTGGTATATCCTTTAATTCAATATCTGCTTGAGCTAACTGACTTTCTATAAGTTTGAGCTTTTTATTAGTTTCTTCATCAAATAATGCTATGGCACATAAAAATTTTTCCTCCATGTTCTTTAGACCTCCTTTAGTAATCTATCTTCTTCTAGATATCTATTACATAGCGGTATTCATTTAAACTTTCTCCAATTATTATTTTCTTTACGGTTCCATCATGGTGAAATCCTACTTTTTCATAGAATCTCCGTGCTTTTAAGTTTTCTTCAAGTACCCACAGAGTAACTCTTTTGTAATTCCTATCTTTAAGCTCCTTCATTCCCCATTTTATTAATTCATAGCCTATACCTTTATTCCAAAATTCTGGTAATAAATATATGCCCCATATCTCTCCATAGGAGTTATCTACATCTTTATCTCTACACTTACCAATACATATTAAACCAACAGCCTTATCATGTATAAATATTAAGGCATCTTCCTCCCACTGTTTTAATAGTGCTCTTTCGAAATATCCTTCTCTTTTTTCTGAAGTTATGCTGTTTAATATTTCATCCGATATTATTCCCTTATAGGCTATTTTCCAAGACTTGCTATGGATCTCTCCTAGTGCCTTTGCATCCTCTACCTTTGCATAACGAATTTTATACACATATTTCACCTTTTAATTAATTCCCTTAACTTTAATTATTTCCTCTGAAAATCTATCTGGTTCCTCAATATATGGGTAATGTGCAGATTCATTAAATATAATTATTTCCTTAGCAGGTGCATTAATCTTATTATAATATTCTTCAATAAGAACACTTGGTGTTACATAATCATATTTTCCACACAAAAAATAAATTGGGACTTTAATATCCACAATTTTATCCATTATATTTGTATTAATCACTTCATTCCATAAATACCTCTCCGAAAACTCTAATCCCTTAGATATATTTTTCAGATCTTCTTTTGTATATATCTTACATTGCTTTGTTATTTGAGAGAAATTAATTTCATTATGCATATTGCCACCAAAATTTTTTACATGCTTTAATATGGTAGATATTCTTAAGTCATCATTATTAGCTAGCTTTTTAATATCAATAAGTTCCCCTATTACTTCTCTATGCCCTTGCTTATTTCCTTCTTTCAAAACAAAGTCATAGCTAAGTTCCATAGCTTTTAAGAAATTTACAATTTGTCCAACACTTATAAAACCATAAAAATCCTCTGGATAAAATTTAATTAAATTAATACCAAGTATGCTTCCCCAAGAATGACCTGCTATATATATTTTTTCTTTTCCAAATTGTTCTTTTAATATAGAAATTAATTCATGTGCATCTAATAGAATTTGTGATAAATTCATTGAGTATGGACTTATATCTTCTGAAAAAGATTTCCCAGTTCCCCTTTGATCCCAATGAACTACAATATATTCATTCTCAAGTTTACTTTGAAAATATTGATAGAGAGGCATCATTGGAAGACCAGGTCCACCATGTAAAAATAAAAGTATTGGATTTTCTTCTTTATTTCCCTTAGCTAATATCCACTGATTAACTCCACCTAACTTAACTTTTTCTAACATATTAACCATATAGCCACCCCTTACTTTTTTATTAATATTAAGAACTTTATCTATCATATAAGTTTTCTACATTAATACAATTTTCCACTACCTTCTCTAGCTATTAATGCTCTAATTCTCTTTGTCATTATAGGATGACTTGCACCTAAGTTATAACACCATACAAAAAATCCTTTAACATTTTTAGTGCTTTCTATATAATCTTCAACATCAACTCGCTTATATAAATGTTTTCCTGCCATTAAAGCCATCATTGCATCTACTCCATCTATACCTGTTAATTTTTGAGCAAGTCTATCACAGCTATATTCTCTTGCTCTTGATGCTGTTGAACCAAAGATAGGTAACCCACTTGCGTAAAGGATAGGTAAGTTATACCACAAAGTGGCATGTCTTAATTTTATGTGGGATAATTCATGAGCGATAATAAAAGATATTGAATCTATATCTTGATGTTCTCTATAGGCTATTTCAAATAAATCTGCATTAATCTGAATATATTGCTTACGTATAATAAATCCCGCAAATGCATTCATTAAACCATTTTCTTGAGCAACATAAGCTTCTGGTACCTTCTTAAGTCCTAATTTCTTAGAATGTTCAATAATAATATCATATATTTCTGGAAAATTTCTATTAGTAATCTTAATTGCCTTGGCCCTCGAAGCAGCATATAAGACATTTATAGCAAATGGAAATGCAACCAACATAATAACCCCAATGAATAACCATTTTACCTCTACAGGTATTTCTTCATTCAACAAGGGGGCTTCTGTTTCCTCAGTGGATTTCAGATACTCCTGAAAGGTTAAAATTTCTTCATTTGCTCTTTTTATATTTTTATCAAAGTTTCCTATACAACTCCCAACAACTATTATCACCATTAATAAGTTTAGGAAAACCAATCTCCTATACCAACGTCTTTCAGCTTTGTGCCTACAGCTCTTGATTTCCTTCTTGCTTAATACAACACAATTCTCATTTTCAATATAATTCATAATAAAACTCCTTCATAACTATTCATAATCCTTTTCTTATTCACATTCTATCATCGTAAAATCAAAAAAGATAAAGTCAGTGGTGAAATGCATTTGAAAAGGTGTGAAATGTATTTTTAAATTAGAAGGATCATTTCTAATTTGAATTCATATAACTTTTTAGGGATTATCTCATCACAACTAATAAGTAATTCTCCATTATATTTTCCAATTACATTTTTCATATTTTCAAGTCCAAATCCATGATTTAAATTATCACCTTTATTACTTTTAATTGTATTATCCTTAATGAGAGGTTCTTTATCAGCTGAGTTTGTAAATATTATAATCATATAATTTCTATCCCTTTTAACAGATATATTTATATACTTGTCAATCTTATCTGGTAGTTTACTGCAAAATTCTATGGCATTATCAATTGCATTAGAAATAATAATAACTGTATCAACAGGAGCTAATTTACCTATTATTCCAAAATCACCGTCAATATTAATATTAATCCCATTTTCCTTTGCTATGGTATTCTTTTCATTTATTATGGCATCTACTATATCATTTCCGCTGCATAAATCTGTATCAGTATTTATAATGATTTCTCCTAAATTATCTATATATTGGCTAAGGTTATCATATTTTTTTCTTTTACAGAGTTCATAAATACATAGCATATGATTTTTCATATCATGTTTAATTTTTCTTGTTTCTCGCTGTGACAGCTTATACGCCTCAAAGTGCCTTAACTGAGCCTCCATATAATGCCCGTTAATTTTAACAATACTTTTATAATAATTTATTGATTTATTTTTAGTTATAGCTATTACTGTAGATATTACAAGAATAATCATTGCTACTAATACAAAGATTGAAGCACCTATTTCATAATCTCCCAATATTTTGTTAATTCTCATTTCATTAAGACCTAAAAGTGAAGTTACCACTAAAATTGAACTACACATAATCATTAACTTGTCCCAAATATTAAGAATAAAATAATCCTTAAAACCTTTTCTAGCACGAATAATATATACTAATCCTATTATTGTTAACGCATCAGCTAAGATACTAAAATATATGTTACTGTTTATTACTGAAAGTTCTTTATTAGAAATTACTATTAATAATAAGCTAGCTATACAATAAGGAATCATCCCAGTAAAAATTGCTGGAAATACTAATAACATCCCCCTAATACGCTTTCTTTTTCTTGATAGAAATATTACAGTACTAGGTATTATAAATGCCAGTTCAACTCCACCGTATCCAATCCATAATCTCCTAATAATAAAATCAATAGCTAAATAGCTTATTACTATGATTATCCATTTCTCTTTTCCAAGGTCAATACTTTCCCCATAAATATATTTAAGTATAATTATTACAACTATTGTTACAAATAGACCCCCATAATAACTATAAAAATCAATCATCTTATATATCTTTTCTCCTTATTTTGCATAATTTCTTATATAATTTATTATGCTACTCTTAAACTCTTTTGCTTTATTTCTACTTATTATAATTTTTTCACCATTTTCAAGTTGAACTTCTTTATTATCATAAATTCGGACATAGCTTAGATTTACTAAATAACTTCTATGAGTTCTAAAAAACATATCACTACTTAGTTCTTCTTCTATTTCATTGAGAGTTTTCCTTATTAGGAAATTATGATTCTTTATATTTATTGATATGTTATTGTTTTTTGCCTCTATGTATAAGATATCTCTAATTTTAATAAGGACTTCATCATGCCCATCTTTTATAATAAGCTTTTTATTCTTAATAAATTCTCTATTAACATCTTTTAAAGCATTAATTAATTTTATCTCATTAATTGGCTTTGTAAGAAATCTATATGCATTGACTTCATACCCCTCTGGTGCGCACTCTACATGACTTGTTAAAAATATTAAAATCACATCCTCATCAATATTTCTTATTCCTTTTGCTGTATCAATGCCATTAATCTTGTCCATCTCCATATCAAGAAATATTAAATCATAGTATACTTTTTTACTATTATAAACTTTAAGTAATTCCTCTCCCGACTCATAGGTATCAATAACAATATCCAAACTAAAGAAATACTTTTCCAAGTATTCTTTAAAATTACTATGAAATAGCTTATCATCATCACAAATTGCAATTCTCACTAAATCACTGCCTTTCGCATTATTTTCCTTCTAAAAGCACATATGATTTTCAAATAGGATTTCGCAATTTAACTATTTACAAAGTATCCCATCTTCCTAATTTATTTCATATTTATGTACAAAATTCTATAATCCTATCTCTTATTTTTTGTAATTTATTGCCTACTAAAATTATACTCTAACTATTCTATTTCATTATCAACACTATATTAGAATAAAACATAAAATTTTTATACAACTCTTAAGCTATGATTTTATTATTAAATCAGCTTATAACTTTTTAGTAAAGATTATCTCTAAGGCTTCATTTTCTAATAATAAGCTACCTGAATCTCTATATCCTAATGCTCTATAAAAATGTTGTGCCTCTTCATTAGATAAGGTAGACGTCATAACTAATTCATACCCTTTAGCTTTCATTTCATCTTCCCAAAAGCCTACTACTTCTTTTCCTAATCCTTTACCTCTATAATTTTCATCAATATAGAGCATGTTCATAAAGGGTGTATTATCCCAAAAATAGTTGTATCTTAACCATCCTATACTCCTATCATCCTGATTCTTAATTATTATAATTTCTTTATTTCTAATTTTATTTAATATTAACTCTTCCACTATATGTTTATCTACTTCTTTTATATATTCATAATTTATTTCTTTTGCATATTGAAATTTCATTGTAAATTTCCTACTTTCTATTACTATTAGTCTTTTCTCTAAGGTTCATAGCTTTTTCTAAAGCCCATAATATTTCTGAATTTATTTCTGGTATAAAACTCATAAACCTCTTCATCTGCAAGTAATTCTATTCTTGTTCTAGGATATAACTCATGACAAATGTCTAATAAAGCTTTTCCAATGCCATTACCTCTATAATCTTTATGCACTATAAGCTCTGTTATAAAAGTAGTTATATGACCATCTGTAAACCCTCTTACTAGTCCAATTATTCTATCTCCTTTAACAGCTACAAGTGAAATGCTAGAATTTTTCCATGCTTCTAAGCTATCCTTAGAACATCATTACATCAACCAATTCTTCAACGAATGCAGCTCTCAAAAACATTAATTTTGTATTTAAGACATATATTTCCTTCATCCTTTATTTGAATAGCGAAACAAAAACACCATAAAATTCATTTGAATAATACGGTATTATGAATAAATTATTCTATGACTAATACATTCGATAGTGGAGCACTCTCTTCTCTTAGAATTGACAAGAAATCCAAATCATAGTATCTCCCTCTTACGAAAAACGCTTTCCTCATAGTTCCCTCAAAGACAAAACCACATTTTTCAGCCACTCTTCTTGCTGCTACATTTTCCTTTACTGTACATATTTGCAGCCTTTGTATTGGTTTAAGTTCAAATATGTATGCACAAAACAGCTTGATGGCTTCTGTAGCATAGCCTTTTCCTCTATCTTCTTTTCTGTAAATCTGGCAGCCTATTTCATAGCCTTCGCTATCTCCAACTCCTTTGAAGAACGTAATGGCTCCCAATAGTCGACTTGACTTATCGATAATTAGCATTCTTCCAAAATTATTTTCCCAAAATCCTGCATCAGAGTAATACTTTTTTATCTTCATTTCATGATGGAGCTCAACTCCCAGATAATCCCCTCTGTGACATAAGTTATTCATTAAATCAAGCATTTCTGGTATATCATCATCTTTAATCAATCTGAGATTAACGCATTTCCCAGTTAACATATCATTTCCTCCTCAAAATATATGTTATTTTAAAACCTTCATTTTGCTTATCAATATCCTAATATCATCCAAGGATAATTATAGCATAATTTACAGGTGATCTCATCCAATCCTGTTTAGATTATAATTAATTCAAATTTATAAATACCGTAGAATTCATTTTTCTGAATACTACGGTATCTTAAGACTTTATTCATTTTTATAATTACTACATTTTAAAGAATACATCCTATTAGTTAAGCAAAGCCTATACTCATAGTTCATACTAATAATGGCAATTATACATATGTCTTTTTCTCAACAGGAATCCATATTTCACAAAAGCAATCTGCCTCAAGATCTTCTGAATACAATTCAAAATCAGTATCATCAAGGATACTATACTCTGAACTTGGAAGGAACTCCGAAAAGATTTTTTCCCATGTTTCTCCTATACAATCTCCAGTTTCACCAATGCATTTAAATACTGCCCATAATGTAGGTTTTACATCCCAGATAGTATACCCCTCTGGTACATTGCCACCACTAAATTCCATACCAATACCATAGTTAAAATGTGTACTTTCTTTTGATATTTGTGCACAAACTCCATAAACATCATACTTACTAGTGTTTTGTTTTAACTCATCAAATATACCATTGTCAGCACATACCTTCCAAAAGTCTGGAATTTCAGTATTTCCCTCTTCCGAAATTGACTCATTTCTAAACTTTTTAACCTTAGCCAATACTTTAAATTCTTCTCGTTTTTCAATTCTGTAGTCCATAACAGTACCACCTTCCAATTTTATTTTAATGAGAAGGCGATTAAAAGATTTTAATTTCATCCCTGCACGTCTTGCTACATTCGGTGTAATACCATGGAATCTGGTAAATGCCTTTGTAAAGCTTTCAGGTGAATCATAACCATATTTTAAAGCAATATCAATTACCTTTATATCAGATATAGATAGTTCCTGACCAGCCATAGATAATCTTCTATTCCTAATATACTCATTTGCTGTAATACCAGTCATTAAACTAAATGTCCTATGAAAATGATAGCTTGACATATAGACATGTTTTGCAACATCTTCATAAGTAATTGGTTCTAATAGGTGTTCTTCCATATAATCTATTGACCTTTGCAAGTTTTGAATAAAATTCATTTCTCTCACCTCCATGTAAAAATTGTACTAAAATATAACTGTTACTTCCTATCCTACCTTGCTTTCATTTGTCTAAATATCTAATATACAGTTTATAGATTTATTTGCTACGTAAATAATCCTTGTGCTCAAGCATAAAATCTCTGCTTATATTCTTTTCTTGCAGTTCTTTTTGCATAGACATAATTTGTGATAAATTTAAATCTAACATATTTACACTTATTAATTCTCTTTTGCTATTAGTAATACTTATTATGATTAATTATGGGATAATTACTATATAAATGCAATATTATTCAGCTTTTGAAAAATTGTTTTTGTATCTAAAATACATACTTTCCCCATCCTTTATTTAAATTACCACGTAAAAATACTGCAAAGTTCAAACTTGAACAGTGCAGTATTCAAAATTATTCATTTTTCAGTAACGTAGAAAACTCCTTACATATTTATGATAGGTTCTTTTGATAAGTAGATAATGCCTTATTCAGCAGCTTCTGCCTCTGCTTTAGTTTTGTGAATCGTACCATGGGGATGTTGAGGTGGTGCATAAATAGAATACAATTTAAGTGGCTTATCACCAGTGTTGACTATGTTATGCCATTTACCAGCGGGTATAACAATAGCAAAATCATCATAGACTCTTCTTAGAAAATTCAAGTTATATTTGCTATTACCCATTTTAATAATCCCTTCTCCTTCCTCAATACGTATGAATTGGTCAACATCGGGATGCATTTCTAAACCTATATCTTCTCCAACATTAATGCTCATCAATGTAAGTTGCAAATGGGTTCCTGTCCATAAAGTAGTACGAAAAGCATTGTTTTGCTTAGTAGCTTCATTAATATCAATTACAAAAGGTTCTGGTCCATAATCCTTTAAATCAGTTAAATAATTATTCTCTGCAAATCGCAAAGAATTAAAAAACCATGAATCATAATGTGATTCATCAGTAACAGGTGTATACTGATTATCACACTGATTTGAAAAGCGTGTGTTATACCCACAATTAGAGGGCGAATGTTTTTTGTAATCATCGTACATATTTTTAATTCCTTTTAATTGCTTATAACATTATCATATGTCTTCTCTATATATAATGTGCTTCGGCTCACAGAAATGATATGACTCGAGATCATGATAGTTAAATCAAAAAATTCATAAATTACATAAGTCCATAATCTTTAAGATCATATTTTTAGCAAAATCATGTTTATGTGATTATAAATAACTATTTTTTACTTTTCAACACATCATTAATCAATAAATACATTATTTTCTTACTATATATAAATCTATAGTGTCATATACATTTAAAATATCATCGTTTTCTATATATGCAAATTGGCTTTGCCAGTAAAGTACGCATTTAGCGCAGAGGGTTGACTTCGTCAGAGAGCAACTCTCTGCGAACAACGTGAGCACTTCACTGTGAACGAAGTGAACACTTCTCTGTGCCTATGGCACAATTCTCTGCACCTTTGGTGCAATTCACTAAATAAGTTACTTCATAACTCATTTATATTATTCAATATGCTCTTCCTTTATCTTAACAACTTCAATATCTTCATAAGTTTCCTTAAGTAACTCACATAAACTCTCCACTCCAAAAATTTCAGTGAAGGTATGACTTCCTACAATAAGATTTATATTTGCCTGTTTTGCATATTGAATTGTATACAATATCTTTTCTCCAGTAAAATATACATCACATCCTAAATCTACAGCTTCCTTCATATCAATAGCTGAGAATCCTGCCCCTGTTACAACTCCTACTTTCTTAATTTTCTTATGATTATTTTTCCAAACACGAACTGGCTCCTCTAATAAATTTTCTATGTTAGCTGTTAAAACCTCAAGACTTATAGGTTCATCTATTTCTCCTACTCTTCCATTATAGAATCCTTCCTCATGTGCAAACTTCTCTATGATTCTAAAGCCTAATTTCTCAAGTAATGAAACACTTGTACCAAACTCAGCATCATCTAAGGGAGCATGTACATAAAAATGAGATATATTATTCTCTTTCAATATACCAAGCGCCTGTTTCTTCATTCCATCTATCCATTCCCATGCATCATGATGAGTTATTAATAAATCCACTTTATTAATAACTGCTTCTTTAGCTGAATCTGGAGTTAGGTTAGTACAATACCCTATTTTTTTTATATTATCTCTCCCTATATTGGTAAAGCCATATTCTCCTTTTCCTTCTACTAACTTTAGTTTTTCTTTCGTAAATACATCTATAATAAATTTTTCAAAATCTTTTACTAGCATATTCTTACCTCCAGTTTTATATTGAATCTAAGTATCCTGCAATAAATGCCCCTTGTAATCTTCTAACTTCATGTTTAAAATGCACATGGTCATAATAAATATCGCTGCCTAAGCTTTTAGTAAAGTTATATAAATCTATAATTTTCACATTGTTATCTTCCATAACTTCCTTTGAAACCTGATTATATTTCTCAACCTCACTACTATATCGTAAAACTCCAACTTTTCTTGCATTATGAATTTCATCAATGATAGGTGTTAAGGATATCCATATAACTTCATTTGAGATTTCCTTCGAGATTTCAATAATCTCCTCTAAATTGCTTTTATATTTATTTATTTCAATCTGAATATCATTAGATTCTCTATCTCTTCTAAGATCGTGCATTCCACAGCCTATTGCTAGAATATCATATGTCCTTCCTAAGTCCTTCTCCTCTTGCAGATAGGCTAAAACCATTCTGCTATCCCCTGCATTGGCTCCAACTGATTTATCCAAATCCACCAGAGCATGCTCTACCCCTCTTTTCCTGTCATAGTTAAATTTACCCTTTATCATTTCTCTAAAGTATGGTCCATAGTGTATTGATATACTATCTCCTATTACAAAGAAACTCCTCATAGTTCCCACCTAGTCTTCCCATACCTTCCTCATTTCATAAAATTCCTTTTCTTCACCATTTACATACCACGTAAACTCTTCTCTAACCACAAAACCTAATCTTTCATAAACTTTTATAGCCCTTTTATTAAATTTAGCAACCAGTAAAGATATCTGATTAAATTTATGCTTTTCCCTTCCAAATTCCAAGATAGCTGTTACTACTTTTGCTCCCATACCTTTTCCTGTTAATGAAGGTTTCATTTGAATTCCAAATAAAACTTCCTCATCATCAAATTCAAAACAACAGTTTCCTATTAGCTCATTATTTTCATTATATATAGCATAGGCATTCTCTTGTTTATGAAGATTCATTGCCCATTCTTTTTTAGATTCAGTCTTGTCATTATCATAAAAGGAGTATTCTCCTTCAAATTTCCAAGTTGCAATATCTATCGAATCCATTTCTGTAGGTTTTCTAAATTCTAGCTTCATTTTATAGTTCCTCCAATATATTTTTAATTAGCTCTATTAGTTGTTCTCTTTCATAACAAATACGCTTTTCTCCTAGTTCACTAGATATTTGATGTTTTAACCCCTTTACAAGGCCTAGTTTATTATCGCTAGCCTGTTCTCCTAAATTATCTACATTGACGAGGTGTGGCGCAATATACATCATCTCACTAGTTTCCTCTACACCTGCATGTAAATAATCTTCTGTGGTAAGTTCATTTTGATAAGCTATTTTCTCTGAGTGCCATAAAATCACATTGAAATTATCATCCTTATATCTTTCTTCAATGTTTTCCAGAAGAGATATCTGCTGCGGTGATAAATGACCTGTACAAATAACTAGTAGCTTAAATCCATTTCTTTTAACATTCTCAACTAAATTTATTACTCTATGTGAAAAATGGAATTCATCTATTAAAAAATTTCCTATTAGCTTTTCCTCTGCCACAGTTTCTAAATACCAATAGTTATCCCCATCCTTATTATATAAACCATCGGTTCCACAATATTCTGTAGGCAATAACACTCCTCCTACATCACTCCATGCTTGTTCCACTACCCATTGAGCTCTCATGGCATCTGTCCCCAAAGGTAGATGGCTTCCATGCCATTCAATTGGACTAACAGCCACATAAGCTATTGGTATTTGCTTCAAAATCTCCTTTAATCTACTTGGAGTAAGTTCAATTATTCTGCCGTGCATATTTTTCCTCCATAATTAAAATTAATATTAATGATTAACTCACTTTACTGAGCCTTAAAAAATACTTCTAATCCATTAACAATTCTACTTATATTATCATAGTTTAACTTTTCATAAGTATCCTCACCAGTATGCATATACGGTGTTACTCCTAATTCCGTAAGCTCAATTGCCTTATAGCCAACTTGCCAAAATGAGCCATGGTCATCTGTCCACATATCCTTACATTTTTTCAAAGTAAGTGGCATATGTGCTATTATAGAATTCATGAAATCTTCTGAATTCTCATCAGTTACATAAGTTAATGGATATTCCTCTGATATATCTCCCTGCCAAGTGCCTATTGTATCTAAGTTCATAATCCCCTCTAACTCTATTCCACTTTCCTTATACATTTTTGCAAGATGCTTGCTCCCTATACCTCCAGCTTCTTCTAAGTTAAAGAGTATAAATTCAACATTTACTTTTAAATCTATATCTTTTAATATCCTTGCTAACTCTAAAACTGCCGCTACTCCTGATGCATTATCATCCGCTCCTGGAGCAGAAACATCTTTTGAAGTTGAATCATAGTGAGCACATACTATATAGTTTTTATTCCCTTTATTATTTAACTTAGCTATTATATTATCGTAACTCTTTTCTTCATAGTTAAATAAATCTTTCTCAACAGAATAGCCTATGGCCTTCAATTCATTACTTATATATTGCTCCCCAATTTTATTTCCACTATGAAGATAATGCCTGCTTTCTATAGCTGATAATCCCTTTACATACCTTATTAAATTTTCTTTATTACATTCCATATTCTTGACCTCCTAAAATAAGCTTTATTTTTAGTTGCTAATTTATATCATAGTTATAACATATCACTGCTTCAGCCTTATAAAAGCCTTCATTAAAATACAAACTTAAAGCTCTATCATTTTCTCCATTTACACTAAGCATACCCCTATCTATACCAATAGTTTTTCCATGATGTAAAGCCGCTCTTAAAAGGTTTTTCCCAACAGCCTTCCCTTGATACTCAGGTTTCACTGCTAGAGAATGTATAAATGCATATTCTATACCTTCTTCATCTTCCTTTGACACCCCAACTACTCCAACAGGATCATCATGGTTATATAGAATTTTCATACCACCTGGCAATAACCCTCCATCATATTGCATTTCACTTATCATTTTAGGTGTTCTAGGTGTTTCACTGCCTTTAAGTTTTGCAAAGCCTGCATTCCTAACTTCACACCAGTGCTCTTCATCTCTATTAAACTGAAAATCCTTTAAATAAAAACCTTCTGGAAATATTACTTCTCCTATAGGTTGTACATCTCTTTTTAGTACAAATGAATATCTTTCAATATAAAAGTTTAAAGCATTAAGGATATTTATAAGTTGCTTATCCTCTTCTTTAGCAAAGATAAATATCTTATCTATACCTTCTGTATGTTTTAATATTTCTCCTAGCATTCCCCTATATACTTCTATATCATTTATTATGCTATGAAATATTCTAAATCTACCCTTTTTCCCCTTTTTATTATACTCATCAATGATAAGAGAAGCTGCTCCCATAACCTTCTCCTCATTATCTAGCAAAAGATATGTTGGGTTCTTTTCATTGATATTAAATCTTTCTAAATCCTCATCATATAAAAAGCTGTAATCTACTTCATTTCTATGACTTTTGCAATAAGTTATAAAGTCTTTTAATCTTTCTTGTGTTAAACTCTCAATTCTCATGTTTTATACCCTCCTTTTTCATAATGCTTAACCCACAAAAGTATTAATTCACTATAATTATGAAAATTTTCCCTACTGCTTCTCTAATATATAATCTAAATAACCAGATATATACTCTTCTTCATCTATATATCGCCTAATTATTCTTTTTTCGCTGTAAATTATTTTAAATCCTTGAAAATAATTTTCTGGTTCATCATCTTTGTAGTGACAGTAGGTCACTTCCTCTCTATCTTCAACGCATCTAAATTCCCCTGATTCTATCTCTATTCCTTTTCCATAAGATGTACAATCCTCACTTAGAAAGTTCACATAGCAAAATCCTTTTGGTTTTAATACCCTTAAAAACTCCTTAAGTGCTATAGAAAAATCCTTTTTACATATATGAACTGATGTGTTATATGAATATAAAAAATCAAAAAAGTTATCATTAAAAGGTAGCTTTCTCATATCTCCTTTTGATAAATTTAAATCTATATTATGCTTCATACAAAATTCTTCAGCTTTTCTTAACTGATTTTCATCTAATTCAATTCCATAAGTTTCATATCCAAACTCATAAAAAAGCGATAATGGTGGATTATTTCCTCCTGCTCCACAGTCAAGTATCCTTTTTCCCTTAGGATTAGAATTACAATATTTTAAGAAATTATAAAGTGGAAAAGCATTTATAAGATTATTCAATATACATCACCTCATTTTTTAATTTGATCCCTCTAAATCCCATCTTCTGCTTACGAACTTGGTTTTGGTGTTATCATTTTTAAAATTTATATATTATTTCAGTAGTTTTCGACTAAATTATTGGAGACTACTGGAATATTGTTAATAATATTAACAGGCAATTATTCACAAATATAAAGATTATATTTGTACGAAATTTAGGTAAATACTCTTTTTCTTTTTCAAACCTTATAAATAATACCTCATTTGTTGCTTGTGAAATTTCACTATTAATCTCATGATTAAATGATTCTACTATACTTTCTAGCTAATCAAATGCATTAAATTCTTCATTAAAAGGCGTTAGCCTGTCCACTAACTTTGCAAGAATTTCTACTTTACCTTTAGTTACTGTAAGATTATTAATCCAATACTTTTTTATAGTACTGAATCGTATAGTATGTTTCATACCCAATTTCTTTATAAAATTCTCTGCTTCCACCTATCATATAGGTTGCACCCATCTTAGCTGTTCTGTTTATTGCTTCATAAAGTAATGCTTTAGCCAAACCCTTGCGGCGATATTGTGGCACAGTAGATAATGGCTCAAGAAATGCGTAATGATTAACCTCGTCTAGCCAAATTGCTCCATAAGAACAATAATCTTCATTATCGGCTTTTGCAATAAAAAGCAAATCTTTGCGAAAATTCGGCATATTCAATCCAAGCATATAGCCATCAATATCATTATCATCTTCATGGTCGAAACCCTTCCAAACGGCGTTTGCTGCTTTTTTATAATCGTTTTCTTCATCAAAAGTAATGATTTTGAAACCCTCAGGTAATTCAACCTCTGGCAAGCCTTTTGAATAATCATAAACCGTTAAATCATAGTCCCATGAATAGATATAGCCTTTTGATAATAACAATTTTTGAAATTCTGGTTCAACTGTAGAAGCTCTAACCTGTAAAATTTTCTTTCCATCGTCATTTATAGCATATAGATTTTTTTCAGCGTACTCAAGAAGTTCAGGTTTCATGAATTCATATCCGTTTGCAGTAAAAATATATGCTTCTCCAAGCTTTGATTCATAAGAGCATAATGCAACAATCTCATCATCATCTTGCCATATACCGATTTTATAATGTCTTACAAAGTCAAACCACGGCAATCCCTGAGAATATTCCCAAGTTGCTCCAGCCCAGTGACTATTCTTTAAGTATGGAACATAATTATTTCTAAAAAACATAGAAACCTTTTCAAAATCTGTGAACATGCAATAATTTTTAAATGATATAGCCATTTTTCCCCCTCCATTCTTGTCTAAAACAATATGGTAATTGATAAGTAGTATTTCTAATTCTCTTTGTTTTTCTTTCATAGTTTCAAGCACTAGTTTTACACTCTCATTAGTACAATGAGCATCTAGTAATATGGCGAGATTCTACTCATTGCCCTTAATTCTATAAGCTCAATATTTTTTAATATTCAAACTATTTATTACAAAACAATACTTCATTAATGACTTCTAAAATTATCTCTGGATAATCATTATAGACGTTATGCCCTGAACCTTTAGCTAAAATTAATTCTGCTTTTGTTGAGTAATTTAGTTTTTCTCTATTCAACTCTTGAATCAAATTCTCAAAAGTTCTTGCTTCAGATTCTGGTATTCCGGCCTTTATTAGTTTATTTATTTCTATCTCTCCATCCCTTACTATTGATTTAATTGGCATATCTTTTAACATCTCTATAGATAACTTCTCTACCTCTATCCCACTATCCAGTATATTTTCAAATTCAGAACCTTGAGCCCTATAAAACTTAGAACTAATTAAAGCTCTTCTTATGTTTTCTTGAATCTCTTCTGAGAGTCTATTGCTACTTCCTGAAATACTTGGATTAATTTCCACTTTAAGCTCATCCTCACTCATAGCTCCAAATTTCTTTAATCTTTCTATGGCCTTAGCTGTAGTATATTTTTCTTGTATGGATTGAAGTTTTCTTTTTAAGTTTTCTATTTTATACATTTCTACTGGAGATGAGTCTACTAAAACTAAAGCCTTCACCAGTTCTGGATATAATTTTGCAAAGTGCAACACACACATTCCTCCAAAAGAATGTCCTACTAATATTACTGGCTCATTGATACCTTTTTTTGATAGTAATGACTTTAAATTTTCAGCTACCCTTCTTGTAGTACATTTTTCTTCACCTATTGAACTGCTTCCATAACCTTCTCTATGATATAAAATTACTCTTGCTTTCTCAGAAATTTCCTTTGCTATATGATACCAATCATAAAATAAAGTCCCAAGTCCTGTTTCAATAACTACAACTTGCTCACCTTCACCGTGAGTACAAACTTCTAATATTCCATCTTCTATATCTACTAATTCTATGTTCACGTTAAATCTCCTTAATTTATTATTACTTTTTAAAATATAATCTATATAATACTTCTGCTCTTTATATGACTAATACAAAAATCTATGTCTTCTTTATTCTTTAAGTAATATACTTCCTTTCCTTCTGATTTTTCTTCTATTTTTTCTAATAGCGCAGGCTTACTATGCTTCGGAAAATTCCATATCCACTTTACAAACTCCCAGTCTATTTTCTCATCACATCCTGCTGTTAAATCACTTCTAGTTTTACCACTATATTTAAATCTTCTTTTAATCACTCTATATAAACATTTAACTCGTGGTACATCAATAAAAATTACTGTATCAGCAACATCAAGCCTCATATCTAACACTCCACTATAATTTCCATCCATTATCCATGACTTTTTTTCAACATAGCTTTTAACCCTATTTTCAAATTCTTCACTAGGAACTTTAATCCACCCTGGAGCCCAGAACAAGGTGTCTAAATGTATTACCTCTATCCCTGTTATTTCTCCTATTCTCTTAGCCACTGTAGATTTTCCCGAACCTGCTGAACCTAAAATCATTATTCTTTTCATATTGCTCCTCTAAAATTTATAAGTATAAACTGAATTATCCCTACCTATTTTTTATTTTGAACACTTTTATTTTATAATTACTTTCTTTGCCTCTTATCATAACTTAAGCTTCTTATCTATATCATCAAATTCTTCACTGGTAATACCATAGATTATTTCATCATAATAGCTTCCATTGGTATATACCATTCTTCTAATTACTCCCTCTTTTTTAAACCCTAAAGCTTCATGGAGCTTCATTGACCTCTCATTGAAAGAATAGACATAAACAGTAGCCTTTTGATATCGTAATTCCCTAAAATAATATCTTAGTATTATTTTTATAGCTTCTTTTGCATATCCATTTCCCCAGCATTCTCTTGATATCCCTAAGCCATATCCAAAGGTGCCTGTCCTACTATTGCAATTAATAGTATTTATGTTACCTACTGCTATTCCATCATTATTCTCTATAATCCATGTGAATGTATCATTCTCTGGTGCTGCTTTTGACTTTTTCTCCACCATGTCGGTCATTGCCTCACGATTTCTTGGAAAATGTATTTCATCACAATATCTATCAGCTTCACAATCATAATCATAAGCCCATTTATAATAGTTTTCTGCATCCTTTAATTCTATTGCTCTAAGTCCAATTTTTTCGCCTTTCCAAAAATTATAATTCATGCTGGTTTATCCCCCTAATGCAGTGAAAGAAGTTTAAAACTAAAATTGATTTAAACCTCCTTAACTCAAATTTTTATACTTTTTAATCTTAAGTATTCAATTACGTAAAAATTTAACTTTATATTAATTAAAAGTTACATATATAATTCTATGATTAGTTATAAGTCCAGATTTTTCTAAAGTTTTCTTAGATGCTATATTTTGTACATCACAAATTGCCATAGGAATTACACATTTACTATAGCAATGTTCTTTTAGTTGAACTATAATATATGTTCCAACTCCCTTTCTACAATGCGATTCAGCTACATGCATTCCTATATCTCCATACTTTCCTTCATGTGTCTTACTTATTCTAAATTCACCTATGCCAAGCAAATCCTCACCATCATATAATACAAATAACTGATTATTTTCTATTAAATCTTCATAATATCCTTCAAATGCAGAATCACATTTGTTATTTATAGCATCTATGTCATTCTTTTGCCCTAATCTGAAAGATATATTTTTATAATTATCTAATTCATATTTTATCTTTTCATTATCAATAAAAAGATAAGAATCTACAGATATACTTTTCTGATAGTCAAGGCATAAAGCCATAAATTCTGGTTCTTTAGTGGAAACAGCAGCTTTTTCTACCATATCACTTGTAATAAATATGTTTGAAAACAGCTTGTTTATATAGATAATACTCTTTAGAAACATGAAACTGTACTAATGTTTTCTGTGAATCCACACTAAAATGACCTATTATTTTATCCTCATACAGAATCTCATAGCATTCTGAACCACCAATCTTTACATTTTGCCAGTAACCATCTATTGGGGCTATTAAGGTCTCAATATAATCATTTTGTAATTTACTTTTTATTTCTGTTGATACTTTCTTTATTTCAATCATTTTTTTCCCCTTAATATAAAATTTATAGTCCCTTGCAGAATTCTATAATCATTAAATTTTTGTATTTTTCTATGCCTTGATATGATATAATCCATTGCATTAATTTCATCTAAGCCTCAGAGGGGCGAAGCTTTCTTTTTAATCCAACTTCCCCTCTAAAGCTAAGTAGCAGTTAATGCTATCTATCAGCTAAAATAACATATCCACTTTTATACCATTCTAAATAATTAATTCTAACCTTCCATCCTCGTCTTTTAAACTCCATAGCTATTTCATCGAGAGTAATTTGATTTTTCATTCTATGGTTATGAGAAATGTACCAGCCCATTTGTATTATTCCTTTTTTAGCTATCCTGCACATATCAGTGAAATATTTTTCAATATCTTCTATGAACATAAATACATCTCTACTTACTATATAATCCACACTATTCCCCTTAAATCTGTTTGATAATTCTGATATATCTATGTTTATAAATTTAATTTTTTCTTGTTCATCCTTGATTTTGCTTAAATCTTCTATACAGCCACTATCTCTATCTATAGCATAAATATTATTTACTAGATAATTACTATTAAGATAATTGGTTATAAATCCTCCACCACAACCTAAATCTATAACATCTCCACTCAATTCTTTATAGTAGTCATAGATTTTACTATTATAAAAAGCTTTGGCTTTTTCTCTATTAATTTCTAGGATTTTACCACACTCACATTTCAGCTTTATAACTAAATTACAGTCACTCCATGGATGAAATTGATTTTGCAAAATAGAGTTCTCTTTACACACTGACACTTAGTTCCCCAAACTACATAATTATGTTCTTTAAACAAGTTGCCTCCCCCTTAACTACAGCTGTATCTCCATTACAACTTCTCCCTCAAGTATTTCTCCTGTTTTTTTAAAGCCCATGCTTCCATATAGTTTATCAGCAACAGTGTTTTCTGGCTCAAAGCTTGTACATACCGATATATTTCCTTTCTCTTTTTTCATTAAATCAAGGAATAATTCTATAGCTTTTTTCCCATATCCCTTACCTTGGTGCTTCTTGTCCATCATTAATCTACACATCCACCACTTATTAGTATCTTCATCTAAATCATACATTAAAAATCCTACCATGGTTTCACCATCATATATTCCCATTGGATAACCACAATCTTCGTATTTAGATTGCAATAATGAATAGGAATTTGAAGCCACAAAGCTTCTTTGATTCTCCCCCACTTCAAGTTCAATGCACTCTTCCCAGTTGTTTTTATCAATTTCTTTTAAAATAATTTCCATTATTATCTCTCCTTAATATCTCATATACCTACTTGTACATGAATTTATTTTAGTTATAATATTATCTCTCTTTCATTTAATCCATATTTTTGTTATCTACAATAAATCTTTCAAGTTTTCATCACAACTTATATATAAATTTCTAAATTCATCCTCTAAAATGCTCATTATAATTTCATTATGGTATTTATGATTAAAATACAGACTATCCCTTCTGATTCCTTCCTTTACAAACCCTAATTTCTCATAAACACCTATTGCTCTTTCATTAAATTCAAATACACTTAATTCAATTCTATGAAGGTTAAACATTCCAAAGCCATAGTTAAGTGCTAAAATTATAGCTTCACTTCCATATCCTTTATTAAAGTCTCCTTTTTTATAAATAGCTATCCTTATATTAGCACTTCTATCTTTTTCAGTTACCTCATTGATAACAACTTCACCAACAATTTTGTTATAATCTTTAGAAAAGATTAAGAAATCTGCTCGATTACTATCATTTTCAATTCTGTTTAAAAAGCCTTCTAAATTAAATTTAGTGGGAAATTCCTTGGTTCCAGTAAAGACATTTGATTCAATACTGCTACCTTTAAAACATTCATAGTATTCTTCAATATATTCGCTTCCTAGTTTCTTTAAATAAATCAGATTTCCATTTAACTCTAAAAAATTTATCATTTTTAGTTTATATATGCTCATATTTTAACTCCTTCCTATTTAGTTTCTAGTTTATAAAATATTTCATCCTCTGCTTCCAACCCAGTTATAAATTGCTTAAAGCCTAAGCTAGAGTATAATGTTTCTGCTACTTTGCTCTTTGGATGAAAACTTAAACAAATTTTATGGCACTTAGTTTCTTCTTTAATTTTTTCTATTAATTTTTCTAGTGCATATTTACCGCACCCTTGTCCTTGATATCTTTCATCAATCATATATCGAATTATCCATATTTCTTCATCATTCTCTAGACCATACATAGAAAATCCAATGATATTTTCATCTTTGTATATACCTAGAGTTACCCACTGAGGATAGAATTTTGATTCTGCAATAGAGATTAAGTTAGAATGAGGTAAATATATCTCTTGTTCTTTAGATATCTTTAATCTAATAGCTTCTCTCCAGTTTTCTATAGTAATATCTTTAAAATATATATTCAATATATTTCCTCCTATTTTTTAATGAATTCCACATTTAAAAGTCGTGTCTTAGACACAAAACCGCAACTCTCTAAGGTCTTTTTCGAATTGGTATTATAATACCAGCAACCACATATAGGAATTTCTCCATTTTCATAACATAATTCTTTTAGTTTAGTTATTATGGTTCTTCCAATGCCCTTTTGTCTGTATGCTTCATTTGTAAACATTCCTATACTTGTATATCCCTTCAATACTTGTCCTTTTTCAGTTATACCAAAACCTAAAACTTTTTCCTCTTCAGTAAAAATAAATATCTCATTCTCCTTCACTTGCTGTGGAATATCTTCAAAGAAATCCTCACTGATTTCCTTTATTACTTCTATATCACCTTCCTCTGCTACTCTTAAAACTCCACCTTCGTATAGCTTTACTGGTTCAGGATTCTTCTTATTGTCTTGAAAGAAGTATGCCTGGTTTTTTATTTCTTTATTTTCTATATCACAAATACAGCTTAGAAATAATTCATCTGATGTACACACATAAGCTGCCTCTATAGAAAATTCATTAATTAACTCACAAAAAATATCTTGAGCATATCTTAGATTCTTATTCTCTATATAAAACTGAGTTAGTAACTTTTTATCATATATTGATAAATATCCTATCACTAGATCATTTTTAATTATCTTATGAAATTCTGATTGATTTATATGATCATCTAGATAGGAATCAAAAGGTGAGGATAATGTTTTTGTATACTCTTTTATTAATTTAAAAATATCCTCCATTGCGGTAGTCTCAAATCTAAAATTCATATTACATCTCCTATCGATTTTCTTACTTAGTTAATCTTTGCTTTACATAGTCCTATTTAAAAAGCTTCCAGTAAATCAATTCCTCATCTATACTGGTTTCTTTCATTCCTACTTTTTCTAATATTCTAGCGGAAAGTTTATTCTCTATTAAACACTCAGCTTTAACACATCTAACGCCTTCTTGATTAAATGCCCAATTAATCATTGCTTTCAAGCTCTCAAAACCATAACCTTTTCCTCTCTCTTCCTCAATAAAACCATAACCTATCTCAACCTCTCCTAGTATGTTAGGTTTGTCCTTAAATTCAATATCTCCTATAACTTCATTACTTTCTTTTTTTATAACCATCCAATCTTCAAATCCTGTGGAATCATTCTCTTCTTTGAGTCTCTTTTTTATGATCGGAAGTATGTCCATAGTGTCCTCTGTTGGCCACCCATTACCTAGTTTAAAACCTAAACTTTCAACTTTCTCATTATCTCTTTTAATTAACAACTCGACCATTTCCAAAGTCATTGGTTTTAAATATAATCTTGCTGTTTCTATAATATTAATTTTATCTTTACTTCTTTCTTCTCTTAAATACCTTTGGCATCTATTAATCCAAAGTTCACTATGTTTTTCTGGTGTTACAACTCTGCTAGCTAGATCTTTAATTGTAAAAATCTTTTCATCCTCACACCATTTCATACATGTTTTATAGAACTCTATACTATCATTGTCTTTTTCTAAATAAGCATAAACATGTTTGAATCCCTTTTTATAGGCTGCTACTAATCTAGAATGACCATCTATAGAAACAATCTTGTCTCCTATTTTCACACAACTAACAACAATATCTTCTGGTTTCTCTATCCATGAAGCAACTCTATTAAGTTTAACTTCATCAACAGTTAATTGTTCTGGTATTATCTCATCTATGTTAATTTTAAAAACTTCAATGTCATTATTAATAGCTAATAACCATCCGTAATTCTTTTTAAATCCATAATTAACCAAAATATCAGGATTAAGTTTACTATTTTCTTCTTTGTATATAATTCTTTTTAAATAAGGATTCCAATACATCATTTCATCCATTAAACCTTTTAAAATTTCTCCTTCTTTATATGAATCTAATATAATAAAATTTACAATTTCAGCTTCCTCTATGTTGGTTATATCATACTCAAGTACCCCAACAACCTTTTCTTTATTACTTGCAATTAAGGCAGTGCTCTGGACAAAACACCTTTCATATTTTATATATTTATAATCATTTTCTGTTGCTCTATAAAAGTCCATTCTCTTTCTGCTCCTTTGTTGTATATTTTTCATAATTAATTTCCCATAAGTTTATACCCTACTATCTCTACCTCTTTACTATTCCAAATATCAACCTGTCCTCATATCTATCTGTTGCTATATTATAAACTGACTCTTTTCTCAATCCTTCTTTTATAAATCCAAGTTTTAAACACAGTTTGATTGAAGCAATATTATCAGGGTGTATGGATGCTTCAATTCTATGTAAATTTGAAGTTTTAAATCCATAACTAATAACCTTTTCCCCTGCTTCACTCATTATATTTTTTCTCCAATATTTCTTATTAAGCATATATCCTATAGTTGCACTTGAATTATTTTTATCAAAATTATTAAGTGTAATTAGCCCTATCACCTTATCTGTTTCTTTTTCTGTAATGCACCATCTAATAAATCTCTTTTCATTAAAACCTTTTAGAAATGCTTCTACAGATTTCTTTGCCTGTTCAATGGTAGTCATAGGATTAGTTTGCTGATATTTAACAGCTTCTTCCTCAGAATATATATCATATATATAGCTATAATCCGCTTCCTTTACTTGCCTTAATATAAACCTTTCTGTTTCAAGCGTTGGAAAGGTTTCAAAAATTAAATCTATATGGTTCATATACTCACTCTTCTTTCTTGTTAGTCTACATTCCAATTAAAGCTATAAGTCCTGTAGCTAAGGTTTCACCCCAACCTAAATAATCATGACCTGATGGAAAATTTTCATACGCTACACTATAGCCCCTGCTTAATAAAACATCTCGCATATTATTTATTACTTCCATCATTATAGGTTCATCATCATAGGGATGATCCTCTAATAATCCAGCATTTAAATAAAATTTTATAGGTAGCCTCTCATTATTTTCATACTCTTTAGTAAGCCATTGATTTTCATACCAGTAAGAGCCTGATTGCGAAAGCACATTACCAAAAATATGAGGACTTTTATAAGCTATATATGTAGCTGATAGCCCTCCAAGACTAACTCCTCCCATAATTGTGCTTTGTGGATTTTTAGTTATATTATAATTTTTGTACGTCCAGGGCATCAATTCCTTAATTAAAAAGTTAGAAAATTTCTCATTACAGGTAAGTTCCTCATACCTATTCACTGTGCTTTCAATAAATACACAAACCATAGGGGGAATTTTATCATCACTTATTAAGTTATTAAAAACTGTATTAGCCCCCATATTCATATATTCAAGTCCATCAGTAAGAAGTAATAAATTATATGGACTGCCATCATTTCTATAATTTCGCGGGGTGTAAACCCATATTCTACGGGTATTATCTAGAATTTCACTATGAAACCTATGTAATTCAATCTTTCCACATTGAACTCCCTCTCTCGGAGCTGTCCAAAAGTCCTCTTTAATCTTTGGTAGCTTAACTAATGAATATATCTGCTGATTATCCTCTGGATTTTCTTCGTCCTCTGCAAAACCAAATGCATTATGATTTAAAGGGTCTGTAATTGAATTCTTCTTTATGTTTTCATAGTTATTATCAAATTCATAATTTAATGAAAAGTTATACTTAAATTTCACATCATTCCTAACCTTGTAGGTTCTAAACCAGATATCAGTACCTTCAATATGCTCCATTATATTTTCTGAATAACGAAATCCTGGAACTCCTCCATAAATTAATATATTGTCTAAATCACCTTCTCCTTTATATATAAAAGTCACTAATACATTACTATTATCCCCTTCTATTTCTTCCACTAAAGGTGTTCCTATATTTTCTATATCTAACCAAAATTCTTCAATTGCACTATAATTCCCTTTTTCTATTTTTCTTAATAATTCACTTACTTTATAACTTCTTAAATTCTCCATACTCATAATGATTTCTCACCTTACCTTAGCATATAGTAGATTATCATAGTATTCTTCCTGAAATTCTAAAACTTTTCTCAGTAATCCCTCTCTAATAAAGTTATTTTTAATTGCAACCTTTTCGCTAGCTTTATTTCTTGGATCCATCCTAATTTCAAGCCTGACTAATCCTAGTTCTTCAAAAGCTATTTTCTCTAATTCAGTTACAACTTCTGATGCAATTCCTTTATTAAAATAGCTTCTATCTACAAAGTATCCTAATTCTCCTATATGAGGTGCATCTTGAAATATTTTAATGTCACAGCCTCCCACTAGAATTCCTTTATAAATTATTGAATAGTTATATTCAAGATTATTACTTCTTTTATACTCTCTTCTTTTAATCCATTGAATCTCTTCTTCAACATCCTCTGGAATGGTTGCGTGGTAAAATTCATACTTTCCATCTTTTAAAATCCTTAAATATTCTGCAGCATCTTCTATCTTTGGATAACGAAGCTCAACCATCTTTCCTCACCTCTTCATATATTCTCTTACACATTTCTATTCAAAATTTTTCATTATTTTTTCTACTTCTTCATTAATCTTAAAGTCACACACATACTCAATAAAATTCTTCTCCAATTCACCAAATTCTATATTAAATATATCTAGACACGTTTTTTCAAAATCTTCAGTTATTTGTATATAAAACTCTTTATATTTCTCTATACCATACATTGAAATAATATATTCAGTAAAAGCTCCTGAAATAGGATAAGTTACTTTGCAACTATATTTGAAAAATTCTTCATTGTTCATGAGCATTGTTATGCTTATATATTTATCATTCTTAATAAAATAATTTGTCCAACTAAAATTACTAATCCCGTACCATTGTTTATCGAAATAAATAGCCAATCCTTCTCTCATAAAGGCTTGTAACGGCACTGCTAATGCATAGGAAATTATATGAGCATCCTCATGATATCCTGTACATTCCAAATCCTCATTAACCACTGCATATATTTCATTTGGTCTTCTTGCAAATCCATTACATTGCTCATTATCTCCATATAATTCTCCCACCTCAGCTGGAGAATTACATAAATAATACTTAATCTTATAATTAAAATTAACTTGCAGTACATTACATATAAACTTAAAGACTCTTTCTTGTAACTGAATTATTTCTTTTATTTTACTTTCTGCCACTGATCCTTTATGAAAATTAAATATATAGTTCTCACTTTCACAAGTAATCCAATTATTATTCATATCCACTTCATCCTTTCAACTAATATTTTTTAAAATCAAATCCTAATATTTGAACTTCCTCTTTCTTATCTAGTCTTTTATCATAATTTTTTCTAAGTTCAATCATATTAAGATGATCAAAACCACACTCTCTATAAATCTTTAAGGCAGAAGTATTTCTAGGTATAACACTTACAAACATTGAAGTTATGTTTCTCTCTATCATTAGTTCATCAAGCTTTTTAATAGCGAGCTTTCCTATACCCCTCTTCCTATATTCTTCAGTAATAAATATATCCTCCAGCCATGCTACCTTTTGTCCACCAAATCTTATATAAAAGAAGCCCACTACTTCTTCCTTAAGAAAAATATTATAAACCTCACCTATTTCCAGCCATTCCTTTAATGACTTCTCTGACTCTTCATCAGTCTGCCAAAATTCCTTTGGTGCATTATTAAGCTTTCTATGATAATTCATTAGTTCTGTAAGCATCTTAGCTGTATATATAAATAATTCTTCCTTCATCTCTCTAATTGTGATATTCATATCCATTCCTCCTAAAATTAATAGTAAGACTAAATCATAAGAGGTATTGATTTATTAAGATTATGAAATTTCTCTGTAATGACTTGCATAAGAAATGAAGAAACTATTTAAATTTGATTTTAGAAATTCTTCCTTTGAATAGATAAAATTCTCGTAAGCTTGTCAGGACGACAAGCTAGTGAACCTGAGACAGGACGTCGAATGTGAGCGTTAGAAAATTTTAGCTAAGCAAAGGTTAGAATTCCTTAATCAAATTTATGTTTCAACTTCTTATGTAAGTCATGAAAGATAAATTTCATAATTCTTATATTTATTATTTTTTATGATTTAATCATCGTAAAAAATAAATAGCTATATCCTTTCCTTTTTAGAAATAGGATACAGCTATTTTGTTTATGAATATAAAAAGTCCTAGGGATACCCTAGAACTTAATTACAAACATAGAACTTTAAATTGCTTTTTAAAAACCTATACTTTGAGGTAGGGTAGAATTTGTATTTCTATTAAGTTTATATAAATTATTAGCCTTATTTAACATATTCCTACCTCCTTTTTATTGATTATATTCCTATTATAGTTTTTAATTGTATTATTTGTCAACCAAACTTACTCTTGTAAAAAAATTTTATTGTCCAAAATATACTATTTGATTTTTATGAATTAATCCGTATAATTATAATTAATGTCAAATTATAATTTTACCTTTATTTTACAAATGTAGCTTTTCTATATATTGAAAAATAATTCTTTATTTGTAGGGTTTTTTTGTTCTTAATCGTTATATATTTATATAGAATTAAACTAAACCTTTTTATTAGCTTAAATTTGATTTTTGATATACTTAAGAAATTCTTAAGAATTCTGTTTAAGTTTTCTTAAGAATTTTACTTTATAATAAGAATATAAATTCAATAATATAACAATATTGTTATATTAAAATTTGTTAATGTTTCAAAACTGTAAGGATTTAAGATAAATTTTATGATAATATTAATTGATAAAATATAAATTAATAATTCACACGAAATTAATATATTATCGTATATAAATTAATCCATATAATTATATTCTTTATTGTAATTTATTTGAAACATCTTTACTAGCATTTATATATTAGGTTTTGTTTTAAATTGCTGTTGATTTCAGAACTATATATTATTGTGAAGCAAAAGGCTTAAGTGTAAACTTAGATTTCTGCAGAACAAAGAAACCTCTAGTTGCCTGTACCCGGATGGGTGAACTTATGCAGAGCTGTTAGTAATAATATATAGTTCATTATAAATATTGTATTAAAATAAATAATAAATATGGAAAATAAATCTTAACACGGGTGGGTGATTAGCGAATGAAAGAAAAATCTATATACTTAGTTTTTACACGTACTGGTACTTGGTTATCAAATGTTATATATCTATTTACTAGGGATGAATATGTGCATGTATCGATTGCTTTTGATATAAATTTTAAAGAAATGTATTCTTTAGGACGAAAAAATCCTAAAAATCCATTCTCAGGTGGCTTAGTAAAAGAAAATATTAATGAAGGTGTCTTCAAAGCTTATACAAATAGTAAATGCCTTATTTATGAACTAAAGGTATCTGAGTCACAATATAACCATATACGTAGATCCTTAAATATTCATTATAATAAGAAGGACTTATATAGGTACAACCTATTAGGACTACTAGCTCTATATTTTAATGTATCTTTAAAAAGAGAAAATTATTATTTCTGTTCAGAATTTGTTTCTGAACTACTTATAAATAGTGATGTATATAATACTGATAGGGCTCCTGAACATATCAAACCTATGGATTTACTAGAAATTGAAGATAAAACACTTATATATGAAGGTCTTATAAATAAATATTATCCTATTCCAAATGAATCCTTTGCATTTAGATAAGTACTGCTATTATTAAGTAAATTTATTTTAAAGAAATAAAAAGGTACAAGCTCTTCTTAACTATTATATTGTTAAGAACTTGTACCTTTTATTAGTATGACCTATATTGAGCTATTTTTTAACTTTTTCTCTCTAATATTATCAATTAAGTAATTACTTAATTCCATTAAACCTCTAGCATCTATGCAAGAGGTTTCAATAACCTTTACATTCTTATTTATATAACTTATTTCATTATAAAATTCTTCTTTACTAAAATTCACGTTTAACATTAAATCTATCTTATTTAATATAACTACATCTGCATTTTTAAATATATGAGGGTATTTCCACACCTTATCACTGCCCTCACATACACTTACTATAGCTATTTTTATATCCTCACCTAAATTATACTTATTTGGATAATGATTAGAGCCTACATTCTCTATTATTATTAAATCTAACTCATTCATATCTATATGTTCTATAGCTTTATATATCATATGTCCATCTAAATATGTTCCTCCCCCTGTATTTATCTGTACACCACTAACTTCTGTATCTACTCTTTCTATTTTTTCTCCATCCTTTGAGGTATATAAATCCCCTAAAATAACAGCAATATTAAAGTGTATTTTTACTATTTTTAATATCATCTCAATAATTGCAGTTTTTCCGCTCCCTGGATATCCAATTAAATTAACACAAAATATACTATTTCTATCAAATAGTTCCCTGCATCTACTTGAGAAATCTTCATTATCTTTTGATACATTACTTTTCAGTATAAGCTGTTTCATCTTCTTTATCCTCCTATATTATTTATAGAAAATTCATCAATTAATCAATATAATGATTAATTTTATATCTAAAACATTAAAATCCTGGTTATAACATATATACTTATTAATTTCTTATTTATTCTTATAGCTATCCAAGTTTATAATTAAATAATTATTATTTTTAACTAAGCTTTGTTCTAAATGGTTGTTGATGTTAGAACTACATATTATTGCGAAGCAAACGGTTGAGCAGGGATAATATGAAGCTCATATCAACTAATTTATAATGTAGAAACTTTATTACAACTTATATATATAAAAATAATGAGGTAACATAAAATGTTACCTCATTATTTCTATATTATCTCCCTCTTTTATCCATCCTTCTTTTATTACCTTTGCAAATATGCCTTCTCTAGGCATAACGCAATCTCCTACAAGCTTCTTTATCTCACAACCATTATGGCACTCTTTGCCTATTTGAGTCACCTCCAATTCTACCTCTCCTACCTTTAATAAGGTACCAACGGGAAATTCATGCAAGATAATTCCTTCAGTGGTTAAGTTCTCTGCAAATTTGCCTGGTGTCAAATCAATAATTCCTTTAGCCTTAATTTTATCTATGCTCTCTTTAGCTAAGAGACTAACTTGTCTATGCCATTTTCCTCCATGAGCATCTCCCTCTAGACCAAAATCCAACTTGAAAAAACCTTGCTCAATTGGAGTTTTAATCACACCTTTTTCCTTGCTTATATTTATACCTAAAACCTTAGCCATAATTTTATCCCCATTTCATTTTTATATTTGAAAGGTACCTGATTTTCCCCCTGTCTTTTTTAAAAGCTTGATATCACCTATAATCATAGTTTTATCTATTGCTTTACACATATCATATATGGTTAATGCTGCTATGGACACTGCTGTAAGAGCTTCCATCTCAACCCCTGTTTCTCCTACAGTTTTTGTCGCTGCTAAAATGTCAATTTTTGAATTTTTAAAATCTAGAGTAAAGCTTATATCACATCCAGAGATCATTATAGGGTGACACATAGGTATAATATTTGAAGTGTTCTTAGCTCCCATTATGCCTCCAACTTGAGCAACTGCTAAAACATCTCCTTTTACCATATCTCCTTCTTCTATTCTTTTAAGAGTTTCTTCCTTAACATAAATACTTCCACTAGCTATAGCCTCTCTCTTAGTTTTTTCTTTATCGCTGACATCCACCATTTTAGCTCTCCCTTGGTTATTTATATGTGTAAGTTTTTTCATTTGTAGCTACCCTCCTATCTCATACATGCTTTTTTTACTTCTACTCTGTCTATCTTCAAGAAGTGTATGTTCTATAGGTTTGTTATATATAATTTCTTCAAGTTTTTTCTTTAATACAATATCATTACTTATATAAGGCATAATATTATACTCCCTCTCAGAATGGAGACATGGCTTTATACATCCATCAGAACTAAGTCTTAATCTATTACATTCGCTACAAAATTTTGAGCTAAGTGGCTTTATAAATCCAATATTACCCTTACTACCTTCAATGTTATATAAATCTGCTGTAGTGCTCTTTTCTTTATTTTTTTTAATTAACTGAGGATGCTCAGCTATTACTTCTTCTGCTGATATGAAATTCTTCTGAAAAAGCTCAATTCCTGCACCTATGGGCATAAGTTCTATGAATCTTACATCCACAGGTATTTCTTTAGTTAATGCTATAAAATTATCTATTTCATCATCATTAATTCCTCTCATTAATACCACATTTAATTTAATTGGTGTTAAATTTAAGGCAATAGCTTCCTCAATACCTGCAATAACTTTATTTATATCACCACCACCTGTAATTAATGCATATCTATCTTCCTTAAGAGTATCAAGGCTAATATTTACTCTCTTTAAGCCACTATTTTTAAGCTCCTGTATCCTATCCGTTAGCAACAATCCGTTAGTAGTTATTGAAATATCTCTTATAGCTTTAATCTGACTCGTTCTATATATTATTTCATCTATATTTTTCATTATTAACGGTTCACCACCCGTAAATCTAACCTTATCTATTCCCAAGGAAGCTAATACAGAAATAATCCTCATTATCTCTTCTGTAGATATGTTAGTTGATAAACCATGTCCACATTTTTCATTATTAGGCATACAGTATATACATCTCAAGTTGCATTTATCTGTTAGGGAGATTCGTAAATAATTTATTTTTCTACCTTCTTTATCTATCATAGCAACATCCCCTAAAATAATTATTTTCTAGCACATTCAGATGCTTCTCCAAGAAGTATCTCAATACCATGTTTAAGAGCTGGCAATACAAAATTTAAATTTTCCACAGCTCCTTTAGGACTACCTGGAAGATTAATAATTAAGGAAGTCTTCCTAATTCCTGAAACTCCCCTAGATAATATAGCCTTTGATGTTATTTCCAGAGATTTCATTCTCATACCCTCGCTAATTCCAGGTACATGCCTTTCAATAACCTTTAATGTGGCCTCTGGAGTTACATCTCTTTGTGAAAAACCTGTACCTCCATTAGTTATAACTAATGGTACTTTTAATTCATCACATATATACTTAAGTTCTTTTTCAATTATTTCTATTTCATCTGGAATAATTTTATAATAGTTTACTACATAATCATTTTTTTCAAGACTTTCTCTCAATGCTTGTCCAGTCTTATCAGCTCTTTCACCTCTAAATCCCTTATCACTGACAGTTAATATAGCTATACTTAGCATTTCTTAGTCCTCCCACACAATATATATTAATACATTAAGATTTTCCTATGCCAAAACATATTAGTCTTATATTTATTTATCCATCTATCTATTTAGATTAATCTAACCTTATATATTCATAATATTCTAAACATTTTTAATATTATACTACAATTTTTGATCATTGAGTCAAATAATTTTATGAATATAATCTACAAAATCTGATAAAATCTAAATTTAAATTTCATATATTCCTTATTTTTGCTTAACGTTCTTCTAATAATTTTATAATTAATGATTTTTTTAATCTTATTATCATGTTTTTGAAATAATAAGAGCTACAAAGTATTCTTATGGAGCTCTGGAAAGCCTTTATAAGAATACTTTGTAGCTTACGTTAATCTATTATAAAATATATAGATTGTAATAATGGAACTTCTTAATACAAATAGGCTTTTTTATAAACTATTTAAATTGAACTTCATATTATTACTGTGAATACCATTTTCAGAAATCTTTGAGCAGCAATAATATGAAGTTCTGGTTAATTCAATTTTGTAATATGCCTACTTGTATAATGTATAAGCTTAATTGCAATTTATATATTATATTTAAGAAAGTATATCTTCTTTTGGACCAAAGAACTCAAAATCAATTTGCTCTTTATTAACTCCCAGATTGATTAATGCCTTATAAATACTCTTCATAAATGGTGGTGGTCCACAGAAATAGAAATCCGAATTTAATGGTAGATTATATTTAATCCACCTTTCATCTATAAAACCTGTAAATTGATAATCTATTCCTAAAATATCCCTTTCTAAAGGTTCATTGTAAAATAATATGTTTTTTATTCCCTTATTATTATTTATAATGTAGTTTATTTCTTTTTTAAAGGTCTGTACAGAGGAATTTTGTATTGCCTGAACAAAATATATTCTTTCTCTATCTCCAGCATCTTCATAAAGCATAGACATAAGTGGAGTTATTCCTATCCCTCCAGATATAAGTACCAATGGTCTATTTTTATCTCCAGACTTTAAAGTAAACCTTCCCATAGGACTCATAGCTAAAATTGTATCTCCTACATTTAAATTATCATGTAGGTAAGTACTTATTAAGCCGCCTTCTACTCTCTTTACACTTATTCTATAAACTTCACTATTAGGTACCATAGATAAACTATAGGTTCTTAGTGCATTTTTATATTTTTCATCATCATTATTCACTTTAATCGTTAAAAATTGACCTGGTATATGCTTAGGTAGTTTACTTCCATCCATAGCCTTAAAATAGAAAGATGTTATATCCTTATTTTCTTTAACTTTATTAACTACCAATAGCTCTTTAAACCCTTTCCATGTAATTCCATTGGTTCCCTTTGAATACCTCTCCATAATTTCATGTATGGATTCTGTGGTATATTTCTCATAGACGTCCTTTATACTCATGTCCCTGCCCCTTTCCATTAATAGTTTTTAAGTAATATTACCTCTCCATATTATATCACTTATGCTAAATTTTTAGTATGAAATTTATATTTCAAACTCTTATTTTGAGTCATGGAAGCAAGTGAATGAATAATATTATAGATATTTCATCCAATAACTTGTATGATTTATTTAATATTTGTTATATATAAAGTATTTTCTAAGGCAGTCTATAATGTATCGTAATTTATGTGTGGAATAGAAAATAAATGTTCTGAACAATAAAGAACAAGTCCAATAGCCCTAGAGACTATACATCTATAAAGAACTGTATCTCTGAATTAGAAATTTAAAAAAAGCACCTGTTTAGCTTAGGTGCTTTTTTTTAAATTCATCATAATAGTTCATAATTTAAACATAAAGGAACATTGTAATTTTTATTTTTTACAAGCTCTGCATCTATATTATAAATGTTTTTCAAAACTTCCTTATTCATTATTAAATTTGGCTTATCTTTATAAAGTATTTTTCCATCCTTCATTGCTATAATAAAGTCAGAATACTTTGCAGCATGATTTATATCATGTAAAACCATTACTATAGTACATCCATGTTTATCATTTAAATTTTTTACAATATTAAGCACCTCAAGTTGATGAGACATATCTAAAAAAGTAGTTGGTTCATCTAACAATAATATGTCTGTTTCTTGGGCTAATGCCATAGCAAGCCATACTCTTTGTCTTTGACCACCTGATAAATCAGATAATTCTCTATCTCTAAAATCAATAGTATTTGTTACTTTCAATGCCCATTCAATCTTATTTTTATCTTTATTAGATAATTTATTTATATTAGTTCTATGAGGATATCTTCCATAAGAAACTAACTCTTCAACTTTTAGCTGAGAAGGTGCAGTAGGATTTTGAGATAATATAGCTAATTTTTCTGCTATTTCTTTACTATTCATATTATTCATATTTTTATCTAGAAGAAATATCTCTCCTTTTTCTTTTTTAAGTATCCTACCTATACTTTTTAACAGAGTTGATTTCCCACATCCATTGGAACCAATAATACTAGTTATCTTTCCTTTTTCAAGACTAAGATTTAACTCTTCTATTATTATTTTTTTATCATATCCTATTTTTAAATCTTTTATATTAATAGCATTTTTCATATTTTACCTCTTATGATTTGTATAATAAATATATAAAATAAGGAATTCCGATTATAGATATTACTATTCCTACAGCTAATTCTGATGGTGCAAAAACAGTTTTAGCAATAAAATCTGATAATATTAAAAGAAAAACTCCAACTAAAGCAGTTACTGGCATAAGTTTTCTATGTTCTATACCTACTAATTGCCTAGCTATGTGAGGTGACATTAATCCAATAAATCCTATGTTTCCAGCAACACATACACAAGAACTAATTAATCCGACACACGCAAATAATAATTTTCTTTTTTCTTTCTCTAAATTTATACCTAAGCTAACTATACTACTCTCTTCTAATTGAAAATAATCTAGTAAATGAACTTTCTTGTAAAGATAGACTCCTAAAATTATTATCCAAGGAAGCATCATATAAATAAAAGTCCAATTTGCATTATATATTGAGCCTGCTTGCCAAATAGCTGCAAATTCAAAATCTGAAGAATTCATTTTCATAGAAAAAAGCATTGAAATAGCTGAAAATCCACTATTTATTGCTATACCTGTTAAGATAAGCCTTTGCATATCCATCTTTTTATTATTTTTTGAAAATAATAAGATTAATATCGCTGCTAAAACACCACCTATAAATCCAAATATAGGCATAGCAAAGATACTAAAAAAATTACTTCCATCAGATACTGATGAATTAAAATTAACAAAATACATATATATAATTACTGCTGCCCCTGCACCAGAATTTATTCCTAATATTCCTGGATCAGCTAATTCATTCTTTGTGATTCCTTGAAGAAAAAGTCCAGCTATTGATAATCCTATCCCAACTAATATGGCTATAATTATCCTTGGAAGTCTAAATTCAAACACTACTAATCTGAATTTTTCATTATCAGTTAAATTAAATAGGGTTTTAAATACTTCAATTACGCTTATATCAAACATTCCATTAGTTAGATGTAAATAAAAAGATAATAATATTAACAAAAGAAATATTATTATTACAAAGGAATATTTAAGTTTTTTATTACGCATTTTTTGAACCCCCCTTAGTTTTTATCATGTATAAAAAGAAAGGGACTCCTATAATAGCCGTTACAGTTCCAATAGGTGTTTCAAATGGATATTCTATGTATCTACTTAATAAATCACATAATCCTAAAAAGAAAGCTCCTCCAATTAAGGAGTAAGGAATAATATATTTATAATCATGTCCCACTAAAATTCTTATTATATTAGGTATTACTAGTCCCACAAAAGCAATCTTCCCGACTAATGCAACAGAAGTCGCTGTAAGTAATACTACTGCTCCCATAGATAAATATTTTACTATGTTTGTTCTTTGCCCTAGGCTAATAGCTATATCTTCTCCCAATGAACTTATAGTAATATCCTTAGATATTATTATTGCTATTAGAATTCCAATAATTCCTATTGGTATTATGATTTTTAATAAATCATTATTTACAGTATGAACTTTTGTATTATACCAAGCTGAAATAGTTTGAGATACTTGAAAATACATTGCAATGGCAGAACCTAAGCTACTTAGAAAACTTCCTACTATTGTTCCTATAATTGCAAGTCTAACAGGTGATAGCCCATTTTTTATAGATGAACCTATTCCTAATACTAATAAAGCTCCAACTATTGATCCAATTATTGAAACTAAAATTAAACTTCCATTTGAAAGCCCTGGATAAAAAACCATAGCTATGGTAATAAAAAAAGCCGATCCATCATTTACTCCCATTAACGAAGGAGATGCTAAATAATTTCTTGTTATTCCTTGCATAATTGCTCCAGCTACTGCTAAAAAGCCTCCAACAACTAGTACAGCAATAGCTCTTGGCAATCTATTATTTTTTATTATTAAATGATCTACATTGCTTTCATCAAATTTAAATACTGCATCATAAATGACTTCTTTTGGTATCTCTTTAGTTCCCATACTAACAGATAAAATGGTCACACTAATTATTCCTACTATACATATTATAAATATTAATAAAAATTTTTTATTAAAACCTTTCATATTTATCCCCTTAAAAAATTATCCAGTCATAATTATATGACTGGCATAATTTTGTTATTTTAATAAATTATCTACAACCGCATCTAGGAACCTAACTTTTGACCAAGCTGTTCCTCCTTGAGCTAAAGGATCAACAGTATTAACAAATACTTTATTATTTTTAGAAGCTTCTATACTTTTAAATATAGGATTTTCTAATAATTCATTTAAAGCTTTAGGTGTATCTGAATTCTCAGAATCATCAAATTGTAAGAAAATCGCATCTGGATTTATTTTTGCTAAAGTTTCAATAGTTAATTCAGCTTGTGCTTTTGCCTGAGTAACTACCTCAGGAATCTTTAGACCTAAATCATTATATAAAACTGGATTTAAATATACATCTGCTGGATATACATACATTAATCCACGTCTAATTCTAATAACTAAAATATCTTGATCTTTATATTTATTTGAAATTTCTTCTTTACTCTTTGAAGCTTTTTCTTCATAATCTGAAATTATTTTATTACCTACTTCTACTTTATCTGTTATATTTGCTAACGCTAAAAGATTATCTTTCCAGTTAGCTGATATGTGTGAATATGGTAATGTTACTGCTATCTTATTTAACTTAGACGTGATTTCCTCTCCTAATTTTGAACTTCCCACAATAACATCAGGATTTAAGCCTAATATAACTTCTGAATTAGGACTCATTTTATCTCCAACTAAAGTTGCACCTTTAAAGTCTTCTGCCAAATATTTAGGTACCTCTCCAGCAACTTCTAAAACTCCTACTGCTTCAACTCCTAAAGCTGCTGCATCTTCCATTCCTTCTAGACTTGCAAGAACTACATTCTCAGCCTTCTTATCAAAAGAATATTCTTGACCTAAATAATTTATTGTAAATGCTGTATCTTTATTTTCTACATCACTTTTTTTTGAAGAATCTTTTGTAGAACAAGCAGTTAAGCTTGCAAATAAAACTACTGATAATAATAATGTTAAATATTTTTTCATGTTACCCTCCCTATTTGTAATGATAATCATTTTCAATTCATAATTATTTTAGCAAAATCATATGAAAGGTAAAATATACTTTCGGGATATTTTTTTGTACTTTTGCCGAACTACTTTTTAGCTATGAAACTTGTAGTAACATTATTATTAATTTCTCTATACTTTCTAGGACATACTCCTACATTTTTTTTGAAGGTTTTGCTGAAATAGAAACAATCATTATATCCAGTCATATCAGATATCTCAGAAATTGTATAAGAAGAAAACTTTAATAATCTTTTTGCTTCCTTTAATCTATATTCTGTTAAGTATTTTATAGGAGACAATCCTGTAACTTCTTTAAAAACATCACTAAATCTTCTTCTATCTATTTCTAGGATATCTGATATTTCACTTACTGTTATTAATTCATTGAAATTTTTATCTATATATTCAATTCCCTTATTTACTAATTTCAATTTATCACTATATTGTGAAACTCTCACATTTTTTATTAATGCATTTATTAAATTCATAAAATCAACTTTACAGGATAATTTCGAGTAATTATCTGGACTTAATGATCTATCCCTAATAATTTCACAATACTTTAGCAGAGATAGCCTGTCCTCAATTTCTAAGTAAAAAGATTCCTGCTCTACGTTTTTGAATTTTTCTGTAGTTAAAATATTTTTATAATGAACTACATAGTATTCTATACCCATATTCTCTGTTTCAACTTTTATATCCATATTTGACCCGCAGTGGAGTATTGTGTTTTTATTTAAACTATATTTGCTCTCATTTACAGAAAATGAACATTCTCCTCGTACAGGTATTACTATTCCACATAAATTTTTTGCAGTTTTTCTATTAAGATCTTTTTCTTTAGGGGGTAAACTGCTCTTAAAAATATCAACAAACTCCATAGAATTTTCAGAAAAATATTCAATTAACCAATTAATATTTTGTTTCATAATTATTGACCTTTACCTCTTATTATTTTATACTTATTTTTAAATCTTAGCACAAAGGAGTGAATTTATGAATAAATTTAAAATAAAATCAAATTATACTAATAATTTTTACGATATTAATTTCTATATTCCGGAGGAATTTAAAGCTGATAATCTACCATTAATAATAGTACTAGATGGTGGAAATTGTTTTGAAATAGTTAAATCTTGTATAAAACAACAAGGTCAACTATATATCAAGACTGGGGTTAAACCTTCAATAGTTGTAGGTATATCTCATCAAGAATTTGAAAAAAAAGAGAAGCGATTTTTAGACTTTACAGCTCCAGCAGAGAGCTATTTCATTCCTGAAGAAAATAAATTAAAAGTTCCTAAAAATCTTGGAGGAAGTAAAAATTTTGATGATTTTGTAGAAAAAGAGCTTCTACCAATAATTGAACCAAATATCAACTTTGATAAAGATAATATTACTATAATTGGTCATTCTTTAAGTGGATATTATGTATTATGGAATTTATTAAAAGGATCAAATATATATAAAAATATAATTTCCTTCAGTCCCTCAGTGTGGTGGAATGACTATGAACTTTTAAACTTCCCTAATTTAGAAAATAGTGAAAAGAATATTTTTATAGGTGTTGGGGAAAAAGAAGGTTATATGGTTGAAGGAGCTCAAAAAATATATGATAAAATTAAAAGCTTTAATAATAACTGTGATATCTATATTGCACCTGAAGAGAATCATGGTTCTGTAGTAGTTACTAGTATAAGTAGGGCTCTTAGATATATTTTTTCGCTTTAATCGTGACTACTTCTTAAATAAATGATTTGCTTCAGCCTTATAAGAATATATTACTGGCTATGCTACTTATACATTAAACAATCTGACAATTGCATATATCTTCTTCCACTGCACCTTAAGGTGCTTTTTTATTTTCCATTTTTACTCACATTTTTCTCAATTTATATATTTGTCTAAATGGAGCATAATGGTCCTTATAGAGCAGACAAGCTTAAGAGTTTATATTAGACTATTTAATGATACATGAATGTATACCAGAGTATCTGTAACATTACCTATTATACTATCTGCATATGATAAACAACAGATCAGTACTATTCTAAAAAGGACGTGATTCAATTTTTTATGAAAAAACTACTTGAATTTAGAGCAACAAAACCTGATGGCCGAGTAATGATTTTTCAAATAGTTCTAGTATCATTAGTTAGTTTTATACTCTCCAGTCATAAAGGCATAGCTATTCTTTTTATAATGATGCTTTTCTTAATGATTTTTAGTAACATGAAAGATAAAGCCATTCAGATGATGTGGCAGTACATAATTTTATTAATTTTATATAAAACCTTAGATACATTACAGATTCCTTATTTAACTATGATGTTTAATTTAATTATTCTATTGTTTATTCGTGTACTACCGGCTTACATATGTTTTACAATTATGTTGAATAAAATGCCAATGAATGAGCTGATGAAAGCTTTAGAAAACATGCATATTCCTAGAATAATTATAATACCTTTTGCTGTTGTTTATAGATATATTCCCACTATTATATATGAGATAAATTGCGTTAAAATTAGCCTAAAAATGAGAGGTTTAAATACTTCCTTAACTGGTATTATACTTCATCCTATGAAAACTATAGAAAATTTTATTATTCCATTATTGATAAGAAGTAGCAAAATATCGGATGAATTATCTGCAGCATCACTTTGTAAAGGTCTTGATATTACAAACAAACGTACTTGTCTTTCCGATGTCCGTTTCCAAACCATTGATAGCATTTATTGTTTTATATGTATTCTAATTGCAGTCAGTCTTATTTATATGGATAAAAGTAAGTTTTTCCTATGATTCATGGATAATAGGGGGCGATTTACATGAAGAAAATAATGATATTTCAAGAGAAAAAGGAAGATGTTATTCACTTAGAACATGTTTATTTCACCTATGAAGGTAGTTATAAAGAAAATTTAACAGATATAAATCTAAGTGTAAAACAGGGAGAATTTATAGTTATTACTGGAGAAAGCGGATGCGGAAAAACCACATTAACAAGATGTATCAATGGATTGATTCCATCTTTTTATAGCGGTGAACTAAAAGGAAAAGGTTTTGTATGTAGTCAAAGCATAAAAACCGAATCCATAAGAGACAGATCCTATAAGGTTGGTTCTGTTTTCCAAGATCCACGTTCACAATTCTTTACAATGCATGTAAAAACAGAAATTTCCTTTCCAAGTGAAAATTATGGGGTTCCCACAGATAAAATACAAGAAAATGTTTCCAAAACTGTAGATAGTTTAAATCTCTCATCCTTAATGGAAAGAAAAATCTTTGATTTATCTAGCGGAGAAAAGCAGAAGGTCGCTTTAGCCTCTGTTTATGCATTAGGATCAGAAGTTTATGCTTTAGATGAACCTTCAGCAAACCTAGATAATGAAGGGACAAGATCCCTTTATGAAGTCTTAAAAATATTAAAAGAAAAAGGCTGCACTATTATTGTTTCAGAACATAAACTTTATTATCTTAAAAATTTAGTTGATCGTGTTGTTTATATGAAAGAAGGCAAAATACAAGAAATCTTTAAAGGAGAAACATTTATAAATCAATCTTCGGATTGGTTTCATAAGAAAGGATTGCGACAAATTGATTTAGAACACTTAAAAGTAATGAAATCTCAATACAAATTTAATGATTTATGTAAACTTTCTACTCCTCTAATGCGTGTTCAAGAACTTTCTTTTAGATATAACAGAAGGAAATCATTGTGGAGCAACGTCTCCTTTAAAGCTTATAAAGGAGAGATAATTGGTATTGTTGGAAGGAATGGTGTCGGCAAAAGTACCTTGATAAAAGTTCTAATGGGATTATCATCTCCCAAACAAGGTAGAATTTTATTGAATGAAAAATCCGCTAATAAAAGAAAGCGAATTAAAAAATCCTCTTATGTAATGCAAGATGTGGATTATCAGTTTCTTGCACCCAATGTTATGGAGGAGATGCTTGCAGGACTTAATGCTTCAGTGGAGGAAAAAGAAAAAGTAGATAAATATCTAAAATACTTTCAACTTTATGAGTTTAAAGATTGTCATCCTGCCACATTATCTGGTGGACAAAAACAAAGACTTGCTATTGCCATAGCATGTATGCATAATACAAACTTATTATTTCTTGATGAGCCAACTAGTGGATTGGATGGAATTAATATGAATAAGGTTAGCAATATTATTCGCAGCTTGGCTAAAGAAAACCGCAGTATCTTTGTCATCACTCATGATTATGAGTTTGCATTGCAGACTTTTGATTCAATATTATATTTTGATGATGAAAATACTGTGTCTAAAATGTCTTTATCAGAATATTATTCCAAAGTTTTATTGAAAAATATTTTTTAAAAAGGAGCTTTTTATGAATACAAAAAAGAAAAATAATACAATAAAAAATTTAATTACCATTGGAATCTTTAATGCGCTATTATTAGTAGTGTTCTGGATTATAGCATGCACTATAGGTTTCTTTCCTCCTATTTTGTTAGTACTGCCAATTATTTTAGGTCTTGTGGGCGGTACTATATTCATGCTTATGATTGCTAAAGCCCCTATGAAGGGTGTATTCATAATCAGTGGAGCTTTAATGGGTTCCACACTGATTACTATGGCACCAAAAGCTATTATGTTTTGGGGAATTTTAGCGGGCGGAATTGTAGGCGAATTACTCTTTAATTTAATAGGAAGAGATAAATTTATAGCAGCTGTATCTGGATTCGCTTCTATTATGCTAGGCTATGCCCTTGGTGAATATATTCCATTTGTATATATGCAGGATGCTTACATAGCATTATATAAAACCAAAACTACAGGTACACTACCTATTGTTAAGCAATGCTTAGAAATCATGAACTTACATATGATGATTATCTTATGCATTATAACAGTTACTGCTTCTATTTTAGGTTGTCTATGGGGTAAAAAATTACTTCGTAAGCACTTCGAAAAAGCTGGAATTGTGTAAATTGAATAAGAACTCTGCACTAAAAATAGGATTTAAAACAGAAAGGAATGTATAAAATGTCATGGGAAGAAAAAACCTTTTTTGGTGATAATATAACTACTTTTTGTCAAAGTGAAGATTGTACAATTTACCAAATGAAAGATGAGTCTGGTGATGGTATTATGACGGCAATTAAGGTATTCCCAGGAATTACTTTGCTATATAATGACTTTCATATGCAAAATTGTTCTTCACAGTTTCATACAAAAGCTGATTTTCTTTGCATTGATTTCTGCCGTGAAGGGCGAATGGAATGGAAATTGGACAATGATACCTATGTATATATGAAGGCTGGTGACTTGCAAATAAACGGTCGAGAAAATCATATTCAAAACTTTGGATTCCCTCTTAAGCATTACCATGGAATATCATTAATATTTCACATTGAAGAAGCAAGTGAAGTGGCACAGCTATATGGGGGATTTTCTATTGATTTAGCTGCTTTAAGTAAGAAATTTTCCATGTTAAGCAAACCTTTTATTATTCAAGCAGATAAAGTAATAGCACATATATTCTTGGAGTTTTATACCATACCTAATAAGATAAAAAATGATTATTTAAAAATAAAAATTTTGGAGCTACTGCTTCATTTAAGTATTTTAGAGATTCCTAAAAATTTTGATAAAAGACCATATTATTATAGAACTCAAGTTGAAAAAATAAAGGCAATTCAAGAATTTATTATAAAGAACTTAGAATATCACTATACATTAGATGAGCTTTCAGAAAAATTCAATGTTCCTTTAACCTCAATGAAACTATGCTTTAAAGGTGTATATGGAACTTCAATATATTCTTATATTAGAGTATATCGTATGAATAAAGCGGCTATTATGCTAAGACAAACTAAAGAAAATATTTCTGACATAGCCCATAAGGTTGGATATGATAATTCAAGTAAATTTGCATCAGCCTTTAAAGCTGTTATAGGAAAATCACCAAAGGAATATAGAAATTCTATTGTCTAAATGGAGCCTCCTGGACCCATTAGAGTAGATGGGTCACTAAATATACAATATAATTGGGAATAGTTATAGAGCTCTAACTATTCCCATTTTTATAAGATTTAGAAAGGAGATTATTATGAATCAAGAATCTTGGCTAAAAACGGTTATGAAATTTGCAAAGCCCTGTAGAAGAAAATTAGTTTTTTCTATTCTCTTAGAAATTATTAGTGTAGGGGGAGGCATAATTCCCTACTTTGGAGTATATCAGATAATCATTCTCTTTTTTGAAAGAAAACAGTCTGTACACGATATATTATTTTGGTCATCTATTTGTCTTTTAGGATATGTAATTAAATTATTATTCCATGCTTTTTCAACAATACTATCACATGTTTCCGCCTATACAATTTTAGAGGGAATGAGAATGTCCATGGCAGATAAATTAATGCATGCACCACTCGGTACAGTATTAAACCAGACAGTGGGAAAATTAAAAAGCATTGTAATAGATAGAGTGGAAACAATAGAACTTCCTCTTGCCCATTTAATCCCAGAAGGATTTTCAAATTTATTATTGCCTATTTGTGTTTTTATTTATATCCTCATGATAGATTGGCGTATGGCCTTAGGCTCAATTATAACAGTTCCCATTGCCTCTATTGCTTACGGCTTTATGATGAAAAACTTTAATAAAAAATATGCCGACTATATGGAAGCTAGTACCTATGTCAATGGAGTCATTGTTGAATACATTGAAGGGATAGAAGTTATTAAAGCCTTTAATCAATCCACAACCTCCTATGAAAAGTTTGAAAGAGCCATATATTCTTTCAAAGAGTACACTTTAGATTGGTTTAGAAGTACATGGAAATTAATGAATTTTGGTGGAGCAGTTTTACCTTCCACTTTGCTTGGTACATTACCTATAGGAATGCTTCTTTACAAACAAGGAAGTTTAAGCCCATCAGAACTTACTATGTGTATGATTTTATCCTTGGGAATCATAGGTCCATTGACAAGTTTTACAGTGTTCATTAATGACTTAAAATCCATTGAATATGCTGTGAAAGATGCTGCTGAACTGCTTAACCTAAAAGAATTGGAAAATACAAACAAGTTGGTTTTTGTAAAAGGATATGATATTGAGTTAAATAATGTTTCATTCTCCTATGATAGTACAGGTGATGAATATCTTAGCAATAAGGTACTATCGAACTTAAGTTTAAAGATTCCTCAAGGAAATTTTACAGCATTGGTGGGTCCCTCTGGTAGTGGTAAATCTACCATAGCAAGATTGATTGCTCGCTTCTGGGATGTAAGTGAAGGTGAAATAAAAATAGATGGTATAAATATAAAAGAAATCCCTCTTAGTCAGCTTTGTGACATGGTTAGCTTTGTTACACAGGATAATTTCTTATTTAATTGTTCATTACTTGAAAATATTCGCTTAGGCAATCCAAAGGCAACTGACGAGGAGGTTTTACAAGCGGCTAAATCTGCATGTTGTGATGAGTTTATCTCCAATTTTGAAAAAGGATATCATACTAGTGCTGGTGAAGCTGGAGGAAGACTATCTGGTGGAGAAAAACAGCGAATTGCTATAGCACGTGCCATATTGAAAGATGCTCCAATTGTAATTCTTGATGAAGCAACTGCATTTACTGATCCAGAAAATGAAAATAAAATTCAAAAATCTATTGCTGCACTTACGAAAGGAAAAACATTGCTGGTTATTGCTCATAGATTATCTACTATAAAAAATGCAGATCAAATTGTTGTTCTAGAAAAAGGAAAAATTAAAATCACAGGTACTCATGAAGAGTTATTAAGAGAAAAAGGGCTTTATAATGATATGTGGACAGCACATATTGGATCAAAACTATGGGCAGTCAATCAGGAATAAGGAGGAATTCACTATGTTTAAATCAATAAAAAGAATAATGGCATGGACAGGAATACGTAAAAAGAGATTATATGTTGGATTTATTTACTCTTTTATACACACTATATTTACTTCAATGCCCATTATGATAACAGCTTATGGATTGAATCTAATATTAAATGATATAAATGGACAAAAAGCATTGACCAATAAAGAAATTATTTTACTGACTATATATATGATACTTGCTGTACTAGGAAGATTTTTCTTTGCCTATCTCCGTGCAAAAACACAAGAAAGTATTGGATATGAAGTTTCGGCAGAAGAAAGAGCTAAAATTGGAAATATCCTGAAAAGAGTATCTCTTGGGTTTTTCAGCAATAATAATACAGGAGAACTAACTTCAGCTGTTACAACAGATTTATCCTTTATTGAAATGCATGGAATGAAAATGATTGATACCGTAATAAACGGATATATCAGTGCTTTTACCATGGTACTATGTATTGGATTTTATAATATATGGATTTCAGTAATTGCAGCAATAGGAATATTATTATCTGCAATATTTCTTAAACTTTTAGGAAATAAAAGTAATCAAAATGCTCCTATTCATCAAAAATCACAAGATGAGATGATCAATGCAACTATTGAATATGTCAGAGGAATGCCTATAGTAAAGGCATTTAAACAAGAAGGGGTTTCAATAGACGGAATTCGCAATGCCTATAAATCCAGCAAGAATATTAATATAAAAATTGAAAAGAATTATGTTCCATATAACACACTACATCATCTTGTATTAAAGGCTGCATCTGTATGTATCGTAGCTGTTTCTTCTATTTTTGCTGTAAATGGAACTATGAACATACCAACTATGTTAATGATGATTATCTTCTCTTTTGTTATCTTTGGTAGTGTAGAGGCTATCAATAATGCTGCCCATGTTCTAAAAATTATAGATGCAACTTTTACTAAATTACAACCAATTGAAGCTGCAGAATTTATTGATCGTGACGGTGAAGACATTTCCTTGAATAATTATGACATTGAATTTCAAAATGTAACCTTTGCTTACGATAACAAAAATGTGTTAAATAACATATCACTTAAAATTCCACAGAATACAACTACTGCTATTGTTGGCCCATCTGGTAGCGGTAAAACGACTATATGCAGTTTAATTACCAGATTTTATGATGTAAATGAAGGAATTATTAAAATAGGAAATGTAGATATTAGAGAAATGACCTGTGACAGTCTATTAAAAAATATTAGTATGGTATTTCAAAATGTGTATTTATTCCATGATACTATTCTAAATAATATTAAATTCGGAAAACCGGAAGCCAGCTTCGATGAAATTGTAGACTCAGCAAAAAAAGCCTGCTGTCATGAATTCATTATGAATCTTCCTAAAGGTTATGATACTATCATAGGGGATGGTGGTTCTACCCTCTCTGGAGGTGAAAAACAAAGAATATCTATTGCAAGGGCTATGTTAAAAGATGCTCCAATAGTCATATTAGATGAAGCTACAGCCAGCATTGATCCTGAAAATGAACATCTCATTCAACATGCAATTAGTGCCTTAGTATATGGAAAAACCATTATCATCATAGCCCATCGCTTAGCCACTATTCAAAATGCAGATCAAATACTTGTAGTAGATAATGGACAAATTGTTCAAAGAGGTACTCATACAGATTTAATAATAGAACCTGGTATTTATAAACGTTTTATTGGAATTCGTGAGAGCGCAGAAGGATGGATGATTGCATAATTAATACTTCATAATTATCTACATTGACCAAGGAAAGCAATATATTAATTAGACCATAAAAAACGACAATCCTAAATTTCAAGGAATTGTCGTTTTTTACTTATTTCAAATTCTCTTCTGCTACAACAACTGACTGTTCATATTTCTGAATTTTTTCATTTAGCCTATCTAGTGTTTCCTGCATATCTTACAGTCTTTCAATTAGCTGTTTGCGTTGTTCAATATGAATTTTTCACTGTCTTCAAATACTTTTCCAGACACAGTTAATCTTCCTTTCACCTTATCTATTCATAATATTATATAAGCATCTTTTTTTATTATTATTCATGAAAAATTCTTGACAAAAGCTATAGATATGAGCATATCCATAGCTTTTCTAGGATAATCACTTTAAGTAGTATTTTACATACAAATCCCTATCACAACCATAATCTATTAATACCAAATTTCCATCTAAAATTCCCCAATTTCCTATTCTTATTAAGTCTTCATATAATAATCCATGGGTACTAGAAAGTTCCCTTATTCCTTTTTTTATCTCAGATGTATTACAATAAATTCTTGTTGATACACTATTTAAATACATAAGAATGTTTCCATCAACAGAATCTCGTATTCCCCAATGCTGTAGAGCTTTATTAAGCGGTACTGCTTTTTTCATTATTAATGTTTTATCTTTTAATTTTATTATTGGACATAGTAACTTTTTGCACTGATCATTACAATTATTATAAACTTTAAACTCTACTTCAGACTGTGTAATTCCAGCTTTTCTATAAGCATATTTTAAAACTAACTCTTTGTTAATACTAAAAACATATCTACTTGAACCTATACCTTCTATATTAAAGATTTTTTTTATATCACATAATCCTAATTCTAAAATATTTGATATAAAATTTTCACTGTCCATAGTGTGTTTTTGAATCACATCTATTCTCTCCTTCGTTTATTCCTCTATACATAATAGTATATATTCCACTAACGAATTTGTTGATATATATGTTTTAATAACCATACTTCATATTAATCCTACATATTACAAATTAATGAATCTAAATAAAAACAGCGACTGCTATCAACATTAATTGTAGCAACCGCTATATATTTTCTAATTATCAATCTTTTGCAAAACTCCTTAGTTTAAAGCTACCTGCTGTAAAGAAACATAGAGCAATCAATATAAGGATTAATATATTAGGAAAAAGATTACTATTTTCTATGATATCAATCAACCAATAAAATGGAAATAATTTGCTTAAGTTAATTATCATAGTTGATGCGTTTTCAAAATCATTAAGACTATTAGCTATTATAGATAATACTAGAGATATTAAGGAATACACTACAACTGCTAGTGATGCTAAAGTTACATTTTTCATCCATCTAGTAGCCGCTAAAATAACACTTGTAGAAACTAAACTAGATAAATTTAACACTATAAAGGCTATTCCTAGAGAACCTCCCTGAATTTTTAATACAAATTTTATGAAGGCAAATGCTAAAAAATTAAGTGTCCCTTGTAATATAAATATAGCTAAGAATATTCCTCCAAGGACCTCATAATCCTTATTAGCTGTAGTTATGGCTCTTTTAAGCACTTTAGCATTCTTTATTTTTATTAAATCTTCAGCTATAACTGAACCACCAATAAGCATAAAATAACACGCAAATACTAGTATTGACTGAAAATCCCCCTTATTATTCTCCCCTTCGTTATATTCAATATCAGTATTAAAGATGTCTTCTTTTAAGTCAGGATATATTTGAGCTTTAATTTGCTTATTTATAAAGGTCTCAACCTCTTGTTCTGCTAATACACCACCTAATTGATTATCAATTTTAAATAAATCTACCTTCGGTTTAATTCCCTGTTCTAAACTACTGCTAAAATCCTTTGGTATATAAAACAATTCCCCTATTTCGTTGCTATTTAATTTATCATAACTATCACTAGGTTTACCTACATATAACTGAATAGTGTAATTTTTTTCTAGTTCCTCAATAAGATTAGTACTAATAGTTCCCTTGTCTTCATTTATAATTCCTATAGGTAATTTACTAACATCATTATTACCCATCAACAACATAACTGGCATAATTAATGGTAGTCCCACAGTCATAATCAATATCATGGGGTTTTTTATATATCTTTTTATATTTATCCAAGTTAAATTTAAGAGCTTCATATATTTTTCCTCCTAACTATTATAGTTTTACCTAGCGTAATACCATATAGTAGTATACCTACTGTCAATATCCTTAAAATATAACTGGTTGACCCTTGAAGTCCTCCCGTCAAAACGTAATTCTCATAGGTTTTACTTATATAATAAGTAGGTGATAAAACTGCCAATTTATTGGATGTATTAGTGAAAATTCCTCCACCTATAATTGGTGTCATGAACAGTATAAATGCCATTACTTTAGCTAACTTTTCTTTAAAAATCTCTATTACAAAATAGCTTACAGAAACTATTAATAAACAACTACTAATGCTTATTAGTAACAACGCTCCTAAATCTCCTTTAAAAGATATTCCTGAGATTCTATATACACCAATGTATCCTCCTACTAAAATCAACGTATATATTAAGTAAGCTATAAAATTATAATTAAATAATGTGGCCTTACTTAATGGCATTGACATCATTCTTTTTTCTAAATTTAAGCTTGGCTTCATAAAGCTTGAAATTATAACCCCATACATAAGCATAGAAAATACAAAGGATACCATAGATGATGAATAATATTCATAAGAATTTATAGTTCTTTCCTTTTCTACGTTCTTAGTTATTATAGAGCTTTCACTATAAATCTTACCTAAATCCTCTAAATTTCCACCTGAACTACTTAAATATATATTTTCATGATATCTATCTAATATGCTTTTTAAAGTCTTAAGCTTAAAGTCACTTGAATCTTTTTGCTTAATTACTATAGGATTTTTATCTCCATTCATTATAATTCTTTCATACCCTTTTGGAATAATGATATCTGCTGCATACTTATCATCTTCTGGCTCTATATTAATTACTTGTTTCAATTCATCACTCTTTAAAAAATTTATCATTTGAGAAGACATAGTAGATTTATCTTCATCTACTATTTTTATTTCTATTGTTTCCAATTTCAATGGATTTTCAAATAATGATTTTTGCATGAATCCCATAAGCCCAGCTAGTAGTAAGGGGAATCCTATATAAAATAATAGAGTTACTGATATATTAGATATCATTGCTCTTAATGTAGTCTTCACATAATTTATTAATCTCATAGTATCACCCCTAATCTCTCAACTTTTTGCCTGTTAGTGCCAAAAATACATCTTCTAGCTTTGGTTCTTCATAGCTAATCTTTTTGATATATGCTCCTCCATGCTCTAGTACTACCAATGCTTCAGCTAATTTAAAGTTACTTCCTATGTTTAAACAAATTTCTTCTTCTTTATCTTGTACACCTTTAACTCCTTCTAGATCTTTTAACTTTATTAAAGTATCTCCTTTAATATTTGATGCCTCAATAATTACTTTATTATTTTGAAATACTAGTGACTTTATTTCTTCTTTTCTTCCATAAGCTATTTCTTGTCCTAAATCTATAATAAATACTCTAGAACAAAGCTCTTCCACCTCTTCCATGTAGTGAGAAGTATATATTACTGTAGTCTTTAACTCACTACATAATCTTTTTGTAAAATTAAAGATATGATTTCTAGATTGAGGATCTACTCCCACTGTAGGCTCATCCATAATAAGTACTTTAGGATGATGCATAATAGCCGCTGCTATGTTTAACCTTCTTTTCATACCACCAGAAAATTTTTTTACCTTTTCTTTTCTCCTATCTAATAATCCTGTTACCTCTAATGCCTCATTTATCCTTTCTTTAAGCTGTTTTCCTTTTAAACCATAAAGGGAACCAAAAAATTCAAGATTATCATATGCATTTAAATCTTCCATAAGAGAAATCTCCTGAGGAACTAAACCTATGCATTCTTTCGCTTTTATAGGTTGCTTTTCTATATCATATCCACATATTTCTATACTCCCGCCATTGGAAGTAATTAGGCTTGTCATTATATTTATAAGTGTAGACTTCCCTGCTCCATTAGGTCCTATAAGACCAAATATTTCTCCTTCATTTACTTCAAAACTTATATTATCAAGGACTAACTTATCATTAAATCTTTTTGTCATATTACTAACTTTTATAATACTCATAAAAAATACCTCCAAACATCTTGTACTACTATAATAGCTAAGATTTTGAAGGTATTCTAATACTCCAAGTCATTATATTAGATGACTTAAGTCACTATTCCATTTTTAAAAGCGAAGATAGCAATTTGAGTTCTATCTCTCAGGGAAAGTTTAGCTAAAATAGAGGTAATATTATTCTTTATAGTTCCCTCTGATAGAAATACTTCCTCAGAAATCTCCTTATTAGTTAATCCCTTAGCTATTGCCTTAATTATCAAAATTTCTTTTTCTGTAAGCTTGTATTTTTGTAAATTATCATTTTCTTTTTTATTATATGTATTATGAATAATCTCATTAGCAATGTCTGGATGAACTACTACGCTTCCCATATATGCACCTTTTATCCCTTCATATATGACTTCATGGGAACTGTCCTTTAATAAATATCCTGAAGCACCATATTTAAGTCCTTCATGAATATATTCTACATCCCTAAAGGTTGTAAGGATTAGCACTTTTACATTCATAAACTGCTCTTTTATAAGTCTAGTTCCCATAACTCCATCACAGTCCTCCATTCTAATATCCATTAATACTACATCTACAGGATTATTTCTACAAAAATCTATACTTTCATATCCATTTTTACAAAGTCCTACTACTTCAATATCCTCATAAGTAGACAAAATTATTTTAAGACCCTCTCTTATTAGTTTTTCATCGTCAACTATTAATAACTTTATTGTCCTCATATCCTATATGCTCCTTTCCTTAGGAATAACTAGCTTCATTGAAAATCCCTTATTCAAAGCAGTAGTAATATCAATAGTTCCCTTAAGTTCTAAAGCTCTTTCATGCATATTCTTAATTCCTATTCCACCACTATTAATGTTATTACATCCTATGCCATTATCTCTAAAGGTCATAATTAAGGTATCCTGATTAAAATTCATAAATATATCTACTTTATTTGCCTTTCCATGCCTTGATGCATTGGATAAAAACTCCTGAGCTATTCTATAAATATTAGCCCCTTGTTTAGAAGATAAACTCCATAAATATTTTGATAGATTGAGCTTCACTTCTATCCCTGTAAGCTTAGTAAAATTTTTACTCAATTCTTCGATTCTCAATACTTCTTCATAATTCTTATAGTCCATAGGTTTTAAATCTCTTACAGCTCTTCTTACATCTTGAAAACTATCGTTGACAAATTCTCTTAAATTACTGGCCATTTCATCTAATGAGCTTCCTTCTTTCTTTGCTACCACTTCCATAGCCTTAAGTTGGATCATTGTAGTAGATAATGCATGTCCCACACTATCATGTATTTCCCGGGAAATTCTATTTCTTTCCCTAAGGGTAGTCAATTCTTCTATAGATTCTGCATAACTTTCTAAACTGACATTGGCTTTTTTTAGGTTTTCCTCTGAAATTCTAAGCTTGTCATACAAGAATTGAGCATCCTCTTTCTTTCTATTCTCCTCTATTATGTACATAAAAAGAATATATATTGTTGATAAAAAGCATAAATTTATCAATATTTCATTTACAGATATATCTACACTAAATATAGTAATAGTTATAAATAATATAACTATAGCTATGTATTTTAATATTCCATCTATCATTAAAAATGCATCCATTATTAATGGTAAAAAATAAGCAATTGTAATTCCTCTATATAGATAAAACATTGCCGTGCAAACTATGAATTCAGTTATTATGGATACGTATATTAGATATTTATTATTAAAGTAGAATACTCTTAATTGATTATTTATGACTATAAATAGAATAAATAATATTAATTCTAAGGGTATTTTTTCTGAAAATACTGCTATTTGAAGGGTTAATATTATTAAAATAATATATCTCATTATTAAAAACTTTCTATCCTTTTTCAATACTTACCACCTATTCCTTTAACAATTCATTTCATAACCACTTACATATATAAGAATTCATATTACAAGTATATTTAATGAACTGTTCAAATTGAGTTTCATATTATTACTGCGAATACCATTTGCAGAAAGCTTAGATTCACTTAAGCTCTATGAAAGAAAAAATCGTTAAGAAATATAACCTGTCCGAACGTAGTGAGTTGTTGTATTTTAGATTTTTTATTGAATAGAGCTTTTAGTGAATCAAGGTTTCGAAACGGTTGAGCAGGGATAATATGAAGCTCATATCAATTAATTTATAATGTAGAAACTTTATTACTACTTACATATTAAATTCTACTATAATTAATTTTTCATAACAACCTAATGATTAACTCCAAAAATTAATATATGAATTATGAAAGTAAATCAGTGCTTTCTGTGGTTTAATTACATAATAAAATAGGATGTGTCAAAAATATCCTTAGATATTTTTGACACATCCACTTTTTTTACTTACTATATTAGAAATAATGATAATACAAATACTGTTGCCATTGTTACTACCCCTTGAATTAAGGTTGCAACGGTTTGACCTTTGTATGCTGTTTTTAAATCCATGTTTCCAAATTGAGTAACTACCCAGAAATAACTATCATTAGCATGTGATACTGTCATAGCTCCTGCTCCTACTGACATAACTACTAATACTTTAGCAATTTCTGAAGTTAGTCCTAGAGATGGTAGTAACGGAAGCATCAATGCTGAAGTTGTAACTATTGCTACTGTTGAAGAACCTTGTGCTGTTTTTAATGCAGCTGCTATAATAAATGGTACAAAAATTCCTAAATTTAATGACTGTAATGATTCTCCAATATATTTTCCTATTTCGGCATCTCTAATAACTGCTCCTAGTGCTCCACCTGCTGCAGTAACTACTAAGATTGAAGCTGCATCCTTTAAGGAATCTCCAACCCATCCAGTTAAAGTTTTTTCATCTAATTTTGGAGCTAATGCAAAAGAGCAAAATAGTCCAACAAGCAATGCGTTAACTGGTGTTCCTAAAAATCCAAGAACTTCTTTTACAAGTCCTGCTCCAAATGGATCTCCTGGGAATTTAGCTACTGATCCTAATGCCATTAAAACTATTGGTACAATTATTGGTGCGAAAGCTTTTGTAGCTGATGGAAGCTCACCATAATTTTTTATTTGATCTTCATAACTTAGAAGCTCTTCAGTATCTTCCTTTACGCTTAATTTTTTAGATATTTTATTAGCATACCAGTTACCAGCTATAACTGATGGTATAGCTACTAGCATACCAATAACAATAACTAACAACAGGTTGTCTAATTTTAAGTTTGCTGCTGCTGCAATTGGACCTGGTGTAGGTGGTACCAATGTATGAGTAGCATAAAGTCCTGTTGATAATGCTATAGACATTGCAAGCATTGAGGTTTTTGTCTTTTTTGCAAGGGTCTTATTTAATGAAGATAATATTACATAACCAGAATCACAGAAAACTGGTATAGATACAATGTATCCTATAATACTCATGGCAATAGTAGGTCTTTTTTCACCAACTAGATTAATAACTACATCTGCCATTTTTATTGCTGCTCCTGATTTTTCAAGGAAAGTACCAATAATACATCCAGCTATAATTACAATTCCAATACTGGTTAAGGTTCCTCCAAAACCACCTGTGATAATGCCTGGTATCTTATCTGATGGTAATCCTGCCGCAAAAGCTAAGATATAGGCTCCAATAATTAGTGATAAAAATGGATGAAGTTTAAATTTAGAAGTTGCTACTACTATAAATATAATTACAAAAATTAATGAAATAATTAATATAGCTCCTTGACTCATATTTTTTTCCCCCTTTATAAATTATGATTCTGTTAAGTTATATTAACATTGCTCTTATCAACTTTAGGAAATATAATAAGTTTAACTTGAACCAAATATTTCCCTTAGAAGAGAAGAGCAATGCGCAACACTAATATAAACTGTCCTAGCTGCCATTCTAATAAACTATATAAGTTTGAGTTAGATAATCAGGCTACAGACTCTGAATTATTTATTATTTTTAAATAAACACAACCTTAGAATTCTTTCCGCTGATTTTTCTAATAAATTCTCAGCAGATTTCATTGATTCCTCTAAGCTCATGGGCCTATCTACTATTGAAAATATAGAAGTAAATCCTTTATCATAAAGCACTTCTGCATCTTTCCCTATAGAACCAGCTATAGCAATTATAGGTTTATTATACATTGTTGCAACCTGCGCTACCCCATAAGGAGTTTTTCCAAATTGTGTTTGATAATCTATACCACCTTCTCCAGTTATGACCAAATCACATTCTTTAATTTTCTCCTCTAAATTTGTAGCGGATATTACTATATTAATTCCCCTTTTTAGATCACCTTTCATAAAAACCTTTAATGCTGCTCCTAATCCACCTGCTGCTCCAGCTCCTGGATAATCTATAATCTTCTCGTTAAACTTCTTTTCTATAATCTCTGCTAGATTTCTTAATCCATTATCTAATAGCTTTATCATTTCTTCTGTAGCTCCCTTTTGAGGTCCAAAAACTTCTGCTGCTCCCCTAGGTCCACAAAGTGGATTATCTACATCACAAGCTATAACAAATTTACTTTCCTTTAACCGTGAATCTAATTCAGTTATATCTATATCAACTATATCACTTAAACCTTCTCCACCTAATTTAATTGATTTACCTTGTCTATCAAAGAATTTACATCCCAATGCCATAAGCATTCCTGTGCCTCCATCATTGGTTGCACTTCCACCTATACCTATAATAAATTCCCTACATCCTCTATCTAATGCGTCTTTTATTATTTCTCCGGTTCCAAATGTAGTTGTTATCATTGGATTTCTTTCTTCTTCTTTTAATAGAGTAAGTCCTGAAGCTTCAGCCATCTCAATAACAGCAGTTATACCATTACCTAAAATTCCATATTTAGCTGTTATCATTCTATATAATGAATCTCTTACTTCTGCTTTAATTATAGTTCCATTAGTGGCATCTATTAATGATTGAACTGTTCCTTCTCCACCATCTGCCATGGGAACCTTTTCAATACAAATATCACTACATACTCTCCTAATACCTCTCTCTATTGCATTAGCAGCTTCTTTTGCAGTCATACTTCCTTTAAAGGAATCCGGTGCAATAACTATATTCATACTCCCCCCCCCTTATTATGTTCCTTAATATAATTATAGAAAGGTATTTGTGCTACATCAATGTACAATTAATACAATTAATAGCCCTTTAAAATCCTATATCATTGTGCATATTATACAAAAAACTATATACTTTTAATTAATCTTTAACATAATATTTCATACTATCTTTTTCGCTGAAAATAATGTAGCACATATAAAGTTCCATACAACAAATACAATTAGATAAATCTAGTCCATACTGTTCTCTATACTTTCTCATTCTATAAATAAAAGTATTCCTATGTTGAAATGAATTTTCTGATGCCTTTTTTACATTCATATCATTCTCAATCAATATTTTCGCTGTAAATAATATTTCTTCTACTTCCTTTAAGTCAAAATCAAAACTTTTTGTTATAAAGGATTTTAAATATCTTATCTTTGCATTTTCAGAAATATTTTTTATCACAATAGGAATCCTAAAGTCTTTATATAAGTAATATATCTTGTTCTTACTAATATTTCTACCTAACTTAAGTACTTCACATGCAGTATCATAAGAAATAACATAATCCTTAATATTATTACAAGGTACGCCAACTGCCAAATCTAAATTCACATTTGCTTCCTTATAAATATATTTATTAAGTTCTGTACAATATTTATCTATATCTTTAGGTACAGTTTTTAAAATAACAAATATATCACAATATACATTTATTACTAAATCATTCTTTGAATTGTTATATTCATTTATAAGTTTCACAATCTTATCTTTTATTTCTTGTGATTTTATCTCTCTCTTTTCTCCTAAGCTATGGAGTACTTCAGTAAAATTACTTATATCTCCAATTATAACAACTCTTTCACACTCCATATTGATTTGAAGTAATTTTGCTCTTCTTTCTATATCTTCCCATTCTTCCTCAGTATGGTTTTTAATAAGCTCTTTTATAAAATTCTTTATGGCCCTTGTTTGAAGCATTTGTTCCTGTCTATTTACCTCTTCTTGAATCATTAGTTCTACTAATTCTTTAACTATTAATCCATATCCCTTAACTTCATTGATATGGCCAGTTATCCCCACCACACCTTGAACCTTTCCATCAAAACAAAATGGTATATTTACCCCTTCTTTACATCCTTCATACCTATCTAAACTATTTTCATCTATAATAATCTCCTTATTTTCTTGAGCAACCTTATATGCTCCAGAGTGATATGTATTTATTCGAGATTCATCTCCTGAAGCAGTAATAATCCCTTTATCATCCATAATATTTATATTTTTCCCCAAAATAGATATAAGTCTATTAACTATAGATTGATAATTAACTAGATTTAACATCTTAACCCCACCTTAAAGTACCAGTTATTAATTTCTAACTTAATACTAGCTATCAATATTATAATAATACACAAATCTTGTTTATTACTCATAAATTACCATATTATATTCTATATATAAATATACACATATTTACATCATACTTCAATATGTCTCAATATAACCCTTTTTATATTTCAATTCTCCTATTACTATTAGTTTAGGTACCTTATCCATATTTCTATATAAGGGATAATTAACTTTGTTAAGGTTAATAATACTTTTGAAAATATACTTTTAAAGGAGAGATTTATAGATGTCAAGTTATACAGGTGTAGTTAAATGGTTTAATACTGAAAAAGGTTATGGGTTCATTTCTGGTAATGAGGGTAATGATATTTTTGTACATCATTCTCAAGTTAAAGAAAAGGGAACTGATAAGGATTTGCATGAAGGTGAGCAAGTAAGCTATAGTGTCTCAGAAGGTGAAAAAGGCCTTATGGCAGTTAATGTTCAGAAAATTTAAACAGATTCTTAGCAAATCAATATTTCAAAAGAGTATTAGAACATGACTAATACTCTTTCATTAAAGTTATTTCTATTGTCTTCTTTTAGTCTTACTCTTAAATTTACTCTTCTCTTTACTTTTTACTTCATTCCTACTATTATTCTTACTAGTACTCTTACTACTATTTTTATTCCTACTATGTTCTTGCTTGTTTAAGCCTGTAGTTTTCTTTTCCCCTTTGTTTCCTTTATTATTGGTAGTAACTTTTTTACTTCTAGGGCGATTATTAATATTTGAACCTTTAAATCTATCTTCTCTAGATTTTATTAGGCACTTTGGACCGTTCCCTATTAAATCTTCTCTTTCCGCTTGAACTAATGCTTCATATACCAGATTATAATTTTTAGGATTACCAAACTGTAAAAGTGCTCTTTGCATAGCTTTTTCCTGTCTAGTTTTAGGTATATATACTGGCTCCATAGTTAAAGGATCTACCCCTGTATAAAACATAGTAGTTGAAAGTGTTCCTGGAGTTGGATAGAAATCTTGAACCTGTTCTGGTTGATATTTTATATCTCTTAGGTATTCCGCAAGCTTTACAGCCTCAGCTAAAGTGCTTCCTGGATGACTAGACATTAGATAAGGAATTATATATTGTTTCTTTTCTAACCTATCAGTTATTTTAAAGAACTTTTGTCTAAATTCTTCATAAGTCTTTCCTGCTGGCTTACCCATGTATTTTAATACATTTGGAGCTACGTGTTCTGGAGCTACTTTTAATTGTCCACTTACATGATGCTCTATAAGTTCCCTTAGGAATTTATCATTTCTATCTGCCATTATATAATCATATCTCAATCCAGACCTTACAAAGACCTTTTTAACCTTTGGTAAAGTTCTCATTTTTCTAAGTATCTGAAGATATTCTCTATGATCTACATCCATATTTTTACACACACTTGGTGATAAACATTGCTTATGCTTACATGCACCATGGGTTAGCTGTTTTTTACAAGCAGGACCTCTGAAATTTGCAGTTGGCCCACCTACATCATGTATATATCCTTTAAAACCTGGAAGCTCTGTTATCTCTTTTGCTTCATCTAATATAGATTCTTCACTTCTACTTTGAACTATTCTTCCCTGATGAAAAGTTATAGCACAAAATGAGCAGTTTCCAAAGCATCCCCTTGAACTAACTATACTAAATTTAACTTCCTCTATAGCATCTATTCCCCCCATACCTTCATATATGGGATGGTAATTCTTTTGGTATGGAAGAGCATAAACCACATCAAGCTCTTCTCTAGTTAATGGCATTTCTGGCTTATTAATTACTACATACTTATCTGTATGCTTCTGTACTAAGGTTTTTCCTCTAACTGGATCTTGCTCTTCATATTGAATTTTAAAGGCTTCTGCATATTTCATTTTATCTGCACAAACTTCTTTATATGACGGAATTTCAATATAATCACTATAGAGTTCATCTAAACTATCCGCAATATAACATGTTCCTGGTATATGTCTTATATATTTAGCTTGAAAGCCATCATTTAAGTTATTTGCAACCTGAACTATTTGCTTTTCACTCATGCCATATATTAAAAGGTCTGCTCCACTATCTATTATCATAGATTTCCTCACCTTATCATTCCAATAGTCATAGTGAGCAAATCTCCTAAGGCTAGCCTCAACTCCCCCAATTATTATATCAACATTCTTATATGCTTCTCTTATCTTATTGCAGTAAACAATCGTAGCTCTGTCTGGTCTTAATCCCATTTTTCCACCTGGAGAATAAAAATCCTTGTCTCTAAGTCTTTTACTCACAGTATAGTGATTAACCATAGAGTCCATATTTCCTGCATTTACCAAAAACCCAAGTCTTGGTCTTCCTAGCTTCATAAAATCATCTGTACTATGCCAATCTGGTTGAGCTATTATTCCAACTTTATACCCTGCTGCCTCTAAAACTCTAGAGATAATTGCTGTTCCAAAGCTATGATGATCTATATATGCATCTCCTGTAACCAATATAAAATCTAACTGATCCCATCCTCTATCTATCATATCCTGCTTACAAATTGGTAAATATTTATTATTTAACACATTTTCACCTACTCATCTATTGTTAAAGCTTTAAATTAATTTCTTTTTTATTCATCATATGATTATATCATTACACTCTCACTAACTCAAAGGAAATTGTAAACATTTATTATTAACATTATTGCCTATAATACATATCACTTTATACCTCTATATCAATAGTATATTAATATAAAATATTATAGGAAACAGGTGAGCTAATGTGAATGATTATGACCAATTGCTAATTATAAGCAATATAATAAAAAGCCAGCAGCATTTAAATAACCCCTATGATGAGAACTATGTAAGACGGTTAAAAGAATATCCTGAATTTTTAACTATGCCTTACTGGATAAATTATTACGAATATGTATATGCCTTAAATTTGTTAAAGCAAAATAAAATCAAGGGAAAAATCTTAGATTTTGGATGTGGTACAGGCCACATGGATATTTTATTGGGGAGACAAGGAGCTACCATTCATGGTATTGATTTAAGTCCTATGGCTATTGATATTGCAAAATTTCTAAGGTATTGTGAGGATTCATCCGTGCAACAAAAAGTTACCTTCGCCTCAGAAGATATAACACTTCCACCCTTAAATGAAGAAAAATATGATTTTGTTTGGTGTACTCATGTTATGGAGCATATTGAAGATCCTACTAAAATATTTGAAGGTATAAGGGAAAGAATAGTTAGTAATGGTCATATGTTGATATCTGTTCCTTTAGGGTATGCCTTTAATGATCCTGGTCATGTACATCATTGGATGAATGAAAAAGAATTCTACAATTTCTTCAGTAATTTTATCAAGGTAGATTTAGTGGAAATTAATCACACTAAATCTGTTATAAGAGGATACTTTAGTTTTTAATTTAAATCATATACTTCAATTTTATTTAAGAAGGAAAGAAATTATTGATAGTTTATTACATCTTTAATAAGTGGAAAACTCTTGTGAAAATATCTAATGTAATTCCAAGGGTGAACTTCAACAAACTAACTTTAATCTACCCTTTCTTCCTAAATAATCTCTGGAATTTATAATTTGCTTCTAAATTCTTCCAAACCTACTCTATCTATATAATCACCCAAGCGCTCTTTTCCCTGAGCATTTTCGTCATAAATCGCTATAATTTTTTCTACTAGTGGAAAAAGCTCTTCTTCCGGTATATTGATAATGAATTTATCACCTAATCTTGGTCTAACTCCACCTTTTCCTCCTACATATACAGTCCACCCTTTCGGCCCACCTATTAATCCTATATCTCTAGTGTGACTATCTGAACAACTATTAGGACATCCACTTACCCCCATCTTCAATTTATTAGGTAAATTTCTACCATGATACAATCCATCTAACTTAGAACCTACTGCCACCGAATCTTGGAAGGCTCTTTTACAAAATGTAGTACCTGGGCATATCTTTACACTTCTAACACATAATCCTATTGCTGCCCCCGGCTTCATGCCTAAATCTTCCCATGCACTATCAATATCCTCTTCCTTTAATCCAACTATGGCTATACGCTGAGCACCTGTAAGTTTAATAGCTGATGCATTATATTTCTCTGCTACATCAGCAATATTACGTAACTGTTCTGAGGTAATAAGCCCTCCTGTTAAATGAGGTGCAATAGCATAGGTTTCTCTATCTCGCTGTAGCACAGCTCCTTTATCTAATAAGTCTTTCATAATACACTTCCTCCTTTTGCTTCATAAAATATTTTTTCTTTATTAATAGTAAATTATTCTTAATAACTTATGCAACCCTTAATATATCATGTAGTAAAGCAGCTACTTCAACTATTTTTAAATCATTGTCTTAATTTTATTATCAATTGCTTCTGTAGCTTCTATAATAAACTTATCCATCTCATTCTCTGTTAAATAAATAAAATTTTCCTTAGTTTCCTCATTTTCTCCTAGATAAAACTGAGTTATATATTTAACTTGTTTTTCAAAGGCTCCCTTTGGGAAATAATCCAGATAATCTGGTACTTTATCCACATGTTTAAATATAGTATGAAACACACACTGTGGATGTTTTTCTAAATATATGTAATCAAGTCCATACCAATCTTTTTTTATAATCCAAATAAAGTTTTTATCTTTCTCTAACTTTTCTTTATATAAAAGATCTTTAGTTTTCTCTGCATGGATTCTTGACCATTCAACATCTGTTAATAAGTGAACATAATACCCAAGTTTAAATGTATATTCTGCTTTATTATTCTTTACAGACTCTTCTTGTAAATACTTGTCCCAAAACCACTGAGGATTAATCTTCCCTTTCTCATCCTTCCAATGAGTTACTGCTGTTGGTGGATCAAACCTACTCCAATCGTCGTTTGGAACTCCTGAATCTGGTCCAATGTTTCCTACGATAAAGGAAGTAGGTTCTAAATCATATTCCCTTTTTAAAATATTTTCAGCTACTCTTAAATGTGCAATCCATGTTGCCATATAAATCATCCCCTATGCATAATTATTTTTTTCAACCCAACCACACCATTTATAATCCTTGTAGTTTGCTGAATTAATATGAATTATCATTATTACAATCTATACATTATTTATAAAAATTAAAAACTGTATGAGTATAGGAATTTCTTCCTATACTTATACAGCTTATTTTTTTAATTATAATGCAGCTATAATAAAATTCAATATGAATAGTATTGTTACAATATACATGATTGGATGAACTTCTTTTGCTTTTCCTTTGCAAATCTTTGTTATGCAATAGAATATAAATCCTATAGATATACCAGTAGTTATGCTATACGCAAGAGGCATAAATACTGCAATAAAGAATGCAGGCATAGCTTCCTCAAAATCATCCCATCTAATTTTTCCAAAAGATTCTACCATTAATATTCCAACAACTATTAAAGCTGGTGCTGTAGCTGCTGCTGGAACCATTCCCATTAACGGTGCAAAGAAAATTGATATTAAGAATAAAACTCCTACTGTAACAGATGTTAATCCTGTTTTACCACCAGCTCCTATACCTGCAGCACTTTCTACATAAGTAGTAGTATTGCTTGTACCTAATAATGCACCTATTGATGTAGCTGTAGCATCTGCAAATAGCGCTCTTTCAAGTTTTGAAGAATGTCCATCTGCTTGCTCAAATAACTTCTCATCATTCTCATCAAATATACCTGCTTTTCTTCCTGTTCCTAAGAATGTACCTATAGTATCAAAGGTATCTGAAAGAGAGAATGCAAATATAGTAGTTATTACAAAGAAAATTTTTCCTGGATCATCAAATAAACCTGCAAAACTTAATTTAAAAAAGGTTGGCTCTATACTTGGTATACCAAAACTCATTGTACTAAAGTCAGGAACTTGTGTAACCCCCATAAATATACCAATAATAGTAGTAGCTAAAATTCCTATAAGTATAGCACCCTTAGCTTTTAATAACATTAAAACAATTGTAATAACCAATCCTATTAGTGCCAGTTGAGCCACAGGGTCTGTAAAGTTTGCTAGTGATGGAAGTATATCAAAATATTTTATTGATTCTCCTAAATTAACTACTGTATTAGGAGCATCTCCAGTAAAGTTTAGAAAATGAGCTTGTTTAATTCCAATATATGCTATAAAAAGTCCTATACCACCTGAAATGGCGTATTGTAAAGATACTGGAATAGCTTTAATTATCATTTTTCTAATTTTAGTTACAGTGATTAATATATTAATAAGTCCACATATAAATACCATTGCAAGTGCTTGTTGCCATGTAAAACCTAATCCTAAAACAACAGTAAATGTAAAGAACGCATTTAGTCCCATTCCTGGTGCTTGTGCAAAAGGAACATTTGCAACAAATCCCATGATAAATGTACCTATTGCTGCAGCTAATATAGTTGCCAAGAATACAGCATCTTTGTCCATTCCTGCAATTGCTAGAATTTGCGGATTTACAAATAGAATGTAAGCCATTGTCAAAAACGTAGTCAAACCAGCCATCAATTCTGTCTTAACAGTAGTGCCATTCTCCTTTAACTTAAAAAATTTTTCCATAATACCCCCCTGTTAATAATAAATATTTTAATTTAATAGTAACATTATAGTTAATTTTTTACAATATTATTTTCACCTTTTTATAGTATATTTAATAAAATACTATATTATGTAACTTTTTTCATTTGTTACCGCTAAAAATTAACAATAAAATTAGCGATGTACTTCTACACCGCTAAATTTTATATTTCCATGATTATTGGAAGAATCGTAGGTCTTCTTTTAGTTTTTTCATATAAGAATCTCTCTAAAGATTTTTTAATACTTGATTTTAATACATACCATTCTACTACTTCGTTCTCTAAGCAACTCTCAATTTCCTTTTTACTTATCTCTCTTGCTTCTTTAATCAGTTCTTCTGCTTCTTTAGCATACACAAAACCTCTTGTAATTATATCCGGTCCGGATATAATACTAAAAGTTTCCTTCTCTATGGCTACAACAATTGTAAGCATTCCATCTTGTGCTAAATATCGTCTATCTCTAAGTACAACATTGCCTACATCACCTACGCCAAGACCATCTACAAATACTTTTCCTGAATGCACCTTTCCAGATATATTGGCAGATTCTTCATTTATCTCTAACACATCGCCAGTATTTAAAGTAAATATATTACTCTCTTCCATTCCTAATCCTACTGCCAAATCTTTATGATGTTTCAAATGTCTAAATTCACCATGAACAGGCATGAAATATTTAGGATGTACTAAAGTATGAATCAACTTCAGTTCTTCTTGGCGAGCGTGACCTGATACATGAATATCTTCTAGTGCTTCATATATAACGTCTACACCTTTTCTATATAGTTCATTAATAACCTTAGAAATAAGCTTACCATTCCCTGGAATAGGTGATGCAGAGATAATAAATAAGTCCTTAGGCTGTATCTTAATTTTTCTATGATTTGAAAAAGCTATCCTAGCAAGTGCAGCCATTGGCTCTCCTTGGCTTCCTGTAGTTATTATGGTTATCTTATCATTAGCATAATTATTAATTTCATCCACTGTTATAATGGTGTCTTCTGGAACATGAAGATATTCTAAATCCATAGCAACCTTTGATATATTCTCCATACTTCTGCCACTAAAAGCAACCTTTCTTCCAAATTTTATTGAAGCGTTTACGATTTGTTGCATTCTATGAATATTGGACGCAAAGGTAGCTACTATTACTCTTCCTTCAGCAGTGCTAAGTATTCTCATTAAGGTTTGACCTATAGATTTTTCTGAGATGGTATGACCTGAACGTTCTACATTAGTACTATCAGCCATTAAAAGAAGAACTCCACTTTTACCTAGGGCTGAAATTCTTTCTAAATCCATAACCAATCCATCAATAGGAGTATAGTCTATCTTAAAATCTCCAGTATGTACGATTACTCCAACCGGAGTATGTATAGCTAAAGAACATGAATCAGCTATGCTATGAGTGTTCCTTATAAATTCTACATTAATATTATTTAACTTTATAATAGTTCCTGCTTCAACTCCCAAAAGTTCACATTGTGAAAGTAAATTATGCTCTTTTAATTTATTTTCCACTAAACCTAAGGTTAACTTTGTACCATATACTGGTACATTTAATTGCTTTAAAATATATGGTAATGCACCAATATGGTCCTCATGTCCATGAGTTAGAAAAATTCCCTTTACCTTATTCTCATTTTCTAACAAATAGGCTATATCGGGTATTATTAAATCTACACCATACATTTCTTCATCCGGAAATGCTACTCCGCAGTCTATCACAATAATTTCATCATCATATTCAATAGCTGTAATATTTTTTCCTATTTCTCCAAGTCCACCTAGTGGAATCACTCTAATACACTTATTTTTTGTCACATATTTCCCTCCATTTCATCAAATCTTTTATTTAGCTTATTATATGTTATAACTATATTTTCAATTCTCTATATTCAGTTATCTTCATCTTTATTATTTTCTTTTAAAAATAGCTTTAGGAATGCAAATAAAAAAACAGCTTATATTAATATATAAACTGTTTTGTCAAATTACTAAAAACCTTCTACTTAAATGTAAAAAACTTTTATATTTTTATTAATTATTATAATATAGGCTGTCTGTTGGATACTCAGGATCACAAGTAATGTCTATCCCCAATTTTCTAAATGTTTCCTCATCGCCTCTACTTAGAATTGTAGTAGAATGTGCTTGGCATCCCTTGAGCATTACTAATTTTCCCATAGCTACTTGTGCCATTGGGTTTGTAGCTGCACAAATACTAAGTGCAATTAGTATTTCTTCACAATTCAAAGGTATATTTTTACTATCTAAAGTATTAGATTTCAAATTAATTATAGGTTCTAATATAACTGGTGAAATAAGATGAATATCATCATAAATATTAGCATAATGCTTCACTGCATTAAGAATTACTGCTGCTGTAGCATCCATTAAACTTGACGTCTTACCTGTTAATATAGTTCCATCTTCAAGGGCTAAAGCCACTGATGGACAAGGTTCATTTTTATTAGTAAGCTGCTTTAATTTAGCAGAATGTTCTCTAGCCGGAATTACAACAACTCTATCTGTTTCTTTTAAGTTCAATTCTTCCATAATAAGCTTTGATCTTTCAAAGGTTTCTTTATCTACATAACCTTTCTTATATTCACAGCCTGTTTTAAAATATCTTCGTATTATTTCTTGTCTAGAAGCTTCCTTAACTATTTCGTCATCAACTATTCCAAACCCTACTCTATTAACTCCCATATCTGTTGGTGATTTATAAATAGCGTCTTTTCCTGTTATTTTTTCTATTATTCTCTTAAGTAGTGGAAAGCTTTCAATATCCCTATTATAATTTATAGCTACCTTATCATAGGCATCAAAATGGAAAGAATCAATCATATTAACATCCTTTAAATCTACTGTAGCTGACTCATAAGCTATGTTTAGTGGATGTTTTAGTGGTACATTCCATACTGGGAAAGTTTCAAATTTAGAATATCCTGCTACATTTCCTCTTCTATATTCATGATAAAGCTGTGAAAGACACGTAGCTAACTTTCCACTTCCTGGGCCTGGTGCCGTTACAACAACTATAGGCTTAGTAGTTTCTATATAAGGATTTTTTCCGTATCCCTCATCACTTACGATAGTATCTACATCAGTTGGGTACCCTTTAGTAGCTTTATGTTTATATACTTTTATTCCTCTACGTTCAAGCTTATTTATAAATACTGTGGTGGCTGGTTGACCATCATATCTAGTTATTACAACACTATTCACATCTAAATCATAATTTCTAAAATCATCTATTAATCTTAGTACTTCCATATCATATGTGATGCCAAAATCTCCTCTTATCTTGTTTCTCTCAATATCTCCTGCATACACACAAATTACCACTTCTACTTTTTCTTTCAATCTATGTAGTAACTTTATCTTTGCATCCTCATCAAATCCAGGTAATACTCTCTTAGCATGCAAATCACATAAAAGTTTTCCACCAAACTCTAAATATAACTTATCATAGTTATTAACTCTTTCTAAAATATACTTTGATTGTTCTTCAATATACTTCTTATGATCAAATCCTATTTTCATTTTTTCGCCTCACTAAATTAAACAAATTTTAATCTTATTTTTCCTATTATCACATTTTTCTATTATCACATATTTCTATTTTAAAGTAAAATGTAATTCTTTCTATTATATTGGTTATGATTATTCCTAACCCTTACACATCAGTAAAGTTCACCTTTATAAAATAATTAAAAGTTTTATATTAAACAATCTCTACTTCACAAGAAAATTACCCACAACCTTCAATAGTTATGGGTAATCATTAAATTACTCTGTTTACTTATCTGTTATGTTAAGTTTATTTGACAAAGTTTTTTTATAAAAAATAGTAAAGCAGGTCACCGTTACAAGTACTGCTATAATATCTGATATTGGCTCTGCTAGTAATACTCCAAATAGCTTATTTTCAGCTTGGAATAAATTAGGCAATACAAATATTAAAGGTACTAATAGTACTATCTTTCTTAACAAGGCAAGCATCAAGGATATTTTTGCTTGACCTAGTGCAAGGAAGGTTTGTTGACATGCAATTTGAGCTCCAAAGAAAAGTATTCCTGCAAAGTATATTCTTATACTCCAGGCTGTAATTTCTACTAGTTCAGGCTTATTATTAAATATTCCTACAAAAGCCTCTGGGAATAACATAAGTGCACTACCCATTAATAAAGTATATGATATACAGCATATAAGCTGCAATTTAAAAGCACTCTTAACTCTATCTATACTCTTGGCACCATAGTTATAGCTGATAATAGGTTGTGCTCCTTGACTTAATCCCATAAGTGGAAGCAATATTATCTGCATAATACTACTCATTATAGTCATAGCACCTACCGCTAAATCTCCGCCATATTTACTTAATTGAGTATTTAAAGATATAAGTACTAGACTTTCAGTACCCTGCATTATAAAAGGCGATACACCTAATGCCATAACTGGTAAAATAATTTTTAAGTTTGGAGTTAAATATTTCTTTCTAATTTTAAGTATGCTTTTCTTTCCAAATAGGAAAAGTAATACCCATAGAGCTGAAACCATTTGAGCAGTTATGGTTGCTAAGGCTGCTCCTTTAACCCCCATATCAAAGCCAAATATAAGTATAGGGTCAAGAACAATATTTATTACTGCCCCTATCATTACAGTAAACATACCCATTTTAGCAAAACCTTGTGTATTTATGAATGGATTCATTCCTAGAGCTATTTGAACAAACACTGTTCCTATAACATAAAGTGTTAAATAATCATTTGCATATCCAATGGTAGCATTACTAGCTCCAAAAGCCCATAAAATTGGCTCTTTAAATATTAAAAATACAATAGTTAGGATTACACCTATTATTATTAACATAGAAAAGCTATTGCTTATTATTCTCTCTGCGCCATCATTATCCTTTTCTCCCATTTTCATAGCACATAATGGAGCTCCCCCCATACCTATAAGTGCACTGAAAGCTGAAATTATCATAATGATTGGAAACGCCACTCCTACGCCGGCCATAGCAACTTCTCCATTTGGCATTCTTCCAATAAATATCCTATCTACAATGTTATATAATACATTAACTAGTTGTGCTATTATTGCTGGGGTAGCTAATTTAAATAATAATTTCCCTATATTTTCTTTCCCTAAGTCCGTGGAAACATTCGACACAATATCCTCCCCCTCAAATTTCATTTCTAATTATTAAACATATATTATTGCTACAATATAACATGATACTATATTAAACGGTATTTATTAACATAAAAATTCTTACCATTATTAATAAAGTAATAACCTTCTATAAATATATAATAAACAAAGGCACTGCGCTAAACAGTACCTTCATATATTACATCCTATCTGGGCATTCCATTCCTAATAAATCTAGAGATGTTTCTAATACTTTTAGAGTTAAAGTAATTAAATTTAACCACGAAATTTTCTTTTCTGTACTCTCTTCAGCTAATATCTTGTTCTCATGGTAGAATCTATTAAACATGTTTGAAACATCATAAATATATTCACATAACTTATTAGGAGCTTTTTCTTTAAAGCTTATCTCTACTATATCATTAAACTTAGATAATGCTAGCATTAAATCTCTTTCTACTTGACTATTTGGACTTATTATACTCTTATTATATTCTCCAAGTTCCTCTTTAGCCTTCTTAAGTATTGATTTAATCCTAACCATTGTATATAGAATATATGGTCCTGTATTTCCCTCAAAGGATGAGAATTTTTCCATATCAAATATATAATCCTTAGTCACTATATTTGATAAATCACCATATTTTAAAGCTGCCAATCCAACTTTTCTTGCTATCTCTTCTCTCTCTTCATTGCTTATCGCTTCATTATCTTTTAGTTTATCTCTTACATTATCTTTAATAATAGCTATTAAATCTTGGAGTCTCATTACTCCGCCATCTCTTGTTTTAAATGGTTTTCCATCCTTACCATTCATAGTTCCAAAGCCTATAAATTGAAGATTTACATCTTCTCCTGTAATTTTAGTCTTCTTCGCACATCTAAATACTTGATCAAAGTGAAGTCCTTGTCTTTTATCAACTACATATACTATTTCTTGTGGTTTATAGTCTTCAATTCTTTGCCATATAGTTGCTAAATCTGTTGTACCATAAAGAGCTGCTCCATCTGATTTCAATATTATAATTGGAGGAATCTGCGCCTTATCTGTTTCTTTTTCTACATCTACTACTAATGCACCTTCACTTCTATAAGTGTAGTTCCCCTTATTTAAATAATCTACCAGTGGCTCAATATACTCTTGACAGTCACTTTCACCTTTCCACAAATCAAATTCTACGTTTAAATTTCCATAGTTTTTCTTCAAGTCAGCTACAGATACATTAACTATATGCTTCCAAAGAGCTCTATATCCTCTTTTTCCATTCTGAAGTTCTACTGTAACCTTCTTAGCTTCCTCCATTGCAGCTTCATCTCTCTTTGCAAGAGCACTTGCTGCTGGATATATCTCTTCTAATTCATCAATGGTGAATGGAGCTTCCTCTGGATATGCTCCAGTAAAACTATCATCAAAGTAAGGAAGTTCTGGTTGTCTTCTATTTACTTCTGAAATAACCATACCTATTTGCAATCCCCAGTCACCTAGATGAACATCACCAATTACCTTATGACCTAAGAATCTAGAAATTCTCTTTATACTCTCTCCTATGATTGCTGCACGTAAATGACCTACATGAAGTGGTTTAGCTATATTAGCTCCACCATAGTCCACCACTATAGTCATTGGGTTTTCAGCCTCTGAACAACCTAACTTCACATCTTCATACATATTACTTATATATTTAGCAATAAAGCTATCTTTAACTGTCATATTTATAAATCCTGGTGGTGCTACTTCTACTTTTTCAAATATTTCTTCTAATTTTAACTCTTCTAATACATGATTTGCTATGGCTATTGGTGCCTTTTTATATTTTTTAGCTGCTGGTAATGCTCCATTACATTGAAATTGACATAAATCTGGACGATTTGATACGCTAACATTACCATATTCTCTATCATATCCACACTTTTCAAATTTATCTTGAATTGTGCTACTTAACAAGTTTATCAATTTTTCCATATACATAACCTCCTACAAATTTAATATATCACCTTCGGTATCTGAGATAAAATGACTATTTGCTCTTTAAAATCTCTGAAATAATAAAAATCCGTCTCTTAAATAATAAGAGACGGATATAATTCCGCGGTACCACTCAAATTGACTTATTAAAAGTCCACTCAAAACTTTAACGTAGTTAACGTCTAGCCCTTACTCAATAGCTCGGGTAGATTCTCAAAGTTCCTCTTCTCCAATGCTTTTCTTGCAAGACTTCCACTCTACTCTTGCTCGCTGTAAGAAAACTCAAAGGATACTCTTCTTTTCATAGAATTTTCATTTTATCAATTATTAACATTATATGTAACCATCTCAGATTTGTCAATATCTATTACCCTCTAGTCTTTTTATTCTTATCCTTATCTCCGTTAAATATTCTTTTTCCTTTAACAATTAATTCGTCAAATAATGTACATTCATAGGACAGATCTACTACTTTATAGCCCTCTCTCCAATAGATTCCATTTTAAGTCTTGGAAAGCCAGTAGCTATAGCTATCAGTCCAAATATGCCCATAAGCATTGGATAATGCACATATTTCAATATTTCTATTGGCGATATAGCAGCTAATCCAGCTGCTGATAATAATTGTGCTCCGTAGGGAATAAGCCCTTGTACACAAGAGGCAAATATATCTAATATACTTGCTATTCTTCTAGAATCAATTTCATATTTATCACCTATATTTTTTGCAAGAGGGCCAGCCATCACTATAGCTATAGTATTATTTGCAGTGCACAGATCAATAATACTCACTAAACCTGCAATGCCAAGTTCTGCCCCTTTCTTAGTCTTAATCTTAGAAGTAATAAAGTTAAGAAGAAAATCTATTCCTCCATTAAATTTAATAAGTTCTAGGGTACCACCTACCACTATGGATAACATAGCTAAATCCTCCATACCCATCATGCCTTGAGCTGCTGCATTCGCTGCACCAAAGAAGTCAAAAGCTCCTGTAAATATACCAATGGTTGAGGTAAATATAATCCCTCCACCAAGAAGTAAAAATACATTTATACCCATCAAAGCACCTATTAATATAAATATATAAGGCAATATTTTAATTATTTCATAGGCATATACTCCTGATATATCCACCTTATATTTGGCAGTGATTATTGTTAGTATTATTATAGCAATTATAGCTGCTGGAAGAACTATCAAGAAGTTGACCTTAAATTTGTCTCTTAATTCACATCCCTGAGTTCTCACTGCTGCAATGGTAGTATCAGAAATCATGGATAAATTATCTCCAAACATTCCACCACCTACTATAGCTCCTATAACTAATGCCACAGGTATTCCTGTCTTTTGTGCAATTCCAACTCCTATAGGCGCTAATGCAGTAATTGTACCTACAGAAGTCCCCATTGATATAGATATAAAACACGCTATAATGAATAGTCCTCCAATTAAAAGATTAGGTGGCAATAATGATAAACTTAAATTTACTGTAGATTCTACTGCTCCCATTTCCTTGGCTACATTTCCAAAAGCTCCTGCCAATATAAAAATCATACACATTAATATAATGTTAGAATTACCTGCACCTTTACAAAATATCTCTATCTTATTTGAAAAGCTCTCTTTTCTATTTAAAATAAATCCACAGCCTGCCGCTATTATAAATGCTACAAGTACAGGCATTTTATAAAAATCTCTAGTTACTAGGCCTGTACCAAGAAATAGTAACAAAAATATACCCAGTGGAAGTAGGGCTAGGGCATTTCCCTTTTTAATTTGGTCTTTCATAATGGTTCTCTAACTCCTTTGCTTTCTATATAATATCATTTCTATGTCTTACAATATTATTTTTATCTTATGTTTTCTATATTTACTTCTCAAGTATACTCAAAAATATATCTGTTAGACATGGGTCAAATTGTGTCCCTTTGCATCTCCTAATCTCCCTAATTGAATCCTCTTTGGTTCTTGCTTTACTATATACTCTATCATGAGTCATAGCATCGTAAGAATCTACTAAATTCACTATTCTTGCAGCTAATGGTATCTCTTCACCCTTAAGTCCTAATGGGTATCCCTTTCCATCCCATCTTTCATGATGACTTAATACACCTTTAGATATATGAGCTAGCTCTGGAGATGTTTTTAGTATTCTATAACCTTTTTCTGTATGTGTTTTCATAGTGGTAAATTCTTTATCCGTTAATTTTCCCGGTTTTAATAATATTTCTTCACTAATTCCTATCTTTCCTATATCATGTAGCTTAGTTACTAGCTCTAGTTCATATAATTCATCCATAGAAAGCTTTAGTGTTCTTCCTATTTGTAAAGCATAATTAATTAATCTCTCAGTATGCTTTTCTGTTTCCATATTTTTTTCTTCTAAAGACTTTTGTAGTGAAAAAACTATAGAACTTCTAACACTTCTTTCTTCCAAAAGCTTTTGTCTATATAGGTGCTCTTCTGCTTCTCTTAAACTTATATCTATATTGTCTTCTATCCGTCCCTTAACTGAACTTCCTAGTGAAATACTAAGTTCAATTAAATTAAAACTATGAGCTTTACACATTTCTATAATCTCTCTTTTAATTTCTTCGCATCTTTCTTTATTAGCATTAGGTATTAAGATTACAAATTCATCTCCACCCCATCTAAAGGCATGTCCTGATTCCTTTAGAACTATTTTTATAACATTGGAAATATCCTTTAATAGTCTATCTCCCTCTAAATGTCCAAAGGTATCATTAACAATTTTTAATCCATTTACATCCCCCATTATAACTCCTAAAGGAAGATTTTCTTCTTTATTAAGCTCTTTTAATCTTATTTCAAAGGAAGTTCTATTATTTAAACCTGTTAAAATATCTACATAACTTAAATATTTTAGAGTTTCCTCCATTTTTCTTTGCTCAGTAACATCTCTAGCCAATCCAACTATACCTAAGGTTTCACCTTTTTCATTAATTACAGGTACCTTTATACATTCTTCAAATTTTATCTCTTTATCTGACCCTATATATTTTCTCTCTATGTATTGTGGTTTACCACTTTCCATAACTTCCTTATCTTTTTTAATAAAATCTAAAGCTAATTCCTCAGACACTCCAATTTCTAAATCCGTTTTTCCTAATATGTTTTCAAAGCCCATCTCACTATAATAATCTTTCCATTTTTTGTTATACCCCAAATATCTACATTTATTATCCTTATAGAAGATAAACTCTGGCAAAGTATCTATTATAGTTCTCAATATAGTCCCCTGATACTCTAACTCTTTTTGCTTTTTATAAAGTTCACCTACATCTGTAAACAAAACTAAACCCCCCATAAGACACCTATACCTAAATACTACCTAATAATTTGTTTTTATTATGAAGTATATCATAATTTTCATGCTTCTTAAAGTATAGAGTCTAATGTTCCAGTTGACTACATTGCCCAATCTACTATATTTTTATCTTCCTTATTTAACTTTCCAAAATCTTTTTCATGTGCAAATCTTCTATAATCTATCAGCTATTCTTCAATTTATTTTTTATTAATTTAAAAATGTATACAGCTGGCAATAGTAACATACTACATGCAATAAATGCTATTCTTATTGAAAATCTACTCCCAATTAACCCTATAATTGGTCCTGTAGCTGTTTGCCCTATAGAATCAACTTGTCCTCTTATAGAAAACATGGTGGCTCTTATACTTGAATCTTTTATGCATGAATTTAACATTATATCGTATAATGGGTAAATAATATTTCTTGAAGCATTTATTAAACATAAAATAGCTATAGCTAAATATAAATTCTCTACTCTAGAAAGACCTATTAATCCTATTGCTATGAATATAATAGCTACACACAAAAAATATAATATTTGTACCTTATTTTCATGTATTTTTTTATATTCAAATATATTTATAGTAACTATATTTATAATTATAAATAATAATCTTAACACGCCAAAAAACATAGTAACACTAATTATATTAGGTAAGTTAAACTCATTTATTAAATATGGGTTCCATAATCTATCCAAGCCTTCACTATATAGCCCTAAAAATAATGCTCCTACTATAAGCAAGTATGCTAATTTATCTTTAGTAATTAAATCCTTTGATCTAATTACTGTTAAAAACATATTTCTGAATCTATAATCGCCCTTCTCTACTATAGCTGGTTTAAATCCTCTCTCTTCCATATAAAATATTAAGTATAAAGATAGTACAACAAAACATATTCCTGATAACCCTATTGTCAAAGATATAGACACATATGAAACTGCAATTGAGATTGGTATTCCTATTAATTCTCCTATTTTTTCATACTTATTACCTTTTATAAATAATTTACTACTTTTGTTTTCTCCAACCTCATCACTTATCCATGCTTGAAGTGCTCCACTTATAAATGTATGGCCTATTCCCCAAACAAATTGCGCAATAATTATATTTAAAAACCTTGGGCTATAGCTTTCTATTATGAATCCTATTCCAATTAATAAAAAACCTATTATCACTGATAATTTTCTGCTTTTCATGTCTGCAACTATACCTGTTGGTATTTCAAATATAAAAACTGTTGCTTCTAAAGCAGTTCCTATAAGAACTAACTGCAATGGAGTTAGTCCCGCTACTACAGTGTAATAAGTAAGGTGCGCCGTAAGTGCTACGGAAAATAGCAATGCAGTTATGAAAGTTATCCTTATAAATATTTGAGCTTGATTTCCTTTATATTTTCTCACATTCTCCCCTCCCAACTGTATTATATCTACGCACATAAACATATTCTTTTCCTATATTGTTAACTGTAAATGTATTGCTTTCATAATCTTTTAAAAACTTATCAAACAATTCTATGGCAACATCACTACCATGAACTATTTCACTACCTTTTGCTCTTAAAACTACTTTCTGATAATATTAACTCTAATTTAGTCTTTGGTTGATATTTTATTATTTCATTAAAGAATAGAAAGCATTCTTGTCAAATATACATAGTGTTCACCTCGTTGGTTTGTATTTGGTAGCACTATATAAATTTAACATTTGGGGTAAACGTTCATTTTTGGATTAATAAAATATAGTAAAATCAACATTTAAAAAATATGCAATTCACTCAATTATTTAATCTAAAAAAGCTAGATGTTTTGCATCTAGCTTTTTTAGATTAAATATTTATAATTTATGAAGTTGCTTCTTTAGGATAATAGAAAAAGCTTTTTATACTTTGAGTTAAATCTTTAGATTTATTTCCTTTTATTATATTATCCATAGCATAATCTTTAATTTTATTAATACTATTAAATATTTTTTGAGCATTATCAAAATCATTGTATACTTTCCAATATCCACAAAGTAAACACTTTTTTTCTGAACACTCCATAAAATCTTTAACATCTTTAATTGGTATTCCTAAAAATAAACCAAGTTCATGGGGACAATGATATAATCCATACCTTATTTTTAGATTTATTAGATATTCTTCAATCTCTCCTTGAGAGTACCCTAATTCAGATAAAAATTTATTACTATCTTCTTCAAAAATACATTCTTCAAGTAACTTCTTATCATATACCATGATTACCATAGCCTCGTGATTTTCTCTCAACTCAATAAAATTTAAATTAATCTTTTCTATGAAATCTCTTCCGAATCTAATCCATTTATCATATAATTTTTCACTATTTTTCTTAAGTGTTATAGTTGATGCTGGTTTTAAACCTGCTATGATTGGAGATATAGTATACAGTAAAAATTTTTCTATATATTCTTTATCTTCCATAGAATTTAATTTATTATAAAAATCTATATGCTTCATTATCTCTAACTACTTTATAGCTTCGCAATCTTTCTTCCAAATTCTATACATTCTTCTACTGCTTCACCTTCTGGCTCATTGGCAGTTATGAGACCATCATCTACTAAATCGCATCCATAAGAAGTCATTCTCTCTTCCCAGTCTCTCATCCATTTACCATCTCCCCAACCATAAGAACCAAATAGTGCAACTTTCTTTTTAGATACTTTATTACCTATACTTTCTATAAATGGTTCAAATTCGCTTTCTTCAAGAACCTCATCTCCCATTGAAGAGCATCCTAAAATAATAATTTCTTCACTTTCAAATATATCAGAATTTGCATCACTCACATTTATGACATCAGCAAATTTTCCACCTTCTTCTATTCCCTTAGCAATAAGATTCGCCATTTTTTCAGTATTTCCTGTTCCTGACCAATATACAATTTTCATAATATCCACCCCTTACAAATAATATTGATTTTCATTCTCAATTACATATTATGATATATCTTTTATCTTGTCAATATATTTTTTTACAATTTTATAATAATTTTTATTAAGGAATTTCATGTATTTTATTTAGGCTTTATTTTAAATATTTGTTGATATTAGAACTAAGTATTATTGAGGCGCAAATCATTTGTAGGAAGATTCTCATTTAATACATGCAAAAAAAGAAGTAAGAATAACCATCTTACTTCTTTTTACGGCTGAGCAGTAATAATATAAAGTTCTAGTTAATTCAATTTTTGTAATATGCCTATTTGTATAATGCACAAACTTAATTGAAACTTTTATATAAACTAAAACCTTAACATTTTATTATCATTGAATAAGTGCGTTTATTGATATCTATGCTGCAATCTTTAAAAAGTCTTGCATAGTCAATGAATACTTAACTTCCTTCTCTAAATGTTTAACTTCTTTAAATCCAATTCCTTTAAATGCATTTCTTGATCTAGTATTCTCTAGTTTAATTTTTGCAATCACACTATCTACTCGCCATGTAAAAAATGCTTGCTTTAAACTCTCTAGAATAGCTGCTTTTCCAAACCCCAATCCCCATAGCTCTTTTTCTCCTATAGCTATGACAATCTCTGCATCAGTTCCCTTTTGTATTAATCTAACAAATCCAATAGAATAGTCTTTATTTCTAATAATATAAAAACTGCTATTATTATTAAATAAATGAGTTAGTATAGGCATATTTATAGTATTAATAGCATTCTCAATATTTTTACTAGCACACTTATCTTCATTCAGATATCTTGTAACTTCATCATCATTTAACCATTCAATAATCTTAAAAGCATCCGATCTATATACTTCTTGTCTCAATGAGACATCAAGTTTCATTTCTAAATCCCTCCAAATATGTTTTTCTATTATTAACTAAGGCTAATTCTACTATCGATATAACTATTAGTAAAATTCATTTTTTTTCTTTAGAAGAGTTTAAAATGGGCTTTAAGTAATTTTCATTGCTTATCTTTATTTACCATATACATACCATTAAAAACAACATTTTCCATTTAATTTAACTTTGTTGAATTAATTGGCAAATGTTGTTTTTATATTTTGCTTTGTTTTAATATAGCGTTGATAATGAACTATATATTATTACTTACAGCTCTTCATAAGTTCACCCATCCGGGTACAGGCAACTAGAGATTCCTTTGCTTTACAGGAATCTAAGTTTACACTTAAACCATTTGCCTAATAATTTTCTTCAAGCCTCTAGGCTTTGATTAAATGATACTATTGGAATATATATTGTTTAATTATATAATATCTTTATAAATCTTTATTATATAAGGAAGTGTTTTATATGGTAACTATAAATTATAAGGTTATTTTAATCGATGGCGACTATGCCATTTTAGAGGACGAAAATAAAGAACAAATAAGTGTGGCACGAGGATTGCTACCTTTAGAAATAAAAGAAGGAACTAATTTGCTGTTTGAAAACTTTGAGTACACCATTATACAATAAAAAGAACCTCGGCATTATAAGTGTCGAGGTTCTTAATAGTTAAACTAATTTATCAAGGCAATATTCATCCTTCAAATACCAACATGTTTACTCTTATAAATCTCTTTATATAACTATATGTTTTAAGCTATTAATAATTATAGCTTAACATTATTATTTTACACTCTTTTATAGATAAAAACTTTCTGACTTCTTCATCTCTATAACTATAAAGTGTGAATTCTCCTTTGCTCTAATCTTAACTTCCTCTTCTATAATTTCTAAAGAATCCCCTTCATTTAAATATACATCATTAATGTTTGAACATCCTTCAATTTGCACCAAATAAGCTTGCCTATTTTTAACTATATTAAGTGATTCTTTATTTCCTTTTTCTAAATAAATAGTATAAATATTGATGTCTTGATTAATTTTAATAGGCGTAGTTCCTTCTTGACTCGATACCATGTGAAGCCAGAGACCACATCTTTCATCCCAATTAAATTCATAGTCTCCATAATTTGGAGTATAGCCTTTTTTATCTGGTATAATCCATATTTGAAGAAGTCTTAATTCTTCATTTCCAAAATTATGTTCACTGTGATATATGCCTGTACCAGCACTCATATATTGCATATGTCCTCTTGATAATACTCTGCTATTCCCCATACTATCCTTGTGGGTTAATTTTCCATTTACAACATAAGTTATAATTTCCATATCTTTATGAGGATGAGTATCAAACCCTGTATCTTCTGCAATTAAATCATCATTTAGCACTCTTAGAACTCCAAAATTAGTATTTAATGGATTAAAATAATCTGCAAATGAAAAATGAAAAGAACTTTTTAGCCATCCATGATTAGCTTTTCCCATATTTTTATTATCTATTTTTTTTAGCATTTTATACACCACCTCTAAAACTTCAAATTTAAAAATTGTTATCCATGGTTTAAATTTATCACTAATTAGTGATAATGTCAATTAAAAATATATTAACTGATTTTAAAATCAGTTAATATATCTTTTTAGTTTTTATGCTATTAAACTGTAAAATTTTCTATTACATTCACCATGTTATTAGAAATACCATGTAAATTTTCAGATAAATTAGACATATCTATTATTGTAGCCGACTGCTCTTCAATTGATTGAGATATTTCTTCCATAGATGCTGAAAGTCCCTCTGCTGCTAAGGTTACACATTGAATATTATTAAGAATACTATCTTTCATATGTACAGAATTTTTAACTACTGTAGCTATTTCTTTAATTTCAGGTATTATAATATTCATTTGCCTTACTATATTATTAAATAAAGCTATAGTTTCAGAAATTGTTTGAGATTGAGCCTTGAATTTTTCAGTAGTAGCTTCTGCAGCTTCTGAAACAGATTTAGTGCTTTCAGATATCTCTCCAATTAACTTAGTTATATTTTCTGAAGACTCTAGTGTTTGGGTTGCAAGACTTTTTATCTCATTTGCCACTACTGCAAACCCATTACCTGCTTCTTTAGCTCTAGAAGCTTCTATTGATGCATTTAGCGAAAGTAAATTTGTTTGTTTCGCTACATTATTAATTGTATGACTAATAGAATTTATGTGAACTACATTACTCGTAAGTTCTTCTATTTTATCTCCGAAGGTTTTAAAAGTATCCTGCACCTCATCTATAGTGATTATTACTTCATTTATTCTATTTGTTCCTTTATCTGCTGAAATTTTAATGTCTTTGCTACTACTCTCTATAGCATTAATCTTATTATTTACTTCATCCAGACTATATGAAAACTCCTTCACTCTATTGGTAGCATCTGTTAAGTTATTACTCTGTACTGTACTATTTTCAGTAATTTCACCTATTGAGTTTGAAATTTCCTCACTTACAGTTGATACTTCTTGAGCAGAAATGCTTAATTCTTTGGAATATTGATCTAAATCATTAGATACAACCTTTATTTGTGAAATCATATTCTTTAAAGACGAATTAGTACCATTAATGTCCTTAGCCAAATCTAGCATCTCATCTTTAGATTTTATATTCACTTCATTAGTTAAATCTCCTGATGCTATCTGATTTAAATGATTTCTTATTTTAAGTAGAGGTCTTGTTATGCTAGAAGATATCAAAACAGCTATTCCTATGGATATTATAAAAACTACAAAGCTGATTATAGTTGTATTAATTAATCTCTCCTTTAATCCTATAAGCATTGCTTCATTATCCATTTCTACAACTATTAATCCTGGTATATTTACTTGAGTGCTAGCCGAGGTTACTGTATCTACTGTGCTAGTAGCTGAAGATACTACATCTACTGGTATAGTTTTTTCTTGTTTATACAACGGAACTACAGAGAAATATTCATTTTGTCCATCAATCTTTAACTCAAAACTTGCTACTTTATTATCCTTAATTAAATTTTCTGTATTTTTATTTTTAAAGCTAGTCCCTATCTTGCTTTCATCTGTATTTGCTATATATTTTAAATCTTTATCTAGAACTCCAATAGCTCCAGCTAACTTATATTGATTATTTAATAAATCTGTTATTTTTTCTTGAATTTTATCTGATTGATTTATTCCTATAGGTGATATAACCTTTTCTATATGTTCTGCATAGGCATAACTTTTATCTAAAGCCTCGCTTTTCACCTGTTTATAACCGTTACTTAATTCCACCCCCAAAAATACCATTAAATTCATAATGATTACACATATAAATCCTGTTATTATTTTTTTCTTAAGTGAGTTGAATGTAAAAATTTTTTTTAATCCTAAAAATCTATTATTAGTCACCACTAAATCATCCCCTCTATATCATTTCATCATTAATTTATCTTTTAATGATATTCATTATCAATATAATTTTTTAATGTTATCATTTACTTTCTCTATTGTCAATAATTTCTTTATATATTTTACAATAAATAACATATAAATGTTATTATGTAAAATAAAAGAATTTTAACTAATATTTTAGTTATCTTCTACTTATATCTAATCAGATATTTAGATAATTTTCCAGTAATACTTCTAAAATATTATGAAAAATGAAATATACTTTAAACTCAATGAATTTTTAGAGGCAAAACTTCAATCAAGTTATTAAATTACATATTAAAGTTTCTATAACTTTTAATACTATATATGTATATATAAAGAGATCAAAACCTCGATAGTATAAAAAATATTATCAAGGTTTTGTTTATGAATATAAATCTTTACTTTGAAACTGTACTAAATTTTAAAATATGCTTATTAACTGTAACTTTTTATAGACTGCCCATTTTTCTCTGTATATTAATGAAGTTCATAGTAAATCCTATTAAAATATTTTATTGATTATATATGTTTATAACTCTCCCTGTTAAGACACAAAAGTTTTACATAATTATTACAAAAGCTTTATGTAATATATTAAAATTTATCAAAACATAATATAAAATAAATTAATATTATTATTTTTATAAGTTAATCGGGTTATTTAAAATGAAGAGTTTTTCTGATAGCTATTTTTGTAGCTTTTACAATGTCTGCAATAATACGTACTTCTTTTTCAGTGCAGTCTTTAATTTGATCTGATATTTCATTTTCGAAGATTTTTTTTGATTTGATGATACTATCACAGAGCAATTCATCTACAGAGGTAGTCAGTGCATTTGCAATTTTTACAATAGTAGGTAAACTAAGCTTAGTATTTCCTGTTTCAATATGACTTATATGTGCAATTGATAAATACGTCATTTCAGCCAGTTTTTCCTGTGTAATATTTTGTTTTGTGCGCTCACTACGTATCCTTTTTCCTATATCACTATAATTTATTTCCAAATTTTTCATCGCCTTTCTATAATAATCTCTAATATGTATTGTATGCACATTTTTACTATGTTATAATGTACTACATAGATAAAATGATCACATAGTATAATATGAGATGAAAATATGGATATTGTGATTTATACCTTGACGCATATAAGATACAAGTCTCTTTATTTAACTTAAATGAGAAATATTTAGATTATATAAATTTAAAAGTTACCTTGCTTAATAAAATAAATCTGAACTAGTACTATAATTACTTTTTCTATATAATTACTTTTTATGTATTATATGTGAAGGCAAAAAATATCTCTAACACTATTTCATTTTAAATCTCTAAGAAAAATATCCTTAAGATGGAATTCTAGTTTTAATAAGCATATTTGCGTATCTAAAACTAGCTATTTCTTAAGTGATTTTACTTAGTTATTTATTGGTTGAATGATTTATTTTATTAGAAAATAGGTGATTTTATGAAAAAAGCGGAAACTAAAATGTTAGATATTCTTAAATGTGGTAGTGACTCATTTTACTACAATATATATAATCATGCTTTAGTGGGACTAATAATTGTAAATATAGACAAGAATCTAGTGTCTGTTAATGATTATATGTTTAAATGTTTTAATTTAGAATCTTATAATATTGAGGGTATTCCATTTGGTAATGTGTTTCAATGCAGCAATTTGAAAGATAATAACTTCACATGTGGACAAGCTCCTAAATGCAAAAATTGCGATGTAAGAAATGGTCTTGATAATATATTAAATAACAAAGTTTCTGTAGAAGACATGCTTATTAGTCATACTTCTATTATTGGTGAAAATAAAAAAACTAAATGGTTTAATGTAAATGGAAGTCCTATAATTTATAAAGATAATCTTTATGCTATACTTTCATTTACAGATGTTACACAACATAAACACCATGAAGATTTTCTTTTAGAGCAACTTGAACTAGATTTAATAACTGGTGCCATAAATAAATATAGTTTGCTAGACTATATAAATGAACTTATGAAGCCTAAAAAAGAAAAGTGTAGATTTACTATTTGTATGACTGATTTTGATGATTTTAAAAAAATTAATGATCAGTATGGACATTTAATGGGTGACAGAGTATTAAAGATTTTTTCAAAAATCTCACGAAAAAATATACGTACCTCTGATATCTTTGGACGATATGGTGGTGAAGAATTTGTATTCATATTCATGAATACAAAGCAGGAGCAAGCACTTAAAAGAATTCAAAAAATTCAAAAAGAGTTGAAATTATATTTTGAAGAAATCTTAGTCTCACCTATTACTTTTAGTGCTGGTATGATATATGTCAATAAAGACTTTAGTCATTTATCCAACTATACTGATATAATCAGTAGTGTTGATAAGATGCTATATAAAGCAAAAAGTAATGGTAAAAATCGGATTGTAACAAATACTGGAGAATATGATTTTCAATAATATCTAACTATATACATAAAATTAAAAGTGTAAGAAGGCTCATATTTAAATAACTCTTCCTACACTTTATTATTTTTTAGGCTTTGTTTTAATATAGTGTTGATAATGAACTATATATTATTGCTCATAGCTCTGCAGGAATCTAAGTTTACACTTAACCCGTTAATTTTTCAAATAAGAATTTATATATATTTTGTAATAATGATAATTCATATTAATTAAAGGCTTTTATTTTATAAACTATTTAAATTTTATTGCTGTGAATACTATTTGTATAATGTAGAAACTTAATTACAACTTATCTATTTTCCTCTTTAGTAACATAAATTTGAATGTTCATTTCCTGACATGACTTTACAATATTCTGCTATATCATTAGCGGCTTTCATACCACTATTTACAGATCCTTGTATCCACCCATGTGTTAGAGATGCATGTTCTCCAGCAAAATATACTCTATTATTATATTCAGGTTTCGCCGATGCATATGCAAAAAGACTTTGTTGGCTAGGCATAAAATAACAAAATGCTCCATAAAAGCCTTGTTCACTATCCCAGTTGATAGTTTTATAATCTTCCACTATTGAATCTAAATACCCTCTTGAAAGGCCATGAACAGCCTCCACTTGCCTCTTTATTTCCGGAATACGCATTTTAGTATCTAGATTTCCTAGTCGTATTGCATCCTGCTCTAAGTTGTAGGATGCTAAAAGAACACCTGGCTCATCGGGATTAATATATTTTTTATTTTTTTTCATCTTATCAATATCAGAATAGTTTAAGTAATTAGGATACCATATATTCGAAGTTACCAGATCAGTAAAGGATGCTCCTCCTATTATTCTCTCCTTAGGTCCTCCTTGTTCCCAAAAACGCTCATCGCACATAAATAAAGTTTTTTGAGAGGATGTATAATTAAGTTCCTTTATTGCTTGCATTTTTTCAGTACTAAACATAGGATATATGTTTACATTACGAAGACTAGAAAAAGGAATAGTACAAATAACAAAGTCAAAACTTTCATGAGAAACCTCTGAAGATTTCTCACCTTTATACTCAAGTACAACCTTACTATCTCTAGCTTCTTTATATATACCAGTTACTGTTTTTCCATTTTTCCAAAAGACTTTTCCTAAATCTTCCCTACTAATACAAGGATATTCCTTAGGCTCTTTAGAAACTAAGGATTTATAAAAAGCAAGAGGTAAATTTACTGTACCTCCAGCTATTCCATATCTATAAGCATTATCTATAGTATATTGTTCTTGCAAATTTTCAATATAACTATTGTAATAAAGATAACCTATGAAAGGAGAAACACATGAAATTAACTCTATTGCCCCTTCACTGATCTTCATTTTTTCTAATACATCTCTAGCACTTAAACTTCCCAAGTATTCAATTTCCTTTGAGTATTCTCTTTTTATTTGTAATAGCTCTTTTCTCATATTTGGATTTATCTTCGACAATTGACTTCCTAATCCATACTCAATAAGCTCTTGCCATGGAGTGATTCTTTCCCATGGAGTTAAATTAAATTGTGGATAAATCTTTTCCATTACACCTTTGCCTTCAGGATCATTTCTTGCTCTCTTATTTCTTACATATATAAATCCATTTTCATTTTCTTGAACGAAAGGCGCTGTCTGCAAATTGAATGTATTGATATAATGCCATGTAGTTTGATGACTTACAGGTATTCTCATAGCTCCAAGTTCACCGTAATATTTTTTATCCTTATCAAAATAATAAGTATAGACTCTACCACCAATACGACTTTCCTGCATCTCAAAAATAGTGATATTAAATCCAAGCTTTCTAAGTTCAAAGGCAGACGCTAATCCCGCAAGTCCACCCCCTATTATACCTACTCTAACACCACTACATTCTCTAGGAGATGCAATGGTTGTAATATCTTTTGGCGGCCCAAGTAGTTTTATTAAATTGTCAAAATCCTCAATACGATTTTCTTCTTCTAGGGCAATTCTCATCATCTCATATCGCTCTTCATCCGTTGGATTAATCGGCTGTACATATTTAATTTCCCTAGCCAAATGAATTCAACTCCTTCTAAATTTCAATAATTCCAACTGTACAAAGTATTTATTACAATTAAAATATATTTTTGAAATTATAGAAAAAGAACATGGCTCTTGTTTTTCCCTTGATTTTTAATTTTGGCTTACAATCCTTTAGATGTTATACTTATTAATTATATGTCAAAGGTTTCTCCATTTTCTAAATATATTAAATCTACATTTTCTTTACTATCCCTTATTAACAATTCTAATTTTTCCTTTGAAATAGTACAACTACCTGATTTCATTCTTTGCATTATATCCTTATGCATTGGGATAAACCATTTTGGCTTCAATACATTCAATGCTTTTAATACTCCCTTTTCCCCCATAGTCATAGGTGGAAAGTAATTTGTTATTGGCAAAATAGTAATATCAATTGGAAATTTTAATGATATATCCTTAATAAAGTTACCATAATAAGTATCACCTGAAAAATAAATAGTTTTACCTTCTGCTTTTATTACATATCCAACTGCCGGAGAAATATGATTAGCTTGTACAACCGTTATGGATATATCTTTTATTAAAAAATTATCTCCTTTATTTACAGCCTTTCTATTGAATAGTAATGTTTTAAATGATAACATAGGTGCATATATTGGACATTTATTTTTAAATTTATTTAAAAATCCAAAATCCATATGATCAAAATGTTCATGACTTAATAAAATCCCATCTAAAGTTTCTATCTCCTTATAGCTACTTGAAACGGGTTTGCTTCTTCTGTATAGTAAATTACCAACATTGCTAAAATATGGATCTAACATTATTGTTGCATCTTTAGTGGTTATTAAAACTGTACAATTTCCCAATAACTGTAATTTCATATTGATTCTCCTCCCTCACTCCTTGTATATTTTACCATATTTTAAATATAAATTATACTTTACCTAGTAAATTGAACTTCATTGGGACATAAAAATACCCTAAAATAGTTATTCTAACTACTTCAGGATTAATTAACTTATCTTTATAATATCGATGATAATAGCAACAACAGTTGTAAATCAAAACTATATTTAATAACTTTCACTTGAAGTAGTTAGACATAAAATTTCAATTACAAATCTACCGTTTGTCTTAATCATGTTTAACACTTCTTTCAAAATTTTCATTCCAAATTACACTATAAATATTTTATAATTTCAATATTATATAGATTGTAATAATGTACAAATCTAATTGCAACTTATATAAATAAAATGTTGTAGAACCTATACTTTTTATTCAGCATGCACAATTATATTATCCTCTTGTATTAGGCTAAGTTTATTACCAGCAACATCTCGTATATTTAAAAAAGAGCAAGGTAGCCCTCTAGCTACGAAGAAATCTGGTCCATCCATTAGTTGAAAATGGAGATGAGGGCAGCCAGACATTCCTGTATGCCCAACCTTAGCTATAACTTGTCCTTGTTTTACTCTATCACCTTTTCTTATGGTTAGACTATCTGTAATCAAGTGACCATAAAAAGAATATTCTTCATTAGCATGCTTCAAAACTATATGGTTTCCACACTGAGCTGCTAGTCCATATTTATCTATAAGTGGCTTCCTCTCATTCCAATCCCAAGAAGTAGTCATAGTAAAGCTGTGATAACAATCTACTACCTCTCCATCAGCTATTGCAAGTATATCCTTGCCATAAACTATATAGTCTTCTTCACACATATTTTCCTTGTAACATAACTTTTGATCGACATTATACTGAGCCATATCAAAAGCAAATTCCATTGAATAATGCTGTCTATGGTCCATCAAACTATTATAATTTCCACAAGTTGATATATTCCCTTTAAGTGGAAATATATATTGATTTTTATTCTTATATTGTATTAACGGAACTTTCAACTCCTGTATCTGTTCCTGGTCACATTTAGTATAATTAACTTTTATCACTAATCTATCTATAACTTTATTGTAGACTACTATAAAATATTCATTAAATATCCCTGTTTCCTGATTTGGTTTCATATCTATAGAATTCGTATAGTACTCTGGATTCCAAAATCCTTCTTCACCCAAAAATAATTTAGCCCCAAAACCTTTACCAAGCCAGGTATTCTTTTCCGCAAATTCTTCTATAGTATTCTCAAGTGATTTTCCTTGGTAGGTAACTTGTTTTACTAAAATATCTGAAGCATATAACTCAAAATCTATATACTTTAGTATTACATTTTTATCTGAATCATTTTTAATTTTTAGTCCATGTAAAAGGAAATTCGATACTACTTTTCCTCCCGTATCAACGGCTATATTGATAATAAAATCTTTTGGAATTGTACTTATTTGCATTATAATCCTCCAACTATATATAATAGATTATTTTTACTAACTATTAATATTTTGCTTATGTTACCATCGGTTTCATAACTTCCTTAAAATTCTATTTTAACCATATCACTGGATACATCAGCACATCAACCTATAACATTTTTCTGAAACAAAAATACGCCACTCAGCTTTCGCTTCATGGCGCATTTTTATTGGATTTATTATTGGATTAACCCTTATTTATTTTTCGTATTGTTCCTCATCTAAAATTTTATTTAATTTATTTTGAGTCATCCATAGATTTTTTTGCTTTCTGTTATAAGCAACCAAGCTATTTCTGTTATTCTTATGTAAGTCAATTAGTTTAATATATTCCTTATCAGCAATTTTTAATGCATCTTTAATTACTAGAAGTTCATCCTTGGTAAACATTTTTATCTCCTCCATTTAGTTAATATCTTAAATTATATCTATAATTGTAACATAAATTCGAATTCACTACTTCTGGAAAGGTCTATTTAAATGATATTACCTAGCAAAATCAGTATATAAACCTATAACATTTTTCCCAAATAAAAATGCACCATTAATCTTTCACTTTATGGTACATTTTCTTATTAGTTTGCTCTTTTCATTATCAAAATAATTCTTTGTATACTTTTGGGAGATAAATAATACATTTCGGAAAGAGCTTTTATAGATATACCTTCGCAGTATTTCTCATAAATATGTGAATTTCTCTCATAAGTTTCCTTCTTACTTTTGGTAGTTTCTCCCCAAGCCTTTCTGTTACATTCCTTTTTAGGAATATAAATGTATTCACCCTCAACGTACTTTTGAATTAAATCCAATATTTCCTTTGGCAACACCTCTGTTGCTTTAATATAGCTCATTAATATGCTCCTCCTAAATACTATTTCATTTTAGGATTGAGCAAAGGCCATTTCATATTTTTAATCATTAATTGCTATGCAATAGCCTCTGCTATGCATAAATAACATATTTTCTCATAAAGCAGTGCCCCCTTTTTGTCTACTAACTAAATAAAGTTTAATGTAATTAAGTGTAATCACATACATAGCCACATTATAGCACAAGTACCTTAATATAGAAATAATAGGGAGATTGTTATATATAAGCAAGATGTTGTAGAATCTTACTCTTTATTCAGAATGAAGGTATTGAAATTTATTATATTTGCGGTTAAAATTACGTATAATACAATATATTACTAACGAATAGTTGTAATTTGTTGTATAACAACTATTATTTATATTTTAGGAAAGGAGTGTGATTAATGAGATATATCAAAAAAATACCTCCTATTGATGAAAATCTTAGTAACATACTTATATCTAATGGATGGAAGAAAATAAAAGAACCCCCTAATTTAGTAATGGCAACTTTACTATCAATACCATTTATGATCATAAATGGGGTTATTTCTATTATCATTGCATTTTATTTATATACTCCATTAAAAGAACTTCTAAATAGTAATCCTGGCTTTGGCATTACATTTACAGTAGATTTAGTTACTCTACTATATGTTGTTATAATTTTTTTGTTTATGATAATACATGAATTTATCCATGCTTGTTTTATACCTAATGTTTTAAAATCAGATAAAACATATTGGGGCATTAATGGGTTTTTCGGGTTTGTTTGTACTACTGAAAAAATCAAAAAGAGTAGGTATATAATTATTTGTATTATGCCATTGATTTTGTTATCAATTATATTACCTTTTATTCTTAATATTTTTGGATTATTAAATTGGTTCACACTATTTTTATGTTTAATAAATTCAATGGGTTCATGTGTTGATTGCTTAAACGTGTGTATTGTGGGAATTCAAGTTCCAAATGGATCTTATATTGTAAATAATGGATCCAAAACATATTTTAAGTAATTACTTATTATGGTAATTTACTAAATTAATTAACCATTATAAAAATAGGACTTCCTTTTATAAATCATTTAAATTGAACTTCATATTATTCCTGTGAATACCATTTGTAGGAAACTTAGATTCATGCTAAGCAAATGAATCTCTAGTTGAACTTACACAGAGGTCAGGAATAATATGAAGTTCTAATTATTTAAACCCATTTGTATAATGTAGAAATTTAATTATAACTTATACATTTAAGAAATTTAAATTTTCATTGACCGATCGTTCGATTTGCAATAAAATTATCATAAGAGAGGTGATACCATGATAAATAATGAAGTTCCTACAAATGTCTCCACTGCTGATCGTATTCTATATGCTGCTATGCAGATTATTAGTGAATCTGGTCTTAAGGGATTGAGTGCATCAAAATTAGCTAATGCTGTTAATCTCAGCAAAAGTACAGTGTTCCATTACTTTAAAAAAATGGATGACATCCCGGCACTGGTTCTTGAAAAATTATATGATAATATCATTAATCCAATACAAGAGGAACATTATGACAATGTACGTTCATATCTCAAAGCCCTTGGTACAACTAGCTTTTCAATTAATAAACAACACATAATCATCTATAAAGCCTTTGTAAGCCTTTTTCAGGCTAGTATGCACGATGCACATTTAAAGCAAATCGTAAACAATTGCTCTGACCAATTTAGTTCATTGCTTTATAGTAAACTACATGGCCTTTGCAATAACTCTATAGAGGATGATACCCTAAAAACCTTAACACATCTGATCTATATGAGCTTAGATGGCATCGGCATGCACTATTTGATACATGGTAATCAGACACAAGCTCAAATGGCTTGGGATCTATTCATTGAAGCAGTTATCAATGAATATGATTTAGTTTAGAAGCATAAAAGCTAACAATTTTCATGGTCAGGATAGTAAATATTAGGAGGTTATGGAATGAAAAACATAATTATTTATTACTTTAGCGGCACAGGTAATACCTGGTGGATAGCAAATGCACTCCAACAACAATTAACAGAACAAAAACATCAAGTTCAATGTTATTCTATTGAAACACTCACCACGGAAAATGTGCTAGATCAGGTTAAAGATACGGATCATATTATATTAGGGTTCCCAGTATATGGCTCAACAGCTCCAAGACTCATGGTTAATTTTATTCATCAGCTTCCAAATGCAGCTAAAGATCAATCCGTCAGCATCTTTGCCACTCACGCATTAGCCTCTGGGGATACTGCTTATCACATAGGCCAAATGCTTATTGAAAAAGGTTATAATCTTGAGCAAGCAATGCATTTTAGGATGATGAATAACTTTCATACACCAAAATTCAGATTTTATAAACCTAAGAACGATCACCGTGTTGATAAGCTGAATCAAAAATCCCTGATAAAGGTTAAAAAATTAGCATTTACAATCACTAATAACCAACGGCACATCATTGGTAAAAATATTTTAGGCTATGCTTTGGGTAATTTTCAGCGAAGTCATATTGATAAGTTGATTGATACGGTAAGTGAAGAATTTAAAATTGATACAATGAGCTGTATCAACTGTGGCAAATGCCAGCGTATATGTCCCATAAATAACATAAAACAATGTGGAAATACTTATGAGTTTGGACATAACTGCATTTTGTGTTTGCGTTGTTATAGTCAGTGTCCTAAATCTGCAGTCCTTATTGGTGAAGGCACAAAAAACGAAGTAAAGTATCCACGCTATAAAGGCCCTGAAAAGCGTTTTAACATTGATGTATTAATAAATAATAGTCGTTAGTATCACATAATCGCCTATTTACTTATTTAAGTTATATACTCTACTTGTATTGAAATTATTTCCCCATGAATTATAGTTTCAACTATTAAAGCATGAATTTACATCATAAAAAATAGCACTATTAACCCAATAGTGCTACTTATTTATTTCTGTTGTATTTAGTTTCTATTTGCTCTTTTTTATTATTTTAACTTCACCTGAAACTCCATCTAATTGAACTTCATCTCCATCTTTAAGAATTCTCATTACATCTTTAACATTATATATAACCGGAATATTCATTTCTCTGGCAAGGATACCTAAATGCTCAAAAGGTGAACCAATCTCTACAATAATGCCTTTTACATGATTAATTATGTTCTCAAGCTCTCCACATCGCGTAAATGGCACTACCAATATGTAGCCCTCATCTAGATAAGTAGGTATTCCAATTTTGACTTTTCCAGTAACTTTTCTTCTTAATCCTGAAAGTCCCTTTAAAATTATATTAGCTTCTCTAAATTCACTTTTACCCTGTTCATTATTTTCATCTATAAAATCTGCATTTTGAGCAGGTTCTTTTCCAATAGTAGGTGGTGCAAATAATTTCTTTTGATAATTAAATAGCTGCTTTCTCTCCTTTACAAGATTTTTAAAATCACTACCTTTTAATAATCCCTCTTTAATTTCATTAAGCGTAAGAAAATATATATCTTCTTTAAATTTTATTTGCTTATTACTCATTAATATCTTTTCAACCTCTACCAAGGCTAAGCGTAGATATGATTTTGTCATACGTTCAAAGTAATAATGATGATTATCTCTTGCTAAGTAGGCCCTTTCAGCTAAACTAAGTTTATTTAAAAAGTCTTGCCTTTTTTCTATATCTAATGCATTTAATATACTGGATTTAATTCTGCTTTTATTTTTTAAAGAATTTTCTATGGAAGCTTTAAAATTTTCAATATTAAGATTTAAAAATCCTCGTATGTGCCCTATTATTTTAGAAGGTAATTCCATTAATAAAGCTCTGGGATGAGAAGTGTTAACATCGCTATCTAAATTACAAATTCCAAACAGAGTTATATATTCTTCCATTAAATGTAGTAAATTTTTGCTTTCAGGAATCTTCTTAAGTCTAGCATATAAAAGTTCATCATAAGGGCAATCCTTAAACATTTCCTTTAAAATCATATTTGAATTCACCTCATTAGCCATGGTAATATAAAATTCTCTCTCTTTATTTAAAATACTAACATTAAATATCAAATCATAAAAATCATCTACATTAAAATTATTGTTTATATTTTTACAGTGTTCCATAAAATTATCTATATAATCACATCCATGAGTAACTGGCTCATGATTTGCAGCTAGAAATTTCATGTGTTCTATTGATTCTTCCAAAAATCTCAAAGCTTCTCTTGGCAATAGCTCTCTTGATATATATTTATCTAGCTCCTTTTTAAATATCAATAACTTTGGCAACATGACATCTTGAAATATATTCTTATATTCACTGTGCAGCTCATCTAGCATAGTTAGAAAGTTTTGTTCCTGCACCTCCCTGTTTACCATTTCCTTATCTCTATAAAAGAAGTAACCATTTTGAACACAATATTCTGTATAAAAATCTTGAAAGCCTGTAGCATAAAATCCTTCATTTAAAGCCTCACCTTGTATTAGGCTCAGTTCATTAATTAAAGGTTCATAAGGCTTATCACATTCTCTATACCAGGTATAATTACCTTCAGCTTCCTTTTGCCATGTATATTCAAACTCCTTAATTCTAAAGGTTGTAATAGGTCTAGCTTGAAGTATATAAATTTTATTATTTCTAATAGTCCATTCTATATCTTGATATTTATCAAGGATTCTTTCTATTTTTAAAGTGACTTCATATAAACTGTCTATTATGTCTTTTGATGGAGCAATAAAATTTTCTGGAATTCTTTCCTCTAATATCTCTCCTGTTTTTTTATCAACTTTATAAAATGCCGAACCTACTTTACCACTAACATAATCATCACATAATCCCTTTACAGCATTAATATGCATTATGTCTTTATCCATATCAATAGTATCCACTGAAAAGTTAACTCCAGAATAATCGCCTACAACAAATTGCTGAATTATTACACCCATTTTTAGTTCTTCGAAGTTTAAATTATTATTTAAGAAATATGCTATAACTTTATCCTTAAATAAGGAAGCGTAACACTTCTTTATAGAAGCTTTAATTTCCTCAAAAGAATTTAAATTTATAAATGAAGAAAACATACCTGCCATACTATATATATCATTATCTTCACACAAGGCAGAAGATCTTACTGCATATTTCCCTTGAATTTCTTTATTCTGTATAGTATTAAAAAAACGAAGGATATTTGTCTCCATTTCAGGAGAAAACTCTCCATTTAATATAAAATTATAGATTTCCTTATTATAGCCCAAATAGTCTTGAGTGCTATAATGAAAATTATTGTATTTAAGATACTTCATAAAAAACTCTGAAGACAAGGCAATCCCATTTGGAATCTGTTCCCCACTTTTCATTAATTCTCCTAATACACTTGCTTTAGTTCCATATTGTTTTTTGTCACTTAATCTTAAATCTAATAACCTTGATAACATAATTCTCCCCCATTTCATAAATCCAGTAATTTACAAGATCAATTATATGTATTCATTTGAAATCTTTCAAACAGATGAGAAGTCTTAAAATATAGTGTAGATGTGTTAGCTATTGTAAATATGATTTTTCATGTTTTTTCAAAATGTACATTGACTACATAGTATTTTTATAATATAATATATTGACTCATTAAGAGGGTAAAATTTAGACTAAATTGCAAATATCACCTATAGATGAGAAACATATGTACTCTATATTTTTTATCATGAAACAATAAAAAACGTCACAGGTATAACAAAACCTGCGACTTTAATTTTTTAAAATATTTATTCCTTTGCAATACTTTATATTCATTTCTCCCAGTATATACTTCTTGATGTTAATATTGTTGACTTTCATTCCTTCTATAATTTTATCTGTTACACATGCTGTACTACCATTATGTTTTGGACTACCTGTATAGTAATTTATTCCTTGGTTTTTCATTCTTTCCCCTTGTTTCTCTAATGTATTCTTATACTCAATCCAATTTCTATCCTCTTTAGGTGCCCAACCTATTTCAGCATAGCCTAATAACCTTGGATATATCATATAATCCATGGCTTTTGTATCCTCAATGGTTTCTGTCCATAATGGTGCTTCTATGCCCAAAATTAATTCCTTTGGAGCATAATCAGTGGGGTCCCATTTATATGCACTCTCTACAGAAATGTAACCTGCACCTGCTAATCCATATGGCGTGCTCTCATTATATTTCCTATCTAAATAAGCCTTTTTTGCAATTGAAATAATCATTTTCATCTCTTTTTCTCTAGCCGCTTCATTTGAATCTTTCCAATTCTGCAATACTACACTTGAATTTATTTCTGGAGATGTATCAATTGGGTCCCAACCTATTGGAGTTTTTTCATACTTCTCAACTATTTTAGCTACTCTGCCTACAAAATAATCATAATCCTCTTTTTTAGTATTATCTGCTTCATCTCCTCCTATATGAATATACTTCGAAGGGGATATCTCAGAGACTTCCTTAATTACATCCTCAATAAATTCATAGGTCTTTTCATCATGCGTCATTAAAGAACTAAATCCTACCTCTGTACCTGTATATAAAGGTTTCTTTTTACCATCTTCATTTAGAAATCCATAAGAGGCTAAGGCTGCATTACTATGGCCTGGCATATCAAATTCAGGAATTATTTCTACATATCTTTCAGCTGCATATTTAACTAAATCTTTAAACTCTTCTTGTGTATAGTATCCTCCAGGTCCACCCCCCACCTCTGTACTTCCACCTATTGTAGTTAAGTCTGGCCATTTTTTTATTTCTAAACGCCACCCTTGATCATCACTAAGATGTAAATGAACTTTATTTATTTTATACTCCGCTGCATGATCTATTTGACGTTTAATTTCATCTACAGTAAAAAAGTGTCTAGCCACATCAATCATTAACCCCCTGTAACCATATTCGGGTTTATCCTCTATTGTTGAAGCTGGAATACTCCATTCCACATCAGTAACTACGGTATCTTTTTCAATATCTGCTGGCAATAGTTGTCTTAAGGTTTGAACTCCCCTTGAAATCCCTTCTGGCTTATATGCTATAATTTTAACATTTTCGGGAGTGTTTATTATCTTATAGCCTTCATTCCCTTGCTCTTCTTCTGAGCCTACAGTAGTTAAATAAATACTACCAGCTGGAACATTATCTGCTTTAATAATATCTAATTCAAAACCTGTTGAAGCCTTTAGTTTTCCTTTTATAAATTCTGCAATCTTAGTAATTTCTTCTGTTTCTGCTTCAGTATTTCCTTTTACATAAATTGAAGTATCTTTTGTAATCATAAATTTACCCTCACCTTTTTCATAACTTAGAGGCTTTGGAATAATATCATTATTACTACTTTCTACTACAAAAGTTGGTTGTATTTCACTGCTTTCTTTAAAAATTATTGAGAAAGGAACTATTATTAGTATTATCAATATCATTATTATAGGTATAAACTTCCAATGAGTTTTATATGTATTATTCATTAGCTCACCGTCCTAACATATTTTAAAGGCTTTGTTTTAAACGATTGTTGATTTTAGAACTATATTAAAACAAAGCCTCTAAAATATATGCTTGTTTTTATTACAGCTTATATCATAACTGTTTCAAAATCTTTATTATTATTTTATAACCTAAATCGCACAGTATATACTATAAATTACTTTTAAAATGATATATAAAATATTTAGCTATTGAAACAATTAAAAGACCATGAATTTAATCATGGTCTCTTTTATTTAAAATTAATTATACTGAAATTGGGAATACAAAGTATAAGATAGTGAAATAATCTAATATAAGACATATAAATCCTTCAATAAATTATCATTAGTCACAGAGTTTATTTCCATAGATTCAAGTATGGGATTACTATCATCGGTTAGTTGAGACAATAAATTCATTGCCCATCTGCTGATATCATTATTTGAAGCAGTTGATATATCTAGAAGCATTTTCCTAGCTGATTGAATATCTTCATCTTGATTTGAAGCTTTTGCCTTGTCCAATAAGTCTGCTGCTATATTCATCATCTTCTGCTGTATTTTATCAATACCTGAGCTATATGAATATCTCCATACATCTGGAAGGTCTTTATCAATAGTTAATCTAGCTTCATTAATATCTCTCTGTAGTAAAGATTCTTCAGCTTTGTTTATAGAATTCACTATCTTTACTAAATAAGGGTGCTGAACTGTATCAACTTGCTTAGAAAACTCAGTCATTGCCCAACTTTCTACAGAAGTTCCTTTAAGTTTAATTATTGCTTCCCTAGCTAGATTTATGGAATATTGACTTTTATTTGATAGGGCATTTTGTGTAGCATCATAAGCCTCTTTATACAGCTGATTTATATGAGCTGGATTTTTAGCATAAGTTATACCTAAACTTGTTAAATATTCCTCATATGTGAGACCTGAGCTTTTCACTTGAGCAGCTAATTCCACGCCTAGATATCGATAGTGCCATGGTTCATATTCATATCCAGTTATTTGTGATTTTCCCTTCGGATATCTTAAAATAAATCCATACTTGTGAGCATTTGCTGATAGCCATTTATATTCTTTTGTTTTGTCAAATCTTTCTTCTAATCCTTTATAACTGGCACCAGTTATATCAGCAGAGAAACCTGTCTGATGCTCAGATTTTCCTGGGTATGCAACATACTTTTCTGTATGAGCTTTTCCGTGTGTTTTCACGCTGTTATTCCATACAGTCTGTTGTTGGCTGTAACTTCTGTATCCAGATACTAGGTATAAATTTATCCCAGACTTCTTTGCATCTGCAAACATTTTTTCCATATGAGAAGCTACTACATTATCTAGATAATTATTCCTTTGACCCCATACTTTAACAATAGTTAAATTAGGTGGAACGTATTTTCCTATGGAATTTGAACTATTTGCGAGTATATCGTATGGTAATTTATTGGTTGATAACTTTACAACAGAATAGTTTACTTTTGATGGGTTTAATTCTACTGGAATTACTTTCCCTGAAAGATTATCTATTTTAAATGGATCAATTTGGTGATCTATTTTACTAGCTTCAGTAACTAAGTTATCTATATCAGTGTTTATATCAACTATTTCATTAGCTAATCCTTTATCTTGTGTATCTAACTTGTCATATTTATAATCGAGATTTTTGTATACGTCACTGATATTATCTAGCCTTCCACTAATCTCTACATTTGGGTTTATTGTACCTGCCATTACTCCTGTACAAATTGCACATGCAGCTATTATTACTTTTATCTCTTTATTAATCATATCTATAACCTCTTCATAAGTAAAAATTTTATTTATTGAACAATTTTAATAGTATAAATTTACGTGAATAAAAATGAATTTTATATCAGTATATCTCTCATTTCAATCTCAGTACCTTCTGGTGCTTTGACTTTAAATAAATATCCTTCTTCTACTTTATAAATCTCTTCTCCATTTTTATTTTTAAATCTTGTATATCCTAAACTTTTAATTCTTTCATATTCCTCTTGCACATTTTCTACTAAAAAACACATATGTACAATTCCTTCGTTCAAAGAGTTCCATTGATTTAACTCTTGTCCTTTTTTAGCTGTTTGTAGCTCAATCATAAAATCTCCTAATCGTAGCCATGTATTAAAGTCTCTTTTATGAAAATTTGGGGTTTCTATTACCATCTCAAATCCTAAAATTCTTGTATAAAAATCTAAGGATTCCTTATATTTTTCTGTTTGAATACAAACATGATGTATCATTTTTATGCTCATAATGTTCCTCCAACTCTATAAATATAGGCTTATTATACTATGTTTAAAAGAGCATATCAAAACTCAACACTAATTTATGACATAACCTTTAACTCCAAGTCCTTTTCTCCTAGAGCTTGGTATTATATAAAATTCTAATATAGCAACAAATTACGCGACTTTGTTGGATGAAGTTGAAATTATAAATTATTTTCCTCTAAGTATTTTTTTGCTTCTTTTATTGCTACTAATTCTCTTTGCTTTATGTATTCTTCGTACTCATTTTCTTCCTCAAGAATTTTTATAGCATTATCTATTAAGTACCATTCTACTTGATACCCTTGTTCTAATTCATCTGGCATAAAATTAGGCTCTTGAATCTACTCCACCACCTGGTAACATATGAAAATACATGTTTGTTAAATTCATTAGAATCATTTCTTTTTTATCATTTAACACTATACCTGCAGCTCTATTTCTTTCTCTAAAACCACCACTTATTTTTTCTCCCAAAGTATTTAATTTCTTCATTTACTTCTCCCCTTCATCCAATGGAAATTTATGAATTATAAGTTTTATCTAGTAATTTGAATTATTTCACAACATACCAACTAATATTTTTGAATTATATAATATAATACCAAATAAATATCTATACAGAGTATATTTTTAATATCATATTATTTAGTTTTCAAAAACATTATTTCCGCGTTTAAAATTTATATATTTTGTTGCATCATATTTATAGGACGAAACAAAAATACCGCATATTCGCGTTGAATAATACGGCATTATGAATAAATTATTTAATTATATAATGTGTTACGCTTTATAAAAAGAATATATCTCAATATCATAATTATAATGCTCATAATATGAATAACCCATGACTAAAAATCGTATTCAAAATGCTCCTTAACAAAATTAGCCATAGGGTATCCGTCATCTTCTCCTCCAATATAATCTAAATCCGTATCATAAAAATACAAATATGCTATACTTTTTTTCTCTTCAGATGTTCCAATCATACCAAAGGATTTTGGAAATTGGGTATTGCTTTTTCCATTTCCATTCACAACCTTAAAAGTATAACTATTTATTGAAAATTCATATTCAGGGATAATATCTTTACTTTCCTGAGCATTAAATTTTCAAAGAATATTATTTAGTTCGTCAAATAAGAATATGAAGTATTAACTTTTCTTCTTACGAAAAATATAAGTAACAAAAAATCCTCTATCATCTTTATTTTCAATATAGTTAATCAATTCAAATGACTTATTTATATCTTTAAAGTCAGTTGGATGAATTAAATCATCTTCTCTGATTTTTGAGTCAACTTTATGCTTATCTCCAAAACCGCAAATAAATAAAATGCCATCATCAGTTAGATGATTCTCTATATCTACAAGTTGTTCCTTGTTTAATCTATAATGATTAATTAAAATATTATCGAATATTCCAATAGTCATTAATGAATTGGACATACTTAAATCTATTTCTTTTGTCTTAACAGAATAATTGTTTCTTTTAACAAACATTTTCAAACGAGCAAGTGCTTTACTACTGAAATCAACTCCTGTTACTTCAAATCCATTTTCAATCAGAAACAATGTGTTTCTGCCATCTCCACAAGCTATATCAAGAACAGAACCACTTTTAAGGAATTTTATATTTTCAACCAATGATTTTTCAGGATTTAATGGATTATCACTCCTATTGTAAAATTTTTTATCCCAGTATTCTTTATTTCCCATGTACTCCATATTAATATCTCACCTTCATATATTTCGCCATATTTTACGACTCCAACTTAATTGATATGAAAATTATACCATATTCCATATATATTTTTATAGCTATATGGAACTTCTAATAATTTTGAAACACTGCATTATTCAATTTTCAATGAATATTTCTATTACTTATTTCATCCTACAATCAAATTACAAAATAAAAATACCGTGAAATCCACTTCTGAATAGCACGATATCTTGAGATACTATTTAATTTTGCAGCTATTGAATTTAATTATAAATAGTTTTCATTTAAAAACTTCAGCCATTCTTCATATATATCTTTTTCATACCATATGTTTTGTCCAAAAATTCAATATACGTATATGAAATTGGATACATACCATTATTACCAAAAGTAATTGGATTAGTTATTTTTGTATCTTCATAAGATGGAATTTTATCAAAATTATAATTTGGCTTTGTATTTCCTGAAACATATCCTGCCATACCTTCATTTAAAAATTTAGATAATTGTGGATTAATATTCCACATCAATGTATGAACATATTCATGTAATGCAGCGTTTGCAACAGATTCATAATTATTCTTCTTTCCTGGAGAATTTGAAGAAACAATAATAACTTTATTTTTTATGTTATCACCAATATACCAGTCTGGGGCAAATACTCTACCAATTAATCCATATTTCTTCATATGAAGCTTATTTTGATTATTATAAAGATAAACTTCGGTTTTATATTTAGAACTTATCCCTGCTGATTCCGAAATATAACTATATCCCTTTTGTAACCTATTACTGATATCAATTGCAGCATCCTCATCTTGCTTTTCATAAAAAATTATAAAATGTTCATCTGTAAGTTCTACCATATTTGTAGTTTTTAAATTTAGCGTAGGTATAAATGTCAGAAGTATTATTACTATCAAACTTACTAGACATAAAAAGATAACTTTTAATTTTTTTCTCATCTTTATTCCCTCTTTTTAACTACATTAATTTAATATATAACTATTTTAGTTATTGCACTTTAATATCTATACGTAGCTTTACTATTGCATCATAATTTTGGAATATTGCTAAGTATTTAATTTTTATTCAAATAGTTCATTTATAATTGGAATAATATTAATTAATGGTTCTTCATAAGGGTGAATTTCTTTAATAACCTTAACGGCATTCTTAACATATTCTCTTTTACACCTTATTTCAATCTTACATTCCTCTCCATAACATACTTTGCCTAATTCGCCATTAAAAGGGTTCGAACCCCCCAAAGGCCTCCAATATCCTCTTACATTTGTTATAGAAATAACATTATCATAATTCCCAATCTTACAAGCATCCACTTTATTAAGTTCATCTCTTAATTTTATTATATGTTCTTCTGGAACATATATTTCTATTTTTACTTCTTGAAATTCCATAATCATAATCTCTCCTTTTGTTGTTTTAAATCTTCATAAAATTAATTCTAAATATATTGCAAAAGCAACGTAGATTTTAACTTCCACCGCCTCATATAAAAATTTCTCATTATTCTATGATAATCGCTCATCATACTCATGAAGTTTATACGGAGAGATAGTATCTAAGTTAAGCTTCATACCATCATCATCCTTCAATAAATCTAAATTTCAATATTTTACAATGCTGATATAATTACCATTAAGGAATATTATACCAAATATAAAAGTTATCTTGCAAACTGGTTTTAATGTATCCTTTATGCAACGGTTACCCTTTAAATGAAAATCGACGTAAATATTAATCACACATCACTTGATACTATAATTTTCTTTTTACTATTTTAGTCCTTGCAATAATTCATTATAAGAACTATTTTTATACTTTTAAAAAGGTATACATCCTCATTTTTTTCGCCTACTTTCATTAATATTGATGATTTATTGCAATAAAAAACCACTCAACTTAATTATTAAGTGATTATAATTTAGATTAAATAATGTAAATTATTAATTTTTCTTCTAAAATCAAATCTTTTGCCAAAAACATCTAGCTCATGACTATGAATAATTCTTTATTGTAATGCAGAACATAAAATAGAGGTGATGTTATGTCTAAAAAATTAAATATGGCAACCTTAGTACTAGCACTAGTACTAAATTTATGTTTTATACATGCTGCTCCTGTATTAGCTAAAAATACTTATAATAGTTATATAAATAATAAACACACTAATACAAAACCACCTGGCAAAACTATTGGAAATGATGTTATTATTGCTTTTCTTGTACCATATGTACAGGACGCTTTTACTAAAGAGAAGATTAATGCTAATAAATTTTCCTATGATACTACATCTGTTATGTCAATAAAATCTATGCCAAATAATAAGTTTGAAATTAAACTATATATTAATACCTATTCTACTCCTCCTTTTGAGCCTCCCTTTGGATATTACCATGTTACTGTAATTACCGATGGAATATCAGTAGATATTATTGACATACATGAATCAGGAAATCAAAAAATTAATGCACCTTAAATAAAGTTACATACCAAGCCATAAGCTACATATCTATGTATTCTATGGCTTTAATTAAGCTTCTAATCTATTACTTAACTCTTTACTCAAATCTTCAGTGCTAACTTCTTTTAGATGTCTTATTTCACCAACCTTATAGATTCTAATTTGTCCTCTAGTATTTAAACCTTATCCTCCAATAAAAAAATATATATCCATACAATTGCTATCATTAAATCATAAATATTTTAAAATTTAATTCCTAACAGTACGAGAATTGTTACTGTCATTACATTTATTATTTTTCTTATATTCATAAACTTACTTCCTCCTATATTTGTAGGACAACGTAAAAATACCGCAAATTCATCCTGAATAGTACGGTATTATGAATAAATTGTTTAATTATAATTGTTATGCCCTTTAAGAAAAATGTGAAGAATCCTAATTTAAAATCAATCGTACATAATAAAAATACCTTAAAATTCAATTTCAGAATAATAGGATGTTTTTATAAGTAATTCATTTATAACTTTTCTATTTTTGTTGCATATATAAGGTATTAGGATAAAATCCAAGCTTCTTATAAAAACATATCGTTGATTCATTCTCCTGGGACACAGTTACCCCAATCACTTTACAATTCATTTCCTTCATCCATTCTATGTGTTTGGATGCAAGTTGCCTCCCGATTCCATTACCTCGATTACTCTCACTAACATGTAGTGATTGAAGCTCTCCTGTTCCATCCACTATGGTTGATATACAATATCCTATATATTTATCATTACTTTTAGCCACAGTTATTTTCATTGTATCTTTATTAAACATATAAAAAGCCTTTATTCTCTCATCAAATCTAATAGATTGATATGATTCTTTAAAGTATTCTGAACTATTCTGATGATACAACCTGTTCTTTTCCCAAAGGTTCTTGATGATATCAATGTCATTATAAGAAATATCGAAAATCTCACTCATAATTATCTACTCCTTAATATATTTATTGCGCATAATAATACAATGTAGAACTAACTTAAGAAAATTATACCATATAATATTAAGAATATAACGAAGTAAATATTTCATATTATCATTGACCTGGTCAAGTATCATGTACAGTACCCATTCCATCTTTGTAGAACTTCAAAATTTCGTATTTTTCCTCTAATGTATATTTAGTTCTTTTGGACACAAAAATGCTCTTCTTTCAAGCAACAGATTTTTATTTTTAATCTGTCTACCTTAAGGGGAGCATATCATTTCTGAATAATACGGCATTATAAATAAACTATTTAATTATATAGTGTGTTACGCCTTCTAAGAAAAATGTTCATTAAAAACTTTAAAAGTGTAAATTATTTAGCCTATTTTTTTACTACTGGATACCATAATTCAATGTAACCATATTCACGAGTTCCACCATAAATTTCAAATTCGACACCTTCAATCTTTTCGTAATTTGAAGTCGGTAACCATTCGGTATAAAATCTTCTTTGCAGTGTAGTTAGAATTCCTGCTAAATTTTCATCCCATTGGAATCTTTTAGATGGAAAAATAGCATAGGTTTGTGCTGGAATATGAGCGATACTATAACCTTCTGTATTACTATTTTTACCTACAAAAGAACAAAGCATATAAGGGAATGTATTTTCTCCTGTTTTTCTATAGTTTACTGCACCATGAATCTTACATAAATCCTGTGAAATAAACGATGGTAAATTGCCTGAGTCCTCAAATAACTTTTCATACAGTCCATTTTTGTGACACTCTTGCCAAAGCTGAGCAGGGCTTTGATATCTTTCATCTCCAATTGAAGACCCCATAGTCTCAATTCCAAAAATATCAAAAGCCTGTTTTGTTTCAATTCTGTATTCCATCTCACTCTCTCCTTTAATAGAAATTTGAAAGGATATTCGTGGATAGGCTTTAAGTACAACTCCCCCATCACGCACCAATGATGGCACTATACCATGCAACGCCTGAAATGCTCTGGTAAATGAAACAGGTGATTCATAACCATACTTTAAAGCAACATCCATTATTTTTATATCACTGTTTTGAATCTCAAAGGCTGCAAGAGTCAGTCTCCTACGTCTTATATATTCAGCAAGTGATATTTCAGTTATAAACGAAAACATTTTTTGAAAATCATAAGATGAACATAATGCCATTCGAGACACCATATTCATGTCAATTTCATTTGTTAGATTGCCCTCAACATAGTCCAATGCACGATTCATCCTTTTTAGCCAATCCATATAAAAACCTCATTTCAAGAAAAAGTATATCTAAAATACAGGTTATTGTCGCAACTATTTTCATACAGAAAATGTTTGGTTAATATAATAATCCAAGCCAATTTCATATTAACCTATATTACATTTAATACGTAATATTTTAAGATCAGAATTAATTTTAGGAAAATTATATCATATAATACTAAATATACATCTATACAATTTATATATTTTGTTGCATCTTATATTTGTAATACGAAATAAAAACACCCCAAAATTCAATTTATGAATAATGAGGTATTTGAGTAAATTATTCGTTTTCTTCAGTTGTGACGTAAAAAATTACTATTGTTAACTAATTTATGAAAAGTTTATTACTTTTTATAAAATCACACACTTTCTATTTTTTATTGGCATATTATCTTATACTCACAGCTTATGTCAACATTACTTTTTACCATATTCCAAACAGGACATAACGATTCTTCCATTAGTTTTATGGTTCCTTCAATCTCATCTGTCTGTACGTCCTTTGATTCAAGTTCAAATATTAAATGTATACTTTTAAAGTATGTCGGATACGTTGCTCTTCTTTCACCTGAAGCAATTACTTTCAATTCAGATACATCCTTGTGCATCTTCCTAAGCAATAAAGCTAATGTCATTCCACTGCAGGTTGCCAGACTCATAAGAAATAGTTCAAGTGGAGTATATCCCTCACCATCCATAGAGTCAATAATTATCTCCTGATTATAACGTGATGCCCCTGAAAATTTCACCTTGTCATTTATCAAATCTGCTGTTACTGTCAAACTATCGTTCACGATAAAACCTCCTAAAATTTTATTTATATTATTTGATAATATTTCATAATTTTCCACATTGCTACTTAATTGTAACATATTTTGTAAACACCACATTATTTAATTTTCAACGAATCATGACTTACTTCACAGCTGCCAATGAAAATTAAAACTGTTCTATTTTTGAATTGCAACATAAAAATGCCATAAAATTCATTTTTGAATAATACGGCATTTAGAAAAATTATTCGATTTTATAGTTTAGTAGTTAAATAAGGTTTTAATGACCTAAAGTATACATTTATAACATCTATATTTATCTTTAATTTCAAAACCTGCAGTCAAAGCTGAATTTAATTCATCAGTACAATCTTCATCAATAAAATATACAATTTCCTTTAATGTACCAAATTCATTATATAATTGCATTAACATTTCATTGATTAAGATACTTTCAATACCATTATTTTTATATTCTTCATCAACAAATAATCCAAAAACTTCTTTTTCTTTTGGGTGTCTTAATGCCTTAACAAAAATGCTTCCGTGAATCCCTTTACCTTGCCTAAAAGCAAATATTCGAAAGCGTTCTATATCCTTTTGCAAATTTTTGCTATTATAATACATTCCTAAAGGAATAGCATATTTATCATGAAATTTAGCATATTCTTTAAAATCGCTTTCAGTAATTTTTTCTACATGATCATGTTTTTGATTCATACGTGATTCTAAATTATATAACCTGGTATCAATACTAGATTCAATGCATTCAATATTCTTTTTCTTAAAAAATTGATTTGAATCTTTATTAGAAAAAGGCACACCTATTAATAGTTTATATTCAGGTAATTGTTTACTTATATAACCAATCAATTCTTCTGCAACTTGCTCATAATCTTCTCTTATTAAAAATGCTTCTGTTGATGCATATTTTTCATCCCATTCCCAATAGTAAATACAAACTCCATATAATACATTTTCATGATAGCAAGCTACTATATTTCTATTATGTGAACTGATAGCTCTTTCAATAACTTCTTCAATCTCTTTCATTGATCTTCTTCTTGGATAACTAGCATGCAAATCATTTTCACTTAATTCCCATGCAAAATCAATTACTTCTTCAAATCTATAAATTGTTTTTATCATTGCTTATACCTCATTTAGCATTAATATTTTAAATTCGTATACATACTACTTTTTTAGTTTCATAGATACCTGTTCTGTTCCCTTTAAAAAACCTAAGTTATAATATAAATCCTCTGCCTTATTTCCTATGGTTACATATAACCTAAGAACTGCAAATTCTTCACTTAAGATTGATAGAGCTTTTTTAATCATATTAGTTCCAAGTCCCCTACCTCCATAACTTGGTTTAACTGCTATATGCCCAATTAATGGCCATTCTTCCCATAAGGATATTAAACATACACCAACTAACTCCTTAGTTTCTTTATCATATACAGCGGTAGATGCTTTGTGCAAACAAGCTGCATATGGATTCTCATCGAAATAATAATCTTTTATCCAACCAGCAGTTCTTTCAGCATTTCCATCCTCTAATCTTGGATTATTGTTACGTGCTTCAGCTATAAGATTTGCCATTTCTAATATATGTTCTTCTTTTGGTAGATCTACATAAAAATTATCCTTAAAACTTATATTCAACTCTTCAGTTGGTCTTATCATTCAACGACTTTTTTCATCAATTATAAAGCCTAAAGCTTCATAATTATTAATTTGTGCGGAATCGCCTCCAAAGGCCCAAATATCTGTAGTTTCATCCGACCAATAAATTAATATTTCTTTAAGTCTCTTTAATATCTCATACTCATTTTTATAAGGAAGTATAAGGAATATATCACCCATACAGTTAGGTTCTATACAAGCTCCACCAATTTTAACCCCATCTTTCAATATCCAAAAAACGCCTTGTTCGTCTTCTTGAAATTTAGGAAGAATTACATCAAAGCTTTTCCTAAAAAACATATTATATTTAGGTAATTCACTATACACAGCATAATGTTTAGCCATGTCATAACTAATGTTCCTTTGTAATGTATATCCATCACCTAAATCATATTCATTAATTTCTTTCGAAAAAATTTCAAAATTGACCATAAAATTACTAACCTTCCATTTACCTATTGCTTTTTATCTTTATTACAATATCCATTATACATCTATATTTATCCAAATAATATATCAAGAACCATTATGTACCATTATTTACACAGAAGAAAATTACGTACTAAATAATTTCATTAAATGCTTTATTTAAAAATTCATAAGTTTCTTCATGATGTAAAATTCTCATTAAGTCTTCTTTACAAAAGAACCTCACTTCATCAATTTCTTTATCTTGTGGTTTTAATTCTCCTCTATTACCCAAATATTCCACATAAAACATCACCGTTTCTTGAATGTCATACTTATGATCTTTATGAAATGAAAAACAAATCTTCTTATTAAACCTACTAACTATTCTATAGTTAGTAGAACCTGTTTCCTCTTTTAATTCTCTCAAAACTGCTGCTTCTAAATCCTTATCTAGTTCTTCTATTCCACCTTTTAGAAAATCCCAATACCCAATAATATCTTCATTAATGCTAGCATCCCTAACTTTATGAACTAATAAATATTCATTATTTTGAAATATAACTGCACCAACTGCTTTTCTTATTTTCATAAACAGCTTCCTTCCTACATATCAAGATGTTCATATTTTTCTACTATGGTGAATTAATTGTAACATATTTTGTAAATATTATATTATTCAATTTTCAACGAATCATGACTTACTTCACAGCTGCCAATGAAAATAAAAACTGTTCTATTTTCATAGCAAAGAACATCGTTTTCGTACCTAATATTTATATATTTTGTTGCACCCTTTAATCAAATTGCAAACAAAAAATACCGCATATTCACGTTGAATAATACGGTACTATGAATAAGTCATTTAATTATATAATAGCATATCATATACTTGATGATTCAACTTGCTTGGCTCATTTATTGATGCTTTTAATATATTAAACTCTTCTTCAAGCCATTTATTGGTTCCACCTATCTTTTTTAGAAAGTTCCCTGCTTCATCTCTATAGTTATTTAAACTCAAATTAATCACTCCTAAGTAACTTAATGTGATGCAATCTTTTAGAAAAACGACGTAAGTTTTAATTTTACGTGGCCAAATAAGAAAATTGTGTATCAATATCTCTGTGGTTAAATACTTTTTATTTCTTCCTACATACTAACAGTCCATGATTACTTATTCCTAACATACTTTTTTCTCTACAGCTGATTAGTATATACTTTTTCCATGCCTCATACTGTTCTTCGTTTAGCTCGTTTATATTATCCCTTAACAATGAACATAAGCCATCAGTAGCTACATGATCCGTAACTTCAATATTAGAATTTCTTATAAATGCTTCAATTTCAGTAGGTGATGTAAAGAATCCAACTGGTAAAAAGCACTCAATTCCACCTTCTTTAGTTATACCTGAGCTTAATACTTCATCTATAAATGTAGGTGTAAAAAATTGTTTTAGATGTGCCATAACTACATGAATTATGTAATGCTTATTAATATATGCTATTGCTAAAATGCCACCAGGTTTTAATACTCTTAAGGCTTCCTGAATACACTTTATTCTATCATTTTCAGCTTTAAGGTGATACATTGGTCCTAGGCAGGTTACAACATCAAAACTCTCTAATTCATATTTGCTTAAGTTTATAGCATTCACTACTTCTGCTGATAACCTAATTTCACTATCTTTTTCTTTCAGTTTTTCTTTAATAATGTCCACATGTTTTGGTGTTATATCTGTAGCTACTACTTCATTTCCTTTTTCAGCATAATAAAATGAATATGCGCCTGCACCAGCACCCAAATCAAGAATTTTGTAGTGAGGTTTTATTTGATCGTCTAAAATAGTAGTTGTAATAGTAAATTCTATTTTTCTAGCATTATCTCTTGTAAGTCTATTTTCCTCGTCATACTTCTCATAAAATTCAGTGATTGAATTCATAATTTTCCCCTACCATACTAAATTATTTTAACATTCTTAAATCGTAATATCCTACAATGTAGAATTAACTTAAGAAAATTATATCATATAATATTGAATATTCATCCATATATTTCATAAATTAGGTAATCCATATTTCTAATACCGTATTATTCAGTTTTCAAAGAATATCATTTTCGTATCTAATATTTATATATTTTGTTGCACCCTTTAATCAAATTGCAAATCAAAAATACCGCATATTCACGTTGAATAATACGGTATTATGAATAAATTATTTAATTATATGATGTGTTACGCCTTATATAAAGATTTTCAATTATTAAATGCTTATTAATATCTTCCAATCTGTTTATATTTTTTCATCACCAATTTCTGTTGACTCTTTAATCTTATGGGCTATTTTATTTAAATAAGCTATAGAATATTTTTCTGCTTCTACTCGCTTTACAAAATCTTCAGTTATAAAGTATTCCCTTAGTTCTAAATACATTTGTATTATTACATTCAATGATTTTATACAACTTTCAACATTATATGATGGTATGGTCTCTTTCAATAAAGTTACGCTATTCGGAGCATCAAACTCTATTTTCCTTACACCTCTTGGTAGTTTTCCATTTTTCATCAATATCAATGGACCTATTACTATTTGCCTTAATGCAGATATAAATTCTATAGTTTCAAAGATTTCTCCTCTACCCATTTTAGTTGCTCCATAATAAACCCATGGCCAAAATCTATCTTCAATCCATTGTAATTTTGGAATTGGAAATTTTGCATTCTCTAATTTTAAGGCCTCTGACACACAATTACCTCTTTGCCATAAGATAGCAGGATCTTCAACTCTTCGTGCTATATCATTTATTGATACAAACTTTAAATCAACATGTAGCAATTCTGGACCGTATAAGCAGATTAAAAGTCGTGGCTCTCCGACATGCTCTCCAGTAAAAGCTGATAATAATGTACCTAGCTTTGTTGCTATTTCATGTCTTTCATTCATTACTTCTTCATAGCAGTTAGCATCTATCGCAATAATAAGGTCAACATCTGAATATTCATCCATTTCATTTGTAATGTATGATCCTCCTGTTGCAATTCCTACAATTCTTAAATCATCTTTTAAAAGTTTTATCGAGTTATCTATAAAACTTTTATGGGTTATTGGTATCATATCAACCATCTCCTTTTTCTAGTAACCCAAACTGTAAAATTGGGCATTAGTATAGAATATCATACTTAAAAATATAATGCTATACTAAATATATTTTTAATATCGTATTATTAAGTTTTCAAAAAGCATTATTTCCCCGCTTAAAGTTTATATATCTTGTTGTATCTTTTCTTTGAAATACGACGTAAAAATACCGCATATTCATTTCTGCTATATGCAAGTGCAGAGTAGTATAATGTTTATATAGAATAATACTTAATAGTAATTTATTGCGTGGTAAAGAACATTTATATAATATAATGTCAAAGGATAAGAGGTGATATTATGACATTAGAAACAAAAAGATTAATTTTGAGGGAATGGAATGAAAATGATGTGGAAGATTTAATAGAAGGATTAAATAATATAGAAGTTTCAAAATGGCTTGCTTTTGTTCCATATCCTTATACAAAAAAAGATGCAGAAAAATGGATTATGTTTTGCATTGAAAATGCTAAAAAAGGTATAGATAGAACATCTTATGATTTTGCTGTTGAGCTTAAGTCTGAGAAAAAAGTCATTGGCGGTATAAACTTAGATAAAATAAACAAGTTTCAAGGGATTGCTGGAGGAGGTATTTGGATTAATGCAAAATATCATGGTCAAGGATATGGGACGGAAGCCTTTGGTAAGAGAATAGATTTTGCATTTAATGAGTTAAAGTTAAGAAGACTTGAAAATGGTTTTCTTGATGGAAATCCATCTTCATTCAAAATGCAAGAAAAGTTTGGCTATAAAATTGAAGGAATGAGGAGAAAGGCGTTTAGATGTATGGCTGATGGAGAAATTAAAGATGAATATATTACAGGTTTACTAAAAGATGAATGGATTACCAAATGAGCATAATCTTTAGTTCGTAATTTTTTTATTTGTGTAGTAACAGGTAGTCCAAATTGGACTACCTGTTTTAGTGTGTATATATCCACAATTTAGTCTAACAGAGCCTAATATAAAAAGATTGTACACTAAAAAATTAATAATTATATTCATGATTTCCAACACGTATTTTTTGAGCTAATGTTTCATTTTTCCATGGCTTTCTTATTTCAATAAGATTTAAAGCATTGTATCCCATTTTAGATAAAAATTTTATCATCTTATCATTATTAGGATGTACCCAATTATAAACTGTATCTCCGCCTAATTTATTCGCAATATTTTCTGCTTCTTTATATAATTTTAAAGCTATACCATTTCTTCTTGCACTATTATCAACAAATATGGATTCTACCCAAACTACACTATCATCAATTCTACAAACTAAATAACCTAACAATTCCTTACTACTATCTTCAGCCACAAATATAGGATACTTTGCCTTTATATACTCTTTAAATTCTTCCTTTGCTTGATCTATTTTAAGTGTTGATATAATTCCTTTAAGTTCTTTTAGCTCAACTCTAAATTGTGCTATTAGCCTTGATATTTTTTCTTCATCATCAATTTGAGCTAAACGTATAATCATTATTTTCACCTCTCTTAACAATTCATTTTATTATTACTATCATGAATTAACTATAACATATTTTGTAATTACCTCTAAGATGCTTGTATGAATTTTCTATATAAAATCTTTAATACTATCATCTTTTGATAGTTCAATTTTTGTAGGCGTTTAACCCATCATTTATAAAGATAACCAAGCAATACAATTACAAATTATGCTCCCTTTATAATGAAATTGAATTTTCAAACAATATCATTTACAGAGGGTATAGGCTTTACTTGATTTAAAATAATATTTTCCCCCAAACATCCTGAAAGAGCCATCTATTATTTATTCTGATAAAAACTCCAATATCCAAGGCATTACAGTTTCTACCTCATTAACTAAACCATAATGATCAAGATTTTCAAAAATATTCATTCTAATATTATGATCTCTCAATTCCTTTTCTTGGTAGCTTAGTTGTTCTAAAAGTTCTTTATTATCGTTTGTTCCTGAGTAAATTGCTAACTTTGTATTAATATCTGTTCCGTTCACACCAGGCCAAATTTCCCATGCCTTATATTGCGCAATCAATATATCTAGGTTTGTCTCTTGCATCCACGTTTTATACTCCTCATCTAGATTCATTTTATCTAATGAATTGGTTTTCTTTTTATCATTTAATTCTCCATATATACTTATCAATCTTGGAGCAACATGTCTATAAAAATAGTCACCTAAACAACCAGCAGCACAAATTGCCTTCTTTATGTTCTTATTATTTTTACACATTTGAAGCCCAATATTTGCTCCATAAGACCAGCCTATGTAATAAAAATCTTTTATATTGCATTCTTTTAATAATATATTTAAATCCTCTAATATATTATTTATAGAGTAAAAGTTAGGATCTTCTGACTTGTCACTTTCGCCATATCCTCTTATATCAGGTGTTATAACTAAAAAATGTTCTTGAAGTTTATCAATCCACTTTGTATCGACCCATAAGCTTTTATCATAGCGTCCCGCTCCTCCATGTACTAATAATAATGCAGGACCTTTTCCACTCAAACTATAAGCAATCTTTGCCCCATCACCTGAAATAACATACTTTGTATCCATACTTAACTCCACCTTTCTAATATCATCATAAACCCAACTTGTTTTTTAAAGGTACTTTGGCTTTTCCAAGACTTAAACCTTATATCATTTTTTATATGTTGCCTGAATAAGCGTTAACATTTCATCACTAAAGTCATATTTGCTATGGTTTCCATTTACTTTACACACCCTTTGATACATATTAAGAAATGCAATAGGGTCTCCTACTACTTGTCCTACAACTTCGTTCCTAAATGCAGTACTTATTGCTTTTGCTAAGAAGTATCCAATAACATTAAAATATTAAAAAGTAGCATATATGTCTAAATGTGAAATCTCATTTATTGAAATAACCTTAAAATTACTATTTTCACTATTATATTTTAAAAGGCTTACTCCACAATTATAGGGATATAAATTAAATCGTTTATATTGAGGTAATCCAAGAAAATAGCTAATTACCGACCTAATAACTCCTCCATGGCATACAATGCATATATTATCATCCTTTTTCATTTGAATAGATTTTAAAAAATTTAGTGACCTTTTTAATACTTCTTCCCCTGATTCCCCTTCAGGATATCTGAAGTCTACATCTTTTTTAAAAAATTCACTATAAAACTCTGGATAGTCTTTTCTAATTTGATCCTCGGAGGAAGTGTGGAATACCCCCATATTAATTTCTCTAATTTCCTTATCAATGGCTACCTGTATTTCTTGTTGATAACTTGATATTATTTCTGCTGTTTGTACAGCTCTTTTTAAGTCACTAGAATAAATTTCATCAAACCGTATTTTTGAAAGATGTTTTCCAGTTAAATGAGCTTGCTTTAATCCCGTTTCTGTTAACTCGGCATCAGGATATCCATCTAGGTTGAAAATACGGTCTTTCTTAGTTTCTCCATGTCTCACAAAATATATATTCACTTTTTTCACCTCAAAAATATAATTTATAACTATATTGATTTAAATTACCCATAACACCTCAATTTCTTAATACAAGAAAATAGCATAATTCCAACAATTTTATCCTCATACTTTACCCAAAATAGATTTTCAGATAAAGTCTCACATTACTGATGTTCAAATTCATTCTCTATATAAAATCTTTAATACTATCATCTTTTAATAGTTCAATTTTTGTAGGTGAAAATTCTATTGCATGTCCTTCTTCAATTACCTCAAATTTATGAGTGCATCCAGGATAAATAAGTATGAGGCTTCCTGCTTCTATATCAACTATCTCTATGTTTCTATTTGTTTCTTGGTAATCTCTAAAATAGCCTCTTATTTTTCCTTTACATAAATAAAGATACTCCATTTTATTTTTATGATAATGATTTCCTCTAGGTTCACCATTTTGTGGATAGTCAACATAAGCTATAAAATTTATTTCTTGAGTTGATAATACTGCTAGTTCTCCTTTATGATTTATCATTCTACTGATAGTTTCCTTTTCTCCATTAAAAGATTCATCATAAACTGGCAGCTTCTTAATAGTAAATCCTTTTTGATCCATCTTTATATCTCCATTCTATTTTAAAAATATATTTTTTAACTTTATTTATTTGAAAGCTTTGACTTATTAAAAATCACTTCTGCTAATATTTGTGCAATTATATATCCGATTGTTGTACTAACAAAAACTTGTTCCAAAAAAGGAACATGAAATATGTTTACATAAATCAAACGTAAACCTAATAAAATTAGTAATGCTAATATACATCTTAATAAAATTTTTTTCATAAAAAATTTCTCTCCCTATATATAATATAAGTTTATTTTACTAATAAACAATATCTTACTATTGTGAAGTGTTATTAACCGCTTACATTTAAATATTATTCACCATTTTTAACCTTTTCCTATCAGGTTTTTTACAATAACTTTGCTTTTCCATCTTCCATTTATGTAATACACATATGCTAGTACAAAACCAATGAACCAAGCTGTACAATTTGACCAATATATGCAATCCGAACCTATTTTACTTGAAAGAAAATACGCAATTGGTATTCTTATAATCCATAATGAAGTTACTGAAATAATCATAGGAATTATAGAATCTCCCGCACCTCTGAATAATGCATAAGCTATAAATTGAATAGTTGGAAATATATAAAAAAGACTATTAACTGCTAAATATTTCATTCCTATATCAATCACATCTTTATCCGTAACGAACATTGTCATTATTCCATTTTTAAATATTTGAATAATTAACGTTATACATAATACTGTTATTACTGACATTATTATAGTTGACTTAAAACCTTTTTTAACTCTTTCATATTTCCCTGCTCCAAAATTTTGTGCAACAAAGCTTGAAAGAGCTGAAGAAAATGTTATTACTGGCATAGTTCCAATAGAATCTATTCTTCCTGCTGCGCCAAATGCTGTTATTGTTTCTGTTCCAAATCCATTAATTAACGACTGTACTAGCATGTTTCCAACAGAAACAAGTAAATATTGAACACCTGCTGGCACTCCTATTTTTAGTATATGATACAATATATTTTTATCTAATTGTAAGTTTTTCAAATTTATTTTTAACGCATCATTCTTTCTATTAATATAGAAAAACCCAATGAAAAATGAACTTCCTTGCGCAATTAAAGTTGCATATGCTGAGCCTAATATACCCAATTTAAAAACAACAACAAATAAAATAGCAAGTATTATATTAATAATTGATGAAAACATTAAAAAATACAATGGTCTTTTTGAATCGCCTACACCTCTAAGCATTGAACTTATAATATTATATCCAAATATTAATGGGATTCCTAAAAAAGTTACCTTTAAAAACATATTAGACTGATATATAACATTTTCTGGTACTTTTAAAAATTCGAGTATTTTATAGCTAAAAGAATATCCCAAAATTGCTATTACCATAGAAGAAAGCATTATAAAAATAAATGAAGTATCTACAGTTTTTCTTAAATTTTGCATATCCTTAGCTCCATAGTATTGTGCAATTACAATGGTGGATCCCATAGTAATTCCTAATATTAGCGATAGTATAAAAAAATTGATTGGTAATGTTGTTGCAATAGCACCAAGTGCAACTTTACCTAAAGTTCTTCCTACAATAATACTATCAACTATAGTATAGGTTTGTTGAAGTATACTTCCAATTAACATGGGTAATGCAAAATTAAATATAAGCTTTGTTTCATTCCCATTTGTGAAATCCTTCATAAGATTGCCTCCCATTTTTTAAATATGCATTGTTAAAAGTTGAATAGCAACTTTTAATCTAATCCTTTAATTTTCAATACATATTTTAATTGTACTGTAACTCTACATGCACCGTAGATGTCATCTGATTCTTTATGAACTCGTTTAATTTCTATAATAAGTAATGAATCTTCTTTATTTTTCTCATTTCTTCATCTTTTGGTCTTAACTTTCCTTTACTATGTGTATATCAAATAGGGTATACTCCAGAATAGTACGGTATTATTAATAAATTATTTAATTTTATAATCGTTTCGTCATATGCTAAGATTTCACATTAGTTTTTTACAATTCCACTTACAATAGGAGTACCCTGCTCAATTCTCGATTCACTTTGTAAAATATAATTTCTCATCCATTCAGATGAATTAGATAAATCAACACTACGACATATTCCTATATAAACGATTATTTCTCTAAGTTTAAGAAAGGTAGGAATTTGTTTTAACCAATATTCATCTATATAATTTTCTTTATAGTAACCTTTCATGAAATTTTCTATAAACCTATATCCTTGAGCTTCCCTATCAGATATGCTATCATCTAGAAATACATAGGTAAGGTAAAACAATTGAATGGCTATGTCTTCTACAAACCAACTATATTGACATTCATCAAAATCAAAAATCTCAACCCCGTTATCGCCTAATATAAAGTTTCCAATATTAATATCTCCATGAATAATCCCAAATGAATTTGAATCCTTACTGAGTTGATTAATTATATTTATTAAAACATTATAACTTTCAAACACCTTATGCTGCTCTTTCGGAATGTATTTCTTAATATTTTTTAAATAATAATTATCTATCCACTCATGCCTCTTAATTTGATTTCGTGAAGGCTTATATTTCTTTGATAAATAATGTATTTTCCCTGTTATTCTGCCACATTCCTCAAATAGTTTATCATTATTAATATATTCAGGATAACTAATCTTTTCACCTATAGCTTTTTCGAAGGAAGTAACACTAAAGTATGAGTTTTCTAAATCAATCCGTTCTGTTAACTTACCTTGCATAGAATAAACAGGTCTTGAAGCTGGTATATCGTTATTAGTTAAATATAAAATCCAATCTAGTTCCCCTCTAACCATTTCTTCTTTACGACGTGTACTATGAGTAAATCTCAAAATATATGATTTTTCCCGCTTTTTATATTCATAAACAATGTTTTGGAAATTTCCAATTAAATTTAATGTTGTAATATCTATACCATATCTTTGCGCTGCTTCATTTAAAACATATGAATCAACTAGCTCTTTTACTTTATTCCCCAAATTTCTCACCGCCTATATTTGTCCATCGCTACAACTTTAGTGCGTAATATAACAATGTAGAATTAATTTAAGAAAATTATACCATGTAGTATTGAATATTCATCCATATATTTCATAAATTAGGTAACTAATATTTCTGATACCATACTATTTAATTGTCAAAAAACACTTCTATTACTTATTTCACCTATATTCATATGGTGAAGTAATAGTTATTTAACCCTTTATTTTAGTTGCGAAACAAAAATACCGCATATTCATGTTGAATAATACGGCATTTTACTACTTTAGTTTTAAAATTTTTCTTTGAAATATATTAAGATTCCTCTACAAATTCAAATAATTCTTCAACTGTAACATCAAATATTTTTGCTATATCCATAGCTAATTTTAAAGATGGATTATATTTACCATTCTCTAGATGAACAATAGTCTCGCGTCTCACGTCTACTAATTCGGCTAATTCATTTTGCTTCAATAAAGCTTTTTCTCTATATTCCTTTACCTTTGTTTTTAGAATGGTCAACTTGCTTAAATCCCCTTTCTCTCATAATAGCTAAATAAAACTGCTCTCAATATTGTAATTCCAGCTAAAGTTATAGATATTGAGAGCAGTACATTATCTCTATTTAACGATACTTCTCTTAAACTATAAGGTGTGCAAATAAGTACAATTGATGTTATGAGAATAATTTTAATAACACCTATACAAACCTTATCTGTTTTGCCTAATATTTTTTCTGCAAATTCATCAATAATATCTTTTTTCCTAAAAAGTGTCAATCCAAATAGAATATATAGTATCCATAAAACCGTTGATACACTTTTAGAATATTAGTCATTAAAGAAATCTCCCCTACCAACAATACACATCGTTAATATGAATAACATAGGTATTGTATCTAGTGACAATTGCATTTTTACGCTCATTTTTTTATTGCTCATAATAGACTCACCCTTCCATGTTATATATTTATAACTTTTATGTTATATATTTATAACATATTTTGATTTATGTCAATAATTCCAAGTAATATATTTACAAGTAGCTATTGGTCTATTTAAAAGCCAGATACTATATTATTCAATTCTCAAGGATATTTTTATTAATTACTTAGAAATATAATCATAGGGTGAAATTAATTCTTTTATAAATGATGTTGAGGGATAATTTGCAATATTTTCTTTTGTATCATATTGAATGATATTACCTTGATCCATAATTAAAATCCTATCTCCTAACATCATCGCTTCTTGAATATCATGGGTAACGAATAATATAGTTATTTTCAACTCTTGCTGAATTCTCTTGATTTCCTTCTGTAATTTCTTTCTCGTTATAGCGTCAACTGCACCAAAGGGCTCATCCATCAACATAATTTTTGGAGATCCAGCTAATGCCCTTGCGATACCTACACGCTGCTGTTGACCACCTGACAATTCATGGGGATATCTTCTTAGCATATCTTCCTCTAAGCCCAGTAAATGAATAAGTTCATAGACTTTATTTTCTATCTGTTTTTTATGGGTTTTCTGCAATTTAAGCACATAAGAAATATTATGGTAGATATTCATATGAGGAAATAATCCAGAATTCTGAATTGCATATCCAATGGATCTCCTTAAAATAATTGGATTGCTATTATGAATTTCTTTTCCACTTACAATTACCTCACCCTCATCAGGTAGATGTAGTGCATTTATCATTTTGAGGGCTGTTGTTTTACCACAACCTGAACTTCCAATAATGGTGATAAATTCTCCCTGATTTACCTTTAGATTAAAATCATGCAACACTTCTTTTTTTTCATAAAATTTCTTTACATTCTTAAATTCAATAATAGTGTCTTCCATTATAATCACCTTATTTCTTCAATAATCCCTTACTGATTAAAAACTCCTTAGCAACTGTTTTTTCATCTTTTCCTTCTTTTTCCACCTGATAATTCAAATTTGCCATTTCTTCATCAGTTAATATATTTTCCAGCTTCAAAAGCACTTGTTCTAATTCTGGATATTTTTTTAGCACATGATTTCTTACCACCGTTCCACAATAATATGTTTGGTAAAATGACTTATCATCTTTTAATACTACAGCGTCTGCTTTAGACAATTGCCCATCTGTTGTAAACATAACCATCACATCAATCTCTTTCTTCTCTAATGCTTGATATTTTAAACCAATATCTAAATCAACTTCTTTTTTAAAATTGTATCCATATTCCTTACATAAAGCATCATATCCATCTTCTCTTTCAAAGAAATCGTATTCAGCTCCAAATACTAATTCAGGAGCAATTTTTATCAAGTCTGAATATGTTTTAATACCATATTTATCTGCAATTTCTTTTCTTATAATAAGTCCATAAGTATTATTAAATCCATACATTCCTACCCATGATAAATCATACTTATCAGTATATTCTTGTTTTAATTGTTTCATTAATTCTTTATCACTTGGGAATTCTGTTTTTTTAAGAACATAGTTCCATGCTGTTCCTGTATATTCTGGATATAAATCAAAATCGCCTTTTAATAATGCTGGTTGAATATTTCCTGTTCCTCCACCAACTCCTTGGGTGATGTCCACAGATAAATCTGTATTCTCTTCAATAAAAAGACCCAATATTTCTCCAATTATCAATTGTTCTGTCATTGGCTTTGTAGCAATATTAATAACGGCTTTTGGCTCTTTAGAGCATCCTATTAATAATAAACACAAACATATTACAATAATGCTTATTGATTTCTTCATATTTTTCTTTCTCCTTCTATCTTATTTTTATTTTCTTTTCTACCAGCCCTATCAGCATATCAAATATCAAAGCGATAATTGCTATCAATAAGCTTCCTGCTATTGTCATGATTGTATTATTTGTTGTAATACCTCGATATATAGCAACTCCAAGTCCTCCTGCTCCAACAAATGATGCAATACCTGCTAAAGCAATTGTCATTACTACCATATTCCTAAATCCTGATAAAATTACAGGCAGTGCCAATGGTAATTTGATTTTATATAAAACTTGCAGTTTTGTACTTCCCATACCCGTTGCTGATTCGATAACAGCTGGTTCAATATTAGTAATTCCTGTATGTGTGTTTCTAACCATTGGTAATAGTGCATATACACACAATGCAATAATTGCTGTTGTATTTCCTATCCCAGAAAACGGAATTAAGAATCCTAACAAGGAAATGGATGGTATGGTATAAATAAAATTTACAATTGCTAAGATAAATGGGGAGGTTTTCTTAAATTCACTAATAAAGATTCCTAATAATAAGCCCATAATCGTTGCCATGGTTATTACTACAAAACAAATCATTAAATGTTCTTGAATTAGTTCAAAGAAGAAGTCCCATCTCTCTATGTATATCTTCAATATTTCTTTTATCATACTCTAACCTCGCTTTTTAGAATCCCATTCATTAGAAATAATCCTCAATACTATAATTTATTTTGTGAGTATGATAAATATGCCCTGTTATAAGCACTTTTTTATTCATATATATAAAGTTATCTTTTATCCTTATAACCACTTATCTATTAAATATCAGTAAACTACATGTCTATTTTTCATAGCTAATTCATCTTAAATATTATAAGTCCACATATCTTTTTTAAAATTGCAAAGCAAAAATACCGTAAAATCCACTTCTGAATAATACGGCATCTAAGAGATTATTTCCTTTTGTAATTATTAAATCTTGGACGAAAAGTAGAAATCTTTATATGGAGAAAAGATCATGCTTATAATTTTGAATCTTTTTTCTCTAAATTTATTTCTTTCAACTTTATTGTAAAGTCTTTAGTCACCTCTAGGTAAAAATACAGTTATCCTAGTACCAATTTCTTTTCTACTCAATACAGAAAAATAACCTTTATGCCTATCAACAATCCATTTTGCAATAGATAAGCCTAGACCTGTTCCCCCATTTTTTCTTACCCTTGCTGTATCTGCTCTAAAAAATCGTTCGAAGATATGAGACACATCTTGCTCATCCATTCCTATACCGTTATCTTGAACTGAAAAATAAGGTTCACCTTTTTCTGTTATCCCAGCTTTTAATACTATCTTTTCACCCTTTTCTGTATATTTCATAGCATTTTCAATTAATATTCTGACAGATTGCTTAAGTAAACCCTGATCTCCATAAGCCATTATATCTCCTAAGTTATTATACTCATATATATGATCTTCATCTATCATCATCGATTCTTCAAACACTTCATTTATCATCTCATTTAATAAGAAACTTTCACAGTTGAGCTGTGTTTTTCCATTAATTCCCCTAGCTAAAAATAATAATTGCTCTACTAAGTTTTCCATATTTTCAGCTTCACTTTTAATTGCAGTAATAGATTCATCTAATACCTTTTCATCTTTCTTACCCCAACGGTCTAACATATTAGCATAACCTTGAATTACAGAAATAGGTGTTCTAAGTTCATGTGATGCATCTGAAACAAATCTTGCCTGCTGCCTATAAGAATCCCTCATTCTCTCTAAGAGATTGTTTATTGCCTCCTCTAGCTCATGCAATTCACTATCACCAGTATTAATTTTTTCATCTGAAATTACAGGACTAATTTTTGAAATAGCCTCTTCAAGATTTTGAAACTTATCTTCATCAAAGGACATATTACTGAGCCGGCTTGCTGTTTCTGCTATTTCATTAAGTGGGCTTAGATTTTTTCTAATTTTAGCAGTTCCAAATATGATCTCCTTTAATAATAATACTCCCTGAAAGATCACTGTATATATAAGTACTTTTCGCACTATTAATAGAAATCCACTTGCCTCTTTTACCATAGTCTTTCCATTCTCCCAAACTACAATATATGTTGCAGTATCTATAGGGAAAAATTCAAAGGCTCTTTTTGCCTCTGGTATAACTTCACCAAAGTAACTAAGTTCTCCCTGAACACACCACCACCCAATAACAATGGCTAGGCCGAACATATCTGTTAAAAGTGTTCTAAAAAAAAGTTTCCTAACAAAAATAGAATTCAGTTTAATGGCAATGGATGTTACCTTCTTTGTTGAATTTTCACTATTCATCTTTTATAACATACCCTACACCACGTACTGTTGATATTACTTTTATTTTAAATACATCATCTATTTTTGTTCTTAAATATCTCACATAAACATCTATTACATTAGTTTCTCCTACATAGTTATAACCACATAATTTTTCTAATAATACATCCCTAGTTAATACTATATTTTTATTTTCCATTAAAATTTGTAATAGACTAAACTCTCTACTTGTTAATTCTATTTCATTTTCATTGTAAGTTACCCTATGCCTAGCTTTGTCTAAAGATAGCTTTCCACAAGTTATTACATCATTATCTTGTTTTTTAATAACAGTTCTCTTTTTAAGAGCTGTTCTTATTCTTGCTAATAGTTCTTCTATTGCAAAGGGCTTTGTAATATAGTCATCTGCTCCTGCATCGAGCCCTGACACCTTATCCATAACAGCATCCCTTGCAGTTAACATTATTACAGGTAAATCTGAGTTTTTTCTAAGTCTTCTCAAAACCTCTAATCCATTAATTTGCGGAATCATTATATCAAGAAGTACTAAATCAACTTCTCCTTTTTCTGCAATTTCAAGACCATCTCTTCCATTATCAGTCTTTATTATCTCATAACCCTCATGTATAAGTTCTAGCTCTATAAATCTTGCAATCTTCTCTTCATCTTCAACAATCAAAATTTTAATCATCTTTTATAACCTTTCTTAAAATTATCTTTTATTTCTTTTACATGATTTGATATTTCTTTAAACACATAATTAACCTTACTATCTTCTATATTTTTACCTACTAAGGAAAACTCTATATCAAAGAATAGCGCAACTATAATTAAGGGAATTAATATCCAAAATGCAAACATAATAAGTAATATCACTACTGTAAGAGGAAGCTTAAGCATTACCAAATGATCCTTCTTTATCTCAAGAAAAATATTATTACATTTATCTATAGCTTCACATACTAATGTGAAAAAACCTCCTGAACTGCCTTCCTTTTTATAACCTTTATAGTTGACTATTGCTTTTTCATGACTGTCTTTATAATTTTCCTCATGAATCTTCTTATTTTCATTAGTAAAATACACACTGACAGAGGGACTTTTTAACTTCCCCTCTTTTTCTAAATAAACCATAGCATCTAGAATATCCCAATTTGACTCTTCTAGTGCTATTTTGGCTTCTTCATAACTTATATTAGTTTTATTTTTCAGCTTTTCTACAGTTTTGAGATTTTCCATAAATACTCCTCCACCTGTATGATATGAGTATATTTCTATTTGCAAATCAATTTTACCACAACTAAATTATACCATTACGTTAAATATTTTTATATTATTTCATATATTAAATTAAGTAAGGGTGTATCAAAACCTTTATTATAATTTTGATACACCCTATAATTTTATCTATATATTCCCAAATTGCCATTTATATATTTAGTAGGCAATTCTTAAGCCTTCTTATATCCTTCTTTAAAGTCATTTTTCATATTCTGTGCTGATTCTGAAGCTTTTCCAAAGATATCATTTACCTTATTATTAACATTGGGCCCTGCTATTGAGTATTTATATCCACACAATAATCCAAGTACTAATAATACTGCCACAGGGGCAAATGCAACTAGAAGTAAAATTGTAGATATTGTTAAAGATACCTTAATTGGTCCTTCCTCCTGTTTTTTTATTACAAAATAATTTACATTTCCTTTTTTTATAATCTTGCCTACAAACCTAAATAACTTTCCTAGGGTTTTTCCAAATCCATCACAGCTTTCTTCTTTTTTTTCATCATGACTTTCTTCGTTCTCTTCTTTATAGCTGTCTTTATCTAAGGTTATAATTGTAGTAGTCTCTGAGTTCTCACTCTTCCCTTGTCTTTCTAGATAAATTATAGCATCAAGAAGATCCCAATCTGATTTTTCTAATGCTGCCTCTGCTTCTTCATGGCTTACTTTTGCCTTATCCTTTAAAATTTCAATCATTTCAATTCTTTCCATATAAATCATCTCCATAGCTTTAATATACTTATATAATAGTTGATGAAAATTAATCTAAAATATAAGAAAGATTAAAATTGGATTAAAAGTTTTTAAATATACATGTTTTAATAAAGTTTCTCCATTATAAATTAATTGATATGAGCTTCATATTATCCCTGCTCAACAGTTTATTAAACATACTTGTAATATGAATTATCTTTATTGCAACTTATATATATAAATATAAAAACTATGAATATGAATTAAGAAATTCTTAAGAATTCTATCAGTCATTAAGTAATATTTATCCTTTATCATACGAGTATAGAATTTAATATTTCAAATTTGTCGTCAAAAGTAAATTTAAATTATTTTAAAATACTGGGGATGCTTTTACTGTTTATAATAAAATTTTCGAAAACACTGCTTACTGAAAATATTAAGTGTTCCATAAGTAATTCTTAAGAGATCAATAAGTAGATATATACAAAATTTTTCTTAGATTTCTATAAACTATAATTATTACCCATACGGTTATTTACGGAAGGAGAAATTAAAAATGAATAGAAAAAAAATTGCAGTTTTATTTGGTGGATGTTCTACAGAATATGAAGTTTCTTTGCAGTCTGCATGCTCAATTATAGAACACATAGACCACGAACTTTATGAGGTAGTACCAATTGGAATAACAAAAGAAGGAACATGGTATCTATATGGAGGAGTACTGGAGAAGATTATGAAGAATACATGGATGACAGATAAAACATGTCTACCTGTTATGATATCACCAAATAAATGTGATCACGGAATTTTTATATTACACCCAGAGCATATTGAAAATTTCAGCATAGATGCTATCTTCCCAATTTTACATGGAAAAAATGGAGAAGATGGTACAGTTCAAGGGCTTTGTGAACTTGCGGGAATACCAATTATCGGTTGCAATACATTGAGTTCTGCATTATGCATGGATAAAAACAAAGCACATATAATTGTACAATCTATGGGTATTGAAGTTCCAAAGTCAGTTATCATAAAAGAGCATTTAAATGAAGCTCTATTATATGAAAAAATAAAATATTTAAAGTTGCCTTTATTCGTAAAACCCGTAAAAGCTGGATCATCATTCGGAATAACAAAGGTACAGCAAAAAGAAGAATTATCTCAAGCAGTAGAACTAGCCTTTACCCATGATGATGAAGTCATTATTGAAGAAAATATTGAAGGCTTTGAAGTTGGATGTGCCATATTGGGAAATCACCAGCTAATTATAGGCAAAGTGGATGAAATTGAATTATCACAAGGTTTTTTTGATTACACTGAAAAATATACTTTGAAATCATCAAAAATACATATGCCTGCACGTATAACAAATGATATGGCAAAACGTGTTAAAAAAACAGCCTCCACCATCTATAGAGCTTTAGGATGTTCAGGATTTGCCAGGGTAGATATGTTTTTAAGCGCAGATGGGGACATTGTTTTTAATGAGGTCAATACAATTCCGGGATTCACTTCTCATAGCAGATACCCTAATATGCTAAAAGGTATTGGAATGAAATTTGAGGAAATTATAGAAAATTTAATAAGGATGGCCATAGATTATGAATAGAATACTAATTCAAGAACAAGAAATTTATAAAGGCAATCTAATTCTTGTAAATAGAAATCACCCTATTAAGTTCAAGGTGGAACAAGGAAAATTAATACCTGTCACTGAAACAGAACCCACCATTTTTCTAGAACAAACTTCATTGACAATGCTCGAAAAATTACTTACTGCAGTTTCTTCAAATGGAGAAATTGTACCTGTAAGTGGATATAGAAGCTATGTAGAACAAAAAGATATTTACATCAATTCCTTAAAAGAAAATGGAGAAACATTTACACATAAATATGTGGCCTTTCCAAATTGCAGTGAACATCAAACAGGATTAGCAATAGATTTAGGACAAAATAGTGAATACATAGATTTTATCACACCAGATTTTCCCCATTATGGTATTTGCCAAAGGTTTCGAGAAAAAGCCTGTGAATACGGATTTATTGAACGTTATCCTGCAAATAAAGAAAATATTACTGGCATTGGAGCAGAGCCGTGGCATTTTCGATATGTAGGAGTCCCACATTCACTTATCATGAAAAGGAAAGAAAAAACATTAGAGGAATACATGGAGTTTTTGAAGAAAACAAATTACGATAACCCCTATATTTATCAAGATAACCATGGATGTATTGAAGTATTTTATCAAGAATATAGGGAGGAATTAAAAGAATTATGCTTACCGGAAGATTTACCTTATGAAATATCAGGAAACAATGTAGATGGTTTTATCATTACTGTATGGAAAAATTAAATATGAAATACAAAAAACAATATATAGGTATTAATTATTTTAAAATAATAGCAGCATTTTTAGTAATAGCCATTCACGCATCGCCATTTACTTCCTTTAACGGAAACTTAAATTTTATTTTTACTAGAATATGGGCACGATTGGCAGTTCCATTTTTCTTCATGATAACAGGCTATTTTGTTTTACCTCAATGCTTAAAAGAAAAACATGAGGATATAAAGCTGAAAAAATAACAGGACTCACTTGGCTAATTGTTGATAATAGTTTTATGCACTACATGGTGGTTTTAGGTTTAACAACTGTTTTTTCCTATTTCTCTGCAAAACTCGTAAACATACAAAGGAGAAGAAACAAATGAATAGAGCATGGATAGAAATAAACTTAAAGGCTTTAGAGCATAACATAAAAAGTATTCAAAGCACTATACCAGACCAATGCAACATTATGGCAGTCATAAAAGCAAATGCTTATGGCCATGGAGATATTCAAATTGCTCAATATTTAAATCGAATGGGAATAAATACTTTTGCCGTTGCTACGTTAGCTGAAGGCATCCGTTTGAGAAGCAATGGTATAAAAGGAGATATATCCATATTAGGATATACTCATATAGAATATTTTAAAGATATTGTAGATTATAGTTTGATACAAACTGTGGTGGATGCTGATTATGCCAAACAGTTGAATGCTTTTGGTGAAAAAGTTATGGTGCATGTGAAGATAGATACAGGAATGCACCGTCTCGGCTTAGATTTTCAAGATATAGATGCAATAAAAGAACTTTTTGAATTCGAAAATTTGGACATTAGAGGTATTTACTCTCATTTATGTGTATCTGATAGTTTATTAGATACAGATATCAATTTTACGAACCAACAAATAAAGTGTTTTTATAAGGTAAAAGAATTTTTAAATAAGCAGGGATACCATAATGTAAAAACACATTTGCAATCTAGTTATGGGCTTTTGAATTACCAAGAGATTAGCTGCGATTATGTAAGACCAGGCATTATTCTTTACGGCATTCAAAGTAGTCTAAACATTAAAACAAAAATTTCCCTTAACTTAAAACCTGTACTTGCTCTTAAAGCTAGAATTGCATCTATTCACGAAATAGATGCAGGAGAAAGCGTTGGATATGAAAGAAATTTTCGAGCTATAGATAAAAGAACTATAGCTACTGTCACCATTGGTTATGCTGATGGAATACCAAGAAGTTTAACTGGACAAAAAACTATTTTGAAAGGGAAATTTGCAAAGATCATTGGGAACATTTGTATGGATCAGCTCATGATTGATATAACTAATATAAAAGACGTAAAGCAGGGGGATATAGTCACATTTATAGGGCAGGAAAAAGGACTCACTGTTTCAGCCGAGGAAATGGCATATCATGATAACACAATAACCAACGAATTATTAAGCAGATTGGGAACAAGACTTGAGAAGATATACTGCAATGAATAAAGACATTTAGGAAAGAAAAAATATAAATAAAATGTGAAGGATTTTATTTAGTGAAGTGCGACCTGCGGTCGCAGAGAAGTGTGCCCGAGGCACAGAGATGTTTTTGCTTGGGTAAAATCTTTTTCTTTGACGAAGTCAACCATAAAACTTACCTCTCTCTTTCAAATATGTGTCTTATTCATATATGAATTAACCTAATAAAAAACAGTACCCACTTTAATCTAGGGTACTGTTTTTTATGTGTTATTGTGTATTTTATGAATATTCTTAAGTAGATTAAATTAACATTTTTATTCGTTATAATTTCTCCTTCTATTTTAAAATATCCTCTAATTCCACTCCACTAAATAAATTTTTTAACTAATATAACCACATTTTTAAAATTCTCTCTCCAAAGGCATACATCTTCTTTAAAGGAGGTATTTTAAATGGCTGTTTCTAAAATCTTAAACTATGCTGTTCTTAGCTTTGAGGTACAAAATGGCACTGATAAAGCTGGAGCTCATGTGGTCTGACCCCATAGAATAAAGTAAAAACAGTTTTTTCTTGTTCAAGGATAAGCTATATTAAAAAATCTAATAATGCCTGTATACTTTCTAAATCCTTTTTAGAATTATAATAGGATATTAAATGTAAATTTATTTCATTATTTTTAGGTAATAATTCAAGTGAAATAAATTCTAGAATTTGATTTTTTAATATATTAATTTCTTCTTCATTACCCTCTTCAACTAACAGTGCTAGATATTCCTTTAGACATACTTCAACGCTATACATACTTCTAATGCTTTTATATAATTTAATTGAAGTATTAAAATATTCCTTTGCTGCTCCAAAATCTTTAACTACTACATATGCATGTCCTAATTCTTTATATAAATTAGGTAAAATATATGGAACTTCTCCCTCTGTAAGCTTATTTAATTCATTAGCTATTTTAGAAATATATAATTTTACATTGTCAATATTATTAATTGTTACATATATATCTAGCATATTCCCTAAAACCATTAGCTTATTCTCAATATCATCATCAGCTAAAGACTCCACTAATTTTTCATCTATTTCAAGAGCTTCATTATAGAGCTTTGAATAACTTAAGCAGCTAGACTTCATCGAATTAATTTTAAATTTTTCATCCTCTGATAATCCTTTACAATTTGTTTCTATAAAATCAATTTCCTCTAAAGCTGTTTTATACTCTTTTATATGAATATAGCATATTACTTTGTTATAATATACTTTACAGATTAAATTATCAGGAACATTCTCTTTATAAACTAAGGCTGAATTATTAAATTCTAAGGCTTCTTTATACCTAGATAATAAGATGCAAACAACCCCTAATTTTTTAAATAACTTAAACAAATCAATCTCATCAAAGAATCCTCTGTGATTTTCAAGGGCTTTTATATAATATTTATAGCTCTTATTATACTCATAGGTATCTTTATATATATCTGCTATTCTTTCATATATAGTAAGAGCTTTATTGTCTGTATCATACTTCATTAAAAAGCCTTCAATTTCATTTAATTTTTCTTCAAATTCATCAGTTATTTTATGGCAATTAAGTAATTCCTCCATATATACATCTGCAATTTTTAAAGCTTGAACTTTTATATCTTCTAATAAATAAGAAGGTTCTATAGTAAAATCTATATTTCTTTCCTTGAAAATTTTATTAATATTATTTGCAATTATATTTGCTACCTGATATGTGATTCTACACTTATCGTTTTCAATGATACTTATAAGTTCACGAGTTATTTCTCCTCCTGTTATATCACTTTGGTTTATTTTTAGCTCTTTTCTAATACTCCTTAATTTTTCTCCTGGCGATAAAAGTTTCATAGAACACACTCCTTTAACACTCTCTTTAAAAACCCCATAAATACATTCTATATATTACAATATATAGTAAATTAAAAGAAAAGTAAATATCTGTATTTACATAAAATACTACATATGATACAATTTTATGTAAGTAATGTTTAATATTACATATTTACAATATGATTTTATTTTAGGAGGATTTTTAATATGAAGAAAATAATGAGTCTTTTCTTAGCTACAGTATTAATTGGTGGTGCTTTAACCCTTCCTACAGCTTTCAGAGATAAAACGTCTACTAGTAGATTCAATGACATAAATGGTGACACAAATTATATTACAGCTGACCAAATAATACCAGGGCCTACGAGTCTTAAACTTAAATGCTAATTACTTATTTATTGGTTAATAGAATCTGACTCCATAAAATAAACTTGAAACAGCTTCTTCTTGCTCACAAGGATATATTCCTAACTAAAAGTAGTTCTCTAATTTCTAAATACAGTGCATAGCACATCGAAAACAAGTAACTAAATTTGATTTTAAATAAAAAATCTCCTGTTATAACCTAACAGGGGGTTTTTTGCTCATGTAATTTGAAAGTAAAAATAGTTTTTTCTTGTTCAAGAAAAAGCTATATTAAAAAATATAATAGTGCCTGTATACTTTCTACATCATTTTTAGAATTATAATAGGAAATTAAATGTAAATTTACTTCATTATTTTTAGGTAGAAGCTCTAGTTAAATAAATTCTAGGATTTGATTTTTTAATATATTAATTTCTTCTTTATTGCCCTCTTCAATTAGCAGTTCTAGATATTCCTTTATGCATATTTGAATGTCATACGTACTTCTAATGCTTTTATACAACTTAATTGAAGTATTAAAATATTCTTTTGCTGCTCCAAAATCCTTAACTAATACAGATGCATGTCCTAATTCTTTATATAATTTAGGTAAAAAATATGGCACAGCTCCCTCTGTGAGCTTGCTTAATTCATTAAATGTTTTAGAAATATATAATTTTACATTGTCAATATCATTAAGTGTTACATATATATCTAGCATATTTACCAGAACCAATAACTTATTTTCGATATTATCATCACCTAAAGAATCTACTAATTTTTTATCTATTTCAAGAGCTTCCTTATAGAGTTTTAAATAACTTAAGCAGCTTGCCTTTAGCGAATTAATTTTGAAGTTCTCATTAGCTGATAAGCCCTTACAGTTTGTTTCTATAAAATCAATTTCCTCTAAAGCTCTTTTATACTCTTCCAGGTGAAAATAGCATAATGCTTTATTACAATATACCTTACAGGTTAAATCATCAGGAGCATTCTCTTTATAAACTAAAGCTGAATTATTAAATTCTAAGGCTTCTTTATACCTAGATAATAAGATGCAAATAACCCCTAATTTTTTAAATAACCTAAACAAATCAATTTCACTAGAGAACCCTCTATGATGATTTTCAAGGGCTTTTATATAATATTTATAGCTTTTATTATACTCATAGGTATCTATATATATATCTGCTATTCTTTCATATATAGTAAGAGCTTTATCATCTGTATCATACTTTATTAAAAATTCTTCAATTTCACTTAGTTTTTCTTCAAACTCAACAGTTATTCTATGGCAATTAAGTAATTCCTCTAAATATCCATCTGCAATTTTTAAAGCTTGAACCTTTATATCTTCTAATAAATAAGAAGACTCTATAATAAAATCTATATTTCTTTCCTTGCAGATTTTATTAATACTATTAGCAATTATATTTGCTACTTGATAGGTAATTCTACACTTATCATTTTCAATTATACTTACAAGCTCACGAGTTATTTCTCCCCCTGTTATATCACTTTGCTTTATTTTTAACTCTTTTCTAATGCTTCTTAATTTTTCTCCTGGCGATAAAAGTTTCATAAGACGCACTCCTTTAACACACTAAATAAAAATTATGTAAATATTTCACTTTATATTGTAAATATATAATAACATTAATATTAAGTAAATACGTTCGTTTATGTAAAATAATATAATGTTATTTTATAAAATATTTAATACTTTGTCTTAAGGAATATGATTTTAGGAGGATTTTTAATATAAAATCAAAGAAAATAATGAACCTTTTCTTGTTCACGAGGATATATTTCTAACTAAAAGCGGCTCTCTAACTTCTAAATACAATGCACAGCACACCGAAAGACAAGTTACTAAGTTTGACCTTAACTAAAATAAAAACAAGGTAATTGACTGTAATATGGTCATTACCTTGTTTTTATCCAATCACAAATTAGTTTATCATTCATCTTTTAATATTCTATAAGAAACTCTGTCTTTCATCCTTCCGCCATGTCTCCTTCTCTACAAACACAGTGAGCACTTCTCCGTCAACTCGGTTGACTCCTTCTCTGTGAGCCTCGCGAGCCCTTCCCCGCCAACTCCAGTTGGCTCCTTCTCTGTGAATGAAATGAACAATTCACTGCGAACATCGTGAGCACTTCTCTGTCAACTCAGTTGATTCCTTCTCTATGAGCCTCACGAACCCTTCCCCGCCAACTCCAGTTGGCTCCTTCTCTGTGAATGAAGTGAACTATTCACTGCGAACATCGTGAGCGCTTCTCTGTCAACTCAGTTGACTCCTTCTCTATGAGCCTCACGAACCCTTCCCCGCCAACTCCAATTGGCTCCTTCTCTGTGAATGAAGTGAACAATTCACTGCGAACATCGTGAGCACTTCATTAGAATTTACACATCTTTATAGTTTATAAAAACTATAAAAACTCTCCTTCTTCTCTACTAACTCTTTAAAGCTTCCCTGCTCAATTATACATCCATTTTCCATATATATTATTTCATCATATAGGCTTAGTAAATCTTCACTCATTTTATGGGTGATTGTGATTAAGGTTAAATCCTTAATATTTAGTAGCTTACTTTCTATATCATAAGCTGTTTGCATATCTATAGCTGAAGTACCTTCATCAAGTACAAGAAGTGGTGTTTCTTGAATTAAGGCTCTGGCAATTGCAATCCTTTGTCTTTGTCCACCAGAAAGATTACTGCCATTTTCACCTACTAAAGAATTTAATCCATTAGTTGATTCCTGTATAAATTTATTTGCACCACTTAAACTGAGCACAGCATTTATCTTCTCCTGTGAAAATTCCTTATATAAACAAATATTATCTTTTATAGTTTTATCAAACATGTACACATTTTGATGTATGATTGAAATCATCTTGTTTAACTTCTCTATATCTAAATTTTTAATGCTATTTCCATCAAATTTTATATCTCCAGTAAAATCTGAATAATATCCAAGCATTAGCTTTATTAAAGTAGATTTGCCACAGCCACTTCCTCCTACTATGGTATACTTCTTATTTTTATCTATTTTTAGATTTACCTTATTAATAATAGACTTCTCCTTATCATAACTAAAATACAAGTCTGAAATCTCTAAACTATTACTAAACTCTGGTTTATCCTTACCTATAAAATCAACATCTTTATAATTTGAAAAATTATCAATTCTTTCAATTATAGGTTTAATGCTACTAATCTTTGGAATGCTACTCATTATCATTATTACAGGTTGTACAAAAGTTCCTGAAAGCTGAACAATGGCAATGAGCATACCAATGGTTAAGTTACCTTTTATAACTAAATATGATGATAAAAATATGGCTACAAATTGTGTTCCCATACCTAACATTTGAGATAAGGATTCATTTATGACAAATAACTTATCAGTTTGAAATTTTGCATCTGCTAAATTATTATTTTCTTTTTGAAATTCTTCAGTTATAGCTCCCTTTAAATTATATGATCTAATAACATCATAGCCCAAAAATATGTCCTTAATTTTAGAGGTAAAAAAGGCTAATCTATTTGAAAGTTCTAACTGTTTACTTTCTAAGGCCTTACCAAAAATACTTGGCACTATAAAAATTAATAACATGCTTATAAATAAACCCAATGTAACCAATGGACTTAAGTATAGTAAAACAATAACTGTTACTATGAATATGACACTATATTGAAAAACTAAAAGTAACGGCACAATATAATTCTCCTCCACAAGCTTCATATCATTTGTAAGCACAGAAATATAATCTGCCGTATTTGTAGCTGTGAAATCCTTGTAATTACTTCTCAGTATCCCTGAAAACACCTTACTTTTTAACATCTTTAGTAAATTTCTAATAAACATTTTACTTAGAATATCATAGATGAAATATAAAAATCCCATTAGAATACCATACCCAATTGAGTATATTAGTATTTTTTTAAATCCATCCATATTTCCGCTAGTAACATAGTCAATAGTAGTTTGAATAAATAGTGATAGTACTACCATGGATATTGATGATATTACACTAAATATAACTGTTAATAGTAATAGTAGTTTATTTTTCTTAATGCACTCTTTCATGATAATTCTCCTAAACTATATTAATTTGTTCAAATGAATATCTAATATATTAGATATTCATTTGATTTTCCATACCATAATAATATAATATGTTTAGATATATGTCAAATAAATTATATGTATATCTAATTTAAGCACAAAAAAATCTCTCAGATATACTGAGAGACTCTATTTATAATAACGTGTTACTAAGCTCATCTATGAAATTTTTTAATCCAGATTCATTTAAATGATAATACACCTTACCCTGTTTCTTTTCCACTCTTACCATGCTATATTCCAGTAAAGACCCCATATGATATGAAACTGTAGCTGGAGTTAGCTTTAAAGCCTCAGCTATTTCCAAGCTATATTTAGGACCAGCCTTTAAAATCGATATTATCTCCAACTTACTTTTATCACCTAAAGCCTTTAATTTTAATACGAGCTCTCCCTTATTTCCCATGAAGCTAGCATGTTCTTTAGATATGAGCTCATATAATAGTCCCATAAAATATGAATTTTTAATTTCAAATAGTGAAGTTCCTAGTGATAAGGTGGGAATTAGAATACTTTTACAATCATTGTTTTTTATAATATTATTCATGACTTCACATTCATTTGAATTAACATATTTCAGAAAGCTATTCATTAGTTTATCTACTTGCTTTTCTATAGCTTTATAAGCTTCATTATAGGCAGCTTTATTATCCTCTATAATCTTAATTAAAGTTTTATAATACTTCTTAGGATCATCTAAAATAATCATTAACTTCCATTTAGTATTCTCCTTAAGGTCTAAATCCTTTAGGAACTCCATTATATTATTTAAGGTATCAATAGAATCCAAAGTATTATCTTCTTCAAATACATCATTATACACATCTAAAATCATAGCCTTAAGCTGTATATCTGTCACATCATCTAATGAATTCATTAGCTCTTCGTTATTAATAATAACAAAGGCAATTAGCATAAAAATTCCTATATCATCCTCTTCAAAGAAGAACATTTCACTTTCATCAATAACCTTATATTTATTAAAGGTATTTACATATTTATCAAGAATCTTAAAATTCTTCTTTATAAATAGCTCTCCATTAACCCCATTTTCATTAAGCTCTTCAATTGACAGCTTAATAAATTCCTCATAGTTATGGCTCATATAAATAAGGCTAACTATCTCACAAACAGGATTTAATTTATCAAGTATTTTAATATCCATATTCTTCACTCCCATGAATTAGTTGATAGCAATATAGATATTATATCATAAAAGTAAATTCTATCTATTATCCTTAGACATTTATATATTGCTATATTATTTCCCTTATATTTTCATAAACAAATTTATATATGTAAGTTGTAATTAAGTTTCTACATAATACAAATAGGCTTTTCTTTTATAAGCTATTTAAATTGAACTTCATATTATTACTGTGAATACCATTTGCAGGAATCTTAGATTTACTTAGTTTCTATGAAGGTAAAAAGCGTTAAGAAAGATAACTTGTTCGAGTGAAGCGAGTTGTTGTCTTTTAGTTTTTTACTTGAATAGAAACTTAGTAAATCAAGGTTTCGAAACGGTTGAACAGTAATAATATGAAGTTCAATTAATCTAATTTTATATTTAAGCTTATTTGTATTATGTAGTTTCATTATTACAATCTATATATTTCTATTTTTTATAAAATTTAATATTTCATTTTGTTTTTTTACTGCTCTTCTTTGATACCAATAAAAAAAACCTGAAACAACTATGTAAAAGGTAGTAAAACTAATAAAAACATCCTTATAACCATCAGGATTAATAGGCTCAAAAAAGCTTAGTGCCTTAACACTCAACAAAACTAATACCATTGCTATAGTATATTGCAATATAATCATTACAAGGGTAGATATTTTTTCAAACAAAGGATATAAGTATAAAGTAATAACAGCAATAAGTGTCCATAGAAAAGCTGAAGCGATATTAAAATAATCTTTACTTAACTCTCCTCTTATTATTGTTTCAATGATAACAATTCCTATAGTCACAAAGGTGTACGCTACGCAAAATTCAATAAAAAACTTTTTTAATTTCCCTATTTTCATTTACAATCTCCCATCATCAATTGTTTTTTTATTCTTTGAAGCCCCTCTTCAAAGCTTTTTTTATAATGTCTACTTACCAGCAATGCTTCTCCATTTTCTAAATGCGCCTTAATCCTCATATTGATTTCACTTGTCATATGATTAATTCTATAGATATTTATAATCACTGACTTTGATATACGTACAAATCCGTAATCTTTTAATTGTTCCTCAATTTCTAGTAGAGTATATGGCACCTTATATACCGCTTCTTTTAAATAGGCAAAGCTTAATTTATCTACTGTATCAAAGTAGTAAATTTCATTTATATCTAATACATATTTTTCTCCTTCTAAAACACCTGGAATATGTATACATTGATGATCAATAGCTTCTACTATCACTTGTACAGTATGATTCATTTCTCTATAATAAACTTCAACCCTATCCTCTGATAAATGCCTCTGATTATGCATGATAAGTTTCATAAATTCTCCTCAAATCCTAGCTAATATATTCTATATATATTGCAATTAAAATTCTACATTATACAAATAGGCTTTATTATAAAATATAGTTAATTATAACTGTTGCAATCTATATATTTACATTATAATATAAAAACTAAAATTATAAAAAGATAAGTAGCCCAAACACTTTTTTTATTAATTATAAAAATCCCTCCTGCAATAAACGCAAATCCTGTAATCCATAATCCTGCAACAATACCTTTAGTTAAATGTCCAAGCCCCCAAGTAAGCATGAGTCCTACTCCACCATAAGGTATCATTCTCTCATCAAACCATTTTTCACCTGCTCGTTGCATAAAAGCCAGTAGCAGCACAACTAGTCCTACTTCAGCTATATAGTAAATATTTTGAGTAATAGATACAATAAGTGCATTATCACCATATCTTTCTATAAATCTAGTATACTCATGAATAATTTGCAATGTACCAAGAGGCTTATCTACCATTCCTTCGAAAAAGGTCATCATAATGCCTCCTATGAAAGCTATTGCAAGATAAAGCCAAGTCTTAGAATTAAAAGTTAAGTTAAATAATTCCTCCATGACGCCTTTTCTCTTTATCCATACTACCATGATCATTATCAATGCTATCCACAATAAAGCCACCTCTATAGAATGGAAGGCTTTTACGTACCAAAATTCCATTATTGACTTATTTCTAAAAATAAGCCAATCTATGCCCATAGCAAACATATCAAACATTAAACCACCAAAGCATAATAATCCTAAACAGAAATAATCCCTTCCTGATAGCTCTTTACTTCCTTTATCTTTTCTTCTCATATACAATACTCCTTTTTTGTTTCTTTATTAATTGCATTATACTCTTGGAATATGCACTATGTCAGAAAAATCACCTTTAGTTACACTTTAAGTATTCTATGTTGCAAATAATCTATATATAATCTATTTCATTTCATAGCTATTACCTCCATATAAAGTTTTTCTAGTAACCCTATTTATTTCTCCGCATAAAAAATGCCTAGATAAAATCTAAGCATTTTAAATTATCCTCTTATTTAACACAAATTTGTTACTTGAAAAATATATTCAATTTTCCTTCTTCATACTTCGCACTTCTTATTTCTTTAGCTTGTAGCTTCTTTGGCAATATAATTGATCTTCTTTCATTCTTTATAGCTATAATTATTTCGTCTCCTCTTTGCGAAAGATTTAATTGATTTTTATCTACAAAAGGCATGCTTATACTAAATATATAGTTATTTTCATCCTTTTTTAATTCAAATATTTTTTCTGTGAAGAGAACTTCTTCTGGGTTAATATCTTCATATATTGTATTCCCAACTTCTTTTAATGTCTTATACTCTCTTAATTCATCACTCATCAAGGATAGTTTTAAAATTGGGATACCTTTAAAGCTTTCAGCTATTTCTTCTATTGCTTCTTTTTGAACAGTATCCCACTTTTCAAAGTAACCTTCCATGGATTCCTGCGGAAAAATTTTATTTATAATAACTGCATCCACATTATAATCAAAGAGATGAAGATAAGAGAAGCTTCTTTTTGCTTCTTTTATTACTATCCTTTCTGGAGTTGTAACTATTCTTAAGCTCACCTTTTCTTTATCTAACATCAACTTATGGAGCTCATCGACCTTTTCATACAGCTTTTCAATTTCATCAAAGGTATCATCTGTAGGCATAGGAATTTTTATTGTTGCTTCAACTATGGGCTTCGCAATTTTAGCTCCCTTTTTCTTAATTGGAAATATTTTCTCCATCCACCATTTAAAAGTATCTGGAAATTTCAATAATGACATTGTTTCACCTGTTGGCGCACAATCTACTATTAAAACCTCATATTTCCCTTCATCATGTATCTCCTTTATCTTTATCAGGGATAATAACTCTTCAAAACCTGGAAACACTAATAATTCTTCACTCTCAATATTCTCTTTAGCCTTAGCTAAGAGTATCTCTTTGAAATATCCTTTTAAATTTCCCCAAGTTTTTTCATTTTCAAACACTGTATCTATTTCCATTCCATAAAGATTATCAGCTATATTTACTGGTTCATTTTCTAATTTCATATTGAAAGAATCACTTAAGCTATGAGCTTGATCTGTGCTCATAATTAGTACTTTTTTCCCACAATCTGCTATTTTACAAGCAGTAGCTGCAGCAACGCTTGTTTTACCCACTCCACCTTTACCTGTATATAATATAATTCTCACATTTATCTCTCCCTTCCTATTGAAAATCCACTCCTACTTTTTTAACTTTTTTAATACCGCTCTCTCTTTTTTCTAAGGTCTCATCTTTTAATAATTCTAATGCCAAATCCTTTAATAAACTTAGTGTTTCTCCTTCCATATGACCTACTTTGCTTTTTAACTCCTCTGGCATTAATTCCTTCATTGCCTCATATTCCAATTTTTTCGCCTTTATCATTTTTTTCATAAATTCTTTATTCATAAAACCATCTCCTACTGAAAAATAATTTTTAATTTTTCATCTTGCAGTTTTGCTGATGTTATAGAATATTTTCTTATTACATCTGGCAATGGTATATTTCTTTTAAAGTTTCCTATTTTAATTATTACTTCTCTATCTGATTGATATAATTCAAAATCGGTCTTATTTGCAAAAGGTATATATACCTCTAAGGAATATCCATCTTCTATCTTTAAAAAAGCTTCATTTAGTGTAGTTTTTAACACCTTAAATATATCCTTATTTTGTAATGAATCTTCCATAACTCTATTTAATCCTTCTATTCCATTTATGTCTCTTTCATACCATTTGATTTTAAAGGTTGGTATATCTATAAACACCGCCCTTAATTCTTCTAAATAGGACCCTTGAACCTTCTTCCACTGAGTAAAAAAATTATTGTCTACCTCCTCTGGAATTATTCTATTTATATATAATCCATCTACATTAAAGTTATATAGATTTAAATACATATAGCTTCTTTTTGTCTCTTCCACTACCATTTTTTCTGGTATGGTCACAAGCCTTATACTACATACTTCTCTATTCTTTAATAGTTCCTGCAAACTTATAAGGTTTATATATAATTTCTCTATATCATTCATAGCTTTTTTATCTGGCATATCTATTTTAAATGCTATCTTAGATATTGGTCTTAAAACCTTCAGTGCAACTTTACCTATAGGAAAGAGCTTTTCCATATACCAAGAAAACAGTTCTGGAAACTTTAGTAAAGACAAGGTTTCTCCTGTAGGTGCACAGTCAACTATTATTAAATCATATATATCTCTTTCATATAATTCTTTAATTTTTATCAGTGAAAACAACTCTTCTATACCTGGAAATACAACTATATCCTCTAAAGAATCACTACCTTCCCCTTCAATAACAGGCATCATGTTTTTTAAAGCGGTTGAAATATTGTTATAATATCTATCCATTTCGTAATTAGGATCTATTTCCAGTGCGTCAAGATTATCAATGACCTTCACTGGTTCCTCTTTTATTTCTGCCATAAATATATCGCTTAGATTATGGGCCATATCTGTACTAACTATAAGGGTTTTTAAATTTGCATTTGCTGCTTTTACTCCATGCGCTGCCGCCGTACTTGTCTTTCCTACTCCACCTTTACCTGTAAATATAATTATTCTTCCCATAATAATCCTCCTTTTGTTCGATATAAGAATAGTTCCTTCATGGAAGTATTTTCTTTTAAAAAATAACTTAGAAATCTAAGTTATTCTATTATTATTTTTCTTACTCTTTTTTCTTTTTGCTCTTCCTTACTTGTTTTAGTTTTATCAGACTTTAATACGGAAATTACTTTACCTGCAATAATCATAACTGATCTTTTTTCTTCCTCTGTTAGAGACTTATAAATCTCTTTAACGTAATATATGATTTCCTTCTTTTCTTCGTTAAATGACTCTTTACCTTTTTGGGTTAAAGAAATATTTACTACTCTTTTATCTTTTAGATCTCTTTTTCTTTCAACTATTTGCTTTTTTTCTAATCTATTAATTACGCCTGTAACTGTATTTAAAGGAGCGTTAATATAATCAGCAACTTCACTCATATTTACATTTTCTTTTCTATATATAAATACTATGGCAAGTAATTCATTCTTTGAATAATCCAATGAAACACTACTCCATTTATCTGGGAAAAATAAAAATTTCATTTCATCTAGATAGTTATAAAATAATGTTTCAAAAAACGCATCTTCTTTTTCTCTCATATTTACTCTCCTTTAAATAGTTCTTTTCTCGAAGTATATTTTTATTCTATGCTAGAAGTATTTATTTGTCAACAGTTTTAATATAGTGTTGATAATAAATTCTGATTTAATATAGCGTTGATAATAAACTACATAGTATTACTCACAGCTCTGCATAAGTTCAACTAGAGATTCCTTTGCTCTGCAGGAATCTAAGTTTACACTTAAACCGTTTAAAACGAAGCCACGATAAAAAGGTAGTTTGTCTCAAAATAAAATGGAACCTATGACTTAGACTCTTTTTTAAGATGTCCAGTCTATAGGTTCCATTTTATTCTAAAATACCTAATAGTCTCTTTATTAAGTATCAGTTACACCATAATATTTAATCCACCAAACCTTTTTTGCGCCAGTTACCTTTTTTGAAGAAAATTGTAGTTATAATTGCTCCAAGTGTCCAAGAAACCAATAAAGAAATAAAGGTGGATTCAGGTCTTCCTGTAGGATAAGCCTCACTACGTGTCAAATAGGCAATACTATAAGCTACAGGTACACGGAGAATAACCGTAGTAATTAGTGAAATCCACATAGGTGTCATGGTATCACCTGCACCACGCATTACACCTGATAGACTCTGTGTCACTGCCATGGCAATATAGCCCACTGCAAGAATACGCATCATATGCATACTTAAATCAACTAGTTCCGCCGTATCAGTGAAAACACCCATAAGATATCTTCCGAAAATCAAAATCAAAATCGTTATTACAGTAGAAACTCCCACCGCAATCATAGTACCATCTTTAGTTCCTTTTTCCACTCTGTCCATTTTTTTCGCCCCTATGTTCTGCCCCGCATAGGTTGTCATTGCATTTCCAAAGGTGAAGTTTGGCATCATGGCAAATCCATCCACACGCATAACAATCACATTGCAGGCTATGACCATTTCTCCAAAGCTATTGGTCAGAGATTGTACAACAATCATTGCAAGGGAGAATATCGCCTGTGTCAAACCTGATGGCAATCCGAGTTTTATTAGCTTAAAAGAATATTCCTTAGTTGGTTTCAACATTTTCACATTAAAATCAAAGGTATTTTTCATTTTTGCTAATTTAATAATACAAAGGACTGCTGATATTCCCTGTGCTATGATGGTTGCCAGTGCAACACCTGGCACACCCATATCCATTCCTGCCACAAACCAAATATCAAGCCCTACATTCAGAACCGTAGAAATAAGTAAAAATACAAGTGCTGATATGGAATCACCAAGCCCTCGCAGAACACCAGCCAAAATATTATAATAAGCAAAACCTGATATCCCAACGAAATAAATAATAAGATAATCTGCACACCAATCAATGATAGAATCTGGTGTATTGAGAAAAGAAAGTAGTGGACGGGTGACAATAGGACCAATAACCATAATTACTACTGATGCAATAGCAGTAAGAGTTACACACACACCAATAGTATGAGAAAGTCTTTCACGGTCCTTCGCTCCAAAGTACTGAGCCACCATGATACCTGCACCTGTGGAAATTCCCACAAAGAGTACAAGCAAAAGATTTAATATGGGAGATGCACTACCAACCGCAGCAAGTGCGTTATCACCGACATATTTACCCACAATAATCGAGTCCGCAGTGTTGTAAAACTGTTGAGCGATATTACCAATCAACATTGGGATCGCAAACTCGGTAATTCGTTTCCAAGGTGTACCCTCGGTCATATCTTTTGGAGCAAACAATTCCTTAAATTTTGCCATATCTCCACCCCCTAAATAAATTTAGTACATTATAATAATTTCCATATAAATATCTCATATTTGAGTTATTTGTCCTTAATTTAGAGCTAATCATAAATGACTAGCTCTAAAACAATTAAATTATTTATTAATACCCTTTTTACAATTACCTCGAACTCAAACTAAATTTAGTTTATATTAATTATTATAGTTTGTCAATTTCTGTTTCAATCTTATAAAATTTTACATAAAAAAGGTAAACTGTACCCCTTCATGGTGGAGGCGATTCGTATCAATAATACCTACTATTAAATTTTACCTATATTTATACATGAATTCCCTCTCTACGTGACATATCAAGGATGAAATCCTTGATTTCTATTATTACAAATTATAAGTTTTTGATATAATAGATTTATTATACTTAGGAGGTACAACATGAAATCAGCACAATATTACATAGAAAAATTAGGCATGACACCACATGTAGAAGGAGGATACTTCAAAGAATCAGTATTATCAGAAGACTTCTTTAGAGAAAATAAAAAATTATTTAGTAGCATATATTTCTTACTTGAAACTGGAGAGGTGTCTCATTTTCACAGATTAACTTCTGACGAGATGTGGTATTACCACGATGGGCAAGCTCTAACTATATATATGATAACACCAGAGGGTGAGCTTATAACTAAGCAATTAGGATTAGATGTAGAAAAAGGAGAAGTTCCCCAAGTTTTAGTTCCTAAGGGATATATATTTGGTTCTTCTATGAATAATGATGGATTTGCTTTAGTTGGATGTATGGTAGCCCCTACCTTTACCTTTGATGATTTTGAGTTGTTTGAGAGAGAGAAACTTTTGGATATGTATCCAAATCTAGAAGATATAATAAAGAAGTTAACTAGATAAAAACTATACTTCATAAATTAAAAGGACTTGCAAACTATACTAATTTGCTAAGTCCTTTTCTTACATATTCTTCAAAGCATCAATAACTAAAACATCTGCTGGAATCCACTTTTGATTATCTAATTCATCAAAGGTAATCCACTTAGCATCATTATGAGCATTTAGGTTTAATTTCCCACCAGAAATTTGGCAAATAAAGCAATGCATAGTAAGATGAAATTTTGTATAATCATAATCTATTGTTGTTAAAAAATCTGATATATTTATATCTAATTCTAATTCTTCCTTTATCTCACGAATAAGTGCTTCTTCTTTGGTTTCACCAATCTCTATTTTCCCTCCAGGAAATTCCCACATATCAACAAAGTCACCATATCCTCTACGTGTAATAAATATTCTATCATCCTGTTTTATTATTGCCGCTACTACTTCTATTGTCTTCATATGTTCCCCCTCTTTTATTCCTCTTTTTTGTTCAATTTATATATAACTAATACATTACCACTTTTATCTATGTTAAGCTATATTTTTCATCATAGTCAATGTGATTTATCACTAAAATCTAATTATTTATGATGCTTAAAAAAATATTGAAGAAGTCTCACCATTTTTTCAAATAACAGTGGCTAATATTAGAAAAGCAAGATCGGTATCTTTTAAAATTGAAACTAAAATAAATAATAAAAGCTTTCTATGATAAAATAAAATTATCATAGAAAGCTATTTACAGAAAAACTTTCACATTCTCTATTTATTGTTTCTTAATAACCATGTAAATGGTGATATTACACTAATTCTACTTATTATTTCTGGAACATTCTCAAATATATCTAATTCTGATTCGTTATAAAATAATATTTTATTTTAATAAATATTCTAATGCCTCAATACTAACTACTGGTCTTAAGAGTTGCATTTTTTTCACTTCTTCATATTCAACACCTGCAATACCATTTTGAAGTAATGATACACCATATCCCATTTCTTTTGCTCCATTATAAGAAAATAATACACAATATTCTGCTGCAAATCCACTTATGACAACAAATTCAACCCCAAGCTCTTGAAGCTTATCATGAAGCTTTGTCTTAAAAAAAGCATTATTATACTCTTTATGTATAACAATATCATTTGTACTAGCAATAATAGAATCAACAAATTCAAACTTCTCAGAACCAGGCCCTTCTCCCACTTCTATATCCAATACTCTAACAACAGGCAATTCTTTTTCCCTAAACATGCGTGCTGTTTCATTTATATACTCTACTGCCTCATCAAATTCTCTTTGACATTTACAAAAGTCGTAACATCCCTTTTGCATATCAATTATTAGAAAAGCTGCTTTCATTCTTATACACCCCTTTAACTTTTTATACCATAACTATTAAAGGATATTTTCGATTTATATTAATACTTAACAAATATATACCATTTAATTGACGTGATATATTAAAATTATAACACTAGTTCGAATAATCTAGTGTCATAATTTTTAGAAAAATAATATTATATATATCTAATCATTTATTTGCTCTAAAATCCCATTTAGCCATAAGTTAACTAAATTTATGGCTCCACGAAACCCAATAAAAGGAGATTCATAAGGATTTAATCTCCATTTTATATCAGGATTAGATATTTGAAGCTCTATATTTCGTTTTGACCATTTCAAAGCTTCTCCACTTGCCATTAGAAGTCCCTTTTTCTGCGATACTATAGCCTGCATCCATTCAGTTTCCGAGAAATAAGGAATTTCTTCACTTGTCATATTTGGACAGTCACACCAACAAACTCCTCTAATTAAGGATAATTCCTTTTCTGCATAAGAAAGAATACCTTTTACCACATCTGCATGACCTCCTAATGAAATTCTTGATTCATCAGAATGTCCTCGTATTATATGTTTAAAGATATGAATTGCGGGTGAAATTTGACTCATGATTTTTTCTTTTTCTAATTTTATAAAGCTATTATCTGGAGTTAATCCGGAAATTTCCGCTATCTTATCTATCCATTGAAGAGTCCCCTGAATTCCGTAAGGTCTAGCCAATAAATACGGTGTTCCAAATCGCTCCTTCAATTGTTTTGCAGCAGCCTCGCCCTCTCGTCGTATTACTAAATTAATATGTGCACCACCCATGTTCTCAATTTGCTCCACAGACGTATCAGAGGTCATAACACAAAGTTTCTTCATACCAAAGGCACCCTTCATTATGCGGATAAGTTCTTCTGCATCTGCATGAAAGCGAAATAAATCAGCACAAGAACCAATTATATTAAAGGTAGGCTCTTGTGTTTTTTCTATATCCTTTGGTAATGTTTTTGTAAGAAGCAAAAGTGCTTCCTGAACACCGCGGTGTCCATCTGTGTCAAAGCCTCCATATCCAAATGGAAGCAAAGGAACATCAGGATATTCCGGTTGTAATTCCTCACATATAGCCACTAGGTCGGTCCCAATAACCGTTGGAACTGAAGATGGCAGTAAAAAAATAATTTTAGGCTTATCTCTCTCTACAATTTGAGCAATAGCACGATTAAGTCTGTTAGTATCTCCTAATGAAATATCTGTTTCATCAATGTGAGTAGAATATAGTTTGCACCCTTCAGATATCCCAGCTTGATTTAAAAACATTCGTCCATACTGCATGTGTCCCATACATCCATATTCAATCAAAGCGGCATCACGAATTGAAGCGAGAGTCCATAATGTTCCCATTCTACCTGACATTGGCGGTTTGAATCTATGAATTCCCATGGCTATTCCTCCTTATTTCCTGCACAGTTACTTTTTCATATGCCTTTAGCATCCTAGTTAATAAAACTACTGTTCTTTCATAACCCATTTGTCCATACAAATCCTTCAAGTATGAGGCACAAGGAATTGAAGCTGACTCCTTTAAAAGTTCTCCTAAAGAAAATTCTGCCCTAATACGCTCCAAAAGGTCTATGTCCGCATTATCATTTACCATATGACAAATCATAGGATCATAACCTTGCTTTTTAATAGCTTTTGCCCATTTTCTATCATCGGGATAAAATTCATCCATATGTAAAAGCATAGGTTTCATTTCAAATTTAGTTAGATATGAGACAAGGGGCAAAGGCATCATGGCACCGATGTGAGTCAAAATATAACTTTTTCCTTTAAACACATCTTCTACCTGATTCTGCAATGCAATAGCTTTTTTTCTTGATTCATCAAATTCATGGTTAAACCTGATTTTCAATAATTTTGCCACAGTTTCATAGAGACTATCAATTTCAAATACATCATAAGCTTCATGAAAACTTATAAATGGAACTTGAAACTTCTCCCACATCATTTCAGCCAAAGGATTCATGAAAGGTGAAAGCACAATATTAAGCGCTGCATCCGGTGAAACAATAAAATCCTCAACCTCAGATTTTGGAGCGAGCATTCTAAGGTAAAATCCTCTTTTCTCCAATGCTGTTAATAATTCAGGCATAGGAACATGCTCTTCTCCCGGACTACGGCCAAGAATATTGATTGTATCAGCACTTGTTTTTCCCATCTTCATTAAGCCTCCAAATGCTACTAAAGTTTTCCAATAACCTGAAGGATAACTATTACATTTAAAATGTGCCATTAATACAAATGTCAATAGAGCTGAAACTTCAGGTTGTAGCTCGTGTACAATGGCCTCTATGTCTTCTCCAATCACCTCCGGAACACAAGTTAAAATTATCATAATAGCCTTTGCACCGGACTTATCCATTTCTCTGATAGTTTCAATCAACCCTTTACGACATCCAAATACAACCTCGTTTGAATCTAAAATATACATCCAATGTAACTCATCTTCTTGGCTTTTACTATGGGAAATAACATTACGACTATAGGTTCCACATTCCGGTGTACCTACAACCAATGTAGACATTCCCTTAACTTTTGAAGTAAGTGCCAATGCAGTATGCATGGGACAGTGATTCCCCGGGAAAGCTGCTGGAGTCAGAAACTTTACACCGGCATTTGTCTTAACTGAAGATAAGGGTTTTAGATGTTTTAATTCCTTCATTATCACTTTCCTCCCTCCAATAGAATCTTTGCCAAATTACGGTATTGCTTTGTCATCTCACATTCAGGGAAGGCTTCAACTACAGTTTTTCCTAAAGCTTCAGCCTTCTGTACATAAGGATCTCGTGCCATGCAATGAATTATTGGAGTTTCAATTTCCTCTGCAACTTTTCTAACTAATTCTTGTTCATTTTCAATTTTTTTAGAGTTTAGTATCAATCCTCGTAGAGATGCATATCCACGCTTACCAAAACTTTTAACCGCATGTGCTATATTTGTAGCTGCGTAAAGTGACATCATTTCCCCTGAGGTCACTATGCACACCTCGTCAGCATATCCTCCTCTAATGGGCATAGCAAAACCACCGCATACCACATCACCTAATACATCATAGAGGATAACATCTGGTTGATACACTTCATATGCATCTAATTCTTCCAGTTTTTCAAAAGCTGTGATTATTCCTCGGCCGGCACAGCCTACCCCTGGAACCGGTCCTCCTGATTCTACGCACAAGACTCCAGTACTACTTTTAAATACAAGATCATCTAACTGGATATCCCCATTTTCTCTCAAAGTATCCAATACTGTGGGAATATTTTTACCGCCGGTTAGATTACGAGTGGAGTCCGCCTTAGGATCACATCCAATCTGCATTACTGTTAGTCCCATTTCTGCCATGGCTGCAGCTACATTGGATACTGTAGTGGACTTACCAATACCTCCCTTTCCATAAATAGCAAGTTTCTTCATATAATCATCTCCTTTTAATATTATTTCTACTACTTAATCAGTTCATAGGAAATACATGTGGGACGACCTGTTTTAGCTCCCCACACAATCTCTGCATCAATGTGGAAGGTATCCTTTAAGACCTTTGTGGTCATAATCTCTTTTGGAGTTCCATGACTTATAATATCTCCACTGCGTATTGCTATCATATAGTCGGCAAAACGTGCCGCTAAATTCAAATCATGGAGCACCATGACGATTGTACAACTTTGTTCCCGATTCAGGTTGTATAAAAGCTCCAACACCTCTAACTGATATGCCATATCCAAATAGGTAGTAGGCTCATCTAGCAATATCAAATCAGTCTGCTGGGCCAGTGCCATTGCAATCCATACTCTCTGACGCTGTCCACCAGAAAGGTTGTCCACCATTGTAGTCTCAAATTCAGTTAGCTTGGTAATCTCTAATGCCCATGCAATTATTTTCTTATCCTCAGGGGACAGTTTACCAAACCCCCTCTGATGTGGAAATCGGCCGTAGGATACAATCTCACCAACGGTAAGCCCTCCTTGTGCTTGAGGAGATTGAGGTAATATGGCCATCTTTTGTGCCACCTCCTTAGTGGAAAGACTTCTAATATCATCACCATTTAAGTACACCATGCCTTCTTTAGGCTTTAGAATACGTCCTACAGTCTTCAGTACAGTTGATTTTCCACAACCGTTTGGTCCAATTATGGTAGTTATCTTACCTTTCGGTATATTCATATTTAAATCATCCACTATGAGTTTTTCATCATAAGCTATGGCTAAGTTTTTTGTTGCAATACTGTTCATAAGTCCTTACTCCTTATATTAAATACATAGTTTGTTAATAGCAAATCTATTAACTATACCTTTATCTACTGTTGAAATTTAAATTTTTACAAGCTTTGTTTACTACAGGTGCATTTAATACCATTAAAATATTTCTAATTTTACATGGCTTTCCGTTAATTACACTATCTTTATCTCTTACTATTAGAAAGAAGATAAAGAAAATATGGTGCTCCGATAATAGCTACTACAATTCCTGTTGGAATCTCAGAAGGTTGAATGATAACACGTCCAATAGTATCTGCAATAGATACTAATACAGCACCAACCAGTGTACTAGTCAATAGAAGTACACGGTGACGTGGGCCAACAAGTCGTCTTGACAAATGGGGTGCTATAAGCCCCACAAAACTAATACTTCCGCTAACCGCTACACATGAAGCTGCAAGAGCTACGGCTGCAGCAAGCAGTCTACGACGCTCTTTTTCTACTGAAGCACCAAGACTATAGGATATATCATCGCTAAGATTCAGTATATCCATAACAGAAGCTTTTGTTAGTATATAAGGAATCAATACCAATAACCAAGGAAGTAATGTTAGCACAAATTTCCAGTTCGAACCCCAAATACTTCCCGCTTGCCAAGCAACAACAAAGTTATACTGTGTATCATCCAGCTTCACCACCAGTAAGGTTGTTAATGCCGAAACTCCTGCCTGTACTGCCACACCTGTCAAAATAAGTCGCATAGTTGAAATGCCCTCATTTGGCTTGTAAGAAAAAAGATAGACTATAATTGCCGTACCACCCGCCCCTATTAACGCTAAAAAAGGCAGTGTAAACACAGATAAGAAAGATTCTGCACTAAAAATCAGTACATACAAAATCACCATTAAACTGGCGCCCGCATTAATTCCCAAAAGACCGGGATCAGCTAGAGGGTTTTTAGATACACTCTGTATTATGCATCCTGATAGAGCAAGGCCTCCTCCTACCAACATTGACACAATTATACGAGGAAGCCTAAAATCAAATAGAATCAACTTTTCTTTCTCCGTACCTTCCCCAAATAAAGTCCTTAAAACATCAAGTGGAGACATTCTAATATATCCTGCATCCATACTGACAATTAAAGAAATTACCAGTAATACAACACATACGATTATAATTGATGTATTACGAATAGCTACCTTACGTTTATATGCTTCAATTATTTGTTGTTGTTCTTTCATTACATTGCACTCCTTTGCTTGCGAGCCAAGTTTAGGAATAATGGCACACCGATGAGAGAAATTACAGCTCCTATGGGTGTTTCAAAAGGAGGGTTTAAGGCTCTCGCCCCTAGGTCAGCCAATACAACCAACAAAGCTCCCAGTACAGCTGTAGACGGAATAATTAATCTATAGTCCATCCCAACAAAAAAACGTGCAATATGAGGAACAATCAGTCCCACAAATCCAACTGCACCTACCACTGACACAGAGGCTCCTACCAATATAAGAACTATAATCGAAGAGAGTGCATTTACCACCCTTATATTTGTTCCCAATCCCTTTGCAACATCCTGGCCTAAACTTAAGATAGAAATGGAAGGTGATAGTGCAACCGCTCCTATCAATCCCACTATTATCCAAGGTGACATTATCCTAACTTGTTCCCAATTGGAACCAGCAACACCACCAACAGTCCAAAACATGATGCTTTGGGCCACATTAAAATAAAGGGCAATTCCCTGGCTGAGGGCTACCAACAGTGTACTGACAGCTGCACCTGCTAATACAAGACGAATAGGCGTTTGTTCACCTCTTCCCATAGAAGCAATTCCATTAACTAATCCAGCTCCAAAAGCTGCTCCTAAAAAAGAAAATAAGATAATCTGCGTATATCTCATTCCAGGAAAGAAGGCAAAGCAGATGGAAAGAGCAAAGGCCGCCCCTGCATTAAGCCCCAGCAAACCTGAATCAGCCAGAGGATTTCCTGTAGTTCCTTGCATAATGGCTCCTGCAACAGCAAGAGATGCACCAACTAAAGCACTTGCTATAACACGAGGAATACGGAGATTGACTATAACAAGATGACTCATTTCTTCTCCATTAAAATGAAATAAAGCATCCCACAGGAAAGATAATGGAATATTGACTGTTCCCTTAGTTATAGACAAGACCATAATAAAAGCAAGTAGTCCTGATCCCCCAAATACAATCAACCACATTTTCCATATATTATTTTTTTTTACCTGTACCTCGCTTACCTTTTTCATTGGCTTCTTCATCTAATTACTACCTCCTTATTACCGTAAACTATTATTATGCCAAACCAATGGTCAATTTCCATTTAGATTGAATATAGTTTGCCATGAAAAGTTATTTTGATATGGATTTTGTTAAATTCTTAGCTGCTATCTGTAATGCCAGTGCACTTTCACTATTTAGAGAATCATCGAAAAATAAAATATTATTGTTCTTTACTGCATTAAGTGATTGCCATACAGGAGAAGATTTTTGTTTTTCGATTGTGGAATTAACAATCTGTGGAAAATGTCTAAATATAATATAATCTGGATTCATCTGGGATAAGGCTTCTAAGGAAATAATCTCACTATTCTCAGGATAGCCATTTGGTATTGACAAGTTAAAGCCATTGTTTTCGTTGTAATAAATAGTATTACTTGAACCAAGGGCAACAAAATTTCCCTTTCCATCGACCCTAAGTAAAGCAACTGTTTTGTCTTTATGATTTTCTAAAATCTCTCTGGTTGTTTTGATTTCCTTCTCAGTTTCATTTATAATTTTAGTGGCCAAATCCTCTTTTCCAACAAGTTCTGCACATTGCATAGTTTTATTTTGCCAAGAATCTTTAAAATCTATCTGAACTACAGGAGCTATTTTAACCAAATTATCATAAATTTTATCTACATGACCTTTAAATGTCACAATTACATCTGGCTTTGAATTAAGAATCGCCTCTAAATTCAAATCTCTAGCACTACCTAAATCCATAACATTAGCAGTACCTGCATATGGCTTAAGGGTTTCAAATTCATCTAAAGCCTTCATTGCGTTACCAACTGTTGCTCCAGCAGAAGCAGTTGGTGGTGCTTCCAAAGCAAAAAAATAATCCAAGAACGCCGCATGAAGAATTGCTACCTTCTCAGGTTTTTTATCAAACTTAATCTCTTTTCCTGTTGCATCTTTTATAGTCCTCGGCCACTCTGACTTTTTATTATCTTCTATTTGTTTCGTGGAGATATTATCTGATTTGCTTGCACTATCCTCATTATGGGTTCCGCTGCAACCAGATAGCATACCTATGATTAATATAAGTGAGACAAATATTCCCATAAACTTTTTCATTTTTATTCCTCCTACATAATAATTTAAATAATATATAATCGCGATCATATTAACTAAGTTAGCTATGACTAACTGAACTATAACTAATATAGCAAATAAAAAATCATATGAAAATGTATGATTACTGAATTCATAATGCATTATTCCTGAATTTCTTCTAAAGAGTAGCTTCAATAATGAAATTGTAAATGCGCTTTAAAAGCTGTAAAAAAAGTTCTTAAATCCTTAAATAATAAGAATCTAAAAACTTCCTTTTATGTATTTATGTATGAAAGTAATATATCATGATTTAATTCTATCAAAATGGAAAATAGACTAAAAGTATCACCCTTTATATTTGAACTTATCCCGAAAGTTGCTTGGTGAAATACCAAATTGCCTTTTAAATCTCTTGCTAAAATGATATTGATCATGATATCCCACACTTTTCGCTATGGCCATTACAGGCGCATCACCTGTTACCAACAATTCCTTTGCACGATTTAGTCGGTGAATCATAAGATAATCTCCTGCCCCCATTCCTGCATATTTTGAGAACACATAGAATAATCTATTCTCATTCACCCCATGTGATTCAGCAAGAGATCGAATAGTAAGTGTGTCCATATAGTATTGGTGAATGTAATCTGATACTTGTTCAAATAATATGCGATCATCACCACTTGATTGGTTACGTGCACATATAAAAACTTCATCCAATATGCAACGAAATATGGTTTCCGTTTGGAATTTAGCAATTGCTCCAGGTTGATTTGATACTATCCATAATCGTTGCAACAACTCAACAAGTCTAGGACTTTGTCCTATAACAAGCTCAAAGTGTTCATCCTCTAGCGAAAATCCTTCTGGTTCAGGCTTACGGACACTGTAGAGAACCAAAATATAATCCCATTTTTTTTTACCAACTACCCTCTTACCCAAACTCATATTTGCGCCACCATGAATCACATTTCCAACGCCTGCTGTGTACGGAGTTCCATTAAAAATGAAATTCGCCTGCCCTCCCAATGGAAAGATAAATCCTGCAAATGGTGACGTACTTACATTACCGAAACTCCCCGGTTCGATGCTGTAATTATATACTCCTTCTACTTGAAAAGCAGTATTTGCAAAATGTCCTATAAGATCAATTAATTCGATTTCCATTTAATGCTCCTCCTTTGGCACTAAGTTTTATAACAATTCTACCACTTTGTTCGTATTCTTCAATATATAAGTATTATAAATCCTGTATAATCATTTTTTCTAATTATTTTTAACTTTGTTTGTTCCGCCAAAATAAACTAGTAAATTAACAAGTAATAATACAGAACTACAATTCAAGTTAGATTCTAAGCACCTTGATGAAAATCTAATAAAAGAATATTTATTTAAAAATGCTTCTGCACTAAAGAATAAAAGTGTTGATGACATAAAAAATATCATTAACACTTATGTTGAATCTGTTTTAGTGTAAGATGAGAAGGTTGAAGTTAACCTTCTCATTGTACATATAAATGGTGGAGGCGAAGCATGTCCTTTAAAACCCTTGTTTTCCAAGCCATCAAGTCATTTTATTTTCTCTTTCAGAAAAGCTTTTTTCTTCATATTTCCCCAGAACAATTTCATCAGTAATATTTCCATCAGATAAAAAAATTACACGTTCTGCCCTGGCTGCAACTTTTGCATCATGTGTAACTATCATTACTGTGCTTCCTTCAGCATTGACCTCATTAATAATATCCATAGTTTCCTTTGTTGCCCCTGAATTAAGAGTTCCTGTTGGTTCATCACCAAATATAATATCCTCAAGATCTTGAGGAAACTGTTGATGATTCTCAAATCTATTTATAAAAACTATGAATATAGGTTTATTAATTTATCTATAGGAAATTTTTCTGAATCACTTAAATCTATAAAATATGGAAGTTGCCACTTTTGAGTCTTTATAGCTTGATTACTACTTGGAGTATCCCAAATAGGGTAAACTCTCATTGCCATCTTGCCTTTTTGTAAAGAAGTTCTCAATATTTTCTTTTCTAAAAGTATTTTTTTAGGAAAAATGAATTGCCCGAGTTTATTATCCTTAGTACAAGTGATAACTAATAAGTCAGGTGCTGATTCATAGTAAAATGCTTGATTTTTCATATTTTCATCTTTCTCCCAAAAGGAAACAAATTGTCCAACTTTATTAGGAGTAACTTTAGACATTCTGAATCTGATTGTTCTATGGTTCAATTGGAATATACCACCAGCATATTCTGAGTTTTGTTTTTCTTCATGTAGATTCTTGATTACAAGATTATTCGGATTATATATTCTATTGTTTAGCTCAGTAATTGTATAATTAAATTTACTCATAAGAAATACTCCTAGCTTTTTTATACTACTTTAATAGTAATCAAACTATAGTTCCAAATCAATAAAAAATCTTAAATATTTTTTATTACTCATATTTCTTCTCTTTTTTTATCTTTATTATACGATAATAATCATTTACTTATGATAAAGTTCATTATTTCTAATTCTATATATAAATAAAACCTCCACAACACATTTCTGTATTGTGGAGGTTTTCATGGTGGAGGCGAGGGGAATCGAACCCCTGTCCGAAAGCCATCCCAACTGAGCATCTCCGAGCGCAGTCTTTAATTTTACATTCCCTCTATAAGACGCCTAAAGACAGGCTTCTTACTTCAGTAGCTTCATAAATTCCGTTTCTAAGTCAAAGCTTTCCTAGACTCGGTTCCCCACTAATTGACGCCCTATCCTAAGTCGTGGGACTCAAAGGTAGAACGAGCTGAACTAAGCAGCTAACGCGAAATTATCTTCTGCGTTTATATTTTTCCCATAGTTTTTTAAGGCGGGCCCATGAGTTCCCTCCGCTCGCTTCCCAGGTGTCACGTACCCCCGTCGAAACCAGTACGCCCCCATGTTAGAAGAAAAAACGCAGTTTTTTCAGCTTTATTTAGCTTTAAATTATAAAAATTAAAGCATCAAAGTTATTTCATTATATAACACTAATTTATAATATGCAACTAGGTGTTTAATGGAACAACTGTAAATTGACTTAAGTATTCATACTTTAATCAATTCTTATATTACACTAAAACAAAGATAAATACAAGATATGCATATTTAATGAATACTTTTCTCATATATAAGGCTTCGACCACAAAAGCATTTCTATACTAAGGTTATGAAACTTCTCTGTAATGACTTGCAATAAGAAGTGAAGAAACTATTTGTATTTTATTTTAGAAATTCTTCCTTGAAGCAGATAAAATTTTCGTAAGCTTGTTAGGACAACAAGCTAGTGAGCCTGAGACAGGACGTCGAATGCGAGCGTTAGGAAATTTTAGCTGGTCAAAGGATTAGAATTTCAAAATCAAGTCCATGTTTCAAACTCTTATTGTAAGTTATGGAAGAGAAATTTTATAATTCCTTAACATAGTATATTTTTATAGTCTAATCACATTCTACCTTATTTATCTATACTTTTCTTTCATTTCTCTGTCTATATCTCTCTTAGCTGCCTTTTCTAGCATAGCATCTCTCTTATCATAATCTTTTTTACCTTTACATACCCCAAGATTAACCTTAACCTTTCCATCCTTTAAATAAAGACTTAAAGGTACTAGCGTATATCCTTGCTGAGTGGTATACCCTAATAATTTATTAATCTCCATTTTATGAAGAAGTAGCTTTCTTTCTCTTAATGGATCTTTATTAAATATATTTCCTTGCTCATAAGGGCTTATATGCATATTTCTAATGTAGACCTCTCCGTTTTTAATATCTGCATAGCTGTCTCTTAGATTGGCCTTTCCCCCTCTTATGGACTTAACTTCTGTTCCCACAAGAACTATTCCAGCTTCCATAGCCTCTTCTATAAAATAATCATGTCTTGCTTTTCTATTTTCTACTAGTGTTTTAGTTCCTAGCTTCTTTGCCATATAATCACCTACTTTAAATAAATTATGAAGTAATTTATTTAGGTAAGGGCAACTGTAGGTTGCAGATAAGAGGCTCACTTTGTTCGCAGGGAAGGAGTGCCTTTTGCACAGGTAAGGAGTTCGCAAAACTCACAGGTAAAGATGGATTTTGCATAAACAAAAGTAGTTATATTGCGACTTTGTCGCTTTAAAATATAGAATCAGCTTTGCTGATTTTCCACCTTTCCTGCAACCTTCAGTTGCTCCTTACTCGTCACAAAGTGACGCCTTACCACGAACACAGTGAGTATTTACCTATGCCTACGGCATCTTTACCTAAAATAAAGTGTTTCACACTTTATTTACATTATACATAATCCTATGCTTTATTAAAAGATATCTTCCATGTTAATTTTATTTAAGTCTACAACTAGTTCAGGCATATCTTTAAACTCTTCTGGCAACTCTTCCTCTTTAACTACCTGGAAGTAAATTTCGTGTGCATCTATATCTACTTTTGAACATACAACCTTAATGGTATCTCCAAGTCTATAAATGTTCTTACTTCTCTCTCCTATTAAGCATAGGTGCCTTTCATCATATATATAATAATCATCATGTAATTCACTTATATGGACTAATCCTTCTATAGTATTTGGAAGCTCTACAAACATTCCAAAGTTAGTTACAGAAGATACTATTCCTTCGAATTCCTCACCTATTCTGTCAGCCATATATTCTGCTTTCTTTAGATCATCCACTTCTCTTTCCGCCTCTGTTGCAATTCTCTCTGTATCTGAGGATTGTTTAGATGCCTCTACTACAAAAGCTTTTAATCTCTTCTCTCTCTTCCCTTCAATTCCTCCATTAATTATCTCTTTTATTATTCTATGGATAACTAAGTCAGGATATCTTCTAATTGGAGATGTAAAGTGGCAATAATATTTAGCTGCAAGGCCAAAGTGACCTATGCATTCCTGAGAATATTTAGCCTTCATCATAGATCTTAATAATAAAGTGCTAACTACAGTCTCTTCTTTTTTACCTTTCACCTTCTCTAACACATTTTGAAGGATTCTCGGATGAATTTCTTCTCCAAATCTTACATGATACCCTAAATTATGAATAAATTCACTGAACTGCATTAGTTTTTCTTCATCTGGATCTTCATGTATTCTATATACAAAAGGTACGTTTAACCAGAAGAAATGTTCGGCTATAGTCTCATTACAAACTAACATGAATTCCTCTATTATTCTATTAGCTACTGCTCTTTCATATGGTTTTATATCTATTGGCTTTCCCTTTTCATCAAGTATTATCTTACATTCTTCAAAATCAAAGTCTATAGCACCCCTTTGAGAACGCTTTTTATTTAATATCTTATAGAGTTCCTCCATATGTAAGAAATCTTCATGTAAGTATTTATATTTCTCAATTAATTCTTCGTCCTTATCCCTTAGAATCTTTGTTACATCTGTATATGTCATTCTTTCATTGGTTTTTATTATACTTTCAGCCACTTCATGATCTAAAACTTTACCTTTATCATTAATCTCCATAAAGCAACTTAATGCTAATCTATCTACTTTAGGATTTAAACTACAAACACCATTAGATAGCTTTCTAGGAAGCATCGGAATAACTCTGTCAATTAAGTAAACTGAAGTTCCTCTATTAAAAGCTTCTTTATCCAGAGGATTGCTTTCTCTTACATAATGAGAAACATCCGCAATATGAACTCCTAATTTATAGTTTCCATTAGGCAACTTCTCTATGGAAACAGCATCATCTAAATCCTTAGCATCTTCACCATCGATAGTAACCATCTTTAAATCTCTTAAATCTTTTCTTCTTTCTATTTCTTCTTGTGTAAATTCCTCTGGTATTCTTTCTGCAAAACTTTCTACTTCTCTTGGGAACTCCTCTGGAAGGTTATGCTTTTTGATAATAGTTAATATGTCAATTCCTCTATCTCCTTTATTTCCTAATATCTCTAGTACTTTACCTTCTGGATTTCTTCTTTTTTCTGGCCATACTGTAATTTCAACTATTACTATTTGACCACCTGTAGCTCCATTTTTATTGCTCTTTGAAATAAAGATATCTTGGCAGACCTTTTTATCATCGGGAACTACAAATCCAAAATTCCTACTATCCTCATAAACTCCAACTATCCTTTTATTTTTTCTCTCAAGGATTCTAACAATATCTCCTTCGCATTTTTTACCATGATTTTCATCCTTTAGTATTTTAACTAGTACTCTATCATTATGCATAGCAGTATTAACATTGCTAGCTGGAATAAAGATGTCTGGTCTTTCTTCATCAGTTATAACAAATCCGAATCCTCTTTGATGAGATACAAATGTTCCTTTTAGTATCCCCATCCTTTCCGGAATTCCAAAGAGTTCTGCTCTATTTTTTATTATTTCTCCATCCTTTTCCATCTCAACTAAAAGCTTTTCAAAATCATTAAAATCTCTCTTATTTATTCCAAATATTCTTGATAATTCTTTCATGCTCATAGGTTTGTAAGCTTGTTCTTTCATAAAGTTTATTAAAATCTCTCTTATACTCATATATCTTTTCCTTTCGCTACTATTATTAATTTATAAAATATTTATCTATCTCTAGTCACTATAAGTCTTATTATTATAGGTATGTTATATTTCTATACAAAGATACTTAAAATAACTGATATTATATCTATGCAACTAAATTCAAATTGAATAAAAACTCCCTCTAGTATAAATTTCAATTTATAGATTCTATCTTCATTATATACTAATGTTGGATTATTTATAATCAATATAATAATCTTCCTCAAAATTTAAACATAATTTACGAGATAAAATAAAACACCTCTGGATAATCCAGAGGTGTTTTGATGACAAACTATGTTTACAACAAAATTCGACATACAATAAATGCACATAACCCTTGGGGCTGGGTTAATGTAATAAATAAAAAAGAATTTATCTTCCCTTTATTTATTTATTATTAATTATATAATCACTTTATCTAGAATTCAAGTATATTTATAAAAAAAATATAAATAAAGTGTTAATTTTTATATATTCTACATTTAAAGACTTTTTAAAATTTCTACTTCCTCATCCGTTAGTTCTCTATATTGTCCCTCTTGAAGATTTTCATCTAAATCTAAAGGTCCAAACTTAATTCTTCTTAGATATATTACTGACTTATTTACTGCCTCAAACATTCTCTTAACTTGATGAAATTTTCCTTCTTGTATAGTCACTAATATCTCAGCTCCATCTTCTGAAGAGCTTAATACCTCAAGTTTTGCTGGCATACATAAATATCCATCATCCAAGGTTATTCTATTTTTAAATTTTTCTATATCCTTTTCATCTACAGATTTATCTATTTCCGCATAATAAACCTTATCTACATGATTTTTAGGTGCTATTAATTTATGATTTAAGTCTCCATCATTAGTTATAAGAAGAAGTCCTACTGTATCTTTATCTAATCTTCCTATTGGAAATGGTGAAAAGACTTGATACTCTGGATCTAATAAATCTATTACAGTTTCATCATGATTATCAAAAGTTGCACTAACTACTCCATCTGGCTTATTGAGCATTAAATATACATGTTTTCTATAGTTAAGCTGTTCTCCTCTTACTTCTATAATAGCTGTATCTGGATTAATCTTTGCTGCACTATCTTTTTCAATCTCTCCGTCTACTAATACTTCCCCTCTCCTACAAAGGACCTTAACTTCTTTCCTTGTTCCATAACCCATATTAGCTAATACTTTATCTAAACGTTCCATCTAAAATCCTCACTTTCATTTCATAAAGCATGTTTAAATCATTATTTTATGACTCTCATATAATATTATCTCTCCGTATTTTAACACATAAATTCATTTTTTAGTTATTATATAATTATTTTTTACAAGTTCTATATTGGTAATACATATTAATCCTCTATACTATCTTTAATTTAGACTTTATTTTAAATGTTTGTTGATTTTAGAACAAAGCCTTAATTTAAAAAACCTCATAGAAATTTTTCCTATGAGGTCAAGCTCTTGTTTAACTATAGTATTTTCCAATTTTAACTAAATAATTCTTTGTTTCCGTTGGCAACTTATAAAAATCGCTTGAACCAGTTATTCCTCTTTTCCTCATATTTCCTGGTCCAAAATTATATGCTACTAATGCCATATCTAAATCATTATTAAACATCTCTAAGTAATCTTTTATATGCCTTGTTCCTGCATCTATATTCTCCTCTATATTAAAAGGATCACTTACTCCATAATGTCGTACATTTTCTGGCATAAGTTGCATAAGGCCCATGGCACCTGCTGATGAAACCACTTTAGGATTAAAATCAGACTCTATCTTTACAATTGCTCTTATTAGTTCTTCATCTATTCCATGCTTTTTAGAAGATGTTTTTATAGCCTCTTCAATTCTTTCTCCATCACTCTTATTATTATTTACTGGAGTTTGGCTAACGATATTTGATCTCAAATTTAAATTATTGATATGTACTCCATCAAAATCTACATTTTTATCTATAGCCATTTGAGTTTGTTGCTCTTTTTCATTTAGTGCCTTTAAGAGAGAACTCATCATTACACTAAAAGCTTGAGAATTATTATCCCCCTCACTACTTCCGCTTCCAAATGCCGATGATACCATGCTTAGAAGCATAAGTTTTTCTACATCACCCATGTCTTCAGATGTATTACTGTTTAATAAACCTAATCCTTGTGCATATAAACTTTTATCTCCATCATTTATTCCGCCACTATTTGTATTTGAACTTAAATATTGAACAATATAATCATTAATTCCATAAGCCCCTATATTATTATAATCCATTAACTCTGTCCTCCAAACCTATGCTTACTTTTTATATAAATGAAGAATTATTTTTTGCTGTAATCTACTGTTTCTCTTATATTAATATTATATTGAATTTTTCATCCAATTTCAACAACTACTGACGTTAATTTACATAATCTCCATTTCTAAAGTAGAATAATCCTCATAGGCGTAATTAGAATAATTATTTTTACATAGGGCTATTATTTTATAGTAGCCTTTGTGAAAGGGAATAAATGTATAATAATTCTTTTTACTATATTTTTGTATTAATTTCCATTCTTTTTTTTCCATTAAATAAAATTCATAGAGAACATCTTTTCCACCATCACAGTCTGCGGTTACATTAACTGCTTCATTTTGCTTCACTTCATCTTTATCTAAATATACTCTGCAATTAGTTAAAGGTGGACCATCTAGAACTTTAAACCTTATTACCTTCTTAGAGTCATATTTATTAGTACTCCACAAATTTTTGCAATATATTTCTATAGTATATACTCCGCTGCATTTAGGATTAATTTTAAGTTTCTTATTCTTTGAAAATTCTGTTTCCTCTACTTCTCTATCATTTATATTTACTTTATATTCTGCTAAAGTATTTTTTGTGTCCTCAGCAACAACCTCGAAGATTATTTCTTCTCCAATAAGATAATAATCTTTGTTATCCCATAGAACATAGTCTATTTTTGCTGGAATGAACTCTTTACACTCTACATAAATTACTGAATGAGCATCGTATTCTCTTTTAGAACGAGGATGTTTTACTTTAATTTCAATTTCATATTTTCCTATTTCTTCTGGTATGAAATCTATAAAGTCTTTTTCATTATATTCAAATACCTCTACTTCTTCATCCTCCTTCAATACTATAAATTCATATAAGAGTTCTCTTCCACCCCTTGAATTAACTTTAATATTTAAAGGCTCCCCTATCAATAAATCTTTTCTCTTATCTAAAATAATTTCTTCTATGGATATTCCCCTAGTATAATCTTCATCTATGGAGAATTCTATCACCGACTTATCTTCATAATCCTCAGCACATCTCTTATCTTTTACCAATACTTCTACTCTATATTCTCCACATTGCTTAGGTGTCCATTTATAGCTGCCGTTGCTTATATACTTTGAGCTTTCACTTGCATTTCCATCAATAATGAACTTATAAAATAAATTTTGTCCCCCAGAACATATACATTTAAACTCTATTGGAGTACCATTTATTTGTGGTGAACTTAAATCTGATGTAAAACTTAAAATTTTAACTGGCTTATAAGGCACCACAGTATAATGCATTATTGCTCTATCATCATAACTATTTGGAGAATACATATCTTTAACTATACATAAGAGTCGAAATTTTCCTGGTTTTTTTTCATATATACTCACCAGTCTCTTACTAGAAAAGTCCTGTACTACCTCCATAGTACCATCCTCATAAATCTTCATAAATTTATAAATTAAGTTCATTTTATCATCACAAGAAGCAGTTACCTCAAAAAATATTTCATTGTTTATAACGATTTCCTCTGTGAGACATTGGAAATCTGTTATCTTTGTTTTCTCCATAGGACTAACATTAAACTCCACAGTTTTAAAATCATCAAATTGATTCGATGATTTTTCATCTTTACACTCTACTAACAATTCTGATCTCCCCTCGCATTTTGGAGTAAAACTAAGTAGTGTATCCATATTATAGTCTCTTATCAAGTTCCATTTATAATCTTCCTTTATCCAATATCTGCACATAATAGGAAGTCTACTGGTTATTACATTAATCTCTAACTTTTCACCTATCTTTATATTGGAACTATTAATCTCTATATCTTTAATTAAGCTTTCTTCTACTGATCCTATTATAAAATCAGTCCTAGAGTTAAAATCATGAGACCTTTTACTATCTTCTTTTTTTGCCAATACCAAAATTATATATTTACCGTCATTCTCTGGCTTCCATAGAGCATAGTTATCCCTACTAAAATCTTTTATTGTTTCCCAAACCCCATCATATCCAACTACAAATCTATATAATAAGTCTTCTCTTATCTTATTTTCTATATAAATTTTTACTTCCTTATGCTTCTGTTGAGGACTTGGTAAGTTTGTCCCAATAATCATCTCATTCATATCCTTCCACCCCCGCAATACACCAAGAATATGCTATCATTAACTCACTATCTTTTATTATACTATATTTCCATATTATGTAACAGAATTTATTGTAAGATTATCCTGTTTTAATTTATTGTTCCTTATACTACTTACTTTATTTTTTACATTAGACAAATAGGCTTAACTATAAAATTAAACCTCTTTGAAAAATTATTCTTCAAAGAGGCTTCATATCCTTTAATTTTACGTTAATAAATTTCTATATGTTACTACAATTTATTAGCTTTATTAACCCATTTCTCAATCTTTCATCATCTTCTATATTTCTTTTCTTATGTTTCGAGGTTTTAGCTCCACTTCTCCTAGCTTTCGCAGACATATGTCTTTCAAATAGTAATTTATCTATATTATTATTTGAATATATATGACCTGCAGGACTTATGGCATAAGATTTTTTCCCTAAAACCATGGCCGCAACCCCATAGTCTTGTGTAACTATAATATCCTTCACCGTAGCTTCATTAGCAATTTTCATATCTACCGTTTGAAATCCACTATCCACATAAATCACTTGTGCATAGTCACTATGGATTGCATGATTAATATCACAGTAAATTATCAGCTCTAATTCGTTATTTCTAGCCACTTCTTCTATTATGTCTCTTCCTGCACATCCATCACCATCTACTATAATTCTCATACTCTATTCCTTTAATCTTTCATTTAGACTTTTTTGCAGTTCTTCATAACCAGGTTTTCCAAGTAGAGCAAACATATTTTTCTTATATGCCTCTACCCCTTCTTGATTAAATGGATTTATTTCCAATAAATATCCTCCTATGGCACATGCTTTTTCAAAAAAATAAATCAACTCACCTAAAGCTCTAGGCGTAAGTTCTTTAAGGTTTATAACTATATTAGGCACTCCTCCCTCTACATGCGCTAGTAGAGTTCCCTCCATAGCCTTTTTATTTACAAAGTCAATAGTTCTTCCAGATAAAAAATTTAATCCATCTACATTCTCTTCATCATTCTTAATAGTTATATCAACCTTTGGTGTTTCTACATTGATTACGGTCTCAAAAATATTCCTCATTCCATCTTGAATGTATTGTCCCATGGAATGCAAATCTGTAGAAAAGTTTACTGATGCAGGGAATATACCCTTTCCATCTTTTCCATGGCTTTCTCCATATAATTGCTTAAACCATTCACCAAAATACTGAAGACATGGTTCATAATTTACCAATATTTCAGTAGTTTTCCCCATCTCATATAAAAGATGCCTTACTGCTGCATATTCATAGCAAGGGTTATCTTCAATCTCTCTTGAAGCATAATTATTTCTTGCTATTGCTGCTCCCTCTAATAATTCTTCTATCTCAACGCCTGATACTGCAATTGGAAGTAATCCTACTGGTGTTAACACTGAAAATCTTCCTCCCACATCATCTGGTATTATAAAAGTTTCATAACCTTCTTTTTCAGCTAATTTCCTTAATGCACCCTTTTCCTTATCTGTGGTTACAAATATTCTATTTTTACTTTCTTCTTTTCCATATTTATTTTCTAAAAGCTCTTTAAATATTCTAAATGCAATAGCTGGTTCCGTGGTAGTTCCAGATTTAGATATAACATTAATAGAAAAATCCTCATCTTTAACTAGTTGAATTAGATGAGAAAGATAAGTAGAACTTATATTATTTCCTGCAAAATATACCGCTGGAACCTTTCTAACTTCACTTGATAAATTATTGAAAAAACTATGATTTAAAGCTTCTATTACAGCCCTTGCCCCTAAATATGATCCCCCAATTCCTATTACAATAAGAACCTTAGAGTTACTTTGTATTTTTTTACTGGCCTTTTTTATTCTCTCAAACTCATCTTTATTATAAGTTTCAGGTAAATCCATCCATCCTAGAAACTCATTACCTGCTCCAATTCCCTCATATAATATATCATGACTATTACTAATTGATTCTTTTAAATTTTTTATATATTCTTTAGGCACAAAGGTCTCTAAATTTTTTATATTTAAACTTATGGATGTACTCATTCTAAAACCTCCAAATTTATATAAATATATTATTTTAAAGTTTATAGCTATATTATATAGATATTCAGTAACATTATACCATTATTCTTCTAAATCTTACATGAATAGTTATACTTTAATATATTATTCAAAACACTTAGATATTATAAAAGCAAAAAAGACAAATAGTTATCATGTATACATGATAACTATTTGTCTTTTTAGTTTTGGGTGTGATTCTATTTTAACATGTGTTAAATGTTAATAGCTAATTTGTCTATTTTATTCCCACTCAATAGTTGAAGGTGGTTTAGAAGTTACATCATAAACAATTCTGTTTATTCCTTGTACTTCATTTACAATTCTACGAGACACCTTATCTAGCACCTCATATGGGATTCTTGCCCAATCTGAAGTCATTCCATCTGAAGACGTAACAGCTCTTAGTGCTACTGTATGGCAGTAGGTTCTTTCGTCTCCCATAACCCCAACAGATTGGATGTTTGGAAGGCATGCAAAGTATTGCCATATTTTGCTTTCAAGATTTGCTATAGCTACTTCTTCTCTAAATATTGCATCAGCCTCTCTAACTATCTCTAGTTTTTCCTCAGTAACTTCACCAAGCACTCTTATTGCAAGGCCTGGTCCTGGGAATGGCTGTCTCCATACTAAGTGATGTGGAATTCCAATCTCTTCTCCCACTGCTCTAACTTCATCTTTAAATAATTCTCTTAGTGGCTCTATTAACTCAAAGGTAATGTCCTCTGGTAACCCTCCAACATTATGGTGGCTCTTTATAGTAGCTGAAGAGTTAGTTCCACTCTCTACTACATCAGCATAAATAGTTCCCTGTACTAAGAAATCTATTTCACCTAGTTTGTTTGATTCTTCTTCAAATACTCTTATGAATTCTTCTCCAATGATTTTTCTCTTTCTCTCTGGATCAGAAACTCCCTTAAGTTTTCCAAGGAATCTATCTTGAGCATTAACTCTTATAAGATTCATGTCAAAGCCTTTTCTAAATATCTCTTCAACCTGATCTCCTTCATCTTTTCTAAGTAACCCATGATCTACAAACACACAAGTTAAATTTTTTCCTATTGCTTTATGAACAAGTACCGCTGCTACAGAAGAATCTACTCCTCCTGATAATGCACAAAGTACTTTCTTATCTCCAACTAATTCTTTAATTGCCTTAATTTTTTCTTCTGCAAAAGAAGCCATTGACCAATCGCCCTTTACTTTACATACATTATATAAGAAATTTTTAAGCATTTGTTTTCCGAATAGAGTATGTTCAACCTCTGGATGGAACTGTACTCCATAAAGTTTCTTATCTTCATTGCACATTGCAGCTATTGGACATTGATCTGTTTTTCCTATGATTTCAAAGCCTTGTGGTGCACTTTCTATAAAGTCTGTATGGCTCATCCAGCATTGATTTTCTTCTATGTTACTAAATAATGAATTATTTTCATTTAAATTAACTTCTGTCTTTCCATACTCTCTAACTGGTGCAGTTTTAACTACTCCACCTAAAGTATGAGACATCAATTGAGCTCCATAGCATATTCCAAGGATAGGAATGTTAAGTTCAAATATTCCATTCTCAACTCTTGGTGCACCTTCTCCATAAACACTGTTTGGGCCACCAGTGAATATTATTCCTTTTGGATCTAATTCTTTTATCTTATCTACTGAAATAGTATAAGGAACTATTTCACAATATACTCCATTTTCTCTAACTCTTCTTGCTATTAATTGATTATATTGACCTCCGAAGTCAACTACCAATACTAATTCTCTGCTCATAGATTTAGCCTCCTTTAAATATTAGCTCTACTATAGATTATTGAGTTACACTATAGTTTGGAGCTTCCTTAGTTATTACTATATCATGAGGATGGCTTTCTCTAAACCCTGCTGAAGTTTGAACTACAAAATTTGCAGTCTCATATAGGTCTCTTAAAGTAGCTGCTCCCAAATATCCCATTCCTGAACGAATACCACCAATTAATTGGTAAATAGTCTCTACCACAGTTCCTCTGTAAGGAATTCTTCCCTCAACACCTTCTGGAACCAATTTTTTATTATCTTCTTGGAAATATCTATCCTTACTTCCATTAGCCATAGCTCCTAAGGAACCCATTCCTCTATATACTTTATAGCTTCTTCCTTGATACATTTCAACTTCTCCTGGTGCCTCTTCACAACCAGCAAATAATGAACCCATCATACAAATGTTAGCTCCTGCTGCTAATGCCTTAACTACATCTCCAGAATATTTTAATCCTCCATCAGCTATTACTGGAACACCATACTTTTCTGCTTCCTCTACGCAGTCCATAACCGCTGTAAGTTGAGGTACTCCTACTCCAGCTACTACTCTAGTTGTACATATAGAACCAGGTCCTATTCCAACTTTTACACAATCTGCTCCTGCTTCTATTAAATCTTTAGTAGCTTCTGCTGTAGCTACATTTCCTGCTATTATTTGAAGTTCTGGATATTTAGCTTTAACTTGCTTAACCGCTTCTAAAACTCCTCTTGAATGTCCGTGAGCAGTATCTATAGTTATAACATCTACATGAGCTGCTGCCAATGCATCTACTCTATCCATTAAATCTTTAGTAACTCCAACTGCTGCTCCACAAAGTAATCTTCCACCTTGGTCTTTTGCAGCATTAGGAAATTTAACTGCCTTTTCTATATCTTTTATAGTTATAAGTCCCTTTAGATTAAATTCACCATCTACTAATGGTAGTTTCTCTATTTTATGTTTTGCAAGTATTGCCTTAGCTTCATCTATACTTGTTCCTTCAGGTGCAGTTATTAAATTCTCACTAGTCATAACTTCACTTACTTTTTTCGTATAATTTGTTTCAAAAACTATATCTCTATTAGTAATTATACCAACTAATTTTCCATTCTCAGTAACTGGTACCCCTGATATTCTATACTTAGACATTATATCCATTGCGTCTTGAATAGTATTTTCTCTTCCAGTAGAAAAAGGATTAACTATTACTCCATTTTCTTGTCTTTTAACTCTATCAACTTCACTAGCTTGAGCTTCTATTGACATATTTTTATGTATAATTCCTATTCCACCTTCTCTTGCCATAGCAATTGCCATCTTAGATTCAGTAACTGTATCCATTCCAGCACTCATAAGTGGTAAGTTTAATTGTATCTTCTTAGTTAAGTTTGTTTTTAATGTAACATCTTTAGGAAGTACTTCTGATTTATTTGGAACTAATAAAACATCATCAAATGTGTACGCTTGCTTTAAAATCTTTGCCATAATAAAACACCCTCTCTTTCAGTAATTATATATTTAACTCTTATTAACTTTTAAATCTACAAACAAAAAATGCTAGGTTTCTCATATAGATTAAATTAATCCTATAAGTAAAACTAGCATGCCCAATTAAACAATTAACACACCTTATTTTACCCATAGTCAGAAATTTTCGGTTTCCGGTAGATACTCCTTGCCATATTCAAGGTATATATGAGAAATAAATATATATAATATTAAATTTTTATAGTATCAATGTATTTATTACATCTATTTTATTTAAATGGCCATGCTTTGTCAAGGATTAATTTTGATTTGGTTACCTGTAAATTTTTGGACGTATTATAAAATGCATTACTTTTATCATTAAATTTCAATAATAAATTAAATTTTTTTTATAAAATTCCATAAATCCATGCACATATCCTCCAAATTATATTTACATTCCCATCCCAGTAATTCCTTAGCTTTTTTAGTATCCGCATAACTAATGGCTATATCCCCTAATCTTCGTGATGTAAACTCATACTTTATATTAAGTCCACTGATTTTTTCAAAGGTTTTAATTACTTCAAGAACACTATAACCTACACCTGTTCCTAGATTATATACTTCAATGCCTTTATTATTTCTAATTCTATTCAATGCTTTAATATGACCATTAGCAACATCACAAACATGTATATAATCTCGTATGCATGTACCATCAGAAGTATTATAATCATTTCCATATATATTAAGATGAGTCTGCTGACCTATTGCAGCATTTGCAATAAGTGGAAGAAGATTATTTTGTATAACTTTCGGATTTTCTCCATTTAATCCACTCTTATGAGCTCCTATAGGATTAAAATATCGTAGCAGTATAATGCTCCACTGATTGTCAGATATATATAAATCTCTTAAAAATTCCTCAATCATAAGCTTTGTTCTTCCATATGGGTTTGTGGCAGAAAGCGGCATTTCCTCTACAAGCGGTGATATATTACTGGTTCCATATACTGTAGCCGAAGAACTGAAAACTAAATTCTTACAAGAATATTTGTTCATTACTCTGCAAAGTGTAATAGTCCCTACCATATTATTGTTATAGTATTTAAGTGGTAATAAAATTGATTCCTCTACTGATTTCAATCCAGCAAAATGAATAACAGCTTCAATTTCATTTTCTTCAAAAACTGATTCCAAATCTTTTTCATTCAAAACATCAGTGTCATAAAATTTAACATTTTTACCTGTAATTTTTTCTATACAACTAGCTGTTTCATATTTTGAATTAGAAAGATTATCCACTATTATAACCTGATTACCTTCATTAAGAATTTCTATACATGTATGACTTCCAATATATCCCATACCACCGGTTACTAAAATAGCCATAACTCTTCACCCCATGCTTTTGATATTTATTAATATTATAAAATATACATATTCCATATCTTTAATCCTGAAAAAATAGTTATTATCACTGATATAAATATAAATGGTCCTAAGGGTATATAATCTTTTCTATTTTTTAGTTTAAACACTATTAATATCATGCTTATAATGGCTCCTATTATGAAAGTTAAAAAAAGCATTATTAATGTATACTTCCATCCCAGAAAAATTCCACAAAGTGCACATATCTCTATGTCCCCTTCACCCATTCCTCCAACTGTATAAACTATTAATGCAATGAGGCCTCCTCCTATAAATCCTCCAAGTAAATAATTTATAAAGGAACTCTTTAATAAGATTGCCTCTGCTACTATAAAAATTACTCCTAGTATAATACCTAAATACGTTGTATTTGAATATACGTAATTAGTTTCAAAATCTATAATGCTAATAACAATTAAAAAACAAATTAAAACTATATATTTAAAAGCTAAAAATGAAAATCCATAGGTTAAATATATCAAAAGGAATAAAACTCCAGTAACTAATTCAATTAATGGATATATATAAGATATCGCTACTTTACAATTTCTACATTTTCCTTTTAACAATACATAGCTTAATATAGGTATTAAGTCATACACTTTTATCTGTGTTCCACAATTTCTGCAATGGGATTGCATAGATACTATAGATTCCTCCTTAGGAATCCTGTAAATACATACATTCAAAAAGCTTCCTATTACAATTCCAAATATGAAAACTATAATCTCCATACTTACTCTCCTTAATTTTATTTTAACTATAGTATTTAAATTTATATTTTGAATTTCATTATTGTATTTTATTTATGATTTTGCATAAAAAAATAGCCGAAATACACCTACTCCATTTAAATTCATAATCAATTACTTTATAACTAATTATAAATTTATATACATCAGCCTGTGTATTATATATTATTACATATTCTGTATATTATGTAAATTATTTTAATTTAGTTTTCTAATCTTATATCAAATATAGGTAACGACACATTTAAATTCTTCCTTTATATAGATTTCAATAATGTAGAAACTTAATTACAACTTATCTATATTGTTTCAATTTTATTTCTATTATGATAAAAGACATTGTGCTATCTCGTTAACACAATGTCTTTTCAATATATAATCATAAAAAAAGAGTACCCATCTATGAGTACTCTTTTCTTGTATTTAATTCTAGTACATTCCATCCATTCCCATTCCTGGAGCTCCACCCATTGGTGCTGGATTCTTTTCAGGAATATCTACAACTGCAGCCTCTGTTGTTAAGAATGTTGCTGCTACTGATGCTGCATTTTGTAATGCGCTTCTAGTAACCTTAGTTGGATCAACTATACCAGATTTGATCATATCAACAAATTCTCCTCTTAAAGCATCATATCCAACTTCTACACCTGAAGTTCTAACTCTTTCTACTATTACTGAAGCTTCATCTCCAGCATTTGTAGCTATTTGTCTTAATGGCTCTTCTAATGCTTTTTTAACGATGTTTATACCAACTTGAACTTCTGATATATCAGATGTCAATTCAGAAACCGCTTCTATAGCATTAATATATACTGTACCACCACCAGCTACTATTCCTTCCTCAACTGCTGCTTTTGTAGCTGCAAGAGCATCTTCTATTCTAAGTTTTCTTTCTTTTAATTCTGTTTCTGTAGCAGCTCCAACTTTGATTACAGCTACTCCCCCTGCAAGCTTCGCAAGTCTTTCATTTAATTTTTCTCTGTCAAATTCAGAAGTTGTATCTTCTATTTGCTTTTTAATTTGGTTAACTCTACTGTCTATATCAGCTTTATTTCCTCTACCATTAACTACTATAGTTGTTTCTTTAGAAATTTTTACACTTTCAGCTCTTCCAAGCATTTCTACTGTAGTATCTTTTAAATCGTGGCCTAATTCTTCAGAAATAACTGTTCCACCTGTAAGTATTGCTATATCTTGAAGCATTTCTTTTCTTCTGTCACCAAAGCCTGGAGCCTTAACAGCTACACATGTAAATGTACCTCTTAATTTATTAACTACTAATGTAGCTATTGCTTCTCCCTCTACATCTTCAGCAATTATTAACAATTTCTTACCAAACTGAACTATTTGCTCAAGAACTGGTAATATTTCTTGTATATTGCTTATTTTCTTATCTGTTATTAATATATATGGATCATCTAAATTAGCTTCCATCTTATCTGTATCTGTTACCATGTATGCACTTAAGTATCCTCTGTCAAATTGCATTCCTTCAACTACATCAAGTTCTGTTCCCATAGTTTTAGATTCTTCAACAGTAATAACACCTTCATTACCTACTTTTTCCATAGCTGTAGCAATTAATGCTCCTATTTCCTCATCTGATGCTGAAACAGCTGCAACTCTTGCTATATCTTCTTTTCCGTCTACTTGCTTAGAATGTTTTTTAATCTCTTCAACAGCTTTATCAACTGCTAATTTGATACCGTTTCTTATTAACATAGGATTTGAGCCTGCGGTAACATTTTTTAATCCTTCTCTTATTATTGCTTGAGCTAAAACTGTTGCAGTAGTTGTTCCATCTCCAGCTACATCATTAGTTTTATTAGCTACCTCTTTAACTAGTTGAGCTCCCATATTTTCATATGCATCCTCAAGTTCTATTTCTCTAGCTATAGTAACACCATCATTAGTTATAAGTGGTGATCCAAACTTTTTATCTAATACTACATTTCTTCCCTTTGGCCCTAATGTAACTTTAACTGTATCTGCAAGAGTGTCTACCCCTCTTTGCATTGATCTTCTTGCTTCTTCACCAAATAAAATACTCTTTGCCATAATAACCCTCCTACTATTAATCTAAATTTATTATTCAATAACCGCTAATATATCTTCTTGTTTTAAAATTATATACTCTTGATCCTCAAATTTAATTTCATTTCCAGAATATTTAGAGAATAATACTTTGTCTCCTACTTTTACTTCCATTTTTATTTCTTTTCCGTGAGAAACTGTTCCTGGTCCTACTGCAACAACCTCAGCTTCTTGTGGCTTTTCTTTAGCTGCTCCCGTTAAGACAATTCCGCTCTTTGTAGTTTCTATTGCCTCTAGTCTTTTAATAACAACTCTGTCACCAAGTGGTCTAATATTCATAAAAAAACCTCCTATACCTCAATGTAATATATTTTATTATTAACTCTAATCCGTTCTATTAGCACTCATCTTCATCGAGTGCTAATTATACTATTATAATAAAGAAATATGCTAGTATTATCAAATGTATGAATGTTGATAAAACCTTAAAATTACGCTGTAATCTATGAATACATATGATTACCTCTTATTCTCTCATGATTTCTTCTTTTTTTTCTTAATTACTCTATGAAAGAAGTCTATAATTTTATTTCCTTTAAAAATTCCTATAATAAAGAGTAAAGATGCAATTATTGCAATAGTTATAACTGATGCGTAGTTTTGATTATGTACTCCATGACCAAAAAATGCTGATACAATTATCCATGGAACTCTACCAAGAGATGAATATATTATAAAATCCTTTATTGTTACTTTCGAAATTCCTGCTACATATACTAATATATCTTTAGGTATACCAGGAATAAAGTATATAATAAATATTACAAGATTATTACTTCCAGTATCTAATATTTTCTTGATTCTAGTAAGATTCTTTCTCTCTATCAAATTATTTATGTACTTTTTACCCAAAGTTCTAGCTATATAATAACCTAGCACACTTCCAGTTATTATTCCTATTGATGATAGTATAGAACCAAGAACTGGTCCAAATACATATCCTCCTACAATCTGCACTACTTCTCCTGGAATAAAAAATACAATAACTTGAAGTACTTGAATCAATACAAAGGCTATCATACTATAATGCCCAAAGGATAATATAAGATCCTTTAAAGCGTATGGATCTTTAAAAACAGTAAACCTATTTGAAAAATAATAGTACGCCATACCTATCAATACTATTACAGCCGTCCAGATAAATCCTTGCCATATGTATTTTTTAATACTTCTATTTTTGTTCATTACTTAATATTCCCCCTTTATCCAGATTTTGTACAATGTGTTTACTCGCCTATTTTTATATTATTTTCCCTTGCATAATAAAATAGATATTGTTGTGCGAATCCAGACAATTCTCCAAATTTCTCTCTTCCAAAAGTCCTTATTTTAGGAAGTGATACATCTGGCGCCAAATAAAAAAATTGCATAGCTCTTTTAACCCAAACATCTACAGGAAATGCAGAGTATTTCTCCATAGAAAACAACATTATACAATCAGCTACTTTGGGACCAACCCCACTAAAACTCTGTAATCCATCATGACATTCATCATCATTACCTGACATTATATCTTTCAGATTATATTTTTTATTTTTTAAATCTTCTATAGCTTTCATTATATATTTGCTTCTAAACCCTACCCCTAAGGTATCTATCTCTTCTATAGTTGCATCCTTTAATTGATCTACACTAGGGAATGCATAATAAGCTTTCCCTTTATACTCAAGCTTACTTCCATAAGTTTTACTAATATTTTCTATAGCTCTTTTTATCATGGGAATTCTATTATTTGCAGAAGTTATAAAGGAGATTAACATTTCAAAAGGATCTTGTTTCAATATTCTAATACCCTTACCAAATTCCACAGCCTTCTTTAATAGTTCATCTTTACTTAATTCATCCTTTATACTTTCATAATCTCTACTTAAATCAAAATATTCACACCATATATTATTAAAGTCATCTAAATTAGTGTTATATATGATAACATCAGTGCCTCTTTTTTCAATTTCTATAACTTTACCAAAAGCCACACCTATATAATTGTCGTTTTCTTGTCTATTCCATCTAAAGCATTGTCCACAATCAAATATATGTGGTAACTCAAAATTCCTTACATTCTTTAATATAATACTACTTTCCCCTTGTATTACTTCTGTAAAATCCATTATCTATCACAGCCTTTCAAATCAATTTTATAGAAATAGTGCTAAGAATATTCTCAGCACTATCCCTATAAATTATTCTTTTCACATATTTTATGTATTTAATTCTCTCTTGATAATTTTATCTAATATAATAGCACCCTTTTCTATAATTTTAAAACATCTTGTTTCTTCATCTCTATATCTTTCTTTTAATTTTAAACAATTATCTGTATTACATTCATTAATAAAGCTTTCTATAAATTCAGCTGTCAGTGACTTAACTCTATCACTTTCATGAGCTCTATCTACAGTAAATAATAATCCAAATACTGATATAGCTCCCGTTATTACACCACAAGTGCTCCCAACTGCCATTCCACCACCAAATGCAGCCATAACTTTAAAAGTTTCCTTTGTAAGATTTAGGTTATATTCTTCGTTAGCAGCATATAGCATTGTTTCTGAACAGTTTAAATCATATTCCTCACTATAAAACTTTTTAACCTTATCTAATAGCATTATACCCCTCCCCATTATTATTAACATAATCCTTATCTTTATTTATACTATAAAAAAAACATCTTTAAAAGCTTTTTATTTACTTTCAAAGATGTTTTTATACATCTAGAGATCTTGAATTTTAAAATTCAAATTTAGTTTTAAAATCTAGCATAATATTATAATATATTTTATATCTTATACTCTAAATTATAGACTAGAAAGTTTTTCATCTATTGCTTTTGCAGCTTTCTTACCGGCTTCCATAGCGAGTATAACTGTTGCCGCTCCTGTAACAGCATCTCCACCTGCATACACATTCTCTTTTGATGTTAATCCGGTATCTTCCTCTGCTACAATACATTTATATTTATTTATATCTAATCCTTCAGTAGTAGATGGAATCAATGGGTTCGGTGAAGTTCCTAAAGACATTATTACTGTGTCACACTCTAATATGAACTCAGAACCCTTAACTACTTGAGGTCTTCTTCTTCCTGATTCATCAGGCTCTCCAAGCTCCATTCTAACACACTTCATACCTTTAACCCATGCATTCTCATCTCCAAGTATTTCTACCGGATTAACAAGCAAGTCCATTATTATGCCTTCTTCTTTTGCATGATGAACTTCTTCAACTCTAGCTGGAAGTTCAGCTTCACTTCTTCTATATACTATATGTGTTTCTGAACCTAATCTTAATGCAGTTCTAGCAGCATCCATAGCAACGTTTCCGCCTCCAACAACAGCTACTACTTTTCCTGATTTTATAGGTGTAGCATATTCATTTTTGAAGGCTTTCATCAAGTTGTTTCTTGTTAAGAATTCATTAGCTGAAAATACTCCATTTAAATTCTCTCCCGGAATTCCCATAAATTTAGGAAGACCTGCTCCTGAACCTATAAATACTGCTTCATATTTTTCATCATTTAACAACTCATCTATAGTAACAGTTTTACCTACAACCACATTTGTCTCTATTTTAACTCCTAATTTTCTTAGGTTATTTATTTCATGTTTAACTACAGTTTCTTTTGGTAATCTAAATTCTGGAATTCCATAAACTAAAACCCCACCTGGTTCATGTAGTGCTTCAAATATAGTTACATCATAACCCATCTTAGCTAAATCACCAGCGCAAGTAACCCCTGCTGGACCTGAACCTATTACCGCAACTCTCTTATTTTTCTTTTCTATTGCCATAGTTAAGTCTAAATTATTTTCTCTAGACCAATCTGCAACAAATCTCTCAAGTTTTCCTATAGCTACTGCTTCTCCTTTAATCCCTAATACACATTTGCTTTCACATTGTAATTCTTGTGGGCAAACTCTTCCACATACTGCTGGAAGTGCTGTGTATTTATCTAATGCTCTTGCAGCTTCTGCAAAGTCACCATTTTTTACATGTTGTATAAATTCAGGTATATCTATAGCTACAGGACATTTAGATACGCATGGCTTATTTTTACAGTTTAGACATCTTGAAGCTTCTTGTATTGCTTCTTCATTAGTATATCCCAAACAAACTTCTTGAAAGTTTGTAGCTCTTACTTTTGCATCTTGTTCACTTATGGGAGTTCTCTTCATTCTATCCATTACTGATTTCCTCCTCTTTTACAGTTTGTATCAATGGTGTCTTTTGTGCATTCCTCGTTCTTATACATTGTTAATCTCTTTAATGCTTCATCAAAATTCACTTTATGGCCATCAAATTCTGGTCCATCAACACAAGCAAATTTAGTTTCATCTCCAACTGTAATTCTACAAGCTCCACACATTCCTGTTCCATCTACCATTATTGGATTCATACTTACTATAGTTTTAATGCCTAGCTCTTCTGTTAACTTACATACAAACTTCATCATTATCATTGGCCCTATTGCGATTACTAAATCATATTTCTTGCCTTCATTCTGCACTAATTCTTTTAGCTGATTTGTAACCATTCCTTTAAATCCATATGATCCGTCATCTGTTGTTACATAAACATTATCTGCTACAGATTTCATTTCTTCTTCTAAAATAACCATTTCTTTGTTTTTATATCCCATAATTACATCAGCTTTAATTCCATTATTATGTAGCCATTTTACTTGAGGATATACAGGAGCAGCTCCTACACCACCTGAAATAAATATGATTTTTTCATTTTTCAAACTTTCTAAATCTTCATGTAATAATTCTGAAGGCATACCTAGCGGTCCAACAAAATCGTAGAAGCTATCTCCTTCTTCATAATTTTGCATTTCTTTTGTAGTACATCCAATAGTTTGAACAACTATCGTAACAGTTCCATTTTCTGGATTTGTATCACATACTGTTAAAGGCACTCTTTCACCCTTCTCATCCATTCTTATTATTATAAATTGGCCCGGTTTAGCTGATTTTGCTACTCTTGGAGCTTCAATTCTCATTAAAAAAATTGAAGGAGCTAACATTTTCTTCTCAATAATCTTATACATATTACTTTCCTCCATATTAAATAATTGGTTATTTAATTTATATAATTATTACTAGTGTAAGCTTTTTAAAAGCTTTAGGTATATGAAATAAAATAACAAGTCAAAAATATGCCTTATTAAAAACATAAAAAATGGACAGTCAAAAAGCATCAAATAATACTATTTTCACCTGTCCTTTTATCTGAAAGATTCCCCAAATAATTTTAGGTTGCTTCTTCGATGCTCATATTGAGTCTCTCCAGGAGCGTGTCCAATTATTATTCAAAACCTGAAAGCTTTTGAATAATCCATAGTACTATTATTCATTTCTTCTTCGGTTACCTCTAATAAAAAGGTATCTCTAATAATTTTCATTCACATAATATTTACTTTTATCACTTATATTCTATAATTTTAAATAAATTTAGTCAACCTCTTTAAAAATCATTGTCAAAATATTTCAAATTCTTTTTATATTATTCTATTCTTTTTTTATTTCTTTAATTGAATTCTAACCTTTATCACTTCATGTTATTAGTTGTTCCAATATGTAAGTAAATAAACTGCAAACATTAAGCCTACAGTCTATTTTTTAGTATTAGAAATCTACTTTTACTCCATTATATATACAATTAAATAATTTTTTCATTTCTTCTACTGAAATTTCTCTAGGATTAGACCCGGTACAAGCATCTGCTATGGCATTTTCTGATATATATTGTAGATTTTTGTTAAAATTTTCTTCTGAAACTCCATAATCTTTTAATGTAGTCGGTATGTCCATAGTTACACATAATTTTTTAATAGCCTCAGTAAGAGCATCTACTAATTCTTCATCACTATTTCCGTTTAAGCCCATATTTTTAGCTATTTGGGCATATCTATCCATGCACACTTTTTTATTAAAATCTATAACATATGGTAAGTATATAGCATTAGCACATCCATGTGGAATATCAAATATTGCTCCCGTTTTATGTGCCATGGAATGAGTAATCCCTAATAGCGCATTAGAAAACGCCATTCCTGCCAAACATTGTGCTATATGCATACTATCTCTAGCTACTTCATCTTCATTATATGAATTAATCATATTATCATTTACCATTTCTATGGCCTTCATTGCTAATGGGTCTGAGAATGGTGACCTTAATGCTGCTACATAAGCTTCTATTGCATGAGTTAGTGCATCCATTCCAGTATGTGCTGTTAATGTCTTAGGCATCTTCATTGCAATTTCAGAATCTAATATAGCTATGTCTGGAGTGATATTAAAGTCAGCTAATGGATACTTAATTTTCTTCTTATAATCCGTAATTACTGAAAAAGCAGTAACCTCTGTTGCTGTTCCACTAGTAGATGGTATGGCAATAAATCTTGCTTTATTTCTTAGAGTAGGAATTGTAAACGGATTTTTTATATCATCAAAAGTTAGCTGAGGATACTCGTAAAATACCCACATAGCCTTTGCTGCATCTATAGGAGAGCCTCCTCCAATTGAAACTATCCAATCTGGCTGAAAACTTCTCATAGCCTCAGCGCCCCTCATAACAGTTTCTATGGACGGGTCTGGTTCTACACCTTCAAAAAGTTCAACTTGAATTTTAGCTTCTTCTAGATATTTCTTAACTTTATCTAAAAAACCAAATTTCTGCATTGAACTTCCACCTGTAACAATTATAGCCTTTTTACCTGTTAAGGTTTTTAATACTTCTAAAGAATTTTTCCCATAATAAATATCCCTTGGTAATGTAAATCTGTTCATAATTATTCCCTCCCATGAAATTTATTATAATTGAATTAGTTAAAAATATAACTAATTTACAACTTAATTATATTACTTTCACAGTAAATTTCAATATGATTTATGCAATAATTAATATAATTCACAATTATTTTATTATTTCGACTATTTATGATAGTAAATAATTTATGTTACATTGTCAATTATTAATCAAGCTATAACCGAGCTTTAAAATATTATTAAAATTAAATTACACCATTACCACTATATACTTTTAATAGGACTAATATGCAGCCCTAATTAATCCAATTTTATATTTAAGCCTATTTGCATTATGTAGTTCCATTATTACAATCTATATATAAATAAATAAAAGGAGATTATGTTTACATAATCTCCTTTTATTTATTCTATTTATTATAATCAAAGAATCCTTTTTTGGTTTTTCTTCCTAATAATCCTGCTCTAACATATTTCCTCAATAAGTTATGAGCTCTATACTTAGAATCTCCTGTTTCCTTATATAATACATCCATTATAGCTAAGCAAACATCTAGTCCAATTAAATCTCCAAGAGCTAATGGTCCCATTGGATGATTTGCTCCTAGCATCATAGCTTTGTCTATATCTTCTGCACTAGCTATTCCTTCTGCAAATATACAAACAGCTTCATTAATCATCGGTACTAGTATTCTGTTTACTACGAAACCTGGAGCTTCTTCAACAAGTACTGGCTCTTTACTAATACTCTCAACTAAAGCTTTCATTGAAGCATATGTTTCTTCTGAATTAGCCATTCCTTTTATTATTTCAACTAGCTTCATTACTGGAGCCGGATTAAAGAAATGTAGTCCTATAACTTTGTCCGGTCTTTTTGTAGCTGTACCAATTTCGGTTATTGATAGTGAAGATGTATTAGTTGCAAGAATTGCCTCTGGTTTACAAATTTCATCTAACTCTGCAAATATTTTTTTCTTTATTTCCATATTTTCTACAGCTGCTTCAATTACTAAATCTACATCATTTAATAAATTCATATCTGTAGTTCCACTTATTCTTGTTAATGTGTTTTCTACTTCTTCGCTAGACATTTTTCCTTTAGCTGCTAACTTTTCTAAATTCTTTTGAATTCCTGCTATTCCTTTTTGAACAAATTCATCCTTTATATCTCTTATAATTACTTCATAACCCTTTACAGCAAATGCTTGGGCTATACCAGCTCCCATAGTTCCTGCTCCGAGAATACAAATTTTTTCCATATTAAAACACCCCTTAATTTGATAAACTAAGTAGGTTACTGTTATAATAGCCTACTATTATATTCTATCACAAAACCCTTAATATAAGAAGGTTACCCGAAAGAAATTAAGTTATAATGCAGAAAAAACTACGAATAATCGTAGTTTTTCTGTACTATATAAAGCTAATTAAGCTTGTTTAACTTTTCTAATTTCCTCAGCTAATGCTGGAAGTATTTTAGAATAGTCTCCAACTAATGCTACATCAGCAGCCTTCATTATTGGAGCATCTGCATCTTTATTTATAGCTATGATAAAATTAGACTCTTGCATTCCAGCTAAGTGTTGGATTGCTCCAGAAATACCACATGCTATATATACTGTAGGTCTTACAGTTTTTCCTGTTTGTCCTACTTGTACTGCCTTCTCTACCCAACCGTTATCTACAGCTGCTCTTGATCCTGCTACTGTTCCTCCGATTGCATCTGCTACATCTTTAAGTAGTTCAAAATTTTCTTTGCTTCCTATTCCTCTTCCACCTGATACGATGAAATCAGCTTCAGTTATATCTACCATTTCTTTTGTAGATTTAACTACTTCTATAACTTCTGTTCTGATGTCTTCTTTTGATAATTTAACATCAAATTTCTCAACTTTAGCAGTTCTTCCTGCATTCTTTTCAAGCTTTTCAAAAACTCCTGGTCTTACTGTAGCCATTTGTGGTCTATGATCTCCACAAACGATTGTAGCCATTAAGTTTCCTCCAAATGCTGGTCTTGTCATTAATAAGTTGTTGTTTTCTGCATCTACTGCTAATGATGTACAATCAGCTGTTAATCCAGTTTCTAGTCTTCCTGCTACTCTTGGTCCTAAATCTCTTCCAATGTAGCTTGCTCCTATAAATACTACTTCTGGTTTCTGTGCATTAATAACATCAGTTATAACTTTTGCATATCCATCAGTTGTATAATGACTTAATAATTCGTGATCGCATACTAATACTCTATCTGCACCAAATGCAACTAATTCTTTAGTCATTTCTTCTATGTTTGTATGTCCAAGAAGTAACGCAGTAAGCTCTACTCCTATTGTATCTGCTATTTCTCTACCTTTTCCTAGTAGTTCTAATGCAACCTTTTGTAATTCTCCATCTCTTTGCTCTGCAAAGACCCAAACACCTTTGTAATCTGCTATATTCATGGTTATTCCCTCCTAATTTTAAATCCTAGATGAAGTGTTTTTCTTTTAATTTAGCTACAGCAACTTTTGCTGCTTCTTTTGGTTCTAAAGTTAAGATTTCTCCTTGACCTTTAGCTTCTTTAGTCATTGATTTCTTAACCTTTGTTGGTGAACCTTTTAATCCTAATTTAGCTACATCAACATTGATGTCAGCAACACTCCATACTTTGATTTCTTTTTCTTTAGCCATTGAGAATATGTTTTTAACGTTCATGTATCTTGGAACGTTTAAAGTTTCGATAGCTGTTAAAAGAACTGGAGTTTTAACTTTTAAGTTCTCATATCCATCTTCCCATGCTCTTCTTACTTTTAATTCACCTTCTGCTAATTTAGAAACTTCTTCAACATAAGTGATTTGTGGAATATTTAAGTGCTCAGCAATTTCTGGTCCAACTTGTGCTGTATCTCCATCAATAGCTTGTCTTCCTGCAAATATTACATCATAATCTAAGTTTTTAATAGCAGCTGCTAATGCGTGAGATGTAGCTAATGTATCAGCTCCTGCAAAAGCTCTATCTGTAACTAGGATAGCTTCGTCAGCTCCCATAGCTAAACCTTCCTCTAGTGCTACTTTAGCTTGTGGAGGTCCCATTGTTATAAGAGTAACATGAGCACCGTATTTATCTTTCATTGCTAATGCTTCTTCTAAAGCATTTTTGTCATCTGGATTTATTATTGAAGGAACACCATCTCTTATAAGAGTTCCTGTTTTTGGATCTATTTTAACTTCATTTGTATCTGGTACTTGTTTTACACAAACAACTATTTTCATCTTCAACTACCTCCTATTTTAAAACGTTAGCTGCGATAACCATTCTTTGAACTTCAGAAGTTCCTTCATAGATTTCAGTTATCTTAGCGTCTCTCATCATTCTTTCTACTGGATATTCTTTTGTATATCCGTATCCACCAAATATTTGAACTGCTTTTGTAGTTACTTCCATAGCTACTTCTGAAGCAAATAATTTAGCTCTTGCAGCGTCTAATGAATATGGAAGACCTTTGTCTTTTCTGTCTGCTGCTTTATAAACTAAGTTTCTAGCTGCTTCAACTTTAACATCCATATCAGCTACCATCCATTGTAATCCTTGGAATGCTGATAATGGTTTTCCGAATTGTTTTCTTTCTTTCATGTAAGCAACAGCTTCATCTAGAGCTCCTTGAGCAAGTCCTAGAGCTTGAGCTGCTATTCCAATTCTTCCTCCATCTAGAGTTTGCATAGCTATTGAAAATCCTTTTCCTTCTTTTCCAAGCATGTTCTCTTTTGGTACTATACAATTTTCAAATACTAATTCAGTTGTTGAAGATGCTCTTATTCCTAATTTTTCTTCAACTTTTCCTATTGAGAATCCTGGGAAGTCTTTCTCAACTATGAAAGCTGTTATTCCTCTTGTTCCTTTTGATTTATCAGTCATAGCAAATACTACAAATGTATCAGCTACTCCTCCATTTGTTATGAATATTTTTGAACCATTTAATACATAATGGTCTCCTTCTAAAACAGCTGTTGTTTGTTGTCCAGAAGCATCTGTTCCAGCATTTGGCTCAGTTAATCCAAAAGCACCTAATTTCTCACCTTTAGCAAGTGGAGTTAAATATTTTTCTTTTTGCTCTTGTGTTCCAAACATATATATTGGAGCTGCACATAATGATGTATGAGCAGAAACTATAACACCTGTAGTTCCACAAACCTTAGAAAGTTCTTCTACTGTCATAGCATAAGATACGTTGTTTCCACCTGCTCCACCAAACTCTGTTGGGAATGGTATTCCCATCATGTTATATCTAGCCATTTTTTTAACATTTTCCACTGGGAATTCTTCTGTTTCATCTATTTCAGCTGCTATAGGTTTTACTTCATTTATAGCAAATTCTCTTACAAGTTGTCTTACAAATTCTTGTTCTTTACTTAACGAAAAGTTCATTTTCCATACCTCCAATTATTAACGGATTATCTATTATTAAAATGCTTGTCTCTTTTTTCTAAGAAAGCAGTCATACCTTCTTTTTGGTCTTCCGTAGAGAAACAAAGTCCGAAAACTTCTGCCTCATACATAACACCACTATCTATGTCCATCTGCATACCTTTATTAATAGCTGATTTACACATCCTTACAGCAATAGGTGCATTTTTAGCTATTTTAGTAGCCATGTCCATAGCTTCTTGCAAAAGATTTTCTGGTTCCACAACCTTATTTACTAGTCCAATTCTTAATGCTTCTTCTGCATTTATCATTTCACAAGTATATATTAGTTGTTTTGCCATTCCTTCTCCTACTAATCTTGCTAATCTTTGAGTTCCTCCAAAGCCTGGTGTTATACCTAATCCAGCTTCCGGTTGGGCAAATTTAGCTTTAGATGATGCTATTCTTATGTCACATGCCATAGAAAGCTCGCATCCTCCTCCAAGAGCAAAACCATTTACTGCTGCTATTACAGGCTTTTCCAACATTTCTAATTTTCTAAAAACTTTATTTCCAAGTGTTCCAAATTCTCTTCCTTGAAGTGAATTTAACTTTTGCATTTCTGAAATATCAGCTCCAGCAACAAAAGCTTTTCCTTCACCTGTTAATAAAACTACATATACATCTTCATCTTTTGAAACTTCATCAATTACACTATTAAGTTCTTTCAGTGTATCTGAATTTAAAGCATTTAAAGCTTTTGGTCTGTTTATTTTGATAACTGCTATGTTGTCATTTTTTTCAAGAATAATGTTGTTATAACTCATTTTTAATTCCCCCATGAACGTACTTAGTATCGTTTATTATTTTGTTAATTTAATAACAAAATAATAGTGATTGAATCCAAGGACCTCAATCACTATTATACTGCTATTATATATACTTTTCAACTTGATTTGAGAAATTCCTATATATTTTTTAAATTTTCATAAGATTAAACCATTATTTTTAAATTTTATTAATTTTATTTTTAAAAATATATCATTTTATTCCATTTCTCGTTCGTTTAATAAATAACTTAGTGTCATCAAGCTTTCACTTAAATGTACATTTTCAACAATGATATCTTCTGGAACCTTCAAATCTATTGGAGCAAAGTTCCATATAGCTTTAACTTCATTTTTTATTACTATATCACACACACTTTGTGCTCTATTTTTAGGAACACATATTATTGCAATATGTACTTTATTTTCTCTTAAAAAACCTTCTAATTCATCTATATCCTGCACTTCTACATCTCGTATTTTCAGACCTATTAATTTTACATTAATATCAAAAATACCTTTTAAATTAAATGCCATTTTCGTAAACTTTGTATAATTAGCTATTGCCTGACCTATGTTACCAGCACCTATAATTACAGTATTATATTCTTTATTTAAACCTAATATTAAGGATATCTGATAGAGCAATTCCTTTACATTATACCCATATCCCTGTTGTCCAAAATCTCCAAAACAATTTAAATCTTGTCTTATCTGCGAAGCAGTAAATCCAATTTTCTCGCTTAATTCTTTTGAAGATATTCTATCTACATCATTTTTTTCTAACTCTCTTAAATATCTATAATACTTCGGAAGTCTTTTAATTACTGCCATTGATATATTCTTTTTTCTATCCACCATCTTCACTCCTTACTTAAGTTTTTAAAATTTTTTATATCTTATACTAAGTATACTTTTAGCCTAATATTTCAAATTAATTCTTCTATACTCATAACTTTTATTTATTTATTTCTTATTATTATATAATACATCAACTATATTATACTATAAAAATTTGTACGTATTCTATATTTTTTTATAAAATTCAACATAAACATTGATATTTTAAAAAAATTTCCATATAATTTCTATTTATATAACAGTATTGGTTAATATTTAACAAACAATTTAAAACTATAGATATTCATGTTAAAATATCTATAGGGACGGTGAATAATATGATAGTTTTAAGTTGCAAGAATATAACTAAATCTTATGGAATAGATGTGATATTAAAAGATGTAACCTTTAATGTTAATGATGGAGAAAAAATTGGATTAATTGGAGCAAATGGCGCTGGTAAATCAACGCTTTTTAAAATATTAACCTCTCAATTAGAATATGATTCTGGAGAGCTTTTTATTGATAAATCTAAAAACCTTGGTTATTTATCTCAAAGCTTATCATTAGAATCTAATAATACTATATATGATGAATTACTATCTATTTTTAAAACCTTAGTAGACATGGAATTAAAGCTTCATGATTTAGAACTAAAAATGAATGAACCTTATGATGCCTCTAAAGAAGATTATCATAATAAAATAATTAGAGATTATACAACCTTAACTGAACTTTATGATAATAGGGGTGGATATACTTACAAAGCAGAAATTAGTAGAGTATTAAGAGGTCTTGGCTTTACTGAAAATGATTTTGACAAATCAATAAATATACTTAGTGGCGGCCAAAAAACTAGAGTTGCTCTCTGTAAGTTACTTCTTACAAAACCAGATATACTGCTCCTAGATGAACCCACAAACCATTTAGATTTAGATGCTATAGAATGGCTTGAAGGATATTTAAAAGAGAATAAAGGTACTATCATAATAGTATCTCATGACAGATTCTTTTTAGATGCTGTCACTGATAAAACTTTAGAGTTAGTAGGTGGTAAAGTAGATATATATAATGGTAATTACACAGCCTTTGTAGACTTAAAAAAGAAAAATCAAGAGATATTGATGAAAGCTTATGATCTTCAACAAGTTGAGATTAAACGTCAAGAGGAAATAATAGCTAGATATAAATCATTTAATAGAGAAAAGAGTGTAAGAGCCGCTGAAAGTCGTCAAAAATCACTTGATAAGATAGATAGGATTGAAGCCCCTATAACAATTGAAAAAGCATCTAAAATTAAATTTGAAACTCAAATTAAAAGTGGTAATGATGTTTTACATATAGAAAATTTAAGTAAAAGTTTTGGTGAAAAACTACTATTTAGAGATGTCTTTATGGATATTAAGCGTGAAGAAAAAATAGCACTTATTGGAGAAAATGGTCGCGGAAAAACCACTTTATTTAGAATAATAATGGATAAGATAGAAAATGATTTAGGCATTAAAGTTCTTGGTAAAAATGTATTTGTCGGATATTATGATCAAGAACAATCTAATCTCAATAATGATAAAACTATTATAGACGAAGTTTGGGATGATTTTCCCCATATGACTACTACTGAAATTCGTACTTCGTTAGCTGCTTTTTTATTTACAGGAGAAGATGTTTTTAAAAATATATCCACCCTTAGTGGCGGTGAAAAGTGTAGAATTAATCTTCTAAAATTAATGCTCTCTAAGTCAAATTTTTTATTACTTGATGAACCTACTAATCATTTAGACATTATATCTCGTGAAGCCTTAGAAAATGCTATTTTAAACTACGATGGAACTATACTTTTAATATCCCATGATAGATATTTTCTAAATAAAATTATAAATAAGATATTTGAATTAAATGAAGATGGAATAAAAGAATATTTAGGAAACTATTCTTATTATGTGGAAAAAAAGAATAATCCAAATAGATTCGAAGAGTTTGAAGAATATAATGGATTAACTAAAACGCAAATAAAATTGGATAAGAAAAAGAAAAAGGAAGTTGAAAAAGCTGAACGTGAAAAAAAGGCTTATATTAAATCTCTAGAAGATAAAATTGCCTTGCTAGAAGAAAATCTTGAAAATCTTCAGGGACAGCTTTGTCTAGAAGAAATCTATTCGAATCCTGAAAAAAGCGTAGAAGTAAATAATCAGATTCATGATACGGAGAAAAAATTACAGGATCTTTATGAACAATGGGAAGAGCTAGTTTAAATGAAACATTCGGTACTTTCTCTATAATACATAAAAAGCATGGTGATATTTCACCATGCTTTTCTCTATTTAAAACCCCATCATGTAAAAAACCTATTTTTTCTTATTCAATCCTTATTAGCTTAGTGTCCAGTTAAGCTAATTTTCTAGCTACTATCTCAGTTACTGAGAATGTTGCAACATCATCAGCATATTTTCCTGGTCCAAATCCAGCATCATATCCAAGCTCTTTTGCAAGCTCGTGAGTTATTCTTGGACCTCCACAGATTAATACAACTTTATCTCTTATACCTTCTGCTTCTAAAAGCTCAACAAGGTTAGTTAAGTTTTGGATGTGTACATCCTTTTGAGTAACTGTTTGAGATACTAGAAGTACATCTGCTTTTAATTCAATAGCCTTCTTAATAAACTCTTCGTTTTCAACTTGGCTTCCTAAGTTGTAAGCTTCTATCATATCATATCTTTCAAGTCCATAATGTCCAGCAAAGCCTTTCATGTTCATGATAGCATCTATACCAACTGTATGAGCATCTGTTCCTGTTGAAGCTCCTATTATAGTAACAGGTCTTCCTATATTTTCTTTTATATATTCTCCTACTTCTTTCATGTCCATAGTATCAACTTCTACTGTTTGAACGTGAATTTCTTCATAGTTTACAGTATGTTCTAATGATCCATAAACAACATAGAAGGTAAACTCTTTATCTAATGCTCCATGGTGAGCAACGTTTGGATTTCTTAATCCCATAGATTTAGCAAGTTGTACTGCTGCCTCTATTCCTCTTTCATTATCTTGAACTGGAAGAGTAAAGCTCACTTGAACTTTACCATCATTCATAGTATCTCCGTAAGGTTTAAGCTTGGTTAAATCCAAGTTCGTATCAAAATCCTTTTCTTCAGTTGAATATAATCCACCGCTCATTATTTGTTACCTCCTAACATTAATTCTATGAATGGGTTCAAGTATGCATTTTCTTTTTCTACAACACCATCAAGGCCCTTTCCTCCATTAAGTGGTCTCTTAATTCCAGCAAATTTACCTTGCTCTAAAGTCTTGAATAAGCCTTCTTTTTCAATTTCTTCAATTAAATCAGCAGCTTTATTTAAAACTTCATCAGTTCTTTTTTGCATGATTCCACCATCTTTGAAAGTTATCTCTGATCCTAAATCTTTCATTGTGCTGAATATATATTGAGCGTTATCTATTGAAAGAGCTCTATCACTCATGAATGGAGTGTGTATAGCCTCTGTTAACATTCCTAGTAAGTGTAACTTCTGTGAAGTTAATATTGTTACCATGTTAAATAATGTATCTTGAACATGTCCTTTGAAAACATCTCCAGTTTTGAATTTAGTTGGTGGCATGTATTTAAGTGGTGCTTTAGGGAATATTTCTCTAGCCATTTGTGCTTGAGCAAGCTCATAAAGGAATCCATTTTCAACTTTTGGATCTATTTCGAATGCGTGTCCTAAACCCATTTGCTCTTCTGGAAGTCCTGCACATAATGCAAATTGCTCATTGATAAATTGAGAAGCAAGAACTGTATGTGCCTCTTCAACAGCATCTGCTGTTGTTAAGTAGTTATCTTCTCCTGTATTGATTATAACTCCAGCATAACCATTGATTATTCTTGAGAAATATTGGTCAACTATTGTTCTTTGCATGTTGATATCTCTGAATAGTATTCCATATAATGCGTCATTAAGCATTACATCTAGTCTTTCAAGAGCTCCCATTGCAGCAATTTCTGGCATACATAATCCTGAACAGTAGTTACATAATCTAATATATCTTCCTAACTCTTCTCCAACTTCATCAAGAGCAGCTCTCATTAATCTGAAGTTTTCTTGAGTAGCGAAAGTTCCTCCGAATCCTTCTGTAGTTTCTCCATATGGAACATAGTCAAGTAAGCTTTGTCCAGTTGTTCTTATAACAGCTATAACATCAGCACCTTGTTTTGCTGCTGCTTTTGCTTGAATTATATCTTCATATATATTTCCAGTAGCAACAATTACATATAGGTAAGGACCTGTTTTGTCGCCAAATTTTCCAAGATATTCTTCTCTTTGTCCTCTGTTATTTTTAATTCTTTCAACTGTAGCTTTAGCTATTTTTTCTACAGCCATTTTTATTTCAAAAGCATCTTTCACAGGAAGTTTTGTTAAATCTATTTCACCTTTAGCAACTTTTTCTGCTATTTCTTGTGCAGAAAGTCCTGTATTAACTATAGCATTACCTATAAAATAAGATGCTCCTAAAGATAATCCATTACCTTTTTTAATATTCTCTACTACTACGTTTGGTAGTGGTACTCCAAATTCATCTACACCATCTATTCCTAATAATCTACATACAGTTCTTTCAACTGCTACTGTAGTATGTCTATCTATAAACCCTTGAGTGTCTTTAGCTATATTCTCAGCAGATTTTCTAGCTCTTGCCACAACTTCCCAATTTAAATTTAATTTACTTTCCATGGCTCTCCTCCTCATAATAAGTTTTAGCTATATCAATTATATCTTTTTCAAGTCCTAGTAACATTGCAATATTCAATGCATCTTTAGGTACCATATTGTCTTTGGATACCTTTTCTAACTTATACTCCATATGTTCCTGTATTATTTCTACAGAGTGAGTCTTATTTAAATCTATTTTATATTTTAATTTATTTAGGTCGATATTTTTAAGTCCAACAACCTGATAATGATCCATCTGCTCCTCAACTACCCCGTCGTAGTGAGTGGATATCAAGCTTGCTGTATTAAACTTAGCCAAGTAATTACCTAGTGATTTAACTAAGTAAAATCCTTCTTTAGGATTAGTTCCCCTAGCAAATTCATCTAAGGCTACAAAGCCATCTCCCCTCTTTACGCACTCAACAACTTCTTTAAGCTTAATTATTTCTGCTCCGAAGGTACTTAAGCCTTTAGAAATTGATTGCATATCATCTGATATAAAGTGTATAAAATCAAATATTGGATAGGATGCTTCTTTAGCAAATACAAAGAATCCCATTTGTCCCATAAATAAATTTAAAACTATGGTCTTTAGTGCAACACTTTTTCCTCCCATATTGGCCCCTGTTATTACAGTCGTTCCGCCTCTTAACTCTATACCTACTGGAGAGAACTCTTTGCCCTTCTTCCTGAGTATAGATTTAATTTCTGGGTTAAAAGCATCTACTATTCTAATATTCATATCCTTGACAATATTAGGCTTAACGCATCCATGATTAATAGCTAAAGTAGCTTTTGCTATTAATAGGTCTAATATACCTATAACTTTAAGATTTTCGTTTATATACTCAGTAAAATGAGAAATATCAGAGGTTAGCTTTTTTCTTATCCTCAGCTCTTCTTCTTCTTCTCTTATTACTATGTCTAATCTCTCTTGTTTTAGTTCTTCTATTTTATCTTCATCAGTACATGCGTAGATTTCTCTTTCCTTCTTCTCCTTAAGTTCTCTAATTTCTTTAAGAACTTCACTATATGCTTCGTATATATAAAAAGTAGGAACTCTTTTCTTTTGTGGATCAAGAATATCTAATACTTCTTCAAGGGAATGTATTTTTATTTTACTAATATGTAAATCTATGTTGTCTAATACTGCCTTTAATTCACCTATTAACATTGAGAAATATTTTAATTCATATAACTCAACTTCATCTAGCGTTTCTCTATCTTTACATCTTTTTATTGTGCTTCTTATATCCTTTAGCTTACAAAATACTCTTCCTATTTCATTAAATTCGGAATGATATTTTTTTATTGCTACAATCATCTTTTCAATGTTATTTAACTCTTCTATAAGCTCATTATTCTTATTTATTCCATATGGTTTTATAAGTTTTTTTTCTTCCAAACCATATACAGTGGTTATGCTTAATGAATCCATTACGAAGGAAAATCCTATTTGAGCTCTTTGTTCATTGTCCAAAAATTTCATACTATTCTTCTCCCTTTACATTTAATACTGGTATGTCAACAAGCCTTCCAAGTTCCTTTAAGAATATATCCTTTGGAAACTCATATCCATAAGGAGATTTAGGGTTAACTGTAATACATACTACATTAATTTTATTCATCACTTTTATTTGTCCACCCTGCTTTTGAAACTTATAGAGAGTCTCTCTTGTTAAAAATATTTTTGTACCATCTTCTACTAAAAGAGTTATACCCTTATAAAGATTTGTTGATTTCATGATATCATCTACTAATTTATCTGATACCACTCCCTTTATAACAATATAAGCTACTTGATCATTTAAAGTTTCTACTATTTCTTTCGAAGCTTCTAATGCTGTATTAAGCTTTAAGGTTTTATAATAATTATTCTTGAAAATAACTCCTATATGACTTTTATTGACTATATCATTAGCTATGTTAATTATTTCACTATCTTGTTCATGGGGTAAACTCAATAGATCAACTGTGTGTTTGGTTTCTTCTATAACCTTTCTCATACTATTAGATAATGATGCTCCTGTTGACAAAACAGTTGCTTCTGTAATAGATGGCGATGCAAAGGTTTTTCTGCTCAACGCTCCATCTATAATCACTAAATCACAATCTAGGTCTAAAAGATCATCCTTAATATCACACATATATGAATTAACAGAGGGTCCTCCTAAATCAATATATCCGTCACTAAGAGCTCTACAAATGATAACTTCACCCATAGGCGTATTTATCCCTGTTGATTTAATTATTTCTTTAGTTATATCACTATTAAAAAGGCATTGTTTTGCAGTTGCAACCACTGTGCCCTTTTCAATATATATCCTTGGTTTTTCCGTAGCAGTAACTCTATCTAACTCTTCTCCATCTCTTCCTATGGAAGATAGGCCAAGGGACAAATTGCCCCTTGCCTCTTTTAGTATATGATTTAACGTAGTAGTTTTTCCTACATTCTTACTCATCCCTATAATTGAAACACTTTTATAAGGACTTAGTAATTCTAGTAATTTATTCATAACTACTCAGTCACTTTCTAAATTTATTTTAGTGAGCGTGTCTTTCGTTTCTCTCAAGACCTACTGGTTCTAAAGCCATTTGCTCTCCATTTAGAAGTCCTGCAACTCCTGTTTTGTGAACTTTTTTCTTACCTGTACAAACATCACAAGTACATCCTGGAGTGTAGTGTGTTGGCTCACTATAAGTAGTAATAACACCTTCAAAGTTTCTTAATACCACTTTATCATGGCTTTGAGAAATTACGTAATTTGGCATTACTGGTGTTTTTCCACCACCACCTGGAGCGTCTACAACGAATGTTGGTACGCAGTATCCTGATGTATGTCCTCTTAATCCTTCAATGATTTCTATTCCTTTAGAAACTGGAGTTCTGAAGTGCTCAAGTCCTAAAGATAAGTCACATTGATAGATGTAGTAAGGTCTTACTCTCATTTTAACTAATCCATGCATTAAATCTTTCATTACGTGTACACAGTCGTTTACTCCTCTTAAAAGAACTGATTGGTTTCCTAGAGGTACTCCTGCATTAGCTAGTTTCTCACAAGCTGCTATAGCATCTGGTGTGATTTCGTTTGGATGGTTAAAGTGAGTGTTTAACCAAATTGGGTGATACTTCTTAAGCATATTTACAAGATCATCAGTTATTCTTTGTGGCATAACTACTGGTGTTCTTGAACCCATTCTTATTATTTCTACGTGAGGGATTTCTCTTAGTTTTTTGATGATATATTCTAAAACTGAATCATCAACTAATAGAGCATCTCCACCTGATAAAAGAACGTCTCTTACTACTGGTGTATTTCTGATGTATTCTATAGCTTTGTCTATTCTTGCCATTGGCATACAATCATCTTGTTGTCCAGCGAATCTTCTTCTTGTACAGTGTCTACAGTACATTGAACATTGGTCAGTTATTAATAATAATACTCTATCTGGATATCTGTGAGTTAATCCTGGTACTGGAGAATCTGTATCCTCGTGTAGTGGATCTTCTAAATCTGCATCTGCTTTATGAGTCTCAAGTCCTGTTGGTATAGCTTGCATTCTTACTGGGTCATTAGGATTGCTAGGATCTATTAAGCTTAGGTAGTATGGTGTTATAGCCATTCTTAAAGTCTCTAAGCATTTTTGAGCTCCCTCTTCTTCGTCAGCTGTTAACGGAATATACTTCTTTAATTCTTCTAAAGTTTCTATTCTGTTTTTAGTTTGCCATCTCCAGTCATTCCATTGTTCATCTGTTGCATTTGGAAATAATTCATGTCTACGATTAATCATTTTCGAATCCCCCTCGAATTTTTATAATTTTTCTTTATAAATCTATAATTAATTAAAACATCTAGCAATTAAACATATAATTCTTTAAATATGTTTCTTAAAGTTTCATTCTCTCTTAACTCTTCTAAAGTTATTTCAGCGTGTCCTTTAGTATATCCGTTTCCTACTATCATAGTAACGTCTTTACCAACACCCTCAGCTCCTAAAGCTGCTTTTGTGAAGCTTGTAGCCATTGAGAAGAAGTAAACTATTCCATCATCTTTTACTGGTAATATAGTTGACATTTCTGTGTTTTGAACGTTAACTATGTTGATAGATACGTCAACTTCTTGTCCATTGTTATGAGCTAAAGCTGCATTCATTACGTCAAGGGCTTTTGTAGCATCTCCTATAACGATTTGCATTCTTAAACCTAATCTTCTTAATCTTGCTGCTTCTTCTTCATTTCTTACTAATCCTATAACGTTTCCAGTTGGTCCTACTCTTTTAACTGCTTCATAGCAACATAACATTCCTGATTTTCCTGCTGCTCCTAATAAAAGAACTGATTGACCTGGTCTAACTAATTTAGCAACTTGAGCTGGAGCTCCTGCAACGTCTAATGCTGCTAATGCTAAAGTTTCTTCCATATCTTCTGGTAATTTAGCATATAATCCACTTTCGAATAATATAGCTTTTCCTTTGATTTCTACTCTATCGATGTCTGGTTTAACATCTATTATTTCATCAATTTTTAATGGAGTTAATGAAAGAGATACTAATGTAGAAATTTTATCTCCAACTTTAAGGTCTGTTTTTCCTTCTAAAGCTGATCCGATTTTTTCTATTCTTCCTATTAACATTCCGCCTGATCCTGTTACAGGGTTTTGCATTTTTCCTCTTTCTCCAACGATTTCAAGGATTTTTGCTTTTATTTTCTCTACATCATGTCCTGCTTCCTCTTCTATTTGAGTAAAGCTAGCTGAGTCAACGTTTAAAGCTTGAACGTCGATTAATATCTCATTGTCATATATATCCATATCGTTATCTATTTTTAATGCTGGTTGTGGTAAAACACCTTGTGGGTTAATTACTCTATGAGTTCCGTATTTACATCCTTTTTTCATTTCTATTTCCCCTCTCTTTTTTAAAGCTCCTTTTTTAAGATGCCTTAAGTTAAACTTCTATTCATCTATCTTATAGTTGTTTTAATCCTAATATTTCTCTTGCTTCAGCTGGAGTTGCTATTTCTCTTCCTAATTCTTTAGCTAATCTAACAACCTTCTCAACTAATTGTGCATTTGTGTCAGCCATTACACCTTTTGATAAGTAAACGTTGTCTTCAAATCCTACTCTAACATGTCCACCTGATACTATAGCTGCTGCTGCTAATGGGAATTCATATCTTCCTATTCCTGCAACTGCGTAAGTGCTTCCTGCTGGTAAACTTTCTTTCATAAATAAGAAATCTCTTAATTCTCCAGATATTCCACCATTAACTCCCATTACAAAGCTAAAGTGCATTGGCGCTTTTATAAATCCTTTTTTATGAAGTCTTATAGCCATATCTATCATGCTTTTATCAAAAACTTCAATTTCAGGTTTTACATTATTTTCAATCATCTTTTTACCAAATGCTTTTATATCGTTTTCAGTATTAACAAAGATTTCATCTCCACCGAAGTTACAAGTACCACAATCTAATGTAGCCATCTCTGGGCATAAATCTACAGGTTGAAGTCTCTCTTCATTGCTCATTCCAACAGCTCCACCAGTTGATGGTTGAATTATAGCATCTGGACATCTTCTTCTGATCTCTTCTATACACTGTCTAAATCTTTCTTTATCTTGAGTTGGAGTTCCATCATCTTGTCTTACATGAAGATGAATTACACTAGCTCCTGCTTTGTAAGCCTTTTCAGCTTCAATTCCTATTTCTTCAACTGTATATGGAACACTAGGGTTTTGCTCTTTAGTAACCTCTGCACCACAAATAGCTGCAGTAATTATCAATTTTTCCATTCCCAAATTCCTCCAAATTATGTTAAATAATTAACAATTTTTTTATAAAAAATAACTTATTTATTACTTTCTTTTCTTGTCTTTAGGAACTACACATGTTCCAGTTGCTCTACATACAACTATTGGTTCTTCTAAAAGATCACATGCAGAATCGTTGATATCAGGTCTTGGAACTATTACTTTTCTAGCTTCGAAAACCATTTTTCTTGAACTATTTCCTACGTGTACTATTTCCCCAACAGCTTCGATGTAATCTCCTGCATAAACTGGAGCCATGAATTCAACGCTATCATAAGCTTTAAATAATCCTTCATCTCCATCGTTTAAGATTAACAATTCAGTAGCAACATCCCCAAAAAGTTGTAACATTCTAGCTCCATCTACTAGGTTTCCACCATAGTGTGCGTCGTGTGAACTCATTCTAAGTCTAATTAATGATTTCATTGTAAATTTCCCCCTCTACACAATTTCATATTAAAAACTTTATGTATTTTTAGTGTAATAATATAATTTCACTAAAATAAAAAATGGTGTTGAAAAGTTCAACACCATTAATACTATCACTCTACCCTATAGAGCTCTATCAATGTAATGAACTTTTTCATTACATAAATAGCCCTCCATTAAAGTAATGGCAGTGGTACACCCTTTGGATTTACCCCCAAGTAATACATTTAGAAACTAATGTATTCTTTCGGCCTTCATATAATTCATCTGTGATATTTGGTGTTTCTCCCATTAGCATCCACAAACTACCAATATGAAAGCGCCTCTATTTATGTTATTCAATTTTTATTGAAGTAAATCTTAAATAAATCTTATTACAAAAATTATTATAATACTTATATTTTTATAATGCAATACATTTTTCAAATTTTTTTAACTATTTAATTAATTATATTATTGTAATTTTATAAAAAAGTGAGAATAAACATAATATTTGCTAAATTGCCTGTGTTTATTTAAATTCATATGTTGCTCTTATTCACTTTGTCGTAATATGTTTTTAAAATTGTCTTGTATATAAGATGTAATTAAAGTTCCATATTAAATCAAATATCTTAGCTATGATTTATACTAAGATATTTAGTTAATATAAAATGTCATTATTACAACTTATATAAATAATTTTATAACCTATATGACATAAAATCAAAACCATAATTTACCTTAATTCTAATTTTTACGTTTTTTTATTTACAAAAAATTTAAAATTTATCTGCATAAATCTCATCGCCTAAATTACTCCATAATAAGGCTGTATCATAAAAAGTTTTGTCAACAATATAAATAAGCTGATTATATTCATCGGATGTCCATTCAAATTTTCCTTTCAAACACCTCTGTATGTACTGTTTAAAAAAACTTTTAAATTTGTTCTCTATGCATATTACTCTATTATAATTATTTTTGTCATACATAATTATATAAATATGACTTTGACTCATCAAATTAAAAATTAATTTTAAGGAATCTGGATTGTTATAATCAAAATAAAATTTATAATATTTATTTACATATTTATTTTTTATATTTATAACTAAATATTGAGCTAATACTCTACTATACTTTATAAAGGCACCTTTAATTCTGACTTTAGGTTTCTCATCACTTTTAAAATAGTCTCCAAACTTATCCTTAATAACTAACAGTGTGATTTTCTTAAAATTATTCCTATCTTCTAAAAGTACGCAAGAATTATTAGGATAATTTTTCATCACCTCATCTAGGTTTTTAGGCCCCTTCATATATTAAGCCTCCTCGGTAGAAATTCTTATATTATGCTGAAAATTTCAAAAATACTGTTTAATTTATATAATATGACATAAATCTTAAAAATCCTCCTTTATAAACACTTTCCAAAAAAACAAAAAGCGTCATATTAATTTAAAAATTAATATGGCGCTTTTATTATGCTGATAATTTTTCTTTTGACTTCGCAGTTTGTTTGGAAGAGTTTCCTTTATATATAAACCAATAAGTCAATCCTATTAAAACAGATCCACCTATTATATTTCCTAATGTTACTGGTAATAAATTCTTAAATACACCTATTATATTAAGTTGCTCTAATTTTTCAGGGGCTACGTGTGATGATTCAACAAATATTGGGTTCATCTTTGCTAATAATCCAATGGAGAAATAATACATATTAGCAACACAGTGCTCAAAACCAGCTATTATAAATGTAAATATAGGAAAAAATACCATTAATACTTTTCCAGTTACATCTTTCGCAGCATAACTACCCCAAACACATAGAGAAACTATTATATTACATAGTATTCCACTAGCTAATGCAGATCCAAAACTTAAATTGGCCTTAGTTGCAGCTACTTTAATTGCATACCCACCTACATTTCCTGTATCTAGAAGACCTGCAGCATTAATCAATACTGCTATAAGTATTGCTCCAATAAAATTTCCTATAAAAACCAGAATCCAATTCTTTAACATCTGCCCTGTAGTTATCTTCTTTTCAGCCCATGCTACACTTAGAAGTGAATTTCCAGTAAAAAGCTCAGCTCCACAAATTAATACAAGCATCAATCCAACTGGGAAAACAATACCTGCTACTACCTTTTGTAATCCTACATTATCAACACTGTGTGATGCTACCGATGCTCCATATGCACCTAATGCAATAAATGCACCTGCAAGCACCCCTAATAATAATGTTTGAACAGTTTTATTATTAGCTTTTTTTATACCCATACTCTCCACATAATCTGTAACTTCTGCTGGTGTAAGTATGCTTTTGTTCATATACGCTCCCCCTCATATTTAAAATTTATCCACGGATAATTATATGAGAGGATATAATTAATGTCAATAAAATTAGCATTGTTATCTAAAACCAAATTATATTCTCTATATTAAGCTGTTGAATTACATTATCCTTTGTATTTATTTCGCTTTCAAATACTTGTATTAGAGCTTCATTAAGTTTTTCAATCACAATCTGAGGTGGCTGTTTTTTATCATCCTTATATTTTTCTTCTATAAATTCTTTACCATTAACTTTATAACTTTTATCTTCTGATAATATATATAACTTATCTTCTTTATCAAATACTACATCCCCCAATATTTCATATGGCTTCTCTATTCTTTTTATATTGCTTATATTATCTCCTACAAGATCTCCTACATATAAATAGTCATTAAAGTTTCCCGTATCCACATTATATTTAGAAGTTATAAATGCTATCTTCTTCTTATCCTCAGATATTACCCCTGCATAAAATTGTTCATTTTCATCCTGAAATTTATATATTTCTTTTTTCTGGATATATATACTATTTGCATTATTAATTTTATCAAACTTGCTATAAATAATACTATCTCCATTATTTACAGTTCCAATAATTAATCCTTCAACAGAATTTACAAGATCATCTTTATATATATCATAAACTAAATATCTTGATTCATTTGGATTTAAGTGTAATGCAATAATAATTCTATTATTATTTACCCAATCTATATCTATAATATTATATTTCCCCTTATTATCTATGATTAAAGTTTTATATTCTCTACTCTCCATATTGTATATTTCTATATGGTCATTAACATCATCCTCCAGTTCTTTATATTTGAAGGCTATATTTTTACCATCTGGACTCAAGGCCGAAAATTCCTTTAGTTTTTCTATGTTACCAACTGGTTCTAAATAAGGTTTTTCACCATTATAATATAAATAAATATTATCATTTTTTTCTAACATAGCACCTTTATAGGTTTCTTCTTTTATCTCATTTTTATTAGAACACCCTACCAATACAAGAAAACAAAAAATACCTATGATTAATAAGCTTATATTTATCTTAAAAAAATCACTTTTCAACTTGATTTTCATTAAAATTCACCATCTATCCTTCTACATCCATAATGCATATCTAAAATATTATACTCTCATTAAATACGATATTCAATGAACCTTCGTTATCTATATAGTACTAATTTACATATTCTTAATATATAAAATTTCATTAATCTTTGAATTTTATTTAAGTACCATTTTCTAACAATGTATATAGTATAAATTTTTATTTATATCTATACTTTACCACTAATTTTTTAAATTTTGGTGACAAAATAGTTAAAGATGCGAAAAGTTATTTACTTTTCGCATCTTACTAAACAAATTATTTATTCATTGTATTATTAACTATACTTCTTACTAAATCTTCATCAGCTATAAATGGTAAGGTAATGTGATCTGTTTTTTTGTTTTTTTCATTATATTCCATACTAGTCTCAATTGAGTGAGGATTCCTTGCCCAAGCTCTTCTAGCAACTCCACTCATAACATCCCAAGCCATAGAAGATTTAATTATTTCATCAACTCTTTCGCTTCCATCAAGTACAAGACCAAAACCTCCATTTATAGATTTACTTGTACCAACTCCGCCGCCATTATGAAGAGCTATTAGACTCATTCCCCTAGCAGCATTTCCTGCAAAACAGTGTATAGCCATTTCAGCCATCATATTACTTCCGTCTTTAATATTAGAAGTTTCTCTGAAAGGTGAATCTGTGCCACTAACATCATGATGATCTCTACCAAGCATTATTGGCCCTACTTCTCCATTTCTAACCATATCATTAAATTTAAGAGCTATATCCATTCTTCCTTGTGCATCTTGATAAAGAATTCTAGCTTCAGTTCCAACTACTAATTTATTCTTCTCTGCATCTTTAATCCAAATGTAATTATCTCTATCTTGTCCTCTTCTATTTGGATTTATGCACTCCATGGCAGCTTTGTCTGTTTTGATTAAGTCTTCATGATCATGACTTAGGCATACCCATCTGAATGGTCCATACCCATAATCAAACAGCATAGGTCCCATAATATCTTCAACATATGAAGGATATATGAATCCATCTTTTTCATCTACTCCATTTTTTGCTATATCCTTAGCTCCTGCATCATATACAGCCTTCATAAAGGAATTACCATAATCAAAGAAATAAACTCCTCTATCAACTAATTTTTTTATAATTTCATAATGTTTAAGTAAAGTTTTGTCTACTAACTTATTAAAAGTTTCTCTATCTTCTTTTAAAAGTCTAGTTCTTTCTTCGAAAGATATACCCATTGGAGCATATCCTCCCTCATAAGGTGCATGGCAAGAAGTTTGATCTGATAATAAGTCTATGTGTATATTGTTATCTAGAATATATTGTAGTAAATCCACTATATTTCCATGATAAGCAATGGATACAGTTTCTTCTTTTTTAACTTTATCATCAACTATTTTAAATATTTCATCTAGGTTGTCTGATGCTACAGAAACCCAGCCTTGATCTAATCTAGTTTTAATTCTTGAGTAATCAACCTCCGCTACAATTCCAACTCCATTTGCTATTTCTATAGCCTTAGGTTGAGCTCCACTCATTCCCCCTAATCCAGAAGTTACAAATATTTTTCCTCTTAAATCTCCATCCTGAGCTATTCCAAGCTTTAATCTTCCTGCATTCAATATAGTATTAAATGTTCCATGAACTATTCCCTGTGGTCCTATATACATCCAGCCTCCCGCAGTCATTTGCCCATAGTTTGCCACTCCTAATTGGGTTGCTAGATGGAAATCTTTTGGATTATCAAACATGCCTATCATTAGTCCATTAGTTGTAATTACCCTTGGCGCTGTTTTGGAGCTTCTAAATAATCCCAATGGATGTCCACTTTGGATAACTAAGGTTTGTTCATCAGTCATTACCTGTAGATACTTTCTTATTAATCTATATTGCATCCAGTTTTGACACACTTGACCTGTTTCACCATAAGTTACAAGTTCATAAGGATAAAGTGCTACATCAAAGTCCAGATTATTATCTATCATAACTTGAAATGCCTTACCTTCTAAACAATTTCCAGTATATTCATTTATTGATTTACCACTTAAATTTCCTTCTGGTCTAAATCTATATCCATAAATTCTTCCTCTGGTTAAAAGCTCATCCATGAATTCTGGAGCTAACTTCTCATGGTATTTTTCTGGGATGTAACGCAGAGCATTTTTTAGAGCAAGCTCTGCTTGTGCTTGATTTAAAGTAAAGCCTCTATCCGGCGCTCTTCTAATACCTTCAACAAATTTAGGCATTTCTGGAATCTTATCATTTAACTTAACTATCATTGCATTCTCAATATCAAAATTATTTATCATTAAAATTCCTCCCATTTTAAATTTAATTATTGATGATTTTCAGATGAATATTAATTATTAAAAGGTTCATTTAATTCTTCTGTGCCTTTAAGAATAAATCTTCCCTCTTTAATTATTTCTATTACACCACCATTTTTCTCTATAGCATTTATAACCCCTAAGCTATCGTAAGGAATTGTAATATCTGTATGGCAACCGGTGTATGCTTTCTCTATATCTACTTTTCTCAAAATAGATTTTTCATTATCCTTTGCTACTATCTCTTTACCATCTAGTGGATTGTAAGTTTTTTCATCTTCTCCATAAGAGAAACAAGTATCTCCAATAGCAAAATGTGGACCCATTTTTTCTACGATAAGTATTGGAAGTATATTTACAATACCATACTTCTGAGCTATAACATAAGCTAATGTATTAGTTCCTATAGCAAACTCTCCCAATGGTAAAGTTTTATTGGGGAATAGTAGGTTTTCCTCTATATATTTTTTGTTGTCTTCTTCACCTTCAAAGTTTGAACAATTGTATTCTTTTATATATCCATCCTCAAATAAAAGTTGTAAATCACAATACTTTAAATTATCTAAATAAACCTCTTCTACATGAAGTAATCCATTTGTACCTTTTAGAGTTGGTGAAGTAAACACCTCTCCTACTGGTATATTCACCTCTGCTACACAATTTTCAAAATTAGTTTCCTTCTCAGGATTCTTTATGTCATGCATTTTAACCATTATGTCTGTTTTATTAGTTCCTCGTCCTTTAACATGTATAAATTCACCCTTATCTAATGCATTTATTATATGTTGTTGGATTTTTTCCCACTTATTAGAATCTAAGGTATTTATCTTCATAGTCTCTTCAAATATTACTTCAAATTTCTCTCCAATTTCTGGACTTGGGAAGGCTATTATTGTAAAAGTATTTTCTTTAGATGGAACATATCTATCTTGGATAACCCTAAGTCTCCCTAAATGATTCTGATATAATGCAGCCCCCTCGTCAGTAAATTTTAAGCAGGAAGATTTACTCTCAGGAGTAAATGGTTTTTCTCCAAAGGTTTCAAAGTATGCACCTCCTGAAAATTTTCTAGCAGCCTCATTATTATTTTGAAAAGCTTCTTCCATCTTTTCCTCCCTGTATTTAGCTAGTTCCTTATCAAATATTAGTGAGATATCGAATCTATGATCGTAGGTATATTGCTTATTAGGCTCCGTAGAATTAACAAGAGTTAATACTGTAGTTAACCCATATTTGTGGAATTCTTTAATAATTTCTTTAACAATAGCTTCTTGTCCTACATAGTATATAACTTTAACGGAATCTTTCTTTGTATAATCTTTCTTTTCTCTTTTAAAGCTATCCATATATCCCTTCACCATGGTATATGCTATTTTGTTTACCTCTGAATAGTTGCTCAAAAACTTAGCTGTATTTATTTCATTATCAGAAATATATTTCCCATATTTAAACAAATATCTTAAATCATCTGCAGTACATGTTTCTACTATACCTTTATAATAGCTGTTTACATCTATTAAATCATTCACTTTATATTCCATGTCTATAGGTATAAACTCTTTTTCAAATTTTTTAATCTTCTCTAGTATATCTTTTGAATTAAATCCATTGTTCCATACTGAATTGCATATATCTATAAACAATTCATTTAATCTATCTATTTTTTTTACTCTATGAATAAATACTAAATCTATCACATCTGTATATTGCTTATATAAGTATGTTATAATTTTTCCTGATTCTTCTCCAAATTCTTGTACTGTATAATTAGGGTTCCCATAACTAGTTTTATAATTATCGCCAATGATATTAGTATAAATTTCTTGGTTTTCTTTTAAAAGATCATCAAAAGTTTTCTCTTCAAAGTACTTATCAGTTAGTTTAGATTCTAGTTCACATATTTTATAGATTCTATTAGCTAAAAATTTTAAAAAGCTTTTTTCCTTATTATTAGCCTCTAATAAACCTATATCTTTAATTTTAGATATCCATTTTATTTGACACATTATAAACCCTCTCTTCCCTATAAAAATCCCTCTATAAAAAAATTAACATATTCAGAAAATTAACACAACGTTTTAGACACTTTTTATTATCCCATTAAAGTGATAAAACAATGAACTATTCGCTATATATATTTTTTTATGACAATTAAAAAGTACCTAATATTAATTAAAATATTGGCACTTTATGACACCTTGCTGTAATTCCTATAACTCCATCTATATTTACTTTTCTTTAGATATGAATTATCTCTGACCCAACTTTAGGTTAGGAACTGCATTAAGAGTTAAATCAGAAGTTCTTCCTGCACAATACTCAAAATATGCCGCGCTACCAATCATCGCTGCATTATCTGTACATAATACTGGCGCTGGAAACAACACTTTAATTCCTTCACTTTCTCCTCTCTTCATCATTTTTTCCCTCAAATATGAATTAGAGGCTACTCCACCTGCAACAGCTATTTTATCTACATTTCTAAGCTTACATGCCTTCATTGCATTATCTACTAAAACATCTACCACAGCCTTCTGAAAAGAGGCAGCAACATCTGCTTGATTATAAACATCACCTTTCATTTGAAGAGAGTTTAAGTAATTAAGTACTGCAGACTTAACTCCACTAAAAGAAAAATCCAAACTTTCTTCATGAAAATTAGCTCTTGGAAATTTAATAGCATTTTCATTTCCCTCTTTTGATATCTTGTCAATCTTAGGTCCTCCAGGATATCCAAGTCCAATAGCTCTAGCGACTTTATCATAAGCCTCGCCTGCTGCATCATCTCTAGTCTCACCCATAACCTCAAAGCTTCCATAATCCTTCATATGAACAATAAATGTATGCCCACCTGATACCACTAGAGTAACAAATGGTGGTTCTAACTCCTTGTACTGAATGAAATTAGCACTTATATGTCCTTCTATATGATTTACACCTATAATAGGTATATTTAATCCATAAGCAAGAGCCTTGGCATACTGAAGTCCTACAAGAAGAGCACCAACTAATCCTGGTCCATAGGTGACACCTACTGCATCTATATCTTCAAAGGTTAGGTTAGCTTCTATTAGAGCTTCTTCCACCACTGCACTAATAGCTTCTATATGCTTTCTAGACGCCACTTCTGGAACTACTCCTCCAAATTTTTCATGTATATTAATTTGAGATGAAATCACATTAGACAAAACTTCCCTACCATCTACTACCACTGCCGCTGCTGTTTCATCACAACTTGATTCTATTGCTAAAATTTTAAAATTATCTTTCATATTTTCACCCACTTAATTTTTCAATAAAAATGCTAAAACTTAATTATTAATAATTATCTTCTAACAATCTTAAATAATTTATCATTAATTATTATTTACAAATTTCATAGATAAATTATACTTTATGTTATAATTTATATCAAATAATAAATAAATTGCTACGCAATTTATTTATTGAATTGCGCCCTAGTCCGCAGTGAATCGCTTCCTTCGGTCGCTAGTGAATTGCAGCAAGCTGCAGTGAATTGTTCGCAGAGAGTTACTCACTGCGTTCGGTAGAGATGCCTGTGCTTAGGAAAAGCTTTTCCCGGACGAAGTCACCCCTCTGTGCTAAAGGCGCACTCCACTGCAACCGCAGGTTGCAGTTCTCTGGCGAAGCTAATTCTCTGTGCCTTTGGCACAATTCACTGCGAACAACGTGAGCAATTCACTAAAAAAGTGAGGTATTTAAATGACTAAAATTAATTATGCAAAGGTTATTGTAAAAGGCTCTCCCATTTCAAAATCTAACTTTAAGCTTTTCAATAGCAGTAATAGAGCCATTCTGCCTTATAATTCAGGCAAATATCATGATAGATATGCCTTATATGAAGAAGAAATAGCTTATGAGTCTAGAATTCAAAATCCTGGTGTAACTCTTAGTGAATCCTTAATTGCAATCTTAAAGGTTTATTATAAAAGCGAAAAGAGACATCCTGATACTAACAATATAACTAAGAGTATATTTGATGGTATTGAGAAAAGTGGTCTTATAATAAATGATGCTCAAGTTAGAAGATTAATAATTGAAGAATTTTATGATAAAGAAAATCCTAGATTTGAACTAGAACTATTTGGAGAAAGCTCCTATTCTATTGATTACAACATAATACCTTTATCTATTAATAAAACACCCATAAATTATGAGCCTCCAAGTAATAAAAAAAATTCTTCTATCTGTAAAGCTATAGTTCCAAAAAATATTGAAGAAGCACCTATTAAGACAGAGGAAATTTGTTACATCTGTTCAAAACCTGTGAATAAAATGGATAAAATGTCTTGTAATGGTGGCAAAAGTGTAATCTGTAGAAGGTGTTTCAAAAAATTGTTTTAGAAGTCATTACAAAATGACTTCTTTTTTTTCTTTATAGTAATAATATTTTATATTATTTATCATAAACATTAAATAAATCCTTATTGTAAAGAGGTGATAGGTTTATGAAAATCAATAAGCGCTCCTTATTCTATTTTAAAATTATTTTTGCATCTACAATAATACTTATTTGTGTTATTTTTTTCAATTCGCTAACAGTAAAAAACAATCTTAAAAAGAAAAATGAATTAGTCTCTGAAAAACTTATTTCCATCTCTCAATTAGCCACTACTAAATATAAATATTCGAATGTTATATCTATAAAAGATTCTTTAACTCTAAAAAATATTACTATACCTTTTACAGAAAAATCCTTTGTAATTAAGTATAATGGGTATGTTACAGCTGGAGTAGATTTAAGTAAAGCATCTTTTACTATAACTGATAATGTATTAACCATAAGTATTCCTCACTGTGTAATCCTATCACATACCGTAAATGAAGATGAAATATTTATTTATGATGAAAAAACTTCACTTTTTAACAAGCTATCAATAGATGATATGCTAAAAGAAATAACTATGGAGAAATCAAAAACTGAGGAAAAATTGTATAACGAAGAGTTTTTAGATGAAGTAACTATAGATACTACATCTTTTTTAAAAGAGCTCTTCTCTAATGTTGGATTCTCAAACGTAAATGTAAAAATAGAATAAAGGTAATTAAACTTACTCCCAGTATAACAAAGCATAAATTTAACGATAAAACTTCCCCAATGAATCCCATGATAGGAAATGTAATAATCATAAATATACTAAAGCACATGCTTTGTATTGATATTAATGTAGCCCTTTGAGGTGATGGAATTAGTTTATTTATATAATCAGAACTTATAGGATACAGCATTGCATTAAAACATTGGATAATTATGAATCCTATTATAGCTAACATCTTGATTTTTATGCTTAGAAGTATTAACCCAATTCCCATAATTATAGGAATTATATAAATAATTCGTTTCTTAAATAGTTTATGTAGTCTATAGGAAATTTTAGACCCTAGGGCACAAAATATGCTAGATACTACAAATAATGTGGCTATATTAGTTCGACTAAGCCCCATTAAACTAAAAAATTGTTGAGAATAAAAATAGGATGAAGTACCTGTCATAAATACTATTTCAAAATAAACCATAAATAATACTAAATCCCTATTACTTCTAATGATTTCAAAGCAATCTTTAAAATGTTGTATGAAATTTACTGATATTTCTTTTTTCTCTCTAACAGTAGGTTCCTTAAACATAAATGAAATTCCAAGTACACAGATACTAATAGTTGAAGCTATTATATAACATAGCGCAAAGGATTTATCAGACAATACCCCTCCAATGAATACTGCTATTCCTTGAGCAATTTCAATTATAAAGTTAAGTGTTCCATTTATCTTTATATATTGTTCTTCTTTGTTCATTAACTTTAAACTATCATAAACTAGAGCTTCTTCAGATCCAGAATTTAAATTGTATGATAACGCTGATATTATAAATCCAATAGTAAATCCTAAAAAAGAAGTTGAAAACAGCATAATAATTGAAGATACAGCTGACATTAAACGTCCTATAACTATAGTTCTCTTCCTACCCAATAAATCTGCTATAGCTCCGGTTGGTACCTCACATATAAGGCTAGTTATATGAAAAATAGCTTCAATAATTCCTATTTGAACTAATGACATTCCTTTATGAGATAAATAAAGTACCCATATAGCCGAAGACAAATCCAATGATGTTAAAAATCTATATAAATAGTCTACTCTTATATTTTTCTCTAAGCTGGTTTTATAATTTTTATTTTTGCATAACATAGTAAATCTCTCCTTAATATTAGGTATATGAAATAATTCACAAAATAAAAAGCTGTATAATCTAAAGATTATAAAGCTTGGAATTACTACATTTTGCAATTTATAATTTTAACACCTGCAAAATCTACTTAAAAAAGTATATAGTAATCCCTTTTGATTAAAATTGCAGTTTTAAACATACTGCTACTACTCATGGGATTATATCCTTTTTTAATATCTAGAAACTCCACAGTTAAATTCCTCCATTTTAATTAAATACATTTAATAACATTACACTTAATAATATTATATGTAATTAGGCATATTTTTACAATATATAAATTGTAATTAAGTTTCTACATTATACAAATAGGCTTAAATACAAGGCTTTGTTTTAAACGATTGTTGATTTTAGAACTATATATTATTGCGAAGCAAACCATTTGCAGGAAGATTAGATTTACTTAGACTCTATGAAAGTGAAAAGCGTTAAGAAATACAACTTGTTCGAGAGAATCGAGTTGTTGTATTTTAGCTTTTTACTCGAATAGAGCCTTAGTAAATCAAGCTTTCGAAACGGTTTGCGAGTAATAATATATAGTTCATTATCAACACTATGTTAAAACAAAGCCAAATATAAAATTAAATTAACTATACTTATTTCCAATAATCAGTTTCAATTCCTATATCTAATGAATGAAACTCTCCACCATTGGTAGCATTATAATGGTCTAATGCCTTAAATACTATTTTACAACCCATTAGTAATATAGGTATATTGGCATAAACCACCATTATGTTAACAAAATCAGATATATACCATAGATTACCTAGTTCCAACCCTGCAAGTACAGTTAAACAACCAAAAGGTACAAATAATAAGGCTCCTACACTTCTTAAGAACATAATAAATTTTTTTCCTTTAGATATAAAGTTACCTGATATCTCAGCAAACAATATCATCCCAATTAAGGTTGTAAATGCAAATAACGCATAACATATTGATATTATTATTGTCACCATAGAGTCAAAAGCTGTTCCTGGTATTAAATATTGAAGCGAGGTCAAATACACTGTTAATTTAGCACTCTTAACTGTTTCCCATGCTACCCCTGCATCTCCGTTCCAAATGCTAGCCATTACTACAACAAAACCTGTCATAGTGCAAATAATCATAGTATCAAGAAACACCCCTATAGCTTGGACTAATCCTTGTTCTATTGGATGGTTGTTGTCAGCAACTGCTGCTGCCATGGTTATGGTACCTTGTCCAGCTTCATTGGACATTAAGCCTCTTTTAATACCTTGTGCTAATGATACCCCAAATGCTCCACCAAATATGGACTCTGGTTTAAAAGCACCTTGAAATACAGCTTTAAAGAAATACGGCACCTTATCTAAATTAAATACAATTACTATTATAGTAATCCCAATATAAACTAATGCCATTATGGGCACTAATCTATCTGTTACTTTAGTAACTCTTTTTATTCCTCCGAATACCGTAGCTGCTACAGCTATAATTAATAATATAGCCAGTGAATAATATAATACAGACTGTCTGTCACTAACTGTGCCACTTATAGTTTCAGCTATTGATGCTAAACTTGTTATTATATTAAATGTTTGGCTTGGAATACAAAACAATGCATAAACTATAAATATTACTGAAAGTATTATTCCAGCCCAACGCTTATTTCCTAAAATCTTTTCTCCATAAAAAGGTAATCCTCCAACGAACTCATTACCTTTCTTCTCTTTGAAAATTTGTGCAAGTACTGCCTCTACAAAAGCTGTAGCCATTCCCAAAAATGCAGATAACCACATCCAAAATAGTGTTCCTGGCCCCCCTACACTTATAGCTCCAGTAACCCCAACTATATTCCCTGGTCCTATTCTCATAGCTGAACTAAGCAAAAATGAAGCTAATGGACTAACTCCTATTTCTGAACTCTTTCTTTGCGCTAATATGCTTATACCCTTTTTAAACTTACTGCACTGGACAAAAGACATCCTAAAAGTAAAATAAATTCCAGTACCAACTAATAATAAAATTGCTAATGAAAATTCTCCTAAAATCGGTATATTAGAATACCACTGAAAATTAGTAGGAAATTCCCATAAGAAATCAGCTATAGGTACTATAAACTCAAAAAAGCTATTAATAGCATTAAAAATTTCCGTCATCTTTTTTCCTCCTTAATATCTTTTTGTTTGATATAATACCCTTTTTATATCAACTACTATATATTATATGGTAATAATAATTATTGTCTACCCTTAAATAAAGGCAACCGTAGGTTGCAGGTAAGGAGTGCCTTTGGCACAGGTAAGGCGTTCGCTTCGCTCACAGGTGAAGGTAGCTTTTCATAGGCAAAAGCAGTTATATTGCGACTTTGTCGCTTTAAAATATAAAATCATCTTTGCTGATTTTCCACCTTTCCTGCAACCTTTGGTTGCTCCTTACCTGTCACAAAGTGACGTCTTACCACGAACGCAGTGAGTATTTACCTATACCTACGTTTGCCCTTATCTAAATAAAATGCTTCACATTTTATTTAGATTACATCCATTGCTATTAAATCCTCATAATTTTCTCTTCTAACTATAACTCTATCTTTTCCATCTTTAATCATAACAACAGCTGGTTTTGGTATTTTATTATAATTACTTGCCATTGAATAGTTATATGCTCCTGTACTCATTACAGTTAAAATATCTCCTCTTTGAATGGAGCTTGGAACCATTAGATCCCATATTAATATATCTCCAGATTCACAACATCTTCCCGCAATAGTAACAACTTTATCTCTTTCTTCATTCATTTTCGAAGGAATATAGGCATCATACTTAGCTGTATATAAAGCTGGTCTTGGGTTGTCTGGTAGGCCACCGTCTACAGATACGTAAGTTCTAACTTCTGGAATTTCTTTTATAGTTCCTACTGTGTATAGAGTTATTCCCGCCTCTCCTACCATCCATCTACCTGGTTCTATAAATACTCTTGGTATTATCAAGCCATATTCAGTAAATCTAATTTTAATGGTATCCATTATAGCATCAATAAAATAACTCAATGGCTTAGTCTCATCACTTTCAATATATTTAATTCCAAATCCACCACCTACATTTAGTTCTTCAACCTGAACTCCTAATTCCTCTTTTAGATTTCTAACTAGTAGTGCTGCATTTTCCACTGCTTGTATATGGCTACTCTTATCAAAGAGTTGAGAACCTACATGAAAATGTATACCTCTAAATTTTATGAATGGTGAATTTGTTGCCCTTTCCACTGCTTCCTTAATAATTTTCTCATTCAAGGGTATGCCAAACTTAGAATCTTTCTGGCCTGTTGATATATATTTATGAGTGTTACAATTTATATTAGGAGTTATTCTAAATAATATATCTACTATTTTATTACAATCACTTGCCAATTCATTTAAAAATATTAATTCATCTATACTATCTACTACTACTCTGCCAACCCCTGAATTTATTGCCATTAAGAGCTCTGATTGTGTTTTATTATTTCCATGAAACATTATATTCATTGGATCCACACCTGCCATAAGTGCTACATAAAGCTCTCCCCCTGAAACTACATCTAATCCCAGACCTTCATCTTTTATTATTTTACACATCTCTAAGGTTAAAAATGCCTTTGATGCATAAAAAGCCATTGTATTAGGATATTTATTTATAAAAGATTCTTTTACTTCACTACATTTATCTCTAATTGAATCCTCTGATATAACATACAGTGGTGTACCATGTTTTTTTGCTAACTCTTCCACTTTGCAGCCATAAAAAAATAACTCTCCATTTATAATCTCATTCTTGATCATCTTTATCTTGCTCCTTTAATTTAATAAATAATCTATTCCCTCATAAATCTTCTCTCATGCTTTACCATCTCAACCTTCTTATCTTTGTAATGCGCTTTCAACTATTACCAATTTCTTTGTACAGCTGTTTAACTTGGCTTTTACTCCTAGAGGAAGTGTTATCTTAGATTTACAATGTCCTACTTGCAAATTATATATAGTTGGTTTATTAAAAGGAATTATAATATCCTTTATAACTTGTAGTAGAGAAAGGCTATCCTCATCATCCCTATCGCAATTATTAAAATCTCCTAATATTATGCCATTGGCATCTTTGAATTTACCTGAAAGAGCTAATTGAGTTAACATTCTATCAATTCTGTAAGGTTCTTCATCAACATCTTCTAATACTAATAATTTATCTTTAGTATCTATTTCATAAGGAGTTCCAATACATCCAGCAATTAAAGATAAATTTCCGCCCACAATTTCCCCCCCTGCTTCTCCTTCAACTAAGGTTTTAATTTCATATCCATCTGGATTAGATATTAATCCTATGGGTTCATCGCAGGTTAATGCCTTAAGTAATGAATCAGTTGTAAAATCATCCATTCCCTTGCCTATTTCAGTAGTAGCCATAGGACCATGAAAAGTCACAAGCTCACATACTTTATTGAGTACCACATGTATACCTGTAATATCACTGTATCCAATAAATATCTTAGGATTTTTCTTTACTACTTCATAATCCAGCATATCTAGTATTCTTGGAGCTCCATAACCACCTCTTAGACACATAATGGCATCTACGCCTTTATCTTTAAACATTTCATTAAAGCCATTTGCTCTAGTTTTATCATCTCCAGCTAAATATCCGTACTTATCATAACAGCCACTTGAAAGCTTTACCTTATATCCGAAGTTTTCTAAAGCTTTAATTCCTCTTTCAATATTTTCTTTATCAGTAGGTCCCGAAGTCCCACATATACCTATAGTATCTCCCTTTTGTAGTGCTTTGGGCTTTATCACATTAATTCCCCCTTATAATTTTGATTATACAGCTGACATATTTATTCTTATAAAATTTATAAGTACTAAATTATATTTTATTCCTATATATATCTATATAAAAATAAAGCAAAAACCCTGCCAACTTATTGTCAGAGTTTTTGCTTTTAAAATCCTCATTATTCCATTCATTATGCCTAAAATATAATAAGTCTAAATACTGTTGAGTTCGCTTTTTTGAACTTCATATTTATTTTATACAGAAAAATTACTAAAGCATTAACAACCAAGATAATTTTTATCTTTCCATTATTTCGAACCATTGTCCTGAAATGCGGAATTACTTATATTCGTTTATATTTAAATTGTATTTCTTTATTTTATCATAGAAACTAGTTTTTCCTATTTCTAAATCTCTCATAACATTCTTAATATTTCCATTATTAGTCTTTAATGATCTTATTATTATATCTCTTTCAGCTTGTTCAAGGTTATATCTTAAGCTACTATTAGCCTCTTCATCATATTCCTCTTTATTAGTGAATTTTATATTTTTTGAATATATTATATTTGAGTCGCTAAGACTTATTGCTCTCTCAAGAATATTTTCTAATTCTCTTACATTGCCTGTCCAAGAATATTTCATCAGTTTATTCATAGCTTCACTAGTAATTATTACATCTTCTCTTTTTAGTCTTGTTGATATTTTAGGTAATAGCTTCTCAACTAGTATAGGAATATCCTCAATTCTATTTCTAAGTGGTTCAATATATATAGGTATAATATTTATTCTATAATATAAATCTTCCCTGAAGCTTCCTCCTTGGATTGCCTCCTCTAGATTTTTATTAGTAGCACATATAATTCTAGTATCTACCTCAATTTCTTCTATTCCACCAATCCTATAAAAATTTTTATTTTGGAGAAAATTAAGAAGCTTTGCTTGAGTTTTTAAAGACATTTCTGCTATTTCGTCTAAAAATACAGTACCCTTATTAGCTAACTCAAGAAGTCCGATTTTACCAGACTTCCTTGAGTTTGTGAATGCTCCTCCTTCATACCCAAATAGCTCACTCTCTAATAAATTTTCTGGAAGAGAAGCACAATTTATATGTAAAAATCTATTATTCCTCCTTTGACTTAATATATGAATTTCTTTTGCAAGGGTACTTTTCCCTATTCCGCTTTCACCTAAAATTAATACCGTAGAATCAGTTTTAGAAGATTTATAGGCAATTTTTTTTATATTATTTATGTGAATACTTACTCCTTCAAAGTTTTTAAAACTCTTTATTATATTCTCATCCTCTAACAATTCTTCTGTTTTTTTCAGATTCTCTAGTAATATATTTCTCTCTTCTATTACCTCCTTGAGTTCTGTTATATCTTCAACTCTTAAAATAGCTCCTATTTTATTCTTATCAGTATATAATGGAATAATAGAAGATAACGTTGCTATACCATTAATATTCATAAACTCATTTACTATAACATGATCTTTATCTGTAGCGCATAAGTAAAACTTATTCATCTCACTATTCTTTTCATGAACATTAAAAATGAACTTACCAAGTGGATTTAATACTTTTGCATTAGCTCCTTTCTCATTAAAAGGCTTTTGTTGTAATATATATTTTAAATTTTCATTTCTAGCTGTATATCCTTTACTTTGATAAAAAATCAATTCTTTATTTCTCATTATTACCATATGACCTACAGCATATCTATATTCCATAGCATAACTCACTTCATTAACAGTAATATTCAGAAATTTTTTAGAATAATCTATAGATAGTTTATATTTTACATCCTTATAACTTCCATCTAAGTGTACAATTCCCCTTTGACTACTATCTTTAATAATCTTATGCATTGAAAATGCTTTACTATTATTATGCATGTATATACCAAAAGCTAAAATAGAATCTCCTTCTTTAATTTGATTATCATAAATTCCTATCTTATTTAAATCCTCATGAGTCAATCCCCCATCATCTGCACCAACCTTATTATCTGCAATTAGAACATAATCTCCATCTTTAAGGGCTCCACTAGCATGTGTAATTTCGGAAGGTTCAAATATCCCAAAGATTTCTTTAGCTTTTTTATTATAAGTTGTAATTATTCCCTCAGTATTAATTACTATAATACCCTGGGAAACATTATCTAATATTTCATGTAAAACTTTACTCATAAAATTCCCTCCTTATACACATATATTTTATCATCCTAAATGATTTAATTCTATTTTTTTGGAGATTCCTTAAGTTCCGCATACAAACATTTATGATATTCTATATTAAATCCCATCTCTCTTGCTTTTTCTATGACACGTTCATCAAAAGATCCTGATTGAAACCATATATTTTTAATTCCTTTCTCCTTTATTTTCTCTAATGAGTTTAAAGATATCTGAGGGTTTACCACCATATCTATAGCCTCTAGAGTAGCCGGTAGATCAGCTAAAGAATTATATATTTTAATACCATCAACACTATTATATTTAGGATTTACTCCATATACAGTATACCCATTCTCCTCTAGACTCTTAAAGATTTTATAACCATATTTATCTCTATCTTGAGTTGCACCTAATAATGCCCATCTCTTCATGTTTAACATTTCATTCACATAACTCACTCCCTCGAATAATTTAATTAGTATATAGAATGTTAACTTCATATATACTTATATTTTATTATGCACTAAAATACATTAAACTATTTTTTATTAATTATGCTTATTATATTGTTAGCATATTAGCTAATTAATTTGTTTTATTGTATAATATTGGTGTGTTAATGTTAATTAGCATAGTATATATAATCAATATTAGCTTTTTATATACGCTAAAAAGGAGATTGTTATGGATAGATTTTGTGAAATTAGTGTTGACCTTATAGAAAAAGATTTAAGATATTTGGAACTCTTATCTCATACCTTTCCTACTATATCAGCAGCTTCTACTGAAATTATAAATTTAGAGGCTATATTAAATCTTCCAAAAGGAACAGAACACTTTCTAACTGACATTCATGGAGAATATGAGGCATTTCAGCATGTGCTTAAAAACGCTTCAGGAGTTATTAAACGAAAGGTTAATGATATTTTTGGAAATACCTTGAGGGAATCTGAAAAAAAAGACTTATGTACACTTATATATTATCCTGAGCAAAAACTAGAAATAGCTCTATCTAATGAGAAGGATATAGATGATTGGTATAAGATTACTTTGCATCAATTAATTCAAGTATGTAGAAATGTCTCTTCTAAATATACTAGGTCTAAAGTAAGGAAATCTCTTCCCCCTGATTTCTCATACATTATAGAGGAACTTTTGCATGAATCTCAGGTTAGACCTAATAAACATGATTATTTTAATGGTATTATAAGTACTATTATTACCATTGGAAGAGCTAAAGAGTTTATTATTGCTATATGTAACGTTATTCAAAGGCTTACAATAGATACTCTTCACATTGTAGGAGACATTTATGATAGAGGACCCGGGGCCCATGATATTATGGACATTCTATGTGGCTATCATTCCTTTGATATCCAATGGGGAAATCACGATATACTGTGGATGGGCGCTGCTGCTGGAAATCAAAGCTGTATTGCCAATGTAATCAGAATTTGTACTAGGTATGCAAATCTTGAAACTTTAGAAGATGGATATGGAATTAATCTCTTACCCTTAGCTACTTTTGCTATGGATATATATAAGGATGATCCATGTAAATCTTTTAAGTCTAAGGTAAGTAAAGATAATCCTTATAAAGAAAAACAATTAAAACTTATGGGGCAAATGCATAAAGCAATCTCTATAATTCAATTTAAATTAGAAGGAGAGTTAGTAAAAAATCACCCTGAATTTAAGTTAAATCATAGACAGTTATTAGATAAAATTGATTATGAAAAAGGAACTATAAACATAAATGGTACTGAATATACTTTAAATGATTCTCATTTCCCTACCATAGATCCTAAAAATCCATATAAATTAACTGATGAAGAAAGAGATTTAGTAAAGAGATTAACTTCTTCATTTATAAATAGCGAAAAATTAGAGAGACATATACGGTGTCTTTACTCTAAAGGAAGTCTCTACTTAAAACGTAATTCAAATCTCCTATATCATGCCTCAATTCCTATGGATGAGAATGGAGATTTTAGAAAAGTTACTATAGAAGGAGAACAATATAGTGGCAAATCCTTATTAGATAAAATTGATAGAATTACTAGAGAAGCTTACTTTAACAAAAGAAACACTCGTGAAAAGAATTATGCTATAGATTTTATGTGGTATTTATGGTGTGGTGCTGATTCTCCTCTATTTGATAAAGATAAAATGGCTACCTTTGAAAGATATTTTATTGACGATAAATTAAGTCATAAGGAAATTAAGGGTCATTATTATACTTTGATGGATACTGAGGAAATCTGTGATAAAATACTAAGAGAGTTTGGATTAGAGCCAAGTAATTCTCACATTATAAATGGTCATGTTCCTGTTAAAACACTAAAGGGTGAAAATCCTATAAAAGCCAATGGAAAGCTGTTGGTTATTGATGGCGGATTCTCAAAAGCGTACCAACCAGAAACTGGTATTGCTGGATATACCTTAATATATAATTCTTATGGTCTTCAATTAATTCAGCATGAACCCTTTGAATCTACTCAAAAAGCAATTGAAGAAGGTATGGATATTATTTCTACGACCCTTATTGTAGAACTAACTGCTAAGAGACTTAGGATAAGAGATACAGATAAAGGTGATGAACTAGCAAAACAAATTCATGATTTACAGCATTTATTAGTAGCCTATAGAAAGGGTCTTATAAAAGAGAGTAAGTAGCAATTTTTTAGATAATGGAAACTGGAAGCCGCACTTCACTAAATATATTGTCGGTTTCCATCAAAATATAGCCTAAAATAAAGAACTAAGCACATTATAAAATTTAATGTACTTAGTTCTTTTATGGATATAAATATTATTCTATTTTTAAGCTAGCCTTCATATTTTGCCCTTGTCTTGAAAATTCTACTTCTATTGTGTCGCCAGTATTATGCTTATCCTTAATTTTATTTAATTCGTCTACAGTTTCAACCTTTTGTCCTGCAAATTTTACAATAACATCCCCAGGTTGTAATCCACCCTTTTGGGCTATACTAAAGTTATCTACACTTCTTATATATACTCCTATAGGTAATTTTTCTTTTTCTGATATCTCTTTTGTTATATCCTGAACTCTGATTCCTAGAACTATCTTTTCTTTAACTAATACATCTAGCTTACTTTGTGCATCATTAATTGGAATTGCAAATCCAATACCTTCAACACCTTCACCGCCTATTTTAGCAGTGTTTATTCCTATTACTTGACCACTAGCATTTATAAGAGGTCCTCCACTATTCCCAGGATTTATAGCTGCATTTGTTTGTATTAAATTTAATTTTTGACCATTACCTGATAAGTCTACATCTCTATTTACTGCACTAATTATCCCATTAGTAACTGATCCTAAATACTCCTTACCCAATGGATTTCCTATAGCTATAACTTGCTCTCCAACTCTAAGCTCATCAGAATCTCCAATTTCAGCTATTCCTGGCATTTCTACCTTATCTGTAATTTTTACTACAGCTAAATCTGATTCTGGCTGGTAGTTTATTACTTTAGCATTAACTTCCTTACCATTATTGAAGATAACCTTCACTTGAGTAGCATTTTCTATAACATGATAATTTGTTAGTACATATCCATCCTCTGAGAAAATGAAACCTGAACCTATTCCTTCCTGCTCACCCATATTAAAGCCAAACATATTAGTAGCAATTGATTTAGTTGACACTCCAACCACTGCTGGTGAAACCTTTTCTACTACGCTTGGTATATCCATTGATGAAATTGTACTTGGAGACCCCAATGATTGATTATTACTATTATTATTAGATTTATTTTGCGTAACTGGTGTAGTTTCTTTAATGATTGTATAAGTAGTTGCCGCCCCTACAGCTCCTCCAAATATAGAACATGCAACCACTAATGCTATATATCCCGCTACTTTCTTTCCTTTTTTCTTTTTAGGACCTTTATCCCCTTCAAAGCTTTCTCCCTGCTCACCATTATACTGAATGTTGTCATAGCTAAAAGTTGAATTTATATCCTGCGGTACATTAACATTAACATTCTCGTTGTTTTCATTATTCTCATAATAATTATTATTGTTATCCATAACTCTATTCCTCCCATTTATTTTTATGTTAGGCATATGAAATAAAATACTTATTAGTTATTTTTTTAATATACCTCAATTTATTGCTTTTAATTAACTATTCTATACTTTATATTATCGTCACCAATGTGTCAGTTAAGTGACTAAGATGTTACGTTTTTTTTAACTTATAAGGCCTTTTTATGTATGTACTATAAAAAAGACTACTAAACCCTTTTAAATTCAGTAGTCTTCCAATTAACAAAATATTAATGTTTCTTCTCGTCCTCAGTTAAATATCCGAAGTGATTAAAATCTAAATCTTCAATGACATCATCAACTTCAATATTTCCATAGTCATTTATATCCTCAAAATACATGTCTTCTCCTGCTTCCATGTCATAATCATGAGTTAAATGTGCTCTTTCATTAGCTTCATCAATTTCTTCCCATGGACTATCTACCATCATACTTGCACTTCTAAAATCCGAAAAATATTTATGCTTATCTGGTGGATATATTGGATTTGAATCTTTTTTATTCATAAAAAAACCTCCTAAACTATTTTTTTATAGTGTGCATAATGTAGTAGGTTTTTATGTATTCTATTTTATTTTTTAGCGTAAAGAATTATTATTTTTACTATTGTTTCTACAGCTTTCTCCATAGATTCTATAGGTATAAATTCAAACTTACCATGAAAATTATGCCCACCTGTAAATAGATTGGGAGTTGGCAATCCCATGAATGATAATCTTGCTCCATCAGTACCACCCCTAATAGGTACAACTACAGGCGTAATATTTAATGCATCCATAGCTTCCATTGCAGTGTTCACAATATGGATCTGTGGCTCCACTTTTTCTTTCATATTGTAATATTGATCTTTTAACTTTAATTCTATAGTTCCCTGGCCATACTTATTGTTCAACATACTAACTATATCTTTTAATAATTTTTTCTTTTTTTCAAAGCTTTCATTAAAGAAATCTCTAATTATATAGCTCATTTCTGTTGTCTCTACAGTACCTGTCATATTTGAAAGCATGAAAAATCCCTCATAACCCTCTGTATATTCTGGTCTTTCATTTACTGGCAACAAACTATTTAATTCCATAGCTATATATTGAGTATTGACCATTTTATTTTTAGCAGTGCCTGGATGAACATTTCTTCCATGTATGATTACAGTAGCTCCTGCAGCATTGAAGTTTTCATATTCTAATTCTCCAATTCCACCACCATCTACTGTATAAGCAAAATCTGCATTGAACTTTTCTACATCAAATTTATCTGCACCTGCACCAATCTCTTCATCAGGAGTAAATCCAATTTTAATAGTTCCATGCTTAATTTCAGGATTGTTTATTAAATATTCCATAGCAGTAATTATTTCTGAAACTCCAGCCTTATCATCTGCACCTAGTAGAGTTTTTCCATCTGTAGTTATCAAAGTTTTTCCTTTATATTCTAACAACTCTGGAAACTCTCTTGGAGAAAGGATAGTATTTTCATTTAATCTTATGTCTTCTCCATCATAGTTCTCAACAAATTGTGGCTTTACATCTTTCCCTGAATAGTCTGGTGCTGTATCAAGGTGAGATATAAATCCAATGGTAGGAACTTTCTTATCTATATTAGATGGTAATGTAGCCATTACATATCCATTGTCATCTACACTAACATCTTGTAACCCTATAGATTTCAATTCTTCACCTATATTTTTAGCTAATGTCATTTGACCTGGTGTACTAGGTGTTGTATTTGTAGATGTACTTGCTTGAGTATCATGTGAAACATAACTTAAAAACCTCTCAACAACTTTTACCACTTTCATCCCTACTTTCTAAAATACTTATTAAAAGCATCTATTAATAAATTTAATCTTATAACTATATTTTACCCAAAAAATGATTTTATCTCAACTTATTTAGTGAATTGCGCCCAAGGCGCAGAGAATTGCAACTTACAGTTGCAGAGAATTGTGCCAAAGGCACAGAGAATTGGCTTCGCCAGTGAATTGCAACCTAGGGTTGCAGAGAAGTGCGCCTTTGGCGCAGAGGGGTGGCTTCACCAGTGAAGAACAACTTAGGGTGAGCCTTTACTAGTGAGCAAAGCGAACAATTCTCTGCAGCTCGCTGCACTTCTCTAGCGAACAAAGTGAGCGTTTCACTGCGCCTTTCGGTCGCAATTATCTAAATAAAGTGCTTTGCACTTTATTTATTAGTTGTACTTATGTTAAAAATTGTTATAATAAAAGTGTAATATTATAACAACATATTAGGGGGTACTATCAATGTTGGATTTATCAAAAGCATTAACCTTTAATCAATATTTAGAAAAGCAGCATTTAAAATACGGTGATATACAAGATAAAGCCTACGTTAACACTAGACTTTCAGAAAATACCGAAAAAAAAATTAAAACTATAAGTGATCCTGTTCATGCTGTCGTATTTACAGAAGGATTTTGTCCTGACTGTATAGTAACTATACCATTTATTCAAAAAATGTCCGAAAATAATGAAAATCTAAAAGTTTATTTTTTACCTAAAACCGGATATGAGGACTTTTTAGAGTCAGCTGTGGCTTCTACTTCTATTCCTACAATCATTACCTTTGATAAAGATATGAATCCTAAAGGTGCTTATGTAGAAGTTCCTAAGGTTATAGCTGAAAAAAGACCTATTATATCTAATGATGAAAGAAAAGTTCTTATTGGAGATTATAGATCTGGAAAATATAATGATCTAATAGAAAAAGAACTTTTAGATATAATTTTATAAAAAAGCTGTCTTAAAATGTGGTTTGATATTTTATCAAATCATATTTTAAGACAGCTTTTTTTATATAGGCTGTAATTATTATTTACAAGAATAATATCTATAAAGTACCTTAACAAACTCAGGTATATTTTTATCTTGGTTTCTTTTACTTCCCATAGCTAATTCTAAATCAATACATTCCATCCCATAATCTATTAAATCTTTTTCTTCAACAACTTTTCCTGTCTTATATTTAAATAAATTCTTTAATATTTCTAAAGAATTTTTGTTGTCTAAAAGTCCAAAAATAGTAAATAGACAGAATCCTAAATTCTCAATTGCTATCATATATGCATATAAATAATCCATATGATCCATATCTATACATGACTCTATCATATTAGGTATCTCCACACTAAATTGTTTTTCTTCTGTAACGGAAGGTCTAGTCACCATATTACATAAGTCTATTCTATTTTTAAACACTTTATATATTCCACTAGTCTTACAGCCTAAAACTCTTCCAAATAAGGTATTATTTCTTATTTCTTCTACTGAATTTAATATATTTTCCCTTGTAGGTTCCATATCCATAGCCTTAAATATTAATGCTATACTAAATACTAATTCTACAGAATCTATGCCTAGTTCGAAGGCTTCATAATTTAATTTTGAAGCTAATATCATATCATCTATATTAAAACTATGTATTAATGCTGCATGAACCTCACTTTCTGCAGGCGATAAAAAGAACTCTCCCTCTTTATTTGCATGCCTATTTAAACATCCAACTACACATAGTGGAGAGCATGTCCTATTTATATCAAGTACAATCCCGCTACTTTGTTTATTAGATTCATTTCTTTTCTTATCTAGTTCTTTTATTATACTTTCAATAGCTCCTTGCCTCATTAATTTTATTAATGTTATGGAACCAAAGGCTGGCAATGCCCCTCCACATATAGGGTTGTCTATAATAATTTTGGATAAATGTTTACTTTCTTCACTCATACTCTCTCTATCATATACCTCAGCTTCAAAATGCTTACTATTTGTAACAGAGATAGCTTTAAGTTTTTTTTCTCCAAGCTCACTACCCAATCCCCTTCTTGCACAATAATAGTATGGTGTCTTATTTGGATATGTGCTAAATATTGTTGAAATTGGGTGCATTGACTCTCCAGCTTTTCCTATTCCTATAATTCCTGAATCCTCTCCAAAATTATTTCTTATTTGTTCAATGGTTTTTGTAACAGTGTTGTCTTCTTCACTTACTATTTCATTTATGGTTATACCTTTATTAGATATGTTAATATGAGCAAAATTTCCTCCACTGTATTGTCCTGTGATTACTATTCCATCAATATTTAAGGAAGCCAGCTTTTGGGATATAGTACCTGCTAGATTAGAAAATTTAATTTCATTCTCATCCTTATATCCCATTAATAGTCTTCCTGTACTTGGTGCAAGAGTACCACTAAAAAGCCCTGGAACTAACACAATACTATATGTAAATTTATCCATTAATCTGAGAGCAAGTCCTCTCCCATAATGAAAATCCCCATCTAAAATATTACTTATATCTTTAATTACCTTAGTAGATAAGTCTATACTCAATAACTTTCCCATAATTACTCCTCCTTACTAAAAGTTGCTTCTATATATTCTATAGCCTTTATGTATTCCTTAGTGTAATCACTTTTACACTTAGTCTTCAATTCCTCATAAGTTCCTTCATCTACTACTTTGCCTTCATTTATTACAAATAAATAATCACATATATTTTCTATAACCTTGCTTTCATGGGTTATTATAAAAAATGTGACTTTAAAATATTCATTAACTTGTTTTATTATTTTATATATTTCATCGCTGGTTTTATTATCTAACATTGATGTACATTCATCTGCAATTATAAATGTAGGATTAGTAATAAGTGCTCTAGCAATGCAAACACGTTGCCTTTCTCCACCGCTTAATTCTTTTATATACTTATCTTTATAATTAGAAAAATTTAAATTTACCATAGCCATTACCTCTTCTATGGATTTGCACTCTCTTCTATTTCTCTTGCAAAATTTTATACTTTCCTTTAAGGTTTCCTCAACAGTGATATTATTAAGTAATGCAGCATATGGGTCTTGAAATATATATTGAATATCTGCACAAATTTTAAAATTTCTTTTTCTTAAAGGTACTAGTTCTTTATCTTGGAATATTATATCTCCTGAATCTTTGGAGAAAATACCACTTATAATTTTACCTATAGTACTTTTTCCACATCCACTTTCTCCAATAATCCCTGATATACTACCTTCTTTAATTTCCATATCAATTCCCTTTAAAACTTCATTTTCAATATTATCCTTGTGAAATGTCTTTTTCAATTTTCTTATCTTTAGAATACTACTCATATTTTCTCCTATAATACTATTACTCTGTCGCTAATAGCTTTTGCAAAATTCCTATCATGAGTTACTAAAAGTATTGATGTCCCTTGATGTTTTTTCTCTTCAATATACTTAATAATTTTAAATAAAGTTAAAGCGTCTATTGCAGAAGATGGCTCGTCCATAATCAATAACTTTGGATTATTTATCATCGCTAAGAATAAAGCTAATCGTTGCTTCATTCCTCCACTAAGTTCATAAGGATACTTTTCTAATATGTCTATTGATAAGGATAGCTTATTTAAATCTTTTTCCATAGATTTTATATTAAAGTTTTTTTCTTTACTTATTAACTTAATCTGCTTCTCAATAGACAGAAAAGGATTAAACCCATTTTGTGAAAATTGTGGCATATAAGTTATTTCACTTAAATTATACTTATCTATTTTAAACAAATCTTTCCCCATAAATTCTGCTTTATTATAACTTATATCACCTTGAAAAAATGGATAAAACAATGAATTTAAAAGAGTGCTCTTGCCACATCCACTTTTACCTAATATAGCTAAAGAGCTGCCCTCTTTTATAGTAATTGATGGATATTTAAAATAGTCTATTTTATTATAACTAACCTTATAATCTTTAAGTTCTAATAACATTTTTCACCTTCTTTCTAATTATCAAAAGATAGGTTGCTCACACTAACCACTAATGCAACTACACATATAATTGTAGGAAGTAAATACCATAAGTAATAACCTCCATAAAAAATTCCCTCATAGGATAATGCATCCTTTATTAACTTTCCCCAGGTTATAGACGTGGCATCTCCAATGCCTAAAAATGATAAGGAGGCTTCATATGTTATAGATTTACTAAACTGTAGTACATATATTGATATAACCGCTGGATAAATATAGCTCCACAACTTTTTTAATATATCTAGTAAATTGCCTTTAAGTAACATTGTATATACCACTGTGTCACTAGTAAGTGCTACTTTTATTCTTTCTTTAATGATTCTTACTGCCTTACTCCAAGAAAATAACGAGATAGCTATAATTACATTTATGTCAGATGGCTTTGAATAAATTGCAAAAGTTAATATCACTAATATTTCAGGTATTAATATAAATACATCTGTTATACTATCTACTACTCTTTCTATAAATCCCCCATAGTAGGCAGCTATAAGTGCATTGAATACCCCTATAAGTGTGGATATAGTGGAGGAAGTTAATGCAATTATTAAAGTTCCTCTTGTTCCATATATTAAATTTGAAAAAATGTCTCGTCCCATTTGATCAGTGCCTAGAAGATGTTTTAAACTAGGTAATAATAGTATATCTGAAGAAAAATCCTTAGGATCATATTTAACAAGCATTGGCCCTATTATCCCTAAAAGTATAGTTATGCCTATAATAACACTAGATATGCTGTGTCTTTTAAAAATCTTCATTTCAACACCTCGGCTTTATTGACTCAATAATAAAATCAAATATTATATTAACTACAAGTCCATAAAATCCAATAAATATAATTAATGCTTGGATTAATGGATAATCCTTATTTAATGCAGATATCTTTATAAGGCTCCCCATCCCTGGATAAGAAAATACAGTTTCAACAAAAAGTGCCCCCGAAATTAAATATAAGAAATGTATATTTAGCTTTCTTATTATCTCAGGTAAACTAAACCTTAATATGTACTTATTCTTTATATATTTTATAGGTATCTTATAAAGATATGCCATTTTAATAAAATCCTCTTCTAGGGTTTTCTTGCATACATTATAAGTAATAATATATATAGATGGTATTGAGGATAATATAAGTACCATTAAGGGTAAGAACATATGCTTAAATATATCTAATATATAACTAAAACCTTCATAGCTTCTGCCAATAGTATAAGCTCCACTAGATGGAAACAATCCTAATTTATATGCGAAAACCAATTGAATTGTGATAGCCATAAGAAAACTTGGAATTGATTGAATCGCAGAAAGAAACCTTAGGGTAACCCTATTTCTCATTCTGCTATTATTTATAGAATTGTTTAATGCTAAAGGTATGGCTATTATGGTAGATATAATTAATCCTAATCCTGTTAAAAATACTGTCCATGCTATTCTACTTTTTATGATTGTAATAACTTTTTCCTTAAAATAAAATGAATATCCAAAGTTTAGAGAAAAAATATTCTTTATATATATAATAAATTGTTCTCCTAGTGGTTTATCGAGTCCACAGTACTCTCTGAAACTTAGAAAGTTATCTCTAGAAATAGATGAGTTTAATGCATGTGTATCACTATCGCTTATAAAGAGAGGACTCCCAGGAATAACTCTAGGGAGTACAAATGCCAATAATATTATTAAAAATAATAAAGATATTTTCTTTCTTATTTTTGAAATCATTCTACTTTTCCTTCCATTCACCATTTATAAATACTAATTTATTTTGAATAGTTGGAACAGATATAGCTACTCCATCCTTTGTAAAGAACCAACCATCAAACACATTTGGATTATAGCTTGATGCTATTTTAGTATAATAAAGAGTCAATGTTGGAAGTTCTTCTGCTATTATTTTCTGCAATTCTCCAACTTCTTCATACCTCTCTTCTTTATCTAATTCTTTTAGCTGGTTAGTAAAAATCTCATCAAATTGTTTATTACTCCATTGAGTTCCACCTTGACTAGTAACTACTGGAGTAGAACCTATATTACTTCCTGGGGTCACAAATCTAGCAAGAAGTACTGGATCTCCGCCAAAAGAACCATGCCCTTTTATAGCCATTTGGAAATTTCCTTCTTTTATAAGTGTATCTACAGTTTTAGTATCCATCGCCTTAATAGTTACTTCAATATTTATGTCTGAAAGATATTTTTTAATCATTTCACATACATTAACAATATCCTCTGTAGCTAACAATTCAAAAGATAGCTTTTCACCATTATACTCTCTTATTCCATCTCCATTACTATCCTTCATACCTAATCCTTCTAATAGTTCAATAGCCTTTCCACTACTGTATTCATATTGCTTAACATCCTTATAGAACCATTCTGAATCTGGATGTATATGACCTGGGTTTCCAACTATTGCTGAATTTTTAGTTCCTTTTTGTACTATATCTTCTCTATTTATTGCATAATATAATGCTTGTCTAAAATCTTTTTCTTTAAAGGCTGGTGTATCAAAATTAAAGTAAGTTCGTAATACCCAAAAACCTGGCCCTTCAATAGTTTTAAAATTAGAATCTTCTTTTAATTGCATAGCTTGTCCGTATTTTATAGAAGATGCAACATTAATCTCTCCACTTTTTAATGCTTCCATTGAATTTTCTGTTTTCTTTAATACTAATTTATCTATTACTGGTTTACCCATAAAGTAATCTTCATTTGCTTCAAACTCATAGCCACCTTGGTCTTTGTGATAGTTCACAAGTTTTAATGGTCCTGAACCTATTACTGCTTCTGGTGTATTGAATTTTTCTGGCTCTTCTACACCTTCCCATATATGCTTTGGCATAATAGGTACATTTCCCGCTATATCATTTAAAAATGGTGCATATACTTCTTTAAGTGTTATTTTTACAGTATACTCATCTATTGCTTCTACTTTATTAATACAAGATAGATTAACCCAATTATGTTTATGTTTCATCATATACTCATAGGAAAACTTAACATCCTGTGAAGTAAGTGGTTTTCCATCAGTAAATTTAATATTTTTAGCTAGCTTAAATGTCCATTGTAAATTATCCTTAGACATCTCCCATTTTTCAGCTAACAGTGGAATGGTTCCTTCTTCATTCTTCCAAGTAAGAGTATCAAATATGTAACTTACAAGAATATATCCTCTTCCTTTAGATGACACTGTGTAAACAGATGGATATCCTAAATCCTCTGAATCCATAGTAAGAATTCTTTCTTTTTCATCACCTTGTGCATTGTTAAAATTTTTTTCCTTTGAGGAAGATTTACTTCCACAACCTATTAATGTAAAACTCATAACTAGTACCAGAATTAAAGCTAAAATACGTTTCATAACAATTCCCCTTCCCAAATATTTATAGATTTTTAAAGCAATCCATCTACGAAGATAGTATAATAAATATAAGTAAAAGTTAAATTGAAAATTTGTATAGATATTACTTTTGTCATTACATTTAGTAATAATGTAAAATATTTGAGGTGATTAATAAATGAATTATTCTATAGAATTAATAAATCCACTAGACTTTAAATCCTCTAACTGGTCTGGAGGAACTACCACCGAATTATATATTTTCCCTCCTGGCTCTTCTTATAAAGATAAAACTTTTAAATGGAGAGTTAGTTCAGCTACTGTAGACCTTGATCATTCTATATTTACCCTTTTACCCAATATTTATAGATATATTACTGTATTAGAAGGTAATATGTGTTTAAAACATAATAGGAATGAATTGGTATCTTTAGCTCCCTTTGAGGTTCATGGATTTAAAGGTGACTGGGAAACTGAAAGCTTTGGTAAGGTAAAAGATTTTAACTTAATGCTAAATGAAGGTTATACTGGAAGCCTATCTTCATTTAGCATAGATTCTAAATCCGACTTCTTACAGCTCAATAACTCTTTTTCTAATCCTTCTTGTAACCTTGCTACAATAGCTCTATATTCTCACTATAAAGATATAGAAGTTAAAATTGATGGCATTGAAGTTATTGAATTAAAAGCTAAAAACCTTTTATTAATTAATATCTCTGACCCTTATCCTCCAAAGGTAGAAGTTAGAAGCTCTTCATCTTGCACTTTAATAACTTGTAATATACAAATAAATTTTTGAATATTTTAAATAGTAAGTCTAATGTTGATGAAAATTTACGATATATAGAGTATAGCCTTATATATATTAATGAAATTGATATTTTATCTAAGTAAATATCTAAGTTTCATAGATAAAACATAATTGAAACACTGGATTTTAAACTTAGATATATATAATTTAAAAACGAAAGGTAGGTGAAACTTATGATTAATAATTTATCGTCTATATCAAGTTATTATAACATGTTTAAAGTCCATGGATATTCTAGCTCAGTATCTAATTACTATTCAAACCTAAATGAAGTTAATAGTAATATTTCTAATAATCTTACAGGGGCTAACAATTACTTTAATAAAGATGGACTAAAATTTATAAATGAGTTAGATTCTAAATTTGATACTCTTGGTAAATCATCATCTAAACTTATACGCTTCAAAGAAGCTAATGTATTCAATAATTCTATAGCTTCTTTTGATGACAAGCTTATAGCTGTAACCTCTAAAGATAATGCTACTAAAGCTGAATATAGCTTAGATGTAACTCAAATTGCAACAAGACAAATTAATGAATCTGTAAAACTAAATAGTACCAATCCAAATAATTTTGCTGAGGGTACAAATAATTTAACTATAGACATAAATGGGAATTCACATAGCTTTAGTTTAGATGTAACTATAAATCAAACCAATAATGAAGTATTGAATAACCTAGCTTCATCTATAAATTCTAGTAAAATTGGAGTTAATGCTACTATTAGAGATGTAGATGGAAAAAGTACCCTGGTTCTTAGTTCTACTTCTACTGGTGAATCAAGTGCCTTTACCACCAGTGGAAACATATCTGATACCTTAGAATTAAATAATGTTGTGCAAATGTCACAAGACGCTAAATATACCTTAAATGGAAAAGAATATACTTCAACTTCAAATAATATAAGTGTTGATAGCTCAAAGGTTCAAATTACTCTTAAGGATAAGGGTAAATCAACTGTAGCCATTGAATATGATAAAAAAACTATTGCTAAGGACACTAAAACTTTTGTTAACGACTATAATTCTGCTCTTGATACTATCACAAATAATCCCTATGGTAGAACTAGAGGAACGAATAGGATTCTAAATTACTTTAAATACTCATCAACTTCAGATAATATGCTTTCAAAAATTGGAATAAGCAAGGATTCTAATGGAAGATTAGCTTTAAATGAAAAGACTTTTGCTGAAGCTCTTGATAAAAATCCTGATATGGTAATTAACTATTTAGGAAAAGATTATGGCATTGCAAAAGATGCCTTAGATATTTCTTCAAAGTCATTAAATGTGGCAAAGTCGTCCTTAGTTACTCAGGCGAATATATCAAGCAACACTGATTTTGTAAGTAATAATATGTCAAAAAATTCTTACTATAGTTCTCAGGTACTAGGTATACTTTTTAATACTATGATTTAGATGTTGAAGAGAATTGCTCCCTTCGGTGGCAGGTAAGTGTTCACTATTTTGTCATTCATCAGTCATAATGTATTATTCCAATGAACCAATTAATAGTACAAAAAGACAGTAGATAGATTTGTTTAAAACAACTCTATCTACTGTCCTAAAATTACAATTTTTTACTATTGTAAGCAAAGTCAGTACGCCTCTATATTCTGGCTACTCCTATTTCCCTTGCTATCCTCATAACCTCTTCAGCTACTTTATCTGCAACCCTTTTATCTAATGCATTTGGTATTATATTCTCTTCATTTAACTCTTCTTCAGGTATTAAATTAGCTATAGCTCTAGCTGCCGCTAATTTCATATCATCACTAATTTCTTTAGACCGTACAGCCAATGCCCCCTTAAATATTCCTGGAAAAACTAATACATTGTTTATTTGGTTTGCGAAATCTGAACGTCCTGTAGCTATAACTCTAGCACCACCAACTTTAGCCTCATCTGGCATAATTTCTGGAGTTGGATTTGCCATTGCAAAAACTATACTATCCTTGTTCATAATCCTTATGTCTTGATGTGTTAGTATATTTGGTGCAGAGACACCTATAAATACATCTGCATCCTTTAATACTTCCTTTAAAGTTCCTACTTCCTTATTTCTATTAGTAAGTTTTGAAATATACTCATGAGAGTTGTTTGTATAGACACTTCCCTCTACAAGAGCTCCTTCTCTATCACACATTATAATATTTTTAGCTCCAGCCTTTATAAGAAGCTTACATATAGCTATTCCTGCCGAACCAGCACCATTTATAATAATTTTAACATTCTCTATTTCCTTATTTGTAAGCTTTAATGCATTATAAAGTCCAGCTAGTACCACAACTGCAGTACCATGTTGGTCATCATGAAATACTGGAATGTCTAGTTCTTTTTTTAAAGTTTCTTCTATATAAAAACATTCAGGAGCTTTTATATCCTCTAAATTAATTCCTCCAAATACAGGTGCCATTAATTTTACTGTTCTAATTACTTCCTCTGGATCTTCTGTATCTAAGCATATTGGAAATGCATCCACTCCTGCAAACTCTTTAAATAGAAGTGCCTTTCCTTCCATTACTGGAATTGCAGCTTCTGCTCCTATATTCCCAAGTCCTAAAACTGCTGTTCCATTAGATACTATAGCCACAGTATTGCCTTTTATTGTGTAATCATAGACCTTCTCCTTGTCTTTAGAAATTTCAACACAAGGTTCTGCCACTCCTGGAGTATATGCTACAGCTAGATCTTCTCTTGTATTAACTTTAATCTTACCAGCTATCTCAAGCTTCCCTTTCTTTTCTTTGTGCATCTTTAAAGATTGTTCACCATATGACATAACATAAACCCTCCTATGTATTATAAAATATAATAAATATTAATTCTTAATATAAATAAAATGTAAAGTAATTTATTTTAGGTAAAGGTGCCGTAGGCATAGGTAAATACTCACTGCGTTCGTGGTAAGGCGTCACTTTGTGACAGGTAAGGAGCAACCGAAGGTTGCAGGAAATGTGGAAAATCAGCAAAGCTGATTTTATATTTTAAAGCGACAAAGTCGCAATATAACTACTTTCGCCTATGCAAAAGCTACCTTCACCTGTGAGCGAAGCGAGCGCCTTCCCTGTGCCAAAGGCACTCCTTCCCTGCGAACAAAATGAGCCTCTTACCTGCAACCTACGGTTGCCCTTACCTAAATAAAATGCTTCACACTTTATTTAACGTATTCGCAATAAGGCGCTAGTGGACAAATTTCACATTTAGGTTTTCTTGCATTACATATTTTTCTTCCATGCCATATTATGTAATGATGAGTATCACTCCACATATTCTTTGGAACATTTTTCATAAGCTTATCTTCAACTTCCTCAACAGTTTTACCCTTGGCAAGACCTGTTCTATTAGAAACCCTAAACACATGAGTATCTACAGCAATAGCTGGTACTCCAAAAGCATTAGATAAGACTACATTTGCCGTTTTTCTTCCAACTCCAGGAAGCTCTATAAGTTCCTCCATAGTTTTAGGAACCTGCCCCTTATGTTTATGAAGTATCATTCTACAAGCACCTAAAATGTTTTTACTCTTATTTTTATAGAAACCACAGCTTCTTATCTTTTCGCCCAATTCCTCTTCTGTCAATGATGCAATACTCTCCGGAGTATTATATTCCTTATATAATTCTTTAGTAACTAGATTAACTCGTTCATCTGTACACTGAGCCGAAAGTATAGTCGAGATTAAAAGTTCAAATGGTGTATTAAAATCTAATCCACACTTAGCCCCTTTATAAGTTTCCTCTAATACTTCCACAATTTTTCTTCTAGTTTCTTTATTCAATAAAATCACCTCTAACTTCTAAGTTATAAGTCTTTATTTATTACCTTATTATTATAACAGATTTGATAGAAAAAAACTCCCAACAGGGAGTTCCTTTTAAATTGTTAATTTATCAATTTAAATATATAGTTCTATACTTAATAGGACCTTTAAATATTAGCTCTATTTAAAATTATTAACACTTCCAATAAAACTTATATTCTGGCTTATATCATCTTCTATAATAAACATAAAAGGCCTATCAGCTATAAACTCTTTTGGCTCTTGTATAGAAGTTTTTTCTATCCCTATTACTGTAGCTCCTGTAGCCTCGCTTCCTTTTTCATTAACTTCTATAGTAGCCTTATGCATAACTTGACTAATGAATACATCTTCTCTTATGCCATTAAAATTAGCTTTATTACTAAATGCTTCTTTCATACCTAAATTAGCCAATGCACTGTTAAGCTCTTTTGTACCATATTCAAACTTGAATGAAGGTATAGCCAAGTTTACGCTCTCTTTATCTTTTCCTATGGAAGCTTTTATCTTCTGCCATTTTTCTGTAGACATAGTATCCATTAAATCCTCTAGGGTTTTATTCCCACTTGGTAAAACTACATACATTGATATTTTACCATCCCCATATGGAAGCTTTACAGCTTTAAAATCTTCACCTTCACCATAGTAAGTTTTTTTATTAAACTCTTTTTTCATAAAGTTAGTCTTCACCATTTCTCCGCTACTGGTTTTAAACTCCCCTTCATAAGAAAGTTTCTTATCAAAGGCTTCTTGCCAATCTCCCTTAAAGTATATTGCATTTATCAAATACATTATTGTATCTGAAGGTATAGGCGGTGCAATCATATTTTCTATCTTACCATTAGTAATTTTGCTTATCCATCCATTTATCTCATCCGCAGAGGCACTCTTATTAAAATCTAACTCATTTACTTCTGCATCAAAATATTTCTTATTTACATCTATGAATTCTTTATTTATTTTTTCTCCTTCTCTAATCCATATCGAATTACCTAATTTTATGTCTACCTTTTTATCTATTTTTGATGAATACTTCATCAACTCTTTATAATTTTTATTTATTTCATTTATGTCTATCCCATCATAGCCTAAAACCTTTTCCATCTCTTTCTTAGTATTTCCCTCTGCTCCCTGATAGGCCATAGTTAGAGCTGTAGAGATAGAAATTGGAGATATAAATATATTTTCTCCTTTATCTTCCTTCCTTAATTCGTTAAACATGTTAAAGGCAAGTTTATTATTACCCTCAACTATTTTCTTACTAGTTTCATCTAACTTTATAGTTCCTTCATCACCTCTTGAAATTTTATTACAAGCCATTAATGAAAAACTTAGCATAAGACTTAAGATTATAGATATTATCTTTTTGCCTCTCATATTCTCCCTCCTAAACACTTTATATATGGTAATACGTTAAAAATAAGTTAAAGTTTGTAATGATTATCAACTATTTGTAGGCTAATCATATTATATAAGTTTCAATTAAGTTTCTACATTATACAGATACTCTATATTATAGTTAGACCATAAAAAAGTATTTCTATGCTGTAATTATGAAACTTCTCTGTAATGGCTTGCAAATAAGAAGTGAAGAAACTATTTGGATTTTATTTTAGAAATTCTTCCTAATTAACTTTTTATATTCTAAACATGTTATAAAAAAATAACTTCTCTAAGTAGTATTTCCACTTAGAGAAGTCCTATTAATATATTTCTAAATTCCTTTTTCTTTTAATTTTTCTAACATATCTGCAGTCATTTTAGCAAGATCATATTCAGCTTTGAATCCCCACTCTTCTTTTGCAGCGGTTGGATCTATTGAATCTGGCCAAGTATTTGCAATTCCTTGTCTTACTGGATCTGGATTGTACGAAATCTCAAATCCTGGAATATGTTTTTTAATTTCTGCAGCAATTTGCTCTGGCTCAAAGCTCATAGCAGTAATATTAAATGCATTTCTATGCTTTAATTTACTTGGATCTGCTTCCATTAAATCTATAATAGCTTGTATTGCATCTGGCATATACATCATATCCATGTAAGTTCCTTTATCTATATATGAAGTATATTTCCCATTTTTTAATGCTTCATAATATATGTCAACTGCATAGTCTGTAGTTCCGCCTCCTGGAGGGGCAACGTAAGAAATAAGCCCTGGGAATCTTACACCTCTTGTATCTACACCAAACTTAGTGTAGTAATAATCACATAATAATTCTCCTGAAACCTTAGTTACTCCATACATAGTTTTTGGTCTTTGAATAGTATCTTGTGGAGTATTTTTCTTTGGAGTATCTGGACCAAAAGCTCCTATAGAACTTGGCGTAAAGAATTTACAATTTAACTCTCTAGCAACTTCTAGTGCATTAACAAGTCCACCCATGTTAATATTCCAAGCAAGTTGTGGTTTTGCTTCTGCTACAGCTGATAAAAGTGCTGCTAAGTGCATTATTGTATCTACATTGTGTTTTTTAGCTACTTTTAAGAAATCATCATAGTTTGTAACATCTAGAATTTCAAAAATTCCACCTTCTACTATTGGATTTCCTTCTGGTTTTCTGATATCTGATGCAACTACGTTATCAACACCATATACTTGTCTTAACTTCGTAACTAATTCTGTACCTATTTGTCCTAAGCATCCCGTAACTAATATTCTCTTCATAATTAATCCTCCAAACGCTCTTCCTATTTAATTATTCCCATTTCCTGACCTACTTTTTTGTATACAGCAATTGCCTCATCTAGCATTTCTTTTGTATGTGCTGCTGAAGGCATATTTCTAACCCTTGCTGTTCCTAGTGGTACTGTTGGGAATACTATAGCTTTTGCATATACTCCCTCTTCATATAGTCTCTTGCTAAATTCTTGAGCTTTAGCTGCGTCTCCTATAATACATGGAGTAATTGGAGTTTCACTATCTCCTATATCAAAGCCTAATTCTTTTAAGCCCTTCTTTAAATAGTTTCCGTTTTCCCAAAGTTTATCATGTAATTCTGTACTTTCTGTTAATATATTTATAGCTTCAATGCAAGCTCCTGCTGATCCTGGTGTTAATGATGTTGAGAATAGGAATGGTCTACCTCTAACCTTTAACCAATCAATTAAGTCTTTTGAACCTGCTACATATCCACCAACTACACCTATAGCTTTAGATAGTGTTCCTATTTGAAAATCAATTTTATCTGATAATCCAAAGTGATGAACCGTTCCTGCACCTTTGCCAAGAACTCCTGAACCATGAGCGTCATCAACATAAGTAATTAAGTCAAATTCCTCTGCTATCTCAACTATCTCAGGTAATTTTGCTATATCCCCATCCATAGAGAACACGCCATCTGTTATAACCATTACTTTTTCATATAATCCAGATTCTTTCGCTTCTTTAGCTTTTGCTCTTAAATCTTCCATATCTGAGTGTTCAACTCTAATAATTTTAGCTCCAGATAGTCTACAACCATCTATAATTGAAGCATGATTTAAGGCATCGGAAAGTATAGCATCCTTTTTGCCCATAACAGCTGAAATTGCAGCCATGTTGCAATTGAATCCTGATTGGAAAGCTATAGCTGCTTCTGTGTGTTTAAATTCAGCTAATTTTTTTTCAAGTTCAATATGAATATCTAATGTACCATTAATAGTTCTAACAGCACCTGCTCCTGCACCATATTTTTCAGTAGCCTTTATTGTAGCCTGCTTCATTCTTTCATGCGTAGCTAATCCTAGATAATTATTAGAGGACAGGTTTATTAGATCTTTACCTCCAATATTAACAACTGGACCATTAGCTCCATTGATTACATTGATTTCATTGTAAAGACCTTTGCTTTTTAATTCTTCTAAATTTTCTGTGAGAAATTTTTGTAAAGATTTACTTCCCATTTATCGCACCCCCATATAAAATATTTAAGCTTTTACCTTATTATATTCTTCATTTATCATTTAAAATCCTTTTTTATAAGAAGTTTAAATTACTTGTAACATTATATCATATTTTGTTTGTTATATAGATCAAATCCAGCAATAACCATCTTGTCCACTGAGTTTGCTTTATATATATGTAAAGATTACGCTTCATACTCTTTAAACTTAATCCATCCTCTTTTAGACAAATATTTTAAATATGTCACTAATCTGTATAATTCCCCATCAACATCTTCTTTATACACTTCTGCCATAAGCTTTGCAATCTCATATACTGTTCTTTCACCATCTATATATTTCCATACCGTAGAACATCTATCATCTAGCTCTAAATTAGTCTCAGGAGTTTTTTTAACCATCCAAGCTAAAAATTTCTTTACTGGATCATTGATTTTTAAACATAAAACAACTTTTCCATCTTTTTCTTCCCAGTCGTTATGTTTAATCTCTGGCACAAACATAGCAAAATTATGTTTTGTATCATGCTCTTGATTTTCTATTTCTTCTTGTTTAAGTTTCTTATTCTTCATGTAAAATTCCTCCTAATAATTCATAACTAACTACCAATTATAAGATATTCTAGTATAATTTCATATAATTAAATCGTGTATATTTAGAAAATTATGCTAATAATACAGTAATTCGCTTGCCCACAAATAAAATTTATCTGTGAGCAAAGCGAATCTTTATAGTCCATGATAGGGTCTAATATTTTTATCTAATTAGTACTTTTATCTTTCTTGCAAGAGAACTTGTAAATCCATAAACCTAGCAATAAGAACATTATACAAGCAAATAAATTGCTTTGAGTTAAACCAGGCAATAAATTTTTACCAAATGCTATGTTCACTTCTAAAGCCGCAAATCCTGCTACAACTATTCCCATTAATGCATCTCCAGCAACTAGACCTGAAGCAAGCAAAGTTCCTCTTTCAACAACCTCTGCTTTTCTGTCTTTTTCTTTAGCAAATTTTCTTTCAACAATTTCTCTTATAACGCCACCAACTAAGATAGCAGCATTTAAAGTTATTGGAAGATATATTCCAAGAGCAACTGGTAATATTGATATGCCAGCCAATTCACAGAATAGTGCTATAGATGCTCCAACTATTATTAATGTCCATGGAAGCTGAGCTGTCATTATACCTTCAACGATCATTTTCATAAGTGTAGCTTGTGGTGCAGCTACATCTGCAGAACCTATTCCATAAGCTTTATCTAACATGTTAATTACAAGAGCAGCAAATACACCGGCTACTGCAAGAGCAATAAACATTCCTAATTGAACCTTCTTAGGAGTACCACCAATAACAAATGTAGTTTTTAAACTTTGTGCAGCTCCACCAGCTACTGCTATAGCAACACAAACAACTCCACCTATTAATATACATTTAGTCATATAATCTTGAGACACTCCACCAGTTAACTTAATTACAGTGGTTACAAATAGCATTGTAGCTATAGTCATACCTGAAACTGGGTTGTTAGATGCTCCAATTATACCAACCATTCTAGCTGAAACAACAGCAAAGAAGAAGCTGAATATAACTGCCATAAGTCCACCTAAGAATCCTCCATTTATCATTGGTAATAACCAAGTTAATGCAAATCCAAAGGCTGCTGCTAAAATAACCCAAGTTAGAGGTGCTTCTAAGTCAATTCTACTAACTTTTTCATTTCCACCAGCACCTATTCCACTCATAGCTTGTTTAAAGCTTGTTATTATAGTTGGAATAGATTTAGCAAGAGAGATAAATCCTCCCATGGCAACGGCTCCAGCACCTATATATTTAATATAGTTGGCCCATATCTCATTAGCACTCATCTCAGCTATAATCTTAGTTGCTGGGAATAGTGGCTCTACTAATCCTACTCCTAAGAACTTAATTAATGGTATAAGTGCAAACCAAGCTATAACAGATCCACCAAACATAAGTAATGATGCTCTAGTACCAACTATAAATCCAACTCCTAGAAGTGATGCTAAAGTATCAAATCCCATCATTGTTCCCTGATAACTTTTAAATATATATGTAGCTTGTTCTCCCCAAAGTGCAAATCCACCTGAAGAAAGTTTATATCCAGCTCCTACTCCAAGTCCAGTCATAACTGTTTTAAATCCTTCTCCACCTTCACTACCTGTTACAAGAACCTCAGCTGCAGCCATACCTTCTGGGTAAACTAAATTTCCATGTTCTTCAACAATTAAGTATCTTCTAAGTGGTGTGATAAAGAATACACCCATAAGTCCTCCAATGATTGTAACAATAACAACTGTGAAAATACTTAACTTTAATCCCCATAGAATTAATGCTGGTAAAATAAATATAACACCACCAGCAAGAGATTCTCCCATAGCAGCTAGTGATGCTACCATATTAGCCTCTAGAATATTGTTTCTTCTGAACATTCCTTTAAGTACTCCAGTAGCTATTATAGCACCTGGTATACCCGCTGATATTGTCATACCAACTTTTAAGCCAAGGTATGTATTAGCTGCTGCAAAAAGACATGCTAATATAATACCTAAGATAATTGAGTATCCTGTTGTTTCTGGCATAGCCACTGAGGTTGGCACAAACGGAACATAATCTTCTCCCTTACACTCACCATAAGCTGTGTGGGATAATTTTTTCTTTTCTTGGCTCATAAAATAATTCCCCCTCTTTTCCAATTTTCTTTTAGTAATTAGGTCATATAGCTTGTCTTAAGAAAAGCTATATATTTAAATCTACAAAGATTTATTAATAAAGTTCAAATGAATTTACTAATAAAATTCAAATCAATAAATTCATTTGACCATTTATTCTATTTTATGTTTTTTAATAATCCTTGTATAAATGCCCACATATTTTGTACTGAAGTTATACTCATATGTTCTTGTGGGGTATGAACGTCATATAGATTTGGTCCAAAACTTATCATGTCAACATCAGCCATCTTTTCCTTAAGAAGTCCACATTCAAGGCCAGCATGTATAGCATCTATTTTCGGCTCCTGTCCAGTAATTTCCCTATATGTCTCTACACATAAATCTCTTATTTTTGAGTCTGGTTCATATTGCCATTCTGGATAATCTGAATCGTTTACCATTTCAGCACCAACTAATTTTGATAATGCTCCTACTCTATCGACTATCTCATTTTTTAATGACTTAACAGAACTTCTTATTGCTGATACAAAAGTAACTTTTTCTTCACTAAATACTATAACCCCTAAATTTAAACTGCTCTCTACTAGCCCTTCTATGTCTTTACTCATAGTCTGAACTCCATTAGGCATTAAATTCAAGAAATTCACTATACTAGCTGTCACTTCGCAATTTAAGTGCTTTTCAACTTTAGTTTCTGAAATTTCTAATTTTATATCTGGATCTTGAATTCTTAATTCATTCTTAAATATATCTACAGATTTATTAGCTATAGTTTTAACATTTTCAATACTTGATGCATTTACTGTTATTACGACTTCAGCTTCACGTGGAATTGCATTGTTCTTTGCTCCACCACTAATATGAGCAATATTAAAGTCAACTTCTTTGCTTATTGAATTTAATAACCTTCCCATAAGCTTATTAGCATTTCCTCTTTGCTTAATTATTTCCATTCCAGAGTGTCCGCCTTTTAAGCCCTTTATTTCAAGCTTTAATGCAGAACTGTTAGTAGTTTCCCATTGATTATTGATGTGTACATAGTTAGTAACTCCACCTGCACAACTCACTAAAAATATTCCCTCTTCCTCAGAGTCAATATTTAGTAGTATTTTTCCATCTAAATGTTTAGGATCTACAGCAATAGCACCATACATACCTGTTTCTTCACCAGTAGTAACAAGTAATTCTAATGCTGGATGTGGTATATCTTTAGAATCCAATAATGCTAATCCATAAGCTACGGCAATTCCATTATCTGCACCTAGAGTTGTTCCATTTGCATATATATAATCTTCCAAAATTCTAAGCTCTAATGGATCTTTTTCAAAGTCATGCTCTGTTCCTTTATTTTTTTCACAAACCATATCCATATGACCTTGAATTATAACTGTTGTTGCTTTTTCATATCCAGGTGTAGCTGGCTTCTTTATAATTACATTTAATTCACTATCTTGTATTACCTCTAAATTTCTCTCTTTAGCAAAGTTAACTAAAAAGTCACTTATAGCTTTTTCATTGCCTGATCCATGAGGTATCTTAGTCATGTCTTCAAAAAAGCTAAAAACCTTACTTGGTTTTAAATTTCCTAATACTGACATATTGCTTCACTCACCTTTCTAAATTTACAAAATTATTATCATAAAATATTAATATATTAATGAAATTTTAATATATTAATATTTTATTAAAATTTACTAATATAACATCTTAATAATAATGATAATCATAACTGAAATCAAACTCAGCATTATTAGATAAAACGGCAAATTCTTTAAAATTTATTGTATTCTCTTTATTTCTTTGAATTTTTCGTTTATTTAGAATTTTTTATAAATAGTTTAATAAAATTTAACAATTTACACTGCTGAAATTCATCATAGTAAATTAAACATAAAAAAATAGGCTGTTTTCACAGTCTATTTTAATTCAATTATATATTCCTCTGTATTCTTCTGGCAACAGATTTGATATTTTTCTCATTATTTCTGTCATAGCTCTTTCATTATACTGGTTTTTATCCTCTTCCTTAATTTTTTCTGGAAGATATGTAGCTTCTCCAAATCTTACTATAACATTAGCTGAACTAAAGTCTTCTTCTCCCATATCCGTATCATTAATAGGTAAAAAGTCCTCTGTACCTGTTATTCCAATGGGTACAATTTTAGCCTTAGATAGCTTAGCAATTAACAATAATCCTTTTTTTCCTTCTATCATCTTCCTAGTCCTACTCCTAGTACCTTCTGGAAACATCATAATATTTCCTCCCGTTTTTAAGGTTTGAACTATCTTATTTATAGCATCTTTATCAGCTGAATTAGGTTTAATCGGTATAGTTTTTACATATCTAATTCCATTTTTAGTAAAGTTATTATCAGAAAGTTTTACCCCTGCCACAAAGATAGGATTTCTGTCTTTTAATATCTCATTTAAGATTAATCCATCTGCATTACTTAAATGATTTGCAATAAATATTATTGGTCCTTGCACTTCTTTAACTTTATCATAGCCTTCAATTTTTAAATTAGCATACTTTTTTATATTGTTTTGCACATATTTACGAACTAGTTTATCTGAAAAACTATCTGGTAATATATTTAACATCTTCAAAAGAGTTTCCTTTTTCATTTAAATCTCCTCTTTCTTCAATACTCAATACTAAGTTCTAAATAATCATATCAAAATTACTTTAATTATCTACTAAATATTACGTATTGGTATTTAATATTTCTTAAATAACTTATTATAGTACTCTCTTACATAGGGTGATTTTATATTGTCTTCTATATTATCTACATCCTCACCATATATTTTTTTATAATTTATTAAGGCATTTCTTATAATAATATTCTTTCCTCTCCAACCACAAGAATGATTATGATATTTCTCCTTAAAGGTTTTATTATCTAAATTTATTAACTCTAATAGATTGGTATTGCTCATGTATTCTTTAGGATGAAATTCCTTTATATTAGATATTTCAGTATGTTTATTATGCGGACACACATCTTGGCATACATCACAACCAAAAATATTTCCATCGATTGTATCTATATCACTAGCATCTATTTCTTTTTTTTGAGTTATATATGATATGCATGAATTTGAATTTAAAAAATCTTTTTCTATTATAGCATGATTAGGACAATGTTTTATACATAAATCACACCCATAACAGCTTTTATTTAAAGGAACATCCCAAGGTACCTCTAAATTCATTATTATTTCTCCTAAAAATACAAAGGATCCATATTTTTCTGTTATCAATGTGTTGTTTTTTCCTATAAATCCTATGCCACTTAAGTATGCTATATATCTTTCTGGAAGTGGATTATTATCTACAAAACCAATAGCTTTCCCTCCTAAACCTTCTATATAATGGCAAATCTCCTCTAGATATTTTTTTATCACATTATGATAATCTAACCCTAAGGTATATTTAGAAAAGAATTTGTTTTTTCTTTCTAGAAAAGTTTCATAATTATAAGGAAATGCTATAGACATTATGGTCTTTCCATCCTTCATTAATAACATGGGATTTATTTTCTTTTCTATATCCTGTTCTTCAAATTCATTAAAAAAATTCTTTTCTTTTCTTATGTGAAAAAAATCTTTTATTTCCTTAAATTCTCTACATTCAATAAATCCTATTGTATCAATCCCTAGGCCATTACAAAAATTAATTATTTTCTCTTTAATTTCCTTCATATCTTATCCTTCTAAGTAATATTTTTTATATATTCGCTAGCTTTTTTACCAGCTAATTGTCCTTCCTTTATAACCCTATCAGATATATTATACCCTCTAAGCACTGTTCCACAAGCAAATATGCCATCTTCCGATGTCTCCATATTTTCTGAAACTATAATTCCTCTATTATCCCTATTTAAATTTATACCTATTTTCTGAGCTAATATGCTATCAGGCTGTAAATGGACTGACAATACTAAGGTATCGCATTTTATATGTTGTTTGCTTTCTTTTATGAAATCTTTATTTTTATCTATTTTTATTATATCTACGCCTTCAACTCTAGCATCACCATAAATTTTAATAACTCTATGTTTGAGCAATACTGGTATATTAAAATCTTCAATGTGCCCCCTAGATGATTGATTAATTGCTCTAATATTATCGCTGCTCTCTATTATTGCCTTAACCTTTGCCCCTTCTAACACTAACGTCCTAGCGACTAACGCAGCTGTATCCCCTGACCCTAAAATTATGCAATTCTTCCCTGGCAATACTCCTCTTCTATTTATATAATTTAATGCTGAGGATGCTGTTACTATGCCTGCAATTCTATGGCCTAATATATTTTTATAGCCTAATGGTCTCTCTCTGCATCCCATAGCTAATATTATTACCTTAGCTTTAAGGTTTCTTACACCTTCATCCCCATTAACCATAGTTACAGATTTATCACTATGAATATCTATCACTGTAGTATTACATTTAATATGAATCCCTAAATTTAACGCATCCTCTGTTAACCGCTCTATAAGCTCTGATGTTGTGAGATTCTCCTTAATACTTTTATAATGAAATCCACTATGAACACATTTATTTAGAGTCCCTCCAGCTTCTATATCTCTATCTACTATCAGAATACTTTCAACACCATTACTTTTTGCTTCTATAGCGGCCATAAGACCACTTATTCCTGCTCCCACAATAATTATATCGTAGTTTTTCATAATTCTCCTCCGAATGATTTTATCATAGCTCTATTATACTATTTTTTAAATAAATATCATACTATACTTGGGTATAATATATAGTTATTCAATACTCTATTTTAATATAGTGTTGGTAAAAAGCTACTCTATATTAAAACAGAGCTAAGAATAAAATTAAAGCTGTTCCATAAATTATCAACATCTAACTTATGAAACAGCTAACCTAAAAATTATATATTTATTTAACTACTACTATTCTTCATATACTACATCATATATCCCATTTTTTATTTCATATATTTTTTCTACGTCTGCCGTAATCATTTCATTTATGTTATTACTAGTATAGAATTTAACTCCAATTCCACAATTGGAGCTCAACTTCCTAGGAATTGGTAATGTTTCATTTTCTATTCCTGTAGACTTTAGATGTCTATGATATTTAATAGCACCAGAGTGAGTAAAAAAAACTGCAATATAATCCATACTATTTATCAGCCCTTATTAAAAAATCCTCATCTAACTCTTTTGTGCTAGCTTTTAATCCAGAATTTTTAATAAATCTACATACATTTTCTTTAGCCACATTATTATCAACTAGAATTTCAAAACCATCTCTATTCTCTGTCAACGCTTTCTTAGCCATTAACACTGGTTGCGGACAACTTACTCCTCTTGCATCTATTCTATTCAACTGACATACCTTCTTCCTTAATAATTTTTTTCTTTCCAATACTAAAGGATTTATCTATATTGAAATAAGATATTAAAAGTAATACTCCAAAGCCTATAATTACCGCTATTTGTCCATTTGGTGTTGGCCCCTTTGCACTTGATGCTAATTGAAAATTATGAGCGAAGGCTGCACCTAATACCATTCCCATCACTGAAATAGATGAATCTGCATTTCCTTCCCCTGATAAAATTAATTGTCTTAGTGGGCATCCTCCTAAGAGTACTGATCCCCAACCAGCTAAAACCATACCTAGAAAATTCCATAATCCATCTGAATGAGCCACTGGCTGTTCTGCGAATCCTAATTTAAAAAATTCTGATCCTAATAATACATTTCCTATAAGTGCGAATACAAAGATTGATAGAAATCCTAACATTAAATAACTATCCTTAAACATAATTAGATCTCTTATTCCACCAACCATACATAATCTTGTTTTCTGAGCAACAATACCGATAATAACTCCAGCAGCTAATGCCATCCATATAGGAGCATGGCTAGCTCCTGGTCCCTTTTTACTAATAAATATGAACGCTGGTGTCGCTATTGCTAAGACTAAAAGTAATATAGCTATCATTGGCATAGCGTAACCTTCTATAGTAGTTTGAGTATAGTTCCTTTTTAAAGTAAATCCTTTGTTTAAAAATTGAATTCCAACAAATATGCCCCCTGCAAAACCTAAAAGTCCAATAATAGCATTTAAATCTCCACCTGCTAATCTTAGAACCATTCTTAATGGACAGCCTAAAAACATTAATGCACCTATCATAACAAAAAAGGCTATAATAAATCTTAGAAATGGTGATGAACCACCCTTTACTTTAAACTCTTTAGTTGCTAATGAAATTATAAACGCACCTAATATCATACCTATAATTTCTGGCCTAATATATTGCACAATTTCTGCTCTATGAAGTCCTAATGAACCAGCAGTGTCTCTTATAAAGCATGCAATACAGGCTCCCATATTTTTAGGATTTCCAAAATACACTAGTACAACAGATAATATTCCTATAATTCCCCCTGCAACTATTATATTTCTCTTCTCTTTCATAAGCTTTACTCCCCCTTTAATATTTGGTAATATTTACTTATCATGTTAATTCTAACATTTGTTATAAAATTAATTAAATTCTTATTTCCAATAGATAATAATTTAACTATTAGTTTAGTTAATAATAAATAATAAGGAGATTATTATGCCTGAAATATATTTAGATAATGGATCCACTTCCTTTCCAAAACCTATTGAAGTAGTTGACAGCATTTCTGCATACATCTCCTCTATAGGTGGAAATATAAATAGAGGGGTCTATGAAAATTCCTTTAATGCAGAAAATACTGTCTTTGAAACCCGTGAACTATTGTGTGAATTATTTAACTACCATGAACCCACTAATGTAGTTTTTACAAAAAATATAACTGAAAGTTTAAATATAGTGCTTAAAGGTTTATTAAAAAATGGGGACCATGTAATAGTTTCATCCATGGAGCATAATGCAATAATGAGACCACTTAATTCACTAAGTTCTAAAGGTATCTCTTATTCTGTATCGCAATGTAATAAATATGGAGAATTAGATGTATTAGATCTTACAAATCATATTACACCCAATACTGTTGCCATAATTATGACTCATAGTTCAAATGTATGTGGAACTGTCCTTCCTTATAAAGAAATAGGTGCTTTTTGTAAAAAAAATAATTTATATTTTATAGCTGATACAGCTCAGACAGCTGGATTTTTAGATATAGATATGGAAGATATGAATATAGATGCTCTTTGCTTTACTGGTCATAAGTCTTTACTGGGACCTCAAGGTATAGGTGGACTAATAATAAAAGATAAATTATTATCTAAAATATCTCCTCTTATAGAAGGAGGAACTGGAAGTTTATCGGAATATGAAATTCAACCAAACTATATGCCTGATAAATTTGAAAGTGGAACCTTAAACATACCTGGTATTTATGGACTAAATGCCTCTTTAAAATATTTAAAACATAAAGGGTTAGAAAATATTAGAAAAAAAGAACTATATTTAACTGGATTATTTATAGACAGTGTATTACCTTTAAAAAATATAAATATTTTAGGAAAAACTTCAACAGATAATAGAACTCCTGTTGTTTCTATAAATTTTTTAGAGAAAGATAATGGAGAAATTGCTTACATACTTTCAAAAAATTATGGAATCTCTACTCGCTGCGGACTACATTGCGCACCATCAGCTCATAAGACATTAGAAACTTTTCCTAATGGAACAATTAGATTTAGTTTTGGAGAGTTTAATACTGAAGCTGAAATAAATTATACTGTTAATGCAATAAAAGAAATTTGTCATATGTAATTACTTACTTTAAAGAACTATTTATCCTTAAAACTCAACAACATCATAGTAATTAATAAAATTCATTGAGCAAACTATAAATATGACTTAATTTTAAAAAAATATAGTGAGGTGCTATTATGAGAGTTAAAGAAGGTTTAGTTCCCATAGTTCTTGGTACAGTGGTTACAGGTGCTTCTGCGGCACTTAGAGCGCAAGATATGAGAAGACATAAAATGAAAAAGAAAGATATGGTTCCAATGGCTGAGACTGCCCTTTTAGGATTTGGTGCTGCTCATATTGTTTTAGGTGCAATCGATTTAATCAAACATTAATATTTCATTTATAATAAAATTAAGAGATCACTAAGAATATAAGTCTCTTAACAATTCATGAGTTTAACTAGGATTAAATAATATCTATTTTTATGTCAAGAATAAATGATAAGTATTATCATTTATTCTTGACATTATTTATTCGTTATTGTAAAATATAAATAATTGATAATTCATGTCAATTGAATTTTATTCTCATTATATCTGTAGAAGATGATTTTATGCCTAATAGCTTTTTTAATCTATTAAACTCTCTTGATAATATTAAATATAAGGAGAACCTTGTATCTCGCTTGATTCCTCCGGTTATTATTGGTGTAAAACCATCTTCCACTATATTTTTTGACTCAATAAAAAATAAAATTCATTTCATATTTTATAAACTAAGACTACTATAAAGATTACATTTCATCGTATTCCTTCTTTAATATGGACATAATTATATAGTCTGTATATTTTCCATTTTTATAAAAATGTTGTCTCATTATCCCTTCTTCCACAAAGCCGCATTTTCTATAACAAGCCCTTGCTCTTTCATTATAATCATGAACATGAAGCTGCAATTTATTAAGATTTAAGGTGTTAAATACAAAACTTTGTAGCAACTTTATTGCTTCATAGCCATAACCTTTACTCCAATTCTCTTTTGTGCCTATTACTATTCCAATCTCTGCAAATCTACTTCTCCAATCGACCTTAAGCAAATCTATTTGCCCTATATATTTTTCTGAATCCTTATGCGCTATTATAAAGTTTCCTCTTTCTATTCCTGTTTTGCTTAATACAGAGTTTAGATATTCCTCTGTTTCATTGATGGTGTTAGGATATATAAAAATATCAGATAAGAAATCCACCACTTCTGGGTCATTTACCCATTTTCTTATGTCCTCTAAATCTTCTCTTCTATATTCCCTTAATACTATTCTCTCTCCATAAAGTTTCCCCATTGTAAATCCTCCCTATAGTTTCTCTACTGCCCAAAATATACACTCTGTTGAAAATTCTTTTACCTTTTCACTTTCTTCACACAACACACTTCTACTTGTACATTCTATAATGTTAAATTCACCTCTTCGTAATAATCTCATTACCTCCTCTAAAGTTGGAATGTGTATAAAACTTTCTCTTTCTTTATTTGGTATAATCCTATCCCCAAATTCTAATAGTTTAGGATCATTATTATTTTTTCTCCATCTTTTTTCTTCTTCCTTCCAGTATTCCAAATAATTACTGTTTCCTCTATTATGAGTGGTAAAAATAAATACTCCTCCATTTTTTAATACCCTGTGTATTTCTTTTAGCGCCCTAATTCTATTACTTTCCCCTGGTATTTGCATAAAACCATTAAATGAAAATATTACTGCATCAAAACATCCCTTTTCATAAGGTAGTCTTATTGCATTCCCTATAGTAAAATCTATTTCATATCTTTTAATTTCATTAAGCTTTTTAGCATTTTCAATCATAACTTCACTTAAGTCTATTCCTTGAATGTTCTTATATCCAAGTTCATAAAGTGAAAATGTAGTTCTTCCAGCTCCACATCCTATATCCAATATTTTATTTTTCTTTTCAATATATCTATTAAAGATTATCTCCTCCGATTTCCATAACCCAATTTCATTTACTGCATCTCTATATTCTTCCGATGTTACTTTTTCATTAAAAACTTCCTTGATAAAACTAAAATCCACTTTTGGCATTCCTTCTCCCCCAATTTCTAAATTCTTCTTATATTTATATTCATAGGTGCTAAAATATATAATCAAACAACAAAAAAACCTACAAAGACACTATTTCCGAGGAAATTAGTGACTCCGTAGGTTTAAAATTTCTACGTGTAGGATCTTACCATATCCCTGTACCGCTCAGTTTAAAACCTAGATACACTCACAAAACAATATTATTTATATTCTAATTATAATATGACCTTATGTCAACCTTTAAATAAAGTGTGAAGCATCTTTATTTAGGTAAGGGCAACCGTAGGTTGCAGGTAAAAGGCTCACTTTGTTCGCAGGGAAGGAGTGCCTTTGGCACAGGTAAGGCGCTCGCTTCGCTCACAGGTGAAGGTAACTTTTGCATAGGCAAAAGCAGTTATATTACGACTTTGTTGCTTTAAAATATAAAATCAGCTTTGCTGATTTTTTCCTTTCCTGCAACCTTTGGTTGCGCCTTACCTGTCAAAAAGTGACTCCTTACCACGAAAGCAGTGAGTACTTACCTATGCCTAGGGCACTCTTCCCTAAATAAGTTACTTCATACTTTATTTATAATGTTCACATATATAATTAACTAAATCTACTTCTTTATTAAAGACTTTCCCATATTCCATAGTCTTTCTGCCTATTACTATAACCTTAACTCCCATATCTATGGCAGCTTTTAATTTTTCATAGGTTCCACCCTGCGGTCCACTATCCTTGGTAAGTAGAACCTCTGCACCGTACTCATTTATAAAAGCACAGTTAAAATCATAGCTTATAGGGCCTTTTATGAATACTAAATCCTCTACCTTGATTCCTAGATCAAAACATTCTTTCATAACTTTTAATGACGGTAACACTCTATGAATGATTCTATTAGGTAAGTTTAAGCCTAGTATTTTATCTAAATTTCTACTTCCTGTGGTATTTAATATATTACCATTTACATCTTTTAATGCTTCTGTTAAGCCTGTATAATCCTCTATTTCTATAATTAATGGGTTATCAGGAAATTCCTTTAGAGTGCTTTCTCTTTCATATCTTAAATATTCTATATTAAGCTCTTTAGCTATTTTCATTGAGGTTTTACTTATTTCTAGTGCATAAGGATGAGATGCATCTACAAGGACCCTTACTCCATTTACTACTAATAAGTTTTTTAACTCCTCATAAGTTAGAGCTTTGTCATTTAAAACCTTATATTTATAATCCTTAAGCAATTCTCCTCCATATGTAGTAGCTGTTGATACTAATATGTCTGAAGTCTTCTCATTTAGCTTTGATAATATTACCTTACCTTCTGAAGTACCTAAAATTAAGGCTATCATTTTACTTCTCTCCTACCTTATATCCTCTTGGAGTTACAAATAATCCTTCTTTTATATAACTCTTACTATTTCCTATAATAACTAACGTAAACATATCTACCAGTGAATCATCAAAGGTATCTATTGTTAATACATGTGACTCCTGTCCATCTCTAAGAGCATTCTTTACTATAGCTACTGGAGTGCTTCCATTTCTATATTCTTTAATTATATCTATAGCTTCACTTAAATAATGAGGTCTTCCCTTACTCTTAGGGTTATAAAGCGATATCACAAAATCTCCTTCTGCTGCAAGCCTTACTCTTTTTTTAATATCCTCATATGGAGTCATTAAATCACTTAAACTTATATTACAGTTATCATGCATTAATGGAGCTCCTACTACAGATCCTGCTGAAGATGATGCTGTAACTCCTGGAATTATTTCAATTTCCTCATCTTTCTTCATCTCTAGTATTAAACCTGCCATACCATATATTCCCGCATCTCCTGTGGAAACTACAGCTACAGTGCCTTCTTTTGCAAGGTTTAATGCCTCTTCACATCTAGCTTCTTCACCCTTCATTCCTGTAGAATATATTCTCTTTCCATCTAATAATGGCTTTATCATTTCAATATATTTTGTATATCCAACTATGATATCACATTCTTCTATAGCCTTTGCAGCCTTTAATGTCATATGCTCAAGTCCACCTGGTCCTATTCCTATTACGTATAATTTTCCCATCTTTATTCCTCCTTAGAACTTAGTATTAATGTAGAATTCTAAATTGTTATTTTACCTATACAAAGGGTTATACCTTCAAAGCTTAGCTTCTCTGTGATTAATTCTCCTCCACTAAGCTCTACACATGGCTCACACACAGCCCTAGCCCCTATAGTTTTTTGAACAAAATCACTCCCTTTATATTTATGCTCTACAGTTTTTATTTCATCTACAGAATGTATATCTATAGGACAATCTAAAAATCCACTTAAAGCTATAAGTGCCTGTTCATCTTTTTTTATCTCCACAGTGGATATCTTTTTTACTGCTCTTAAATCTATATTATATTTCCTTAAAGTATCCACAACAAAATTTCTAACCTTCAAACTATCCACATTTTTTCTACATCCCATGCCTAAAATTATATTTTTTCTTATAAGTCTTAGCTCTGAAGTGCTCTTTCTCTTATGTGGATATTCAGTATTTAACTTATTCGTAACTATGACAACACCTGTGATATTTTCACTTCCACTTTTATATCCCTTTGGTAATGTTATCTTTTCTTCTTCATCTATAAAACCAATTACTTCTCCATCTACTAATCTAGCAGCAATATCTTTAGCTTTTTTCAAGTCCTCTATAATCAGATTATTGTCCTTAGCTAATATATCTGGAGCCACTATTCCTAAACTATCTGTAGCTGTTGTTATAACAGGAATACACTTTAAAATATTAGAAATTTTGAGAGCAAGATCATTAGCCCCTCCTAGATGTCCTCCTGCAAGACTTATAGAAAATTTACCTTCACTATCTATTACCACTATAGCAGGATCCTTATCCTTTCCTTTAAGAAAGGGGGCTATAGCTCTAACAGCTATTCCTGTAGAGGCTATAAATATTATTCCATCCATGTTTTCCATTAAGTTCTTAGTTACGTCCCTAAGCTTAAACTCTTTATTCTTATAACTTGAATAAAGCTCTAGTTCAAAATATCCCTTTAACTTCTCAGCTATAGCATTGCCATTTCTAGTTACAGAGACCACCGCTAACCTCATACCTTCACTCCCCTCCTTAAAACTCATAACTTAAAAATTCTAATTTCATCAACCCAAAGCTTACCTTCCCTGTTCACAAAGTGAATATTTCACCGTGAACATAGTGAACACTTCTCTGTGAACGCAGTGAACTCTTCTCTGCGAACGTAGTGAGCACTTCTCTATTCCGCTGTTCCTTCTCTAAACATATGAGTAAAAGTTTTATCATATAAAAGACTCTTCTCATAATCACAATCTATAAAGTCTCCTACTAATATTTGCGCACATTTTACTATATTTGCTTCTTTAACCTTTTCAGCTATATCATCAAGAGTCCCGATAATAATTCTTTGATCTTCCCATGTAGCTCTTTCTACTACAGCTATATTCACATTTCTGCCATACCCTTTTCTTAATTTAGCTACTACCTTATCAATCATACTTATAGATAGGAATATAGCCATAGATGCACCTATAGATGCTAATCTTTCTAAATCTTCTGTTTCTGGAACTGGAGTTCTTCCTTCAACTCTTGTTAATATTACTGTTTGAGTTACTGATGGAAGAGTGAATTCCTTTTTAATAGCTGCTGCAGCTGCACTGAAAGAACTTACTCCTGGAATTACTTCATAATTTATATTCATTTTATCAAGCTCATCCATTTGCTCCTTTATGGCTCCATAAATAGCAGGATCTCCAGTATGAAGTCTTACTACCATTTTACCTTCTTTTTCAGCCTTATCCATAACCTCTAAAACTTGCTCTAAACTCATGGATGCTGAATTATGTATTTCACAGTCTTCTTTACAAAAATCTAAATGCTCTTTACTTACAAGTGAGCCTGCATATATTACCACATTTGCCTTTTGCAATGTATCTCTACCTTTTATTGTTATTAAATCAACATTTCCTGGACCTGCTCCTATAAAATAAACCATTGTGATATCCTCCTATTTATTTAACATTATATATTAAATACTAATGTTAAGCTCTATTAGCTATAATTAGTGACATGTATTCATTGTTGTTAAGTATCTCTTCTCTATTTTTTAATATCTCTTGCCCTTCTCTTCCGGCTCTTTTTATATACACATAGTTAAAACCCTTTTTATCTAATACATTAAGTACTTCTTCTTCTCTTTTATAAACCTTCATTATTACCACATATTTTTCATCTTTAATATCTTGAACTCTACTTGCTGGTAAAATTAATAATGGTTCATCTCCAATAACCAATGGAGTTTGTGCAAGGCTTGCTGAAGCACAGAAGGATGTTATTCCTGGTACTGTCTCAACCTCAAAGCCATGTTCCTCTATATACTTCAGTAAATATATATAAGTACTATATACAAATGGATCTCCAAGGGTTAAAAATGCTATATTTTTTCCTTCTTTTAGCTTCTCTTCAATAGCCTTGAAAGCTTCATATATTTTTTCCTCTTGGTCTTCTCCTCCCATGGGGAACTGTTTTATCATAATTTCTTGTTTTTCAGATATATAATCCTCAGCAATACCCAGCGCTATACTAGTACCGCCCTTCATTGCACTTGGTGAAACTATTACATCACATTTTTCTATGGTTTTAATAGCCTTTATTGTTAAAAGCTCCTTATCTCCTGGACCTACACCTACTCCATATAACTTTGCCATATATTTCACTCCTTAACTTTTACTTCTCTGCTTCAACTATAAATATTGGATTATATCCGAACAACATATAGCTCTGCCCTCTAGTTTTGCTAACTCCTACTTGAGTACAGCTAATCTTAAACTCTAGTTCTTTCAAAGTGTTCATAGCTTTATATACATTATCTAGGGTTATGAAATTTAACACCATTTTTCCACCCTCATGTAACTTTAAACTATAATTCTTAATTATTCCTTCTAGGTTTCCGCCACTTCCACCTATAAATATGCTATGAAACTTTTCTTCTATATTATCTAATATTTCCATAGCATCTCCTTCAACTATTTCCAAGTTGTGGCACCCAAATTTCTCCTTATTCTTATGCGCTATTTCTAAGGCTTCTTTATCTCTCTCTATAGCAATAACTTTACCTTTGGTACATATCTTGCATCCTTGTATACCAATTGTACCCGTACCTGCACCAATATCTAATAGGTTTGAATCTTCTTCTAAATTTAATTTAGCTATACTAAGAATTCTTATATCCTCTTTAGTCATAGGACAATTTCCTCTAATAAATTCTTCATCTTTTATAAACTTCATCTAAGCTTCCTCCACTATAAAAACACTTAAGGATGTAAATTCTCCCTTAGATATTTCCAAAGGATTTCCTATAGTTATTTTTTCATCTTCATAGGATAGATTTTCTCCTACATAAACTTTACAGTTTATATTTCCTTCTAAAAGCTTCTCAGCTAAAATCTTTGGAGAATTAGTCTTATCCGTTAAAAAAACACACGTTTTGTTTTTACTAACTATACTTAAAAAATCTGCTTCTCTTCCATGAACACTTCCTAAAAAAGCTCCTTGCCAGCTTTTACCTAGTTTACACATAAGATATTGAAAAGAGCTGATTCCTGGAATTATCTCTACTTTATCTTTATTTAAATTTCTCTTTATATATTCAGTCACTCCATAAAAACATGGGTCTCCTGAAGCTATTACAGCAATGTCTTTATCTTTATTTTTCTCTACATTATCTAATATATCACTTAAAGTTTTAATAGCTATTTTATTATTGTCTATGAAATCAATACTTTCTAAAGCTCTAGAAAAACCCATTACTAAATCAGCATTTTCTAAGGTTTTTAAAGCTTTAGGAAGTATATAATCACTACTACCAGGCCCTAATCCAACTATATATATCAAACATTTCACCCACTTTATTCTGCAGTAGCTAGTATTTTAGGATCTGTAGCTCCCCAATACATTACTGCATTACATTTAATTGCATCATAGCTATAGGCTTCCATTCTCTTTTTAACCTTTTTAACTATACTTTGATATATCTCCTTATAATCATCACCAAGAGCTTTTATGGCTCCTTCAGTGGTCTTCTCCATATATATTCTTTCTATTACTTCCTTTGGTGCACCTAATAGTGCAAGCTCTAGTGCTATTACCTCTAATCTTACGTCACACACTCTACTATGAGTATTAAAACATCCTGCCGATACCTTACATAGTTTACCTATATGACCAATTATTAAAATCTCCTCTACTTTACACTCTATACAGTATTCTATTGCAAGACCTACGAAATTAGATATAATAGCCACTTGCTCTTCTCCATATCCCATTTGTTCTGCAACCTTTTCTCCCATGTTTCCAAAAGCTAAGATAAGTTTTTTATGTTTTAGCGCTTTTTGGGTAATCTCTATTTTTATGGATTCCTTAATGGAATCTTCTGACATCGGATATACTATTCCTGTAGTCCCTAAAATAGAAATGCCTCCAATTATATTTAATCTAGGATTAAAGGTTTTTTTAGCTATTTCTTCTCCTTTAGGTACAAAAATAGTTATTGATACCCCTTTATCCTTAGGAAGCACTTCAGCAACGCTTTGTTCAATCATAACTCTAGGCACAGGATTTATAGCTGGTTCTCCTTTACTTATATAAAGTCCCTCACCCATAACAACTCCTACACCTTTTCCACCCTTTAGCACATATCCATGATCTAATTTCTCAGCTCTCGCCCATATGCTAAGGCCATGAGTTGCGTCTATATCATCTCCACCATCTTTTATAATGGAGCATTCAACATAATCCTCTTCAATTACTACTTTATTTATTTTTAAATCTAGGGTTATACCCTTAGGTGTAGTAATTTGAATTTCTTCTATAACCGTTCCTGTATAAAGCATGAATGTTGCTGCCTTCGCAGCCCCTGCTGCGCAGGAACCTGTAGTATATCCACATCTTAATTTTTTCCCATTACTATTAACATATAAATTTAACATAATTATCCCTTCTTTATCTTTCCACTAACATGTACATAAGAGCATTTACTATAGCCGCTGCCACAGCACTTCCACCTTTTCTTCCTCTAACTGTCATCATTGGCACATTTTCAAGCTTTTCTATTTCCTCTTTAGATTCAGCTGCTCCAACAAAGCCTATAGGTGCTCCAATTATGAACTTCGCATTAGATTTTCCTGCTTCAATCAATTCCTTAAGTTTAAATAACGCTGTTGGTGCATTTCCAAATACGAAGAACTCTACTCCATCTTCTACAGCTTTCTCAACTGCTGCCATAGAACGAGTTATTCCTTTTTCTTTAGCAATTTCAGCTACATCTTTTTCAGCCACATAACAAACTACCTTACAGTTTAATTTCTCTAGTGCCTTTTTATTAATTCCTGAAAGAGCCATATTAGTGTCAGTATAAATAGTAATACCTTTTTTAAGAGTTTCTAAGGCAGCATCAATAGCTCCTTCTCTCATATAAACAAGATTTTTATATTCAAAATCCGCTGTAGTATGAATAACTCTTTTTATTATTGAAAGTTCTCTATTATCAAAATTATGAGGACCCATCTCTTCTCCAATAATTTCGAAACTCTTTTTTTCTATATCCATTGGCATTTTTATATAATCCATTTTTTATCTCCTTCTTACTTATGCTAAAGATAATAGCTATTTGTTTCTTTACGCTTATTCAACTAAACTTTTTAAAAACTCTATATTTGAAAAGAAATGAACATGACCGTAAGCTGCTAAGGTATTTCTTTTAACATATCCACAATTCCATTGCTTTTTACTTCCATCATAAACCTGCTTCTCTAAAGCATAAACTTGTTCTTCCTGTAGTTCTACTAAGGATTTATGGAATTCATGGCAGTTTATTTTAGTACCTACTGAAATCATTGTATTTTTCTTTTTTACTTTAATTGATGCATATCCAAAATTATTTAATCTCTTAGTCATATATGACTTTCCTTTTAAAAATCCAACCATCTCTACCCCCTCTATGCTTTCAGTAAGGTACATCAACCCTCCACATTCCGCATAGCATTTTAACCCATCATTTAGAGCTTCATTAATACTTTTAAGCATAGACTTATTAGCACTCAACTCTTCTCTAAACACTTCAGGATACCCACCTCCTATATATAGAAAGTCTATATTTTCTGGAAGCTTCTCATCTATTAGGGGGCTAAAATATTGTATGTTACCTAATTGCTCTAAAAGTTCTAAATTTTCTTTATAATAGAAGCTAAAAGCCTTATCATAAGCTACTGCAATATTTAGTCCTTTATTTTTAAGTAAAAACTTATTTTCTGAATGTTGCGCTTCACATTCTTTAAATACTTTTAAAATTTCATCTATATCTACATACTTCTCTAAAAGTTCACTACATAGTTCTAATTTTTCTTCTAAATCCTCTACTTCACTGCTTTGTACAAGTCCTAAATGTCTGCTCTTTAAGCTCAATCTTTCATCTTTAGGTACATATCCAAAAACCTTAGTATTACAATTTTTTTCTACACAAAGCTTTAGTAATTTATAGTAACCTTCTGCGATATTATTTAGAATTACTCCTCTTATATCTATATCTTCATATTCCATAAGCCCTTTAATCTCTGCACAAAGAGTAGCAGCCTGAGCCTTAGGTGACAATACAAGGATTACTGGTATCTTTAAAACCTTCGATACATGTGCTGTGGAATAGCTACTATCTATTCCCTTACCATCATAAAGTCCCATAACCCCTTCAATAACACCAAGATCACCTTGACCTCTAGCATAACTTTCAACTACACCTTCTTCTCCCATAAGAAACAAATCTAAATTTCTTGAAGCAACTCCAGTCACTGTTTTATGGAAAGCAGGATCAATATAATCAGGTCCTACTTTATATCCCTGTACAACATATCCTCTTTTTCTAAGAGCTTTCATAAGTGCTAAAGTTATGGTAGTCTTTCCTCCACCACTACTATTAGACGAAATTATTATACTTTTCATATAATCACATCCTATACTTTTACCTATAACTGTAAGGAATATTTTCTTATATAGTTTTTTTTGTATCACCCAAATGGAGATATTTACCATCTATTACATCTTGAACGTGGTCTATATATATTTTTCTAAACTTTTCTATTTCTCCTAGTCCATGAAGATAAACTTCTGTCTGTATTCCATTCTCATTCAAAATAGTTTTCCATGAATCTTCTTCATCAGAGGCCATATCATTTGTAGCATGGTCTCCAGCAACTAACATTAATGGAGCTAACTTAACTTCTTTTACCTTATCCTTTTTAAGCATTTCTATCATTTTTTCTATAGTTGGATATCCTTCAACAGTTCCCACATAAACATTATCTATATGCACATATTTAAATACACTCTGAAGACTCACAAAACATGCATTAGATGGGTGATTACTTCCATGTCCCATAAATAGCATTGTCTTATACTCTGGTATTATTTCTTTTATAGATTCAATGAATATCTCATAATCATTTGGAGTTTCTTCTCCTCCTTGAAAGTGTAGTGCTGGTCTTCCAACCTTTATAGATTTAAATTTATTTTCTGTTCTAAACTTATCAACTACTAATCTTACATATTGAAATTCTTCTCCTGGAATAATATGTAGCGGTTGAACTATAACCTCTTCATAACCTTCCTTATAAAGTTCCTCTAATGCTTCTTCTGGAGTTGGAACTATTATTCCATCTCTTTTCTTTAATTTATTGATAATCATATGAGCAGTAAATGCTCTTTTAACATAATACTCCTTAAAAGTATCTCTTATCTCATTTTCTATTTTTTCTATAGTTAGTTCTAAAGTCTCCTTATATGTCGTACCAAAACTAACAACTAAAATTGCCTTTTTCATCCTCAAACTCCTCCCAAATTATGTAACCACCCCAGGGGTCGTAACAATTTTTCCCAATAAAAAACCTCTACCATTAGAGGTAGAGGTTAAAGTTATCTTTAACTATAAACATAATTTATTAGCATAATTTTATTATGCCGAAGCAACATTATGTATTTTACCTTCCCTCCGAAGTATTAGCTTCAAGTTTTAAGGCAGGTCTCCTGACTCACGGTTCATCCTTATCTTGTCTTCCCAGATATTAATCCAGTGACTTATAAGATTCGTCGCCGTTTACAGTAGCGGGGGCTGTAGTGGATTTAAACCACTTTCCCTATTAAACATAATGTACCCAAAACTACATATATTCTATTTTACTTATTTATTATATACTAACCAATAACTTATTTCAACGGAAAATTTTTATTATCAATATATTAGCATTTATACTATACTTATGATATAACTTATTTACTTTTAAATTTATAATGTAGGATACAAAATAATCTTACAAATTTAAATTTATCCTAATTTATAAATATTTTTAATTCCTGATAAACACTATATATTTATATATTTTTAACCGTGTATAAATATATAAATTATGATAAGTATATTTTAATTAATGAAAGGATTTAACTTATGTGTTATGTATATATTCTAAAATGTAGCGATAATACCTTATATACTGGTTGGACTAATGACTTAGGAAAAAGACTCTTAACTCATAATAATGGAAAGGGCGCTAAATATACTCGATGTAGATTACCTGTAGAAATAATTTATCATGAAGAATTCCAAGACAAGTCATCCGCTCTTAAAAGAGAGCACGAAATAAAAAAGCTTTCCAGAACCGAAAAGCTTTCTCTTATAAATATTCTACCTTAGAATCTGAAATACAAATTTCATAGAGAGTGAGTGTGTGTAAATTAATCTGTGTATACTTTATATAAGTTCTCACTCTAGTTATATATTTTTACTATTTCTTATTACTCCCTTTGATATAGTATTCATCAAACATCTCCTTAGGCAAGAATAATCCTCCTGTTGTCCATGCTATATGAGTTGCACCTTCTATGTTTATATCTTCTATATGGTTTTCTGCCATTCTCTTTAATCCTAAAAATGCTGCTGCTGATGATGGTTCTATTATTAATCCTTCTCTATCCTTTAACTCTTTTAAAATAGGATAGAGTTCCGAATCTTCTACCGTATAACATCCACTTATCCATGGACCTATAAATTTGCTTACTAAGGCTGAAGGGCATCCCACTGCAAGTCCATCTGCTTCTGTTATATTATCTATTCCTAAATCCTGAACTTTGATTTCATCATGTTCGCCTGTAATCAGCCCTAACATCATAGCTGGGGCATGAGTAGGCTCTCCAAAATAACACCTAACATTATCTCCATATATTGCTTTAAGTCCAAAAGTTATTCCTCCTGGACCTCCACCAACACCACAAGGAAGATATACAATTAGTGGATGTGTTTTATCTACTATTACATTAAGATTATCTAATTGCTCTTTAAGTCTAAAAGCAGCCACTGCATATCCCATAAACAAGTCTTTAGACTTTTCATCATCTACAAAATAACTCTTAGGGTCCTCTAGTGAACTTTTTCTCCCCTCTTCTACAGCTTTCGTAAAATCAGAGCTATACTCTCTAACCTCTACACCTTTGCTTCTTAATAAATCCTTTTTCCACTGTTTCGCTTCTTGAGACATATGAACTATTGCCTTAAAACCCATAGCTGCAGACATAATTCCTATGCTTAATCCCAAATTTCCTGTAGATCCAACTTCTACCTTGTAACCTGAAAGAAATTTCTTCATCTTTTTAGTTCCAAATGTTTCATATTTGCTATTATCGTCTATAATTCCATTTTCTAAAGCAAGAGTTTCAGCATGCTTTAATACTTCATAAATTCCTCCTCGTGCTTTTATAGATCCTGCAACCTTTAATTCACTGTCACACTTCATAAGAAGGGTTCCATTAATGCTAATGCATAATTCTTTCTGAAAATACTCCTTCATATTTTTAATTTCTTTCAATGGTGATTCTATGATTCCGCCTGTATCCTTCAACTCCTGAAATTCATTCATTAAAAATGTAGAAAACTTTTTTAGCCTACATTCTGCTTGAGTCATATCATCTAGAGTAAACGGCATGTTCTCTTTGGATTTTAGATATCCTTCTGTCTTAGGGTTCTCCCAAAATAGAGGCTTATATTTTATCATATCCTCTATTATCTCATACTTCTGAATATAATAATTCAACTCTCTTCTCATACTCATAACTCCCCCTCGTGTAAGAACTATACTTACTAACTTAATTTTACTACATTAACATTAATTTCTCTATGTTATCTACGCTCCAACACTTAATCCTATTCTCCATTTTCTTTTTCTATCCCTCGCTGAATAATATTGAGTAAAGGTAACTCTATTAATAATGTTGCCTTTACTTCATATAGCTGAATATAATTTTCTTTGTATACATTTACATTATTATATGTTATCATGTAGTTGTTTCGAATAGTGAAAAGGTAGTTTCGTAATGGGACTACTTTTTTGCTATTATTTTATATCTAATATTTTATTTAAATCAGTATTTTTAATACCTATACTTATATTTAGATTTGCAGCATAGAAATTAGTGACTTCTGGAAGTATAGTTATATGAACTTTACTCTTTACCGGTATTATATTCCAATTAGACATATACATATATACTCCATCTGTTTCAAGATTTTGTTCTTTAGATAATGCTTTTTTTAATATTTCTTCATTTAATAGTAATTGCTCCTCTACAGCTTCTATTGCAAAGCTCATAGAATCATTTCTTGAAAGCGCACTGCACTCATATTCTATCTTTTCATCTCTACAAGAGTATACACATGGTATTCCTTTAAATAATTTCATAGTAATATCTCCTATCTAAATCAGTTGTACAAGAACATATGTTCTTGTATCTATTCTACTATGTATCCATAAAATTGTAAATATTTAAATAAAAAATAGAGGACTTCATCAAGCCCTCTATTTTTATCGTAATGAATTGTACCTATTTCAAGATTTTATATATTCCTATATATGACTATACAGCAACTCCTTGGTTTATTTTTTATTATCTATTGTCAACTAAAATTATACTCTAACCACTTAGCTTTTACACTAAGTATCTTCTATGGGTGGAATATTTAGGGCTATGTCTTTAATATCTTGTTGTTATCTTACCTTGTTTTGTATGTATAATTAGAAGGGAGGAATTATATTAAATTCCTCCCCATTTGGCATTACTTGTTCAGTTCTCTAAGTAAATTATTATACTCATTAAGAACTACGTCAAGCTCTTGACTAGCTGCAACAACTACAGGATCTGCTAAATCTTCTTTTTGTTTAATAAGTTCTTGCAGTGCTTGTCTTAAGTTATAAATTTTTCTGTACATTTCTTCAATACTTTCCATAATAACCCTCCTTTCGCTCTTTATTATAATCGTGCTGAGGTATATTATGGAAAACTTGAGATAAAATAAAAGACACCTAGTTTCCTAAGTGCCTCTTTGGAGGAGGTTATGTCTAATTTCAGCTTTCCATACTATCATTATCTCATGTTTAAAATACTATGATAACTCCGACATTTCACCATTGTTATACTGCATCTAGTTTTAATCCATATATCCCAAATACCAATATACTTAGTTCATTAATCATGTCTATATGAGCTATTATAATTAGTGTTTTACTCTTGCTTTTCTAAATATGCAACGAGAAGAGATTTAAAAAGCTTCAAAATTCTTATAAAAAAATAAGTGATTTTTTTATAGTGTTTAGTTAGACAACCAACACACCAAAAACCACTCATTTTATGATAAAATAAAAACTCAGCAAACCTTTCAGTTTACTGAGTTTCTGTGGCAGGGGCACGAGGACTTGAACCCGGAACCAACGGTTTGGTTATATATTTTTTATATAAAGATTGTAGTAATGCTTTATTTGTCAACATTACTCTACACTTCCCTACTTTATTCATATTCTAAATTTTTATCAATAATCTCTTGGTTTATAATACAAATTTGTTGATTATGGCTTATACTACTGTAATCTTTTTAAAGCTTCACCTTTTTCTATTAAACAATCTTAGTATAGCTCTATTATCTATGTTTAATTTATATATATTAAATATCCTACTTTTCCTCTTCTCTTAAATTTGTTTGTCCAATTAATTGGCTGTTCTTTGATATCTGCTATATAGAAATCCTTTCCAAAGTCTAAAGCATTCCTTAAAAAGCTAATGAAGCTTTTTAAGATGAAGTAAAGCGCTACATTTAATTTAACAATTCAGCGCTAAAAAAAGTTAGAGAGCAATACAATTTCCATAAATAAAGACAAAAGATATATTCATATCATCATCAAATAATAACATGTCCGCTTCTTTACCAATTTCAATACTTCCTTTAAATCTACTTACACCAATGGCTTTAGCAGGAGATAAGCTAGCCATCCTTATAGCATCTTGAATTGGTATATTTAGCCTATTCACCATATTGTATACTGCATCTTTTAACTTTAATGTTGACCCAGCTAAACCTCCATTCTCTAGACGAGCTGCTCCATTATTAACTATGACCTTTTGTCCACCTAATTCATATTCTCCATCTTCAAGACCAGCTGCCCTCATAGCATCGGACACCAATACTATTTTATCTACGCCTTTTGTTTTTAGAGCAATTTTTACAGTTTCATCATGCAAATGTATTCTATCATAGATAAGTTCACAATATACTCTATGGTCTGTAAGAGCTGCCCCTATTATACCTGGCTCCCTATGGTTAAATTCTCTCATACCATTAAATAAATGTGTGGCTACACTTACACCATGATCTATTCCCTTTCTGGCTTCGTTAAATGTAGCGTTGCTATGAGCCATGGAAACAGTAATATTTCTATCTTTCAAATAAGAAATAATCTCCATAGCTCCATGAATTTCTGGGGCTATAGAAACCATCTTTAATTTATCTTTAGCTACTTTTACAAATTCCTTAATAATCTTCAAGTCTGGCTCCTTAATATACATTTCTGGTTGCGCCCCTTTTCTAAGAAGGGAGAAAAACGGCCCCTCAAGATGAATACCAAGAATTTGTGAAAAGGCTTTTTTGTTTTTATAATTTGCTATATTTTTTATAGCGGTAATAATATTATCATATGAAGAGGTTATTATAGTCCCTAAGTAGGAAGTAACTCCATTTTTTATATGAAATTCTCCCATTTTATCAAGGGTTTCCTCTGTACTATCCATAATATCATGACCTGTGTTGCCATGGTTATGAATATCGATAAAGCCAGGTGATAAGAATCTTCCTTCTCCATCAATTATTTCACTCATTAAGTCTAAACTTATATTTTCTTCTAAATCTATATCTATTATCTTACCTTCATTGATTATAACACAATATCCTATTAACACACTATTAGGTGTGATTAATCTAATATTTTTGATTAAAGTACTCATTAAATCTCCTTTTTATAATCTAATCTTTTCAATAACTATATCTTCTATAAGCCTATTAATATTATTAATGTCTACTTTTCCTGTTTCTTCTTCCAAAGCATTAGCTGTACCACAGGCCACTGCTAATTTTAACATATTTTCAAATTCATAATTTCTTTTTAAAGATACAGCAAATCCTGCTATCATTGCATCTCCTGAACCTACTGGATTGATAGCCTTTACCTCAGGCACTCTTACTCTGTACATATAATTATCATTAAATACCAAACAACCCTCTCTTCCAAGAGATACGGCAACTATATTAATACCTTGTTTAATTATAGGACTTACTCCTTTAATTATATCCTCTTCCGTAGAAATAATATTTCCAATGAGATTTTCTAGCTCTTCCTTATTTGGTTTGATTAAATATGGTCTAGCTTCCATACCCTTCTTTAATGCTTCTCCACTAGTATCTAACAAAATTTTCTTTCCTCGTTTATTGGCTATCTCTATTAAATTCCTATAGGTCTCTACCTCCATATCCTTTGGCATGCTTCCTGAAATACATATAACTTTAGAATCTCTAATTAGCTCTTCATATAACTCATAGAACCTTTGCATATCTGTTTGTGATATCAAAGGACCAGACTCTAATATCTCTGTTTGACTACCATCCTCTGAGATTATTGCCAAGCAGCTTCTGGTTTCACCATTAATAGAAACAAAATTATTCACAATATTTATTTCATCTAACTTATCCTTTATATAGCTCCCAGATTTTCCTCCTAAGAAGCCTGTAGCTATCACAGGTTCATTGAGAATTTTTATTACTTTTGCTACATTTAATCCTTTTCCTCCAGCAGTATATTGAAAATCATCAGTTCTAAAAACTTTTCCCTTCTCAAATCTCTCAATGTTATACCTTCTATCAATTGACGGGTTTAAGGTAATAGTAATCATAGCCTACCCCCTATTTGCACTACCACAAATTTGTATCTTCTCTACTACCACCTTTTTCAATGCCTCTTTAGCAGGTATTAGGTAATGCCTAGGATCATTTACTTTGGGGTTTTCATTAAGGAATTTCTTTAATGCATTAACAAAAGGCATTTTTAGTTCTGTTGCAATATTAACTTTACAAATACCATTTTCTATTGCTCTTATAACACTTTCAGCCGGCACTCCTGAAGCTCCATGTAATACTAAAGGGATACTAACTAAGTTGTTAATCATATTTAATCTCTCGAAATCCAACTTTGGTTCACATTTATACACTCCATGGGTGGTACCTATTGCAACTGCTAATGAGTCTATATCTGTTTTTTCAATAAAGTCCAAAACCATATGGGGATTTGTAAGCATACTATCTTTTTCTTCAATTTTTCTCTCATCTTCTTGTCCACCAACTAGACCTAGTTCAGCTTCTACACTTACATTATACTTATGTGCAAACTCCACCACATCTTTTGTTATTTTAATATTTTCCTCATAATCCTTTAATGAGGCATCTATCATTACAGACTTATATCCTTCTTTTATGCATCTTTTTATGATTTCAATATCTGAGCAATGATCTAAATGTAATGAAATGGGGATATTATACCTTTTAGCCCCAACTTTAGCCATTGAAACTAAATAATCCATCCCTGCATAATCAATAGTTCCTGGTGAAGTAGCAATAATTACTGGTGAGTTTAACTCATTAGCAACTTCTAATACTCCCTGCATGGTTTCCAAGTTATAAATATTAAAAGCTGGAACAGCATATTTATTTTTTTTACAATCTAATAACATTTCTTTTGTTGAAACAATATCCATCTTATTCACCTCTCTAATATCAATTTATATAGTTAAAATTCCTTCATGGTATATGCCTTATCTATTTGTTTTATAAAATTCTAATAATGCTATACTAATACTCCACTTTCTTTATCAAATATATGAATTTTCTTATCATCTAGATATAGTCTTATATTATCCCCTTTTTCCACAATATTATCTGAATTTACTCGAGCTGTAAATGAATTGCCTTCCATTGTAAGGTAGAGATACTTCTCCGAACCTAGCATTTCTATAAAGTTTAATACACCCTCTAAGAAAACATCAGTTTTCTTATCATTATAATACATATGCTCTGGTCTAATCCCCATTACAACATCTCTATCTAGGTATCCCTTCTCTACTATTCTTTTACCTTTATCATTATCTAATTTAATCATGGAATTAAGGAGTTTTATGAAAACATCCTCACCCTCTTTAATAACTGTAACATCCATAAAATTCATCTTAGGGCTCCCTATAAATCCAGCTACAAAAATATTTGCTGGATTAGAATATACATTCTCTGGTGTATCCACTTGTTGGACTAAACCATCCTTCATTATTACAATCCTATCTCCCATTGTCATTGCTTCAGTTTGATCATGAGTAACATAGATAAATGTAGTTTCTAATTTATTGTGTAGCTTTGTTATTTCTGCTCTAGTCTGAATCCTTAATTTTGCATCTAAATTTGATAATGGTTCATCCATCAAGAAAACCTTTGGATTTCTAACAATAGATCTTCCAAGAGCAACTCTTTGCTTTTGACCGCCTGAGAGAGCTTTAGGCTTTCTATGAAGCAGTTTTTCTAATCCTAGTATTTTTGCAGCCTCTTTAATTTTCTCATCTATTTCTTGTTTTGAATGTTTTCTAGATTTAAGACCAAAGGCCATATTGTCATATACAGTCATATGAGGATATAATGCATAATTCTGAAAAACCATGGCTATATCCCTATCCTTAGGATGGACATCATTGACAAGTTCGCCATCAATATATAGGTCACCTTTAGAGATCTCTTCTAATCCTGCAACCATTCTAAGTGTAGTAGACTTTCCACATCCAGAAGGTCCTACCAATACTATAAATTCTTTATCTTTTATTTCCAAATTGAAATCACTTACAGCAGTTACATCACCTTCATATATCTTATATAAATTTTTAAATAATAAACCAGCCATAAAAATTCTCCCTTCATATTTGGGTAGTATTTGGGTATCTTCAAAAATAATAGAAATATGTTAATCTGTTTTCTTTTAAATACCTTAATTTATTCAAAGATTAATGGATTTCCCATTTTAATTGCTCTACTTTTATATTTTCAACAATATTAACATTATTTTTTCCCATTTTTATAGTTGAAGCATATAGTGCAGCACCATATACTGGCTTTAATATAGGAGTAATTAACTTAATGTGTCTATCTTCATCTTGAAAATAGTTTCTTAGTGGAGCTAAGACATATTCTCCTGCATTAAATACTCCGCCTGAGTAAGAAACCAATAATTTTTCCTTAGGTAAAAAGACTAATTTGTCTATTATGGATTTAATAGTTAGGTAAAGCTCAAATGCAGCTTGTGAATAAGCTTCTATTGCAATTTTGTCATCTTCTTTAGCCGCTTTATATAATAATTTAGCAAGTTTTGCAACTTCCTCTCTCTTCATTTCCATCTTATTCACAACTATATCAAGTAAATCAAAATCATTTTCAATACCAAATTCTCTTCGAACAATATGGTATAAAGGTGTTCTCTCTAATCTTCCATCAGCCTCTTTACTAAATATCTCTATGACCTTTTTACCAATCCAAAATGCTGAACCTTCATCTCCACAAAATGGTCCCCAGCCACTAGATCTTGCAACCTTACCTCTATAGTCCACCCCATATCCTATTGCACCTGTTCCAGCTACAACATTTATTCCAGGGGCACATCCTAGAGAACCTGCCCATGCTACTACAGCATCATTTACACATTTATATGTATCTTCCAACAGGATACTTTCAACCACTTTTTCAATATCATCAATATCTGTTGATATTTCTCCATATCCTGCAATCCCTATTACAGAAAAATCTATCCCCCGTATACATATATTTGCTTGCTTACAAACCTCTTCTATACCTTTCACCATAACTTTTTCAAATATTTCTAAAGATGTTTGTTTGTAATGACAGGTAGGTTTAATATCATGACCAAGTACCTGTCCATTTTCGTTTATTATGATGAATTCGGTTTTAGTTCCACCTCCATCTACTCCTAAAAAGTTCAAACAAACTCCCCCTATCACTAAAATATATATATTAAAAATTATTGTAATACTCCTTCATATTCACTACTTTGTTTGTTAATCTTGATTCCTCTGCTGCAAAAGCCATCATATGACTTTGTACAGAAACATTAGCAGATGTCAAAGCTTTACCTTTATTAGATAAGATTAAAGATATGAAATCTTGCATTATCCCTGTATCTCCACCACCATGGCCTCCGGTTATCTGCTTAGGATTTAGTACTTTTCTTTCATTTGTATCAAATAGTTGAATTTCTATTTCATTTTTACTGTCTATTGAACGAATTTCTCCTTTAGTTCCCATTATTTTAAGGGTTCTATTAACTTGATTTGTAAATGCTGATAAGTTAAAAGTGGCTGTAACATTATTTTCAAACTCCAATATGGTACTTTGATGATCAACTACATTATTATCACAATTGTATACACATCTGCCATAAGGACCTTCCTTAACTGCTTTTTCAACTTCTTCTATGGTTTGAGTCTCAACTATTGCAGTAGTTGGCCACTTTCCAACATTGCTGTAATATAATTTAATTGCTGAATAAGGACACTGGCTTTCTATTTTGCATTCAATACATCTATCCCCTGCACCTTCAGGTTTTCTTTCTTTTTTGAAATAGCTTAATTCTCCAAAGGAAGCAATTTGGGTACAACTACTTCCCACTAGCCATAACAAGATGTCCATATCATGACAAGATTTCTGTAGCATTAATGAGCTTGATAAGTTAGAATTTCTCCAGTTTCCTCTTACAAAACTATGAGCAAAATGGAAATATCCAATATTTTCGTTATGTTGAATAGACATTATATCCCCTATTTCTCCACTGTCTATTAATTTTTTGATATTATTAAATAAAGGTGTATATCTGAGAACATGACATATCATGAAAATCTTATTATTTTCCTTTGCAAGCATTCCTAATTTCATTACTTCATCTGGGATACTTGACATAGGTTTTTCTAAAAGTATATGATAATCTCTTTTTAATGCAAGCTTTGCAGGTTCAAAATGTATTCTGTCTGGAGTAGCGATGATTACTGCATCGCAGAATTTATCTTTTTCTAAAAGCTGCTCCCATGATTCAAATTGATATTCTGGCTTTATATTATGTTTTTCTGAAAACTCTCTTCTTTTTATCTCATTTGGTTCTGCTACTGCTACAAATTCTATATGCTCAGGATTTGTAAGTGCATAATTTCCATAAATATCCTTACCTCGTTGTCCTGCTCCTATTAACCCAACTCTAACCTTTGACATTTTTAATCCCCCTTAACTAATTAAGATTTTTAAAATATTATAATTTGAAATTCAATTATATTAGCCTTTTGTTCCAGTGAAAGCCATTCCTTCAACAAATTGTTTTTGGAATATTAAGAATACAATTATCATAGGCCATATAGCAAGTACCGTTCCAGCCATCATTACTGGGTAATTGGTAGAATGCTGTCCTTGCATAGAAGCAAGACCTGCTGACAATGTCATCTTATCTATAGATGTGTTTGCAATTAAAGGCCACATTAACGAATTCCAACAATATAACATTGTACTTATTGCAAGTGCAGTTAATGCAGGTTTAACTAAAGGAAGCATTATCTTGGTCAATATTTGAAAACGATTATAACCATCCAATACTGCAGCTTCTTCTAACTCCTTTGGAATATTCATAAAAAACTGTCTCATTAAATAAGTGCCAAAAGCGCTAAATAAACCAGGAAGAATAAGGGCAGGTATTGAATTTAATAATCCTAGTTTTTTAATAATCATAAACTGAGGGATTATAAATATTTGCCCTGGTACCATAAGTACAGATAGTATAAGAATAAATATAAAATTTTTCCCTGGAAAATCAATTCTCGCAAAGGCATATCCTGCCGTGGAGCAAAAAATTAGTTGTCCTATAGTGGTCACTACAGTGTATACAATAGTATTGTAATAAAATGTTCCATAGGGTAGTGTATCTATAGCATCTTTATAATTGCTCCACTGTAGTGAAGATGGAAAAATTTTAGGTGGTATTTGTGTCGTTTCTCCTAATGTTTTAAGCGATGTTAGTATCATCCATATAAATGGTATCGCCGTAGTAATTACTCCTATTATTAAAAGAAAATGTATAAGAATTTTTTTATTTTTATTTAAATTTAATTCATTCATTTCCAACTCTCCTAACCTATTCTTACTAATCAACAAATTTCTTCTGCAGTTTAAGTTGAAATGCTGTAATAATAAGTATTATTGCAAATAATACTATAGAAATTGCTGATGCATATCCTTTATCAAGATATTCGAATGCATTCTTGTAGAATAGATATACAATAGACATAGTGCTATCTATTGCCATACTAGTCTTGCTAATCATCATAAATATTATGTCGAACATTTGAAGGGCACCAATCAATGATGTAATTGAAACAAAGAATATTGTTGGTGATAGCAAAGGTAAAGTTATTGAGAAAAATTGTCTTATTGGGCCCGCACCATCTATAGTTGCAGCTTCATAATAAGATTTTGGAATTCCCTGGAGCCCTGCAAGAAAATAGATTATTTTCATTCCTAAGGAACTCCATATGCCTACAATTATTAAAGCTGCCATTGCGTATTGAGGCTCTGCTATCCAAGCATGTCCCTCTAAACCAAGCTTAGCTAAAATTTGATTTATTAAACCATATTGTCCATTGTAAAGCCATTTCCACATCGTTGCGATGGCAGCAGGCATAGTTACAGCTGGCAAGAAAAACAATAATCTATAAAATGAGATTCCTTTTATCTTCAAATTTAGTAATGTAGATATAATAATTGATAAACAAATACTAATCGGAACAGATACTATAGTAAATTTAAAAGTATTTAATAATGCTCGTGGGATACTGGGATCAGAAACAAGTCTTTTATAATTTTCAAGTCCAATCCATGAGTATTTTCCAAAAGAGCCTAAATCAGTAAAGCTATAATACAGGTTTTGAAAAAAGGGTATTATATAAAATAAACCCAGCCCTAATAATAATGGCAGTATTAATAAGTACCCCCAAAGACAATCATTTAACTTTTTATTTCTAAATTTACTCTTTTTCTTAGGAGGTTGTTCCTTTTTAATTTCTCTTTCTTCAATAATTAATGTATCCATTTTACTCCCCCTTCTTTAAATCTAAGGAATAGTACAAACTAGGTGAACTCTTTAAAAAAAGTCCAACTAGATGTACTACTATTAGTTTTTACCTTATTTTTCTTGCTGAAGTGCTTCGTCCATTTCCTCACCGATTTTTTTTAAGCCTTCTTCAACTGATATTTGTCCAGCCCACATTTGCTTAATATATTTAAGTTCAATATCATTCCACTTTGGTGTATTTTTTGATGCTGGATACATTATTGAATAGTCTAATTCGTCAACATATGCTTGAAGATTTAGGCCAGGATAAGTTTTTTTCCATATATCTAATACATCCATACGTGCAGGAATAACTACTCCTGATTTTGCCCAAATTTCATTTGCTTCTTTACCTCCAAGAAACTTCACAAATTCCCAAGCTTCTTTAGGATGTTTTGTATTAGCAGAAATAACATTACTCAATCCATGTATTACTGCTGCACGCTCTTTAATCAATGGCATTACAGTTAAATCAACATTATCTTTTATTAATTCATTTTCCATAAATACAGGTACATTCCATGAAGCCGCGTTAACCATGGCCAATCTCTCAGCCTTAAACATGTCTATTTCATAGGTATCTGCCATTTCTTCTAGAGTAGGTGATACCCCCTCTTTTATAAGATCTATCCACATTTGTGTTCCTTCAATAGCTTCAGGAGAATTATATCCTGATTTTTTTCTATCCTCTGAAATTATAAACCCACCGTTTTGAGGTATTGAGTTATAAAGACCTTCTTGTGTATCAGGTCTTGCAGCTATTCCGTAAACACCTTTTTCTTTATCTGTTAGTTTTCTAGCAGCTTCAACCAAATCATCCCATGTCCAATTCTCATTTGGGTATTCTACACCTTTCTCATCAAACAGCTTTTTGTTATACCATAACGCTGTTAAATCCCAATCTTTTGGAATACCATATAGTTTATCATCAATAGTATATAAGTTTACTAAGCTTTCTGGATACAAATTTAAGTCGATATTATCTTCTTTCACCTTATCATCAATAGGCAACAATATTCCATTTGATGCATATTTAACTATATTGGGACCATTCATCCAAAATATATCTGGAAGAACTTCACCAGTAGCGGCAGCTTCTAGTTTTGTCCAGTATTGGCTAAATGGTGTTAATTGAATATCAATTTTAATATTTGAATTTTGTTCTTTAAATTTGTCCGCTATTTCTCGTAGTATTGGTTCTTGATACTTATCCCACAATCCAAAGGTCAAAGTTACATTGTCGTCATTACCAGAAGTTTTCTTATCAGTTTCTCTGCTACATCCAGCAAGTATTGTAGTCACTATAATTACAGAGAGAATGGTACTTATCATTTTTTTAAATTTCATAATATTTTCCCCCTTAAATATATTTTTTATAGTTATTACTTGTAATTATAAATTGATACTCCCTTAACTACTCTATTAACAAGTCCACTTGGATTAGGATCGTCAGGTTCTACATGCACTTTTACTGAATATAATAGTGCGAATATTTGAGCGTAAACTAGATAGAGTAATGATATATAAGTTTCATTCTCAACTTTAATTGGATATTTACTTAAATAAAATTGATAATTTGAATTTTTTTCAACCTCTTCATCATATTCCTTTGTAACTGAGATTATCTTATGCTCTCCAGTATTGTTGTAAACCTCATTTAACATGTCTATATCATATTTTCTTGCATAATCATCTATTGAAACATATAGAAATATTAAAGTTTTATCATCAACAATGGACTTAGGACCGTGTCTAAACCCTAAGACTGTCTCATCATAAGATATAATTTTTCCCCTAGTTAGTTCTAATAATTTTAATGAGCTTTCTTTTGAAATTCCAAAAAAACTACTAGACCCTAAATATACAACCCTCTTATAATCATAATTTAATAATTTCTTCTGTTCTTTATATCCAACATCTAATAAATGTTTGCCGATGACCGACATTTCAAATATCTGTTTTTTATTCTCTTCAAGGTTTTCCATATCAAAAATCAATGACGCCGCAAGTGTCATACAAGTAAAGCTACTAGTCATTGCAAATCCTAAATCATTAGATCTATTTGGCATAAGTAATAAAAAAACGTTTTCATTCTCCTTGGACATTTTTGCTAGTTTTCCTTTTGAATTGCATGTGACAAATATATGACTTATGTCATCAACTAAATTATTAGCTAAATCATAAGCTGCCACACTTTCGGGACTATCCCCTGAACGAGCAAAGGATACCAATACTGTAGAAATATCCTTTTTAAAATATGACTCCGGATTAGAAACTATGTCCGTTGTAGGTATAGATTCAAAAATGTATTCCTTTCTTTTGTTTAAATAGGGAATCACTACTTCCCCTACATAGGCAGACGTTCCAGCTCCTGTAAATACAATTCTAATCTTTTTCTTTTCAAGTCTTTCCTCTATAAACTTGTTAATACTATCTTTGTTACTTTCGATTATTTCCAATGTTTCCAACCAAAGCTCAGGTTGTTGGTATATTTCTTTGGCTGTATTAAATCCATTCAGTTCTTTCCATTTTTCTTCATTAAATCCAAACATTCTATCACCCTTTATCATATTATAACGTCATCATGTCATCATGTTGTAATTACCAGTTGTATTAAAAAAATTTATTTTTTTAATACAACATGATATTTAAATTTATCTCCTCTTGCAATGCCTTTTGTATATTCAATAATCATAGTATTTTCATATGTTATTCTCTCTATCATCATTGCAGGCGATCCAGAATTATACTTTAATATTTCTGCTTCTTCTTCCCTGGCTAACACTGGTTGAAATATTTCCTCAGCGCAGGTAAATGTTGTTTTGTATGCCTCTGTAAATATATTGTACATGGCATCTTTTTCTAGTTGTTCTTTTGTAAGCTCTGGGAATCTGCTATAAGGCACATAACTTGTTTCTAGCATCATAGGTTCATTATCAGCTAGTCTTAATCTTGTAAATACATAAATTTTTTCTCCTGACAATAAATTCATCTTTTTTGCTAACTCGTCATTACATTCTATTGATTTAAAATCTAATACTTGTGATGATGGTTTCTTCCCTATTTTTTTCATTTCATCAGTAAAGCTATAAAACTCTAGAAGGTCTTGTTTCAATTTTCGGGGTGAAACAAAGGTCCCTTTTCCATGTTCTCTATATACATATCCTTCCCTCTCTAATTCTTGTATAGCTTGTCTTACAGTAGATCTACTAACATTGTAAGTTTCACACAACTCTCTTTCTGAAGGTAGTTGATCATTTTCATTCAGATACCCTTGTTCCATCATTTCTATAATTATATCTATCAACTGGTAATATAATGGTATTCTGCTTTCTTTATTTATGCTCTTCATATTTTCCACCTACGATTATTTTTATTACTGGTACGTACCATTTATGTTAATATTATATTATTTCTCATATACTGTCAATACAATTTAACAATTTACTTTACTAAAATTACATCCTTTATTTGAAGAATAAAAAAACTATTTATTACTAAGACTTGAACCAAGTAAGAACAACAACTTTCATCATCAAGCTGTTGACCATGCGGGCATAAAAAAACTCAGTAAACCTTTGAGTTTACTGAGTTTCTATGGCAGGGGCACGAGGACTTGAACCCGGAACCAACGGTTTTGGAGACCGCTACTCTACCAATTGAGCTATACCCCTTCGTAACAAGACTTATTATATAATATATACGTAATAAAATCAATAGTTTTTATTTTATTTGCCAATAAAATATTAAAAACCATTGTTGAAAGTGAATTAGTCTATCATTAATATTTTTAATAATACACTATTCATTTTCAACTTGGGAAAGCTATTAATAAAGATAAGTTGAAGCATTCTCACAAATAGATATATTAAGCATTTTCTCTTTTACTATTTTTTTATAAGAACACAAAAATTCATTTAACTCATTATCCGTTAAGTCAATTTTCTTAAAACTTTTTAATATTACATTTTCATCTTGAAGTATTATCTCTAAGCTGTTTTTGTCATTACTAATGCTATATGTGTTTATAGTTTTAGTACTCATTCTAGCATTATACTTCTCTTGAAATCCAATAGCCTTCCTTACACCTTCATAATCCTTACCGATGCTCCCAAGCACACTGTTATTATCAATACCTAAATTACTCATCTCTTTTTCTATATCATCCATAGAAAAACCATATCTCTCCATAAGCTTTTTTTGTATATTCATAAACTTCTCTTGGGATATGTTATTGTCTAACATATACTTCTGTATCTTTCTACTCATTTCAGCCATAGATAATTTACCTTGAGACATAGTATAGTACATTGAATATATATATTCTTCAAACTTATCTATATCTTTATCCGTGGCTTTATTCTTTAACTCATTAAAATCTATTACATCACTAATTTTAACCATCTCCTAACATTAATAATTTTAATGCTTATGATTTATAAACTAGTATATTATATAAAACTCTTAATTTCTACTATGTTTAAATAAATTTTTTATTAACAACCACATAAATAAAATACAATTTATGTGGCAGTTAATAAATGGTTTATATAAATTATTCCAAAGTAATTATTGTACTTTAAACCCTGCTGCTTTAATTTTTTCTATAATTTGATCCATGCTATCGGTTCTTAGCCTAACAACTATTTCTTTTACTTCTGTTATACTCTTAGGATCTACAACTACAAAGCTAATTATATGTCCATTATTGTCCGTTATTATTTTAGATAATTTTGATATCTGTCCTGGAATATCATATGCTATGACAGCTAAACGATTTCCTCTATTTAATCCAAATACTTCTGTGAACTGATGGAATATAGCGTAATGTGTAACAATTCCTTTTAATTCTCCCTTTTTATCCACTACAGCTACAAATGAAATATTTTTAGTTTCTAAGAAATGAGCTGCCTCTTCTACTTGTTCTAATGGATCTATTACTGGTACATCTGTTCTCATAACGTTTTCAACTAAAAAGTCTGATAGTAAACAATTTCTTTCTATACATTTTTCATAGTAATACGTATATACTTGCTCTTTAGATATGCAGCCGTAGAATTTATCACCTTCCGCTACTGGTATGGATAAAAACCCATTTTTTTCCATTAAGCTTAGTGCATCACCTATGGTAGCTTTTGGTACTATTGTAACTAATTTTTCTTTTGGTAACATTAAATTTCTTACAAACATATTTATCCCCCTTTTCAAATCCATTTATATGTATATTATACTTTATTTTTTAAGAATAATGTATCAATTATATTTGTATAAAATAATTTTCCATATATTCTTATATTAATATGTAATGAATATGATATAATGTTACTAAATTTATATAGTTTATAAATTTTGGGAGGATAATATGAGTATAAGTCTTAGTAAAATCGTTATGGCTCTATCTATCTCCTTAGATTTAGCAGAAAATAATTTCATGAAGGATGTCCATGTGGTTGAACATGTATCAGAGGTTAACTTTTCAATGCATAAATACTCACACCACTCTCAGTGTACAACCTATATAGCTCTTGAGTTGGGTAGAGTCTTGAATCTAAGTGAGGATAGTTATTACAATTTATATGTCGCTTCTATGCTTCATGACATAGGGGCACAAAATATGTTAGATAAAGTCCATAATTCAAGTGAATATATTAAAAAACACTGTATTGAAGGTGCCCGTATGATTCAACAAACTCCTTCTCTTATACAGGTTTATGATATTATTCTATATCACCACGAAAATTATAATGGTACCGGTTGTATGAAGCTTAAAAGCTACCTAACTCCTTTTGAAAGCCAAATAATAAGATTAGCTGATTTAATAGAAATTAAATATGATTCTAATTTACAGCTTTACCCTGAAAAGGATAACATTATTAACTGGGTGAAATCGCAAAGTGAAATATTATTTAATCCCAAAATTGTGGATGCTTTCTTAAATATAGCTAATACTGATAGTTTTTGGTTTAATCTTTATAATGTTTCATACAGAAATTTTTTATTAGAAAACATAGCTCCTATTAATGATAGATTTCTTTCCTTAAAGGAGTTTGAAACTATTGCAGAAACATTTGCTACTATAATAGATAATAAAAGTAGTTTTACTGCACGACATTCAAGAGACATAGCCAATTTGGCCTATGATGTGTCAAAATATTTAAATTATGATGACGATAAATGCATAAAAATGAAAATATCTGGACTTTTACATGATATTGGCAAGTTAGCTATACCTACAGAGATATTAGATAAAAATGGGAAACTAACAGATGAAGAATTCTCTATAATAAAGTCTCATCCTTATTATACAAAATTAATTTTAGATAGAATTAGTAATATAAAAGATATTAGTGACTGGGCATCTAATCACCATGAGAAACTAAACGGCTTTGGATATCCTAGAAGACTTAAAAGTGATGATATTTGTGAAGAGAGTAGAATAATTGGAGTTTGTGATATATATCAAGCCCTAACTGAGGATAGACCTTATAGAAAGGGAATGTATATGTACGAAGCATTTCAAATATTAGATGATATGTCCAGAAATGGATTAATCTGCAATAAGGCAGTTAAATATCTTAAAAACACATTGGTATCTAAGGTAGAAAAAAAATAATACCATAAAACAAAACATAGTATATAATATTATATGCTATGTTTTGTTTTATGGTATTATTAAGCTACACTTTTCATTTTTTTGATTTTGGGCTAAAATATTAATGAGGTGAAATACATGGAGTTTTTAGTTAGTAGTGTTGATGAAATGATGAATCTGGGTATTCAATTAGGAAAGCTATGTAATAAGAATGATATTATTTGCTTAATTGGAGATTTAGGTACTGGTAAAACTCATCTTACAAAAGGAATTGCAAAAGGATTGGAAATAGATAATCATATCACAAGTCCTACTTTTAATATTGTAAATGAATATGAAGGAAGGCTTAAGTTTTATCATTTTGATGTTTATCGAGTTAATGATCCTGATGAAATTGAAGCTATTGGCTTTGATGAATATATATTTGGTGATGGAGTAAGTGTAATTGAATGGGCAAACTATATAGAAGAACTAATTCCATCAGAAAATTTAACTATAAAATTAGATAAGATCCCCTCACTAGGAAATACCTATAGAAAAATAACAATAAACTATACTGATAATAGATATGATTATATAAAGGAGCTAACACTATGAAAATTTTGTCTTTAGATTCTGCAACTGAAAGTGCCACTGCCGCTATTATAGAAGATAATAAACTTTTAGGCGAAATTACTTTTAATTATAAAAAGCAACATTCAGTAATCATGATGCCTATGATAGATAAGCTTTTAATCAATACAAATTTGTCTATATCGGATATAGATGGTTTCGTTGTTTCAAAGGGGCCAGGTTCCTTTACTGGACTTAGAATAGGAATGGCTACCATAAAAGGCTTGGTTCAAGCAACTAAAAAACCTTTTATTTCCATATCTTCATTAGATGCTCTTGCAAATAATTTGATAGTTGAAGATTGCATAATTTGTCCAATTATTGATGCTCTAAGAGGAAATGTATATACGAATTTTTATAAGCGTGATAACAATGAACTTTTAGCTTTAGATAATCCTCAATTATTATCTATTGAACAGTTGATAAATAAACTTAAAGGTTTTAATAAGAAAGTATACTTTGTAGGCGATGGTACCTATAAATTTAAATCTACCCTCATAGAAAACTTAATCAATATAAGCTTTGCCCCTTCTCACCTTAACATTGTAAAAGCTTCTGCCCTAGGAGAAATTGGGCTTAATCTACTTAAAGATGGTAAAGAGGATAACGTATTTAGTTCCTCTCCTATATATCTTAGATTATCTCAAGCTGAAAGAGAATATGAGGAGAAATTAAAAAGCAATGCGTGATATTTCTATTGTAGCAATGAATGATGAAAATATTATTGGTGTCAAAGAAGTAAGTGATTTAAGTTTTTCAATTCCTTGGTCTTTTGATGCTCTAAAAAAAGAATTAGATAATAAATATTCTAAATATGTAGTGGCTAAATACGGTGATACTGTAGTTGGATTTGGTGGAATATGGCTTCTCTTTGATGAAGGCCATATCACTAATATAGCTGTGCATCCAGATTATAGATGCCATGGAATAGCAGATTCTATTTTAGAACACTTAATGTCCATATGTAAAGCTCATAACGTAGCTGGAATAACCTTAGAAGTAAGACAATCTAACAAGGCTGCAATTTTATTATATGAGAAACATAAGTTTTCTATAGAAGGAATAAGGAAGAATTATTACCATCATCCTAAAGAAGATGGATATATAATGTGGAATCATAATATATAAATTATAATTAAGTTTCTACATTATACTAATAGGCTTTTATTTTATAAAACATTGAAATTGAACTTCATATTGTTCCTGTGAATACCATTTGCAGGAACAATATGAAGTTCAATTAATCTAATTTCATATTTAAGCCTATTTGTATAATGTTTAATTATACTAAATTTGGTTTTTTACAACCTTTTTATTGTCTAGTTTTGGTTCTACTTTAAATATAGCTAAAGAAAGTCTCTTATATAAAACAAAGGTAACTATTCCAACAAGGATGGCTTTAATACCGTTGAAAGGTAGTAGTCCAAATAATATATAATTAGTTAATTCTGCTCCAGCCATTTTCATTCCAAAAGCTGGTAATAACAAGAATGTATTGGCGAATATTCCTATAATTTCTATAGATAGCCCCCCTACAATCATTCCTATTATAGCTGATTTTTTACACTTATTCCTATGATAAATCATAGCAGCAGGTAATACTAAAGATACTCCTACTAAAAAATTTGCTATTTCTCCCACAAAACCTGTTCCTGTGCCTTTAACTAATAATATTAAGATATTTTTTAAAAGTTCAATTACTACTCCTGTTAATGGTCCAAAGGCAAAAGCTCCCATTAATGCTGGTACATCACTAAAATCAATTTTTAACCATGGAAATGCTGGTAGTACCGGAATATCAATGTACATCAATATAACTGCTACTGCTGATAATAAAGAGATTTTAATCATTCTGTCCAAACTGCTGTTTTCATTTTTCTTCATTTTATAACCCCCAAAATATTGGCATCTTCAAAGGGTCTAGTATAATAATATTAAATAAAATTAAAAGCCCTGATTAAAAAATCAGGGCATATACACTAAATAATACAATTATATTTAATATAATCATACTGCTACCTTCTTTCATCCAGACTATACTGTCGGCTTCGGAATTAAACCGAATCAACCTTACGGCTCGCGGGCTTTACCGCCGGTGGGGACTTTCACCCCGCCCTGAAGTGCATTATTAAATTATTACTATGTTAATATATTATCATGAATTATATTAATATTCAATAAGTAATATTAAATTAATATTATTAGTTCTTCTTCATTGATAGTGAAATTCTATGTCTTTTTTCATCTATTTCAAGTACTGAAACCTCAACTATGTCTCCAACTTTAACTATATCCAGTGGATGCTTAACAAATCGATCGCTTAGTTGGCTCTTATGAACTAATCCATCTTGATGGACTCCTATATCTACAAAGGCTCCAAAATCAGATACATTTCTAACTGTTCCTAAAAGCTTCATGCCTGCCTTAAGCTGTGATAATTCTATTACACCTGTCTTAAATATAGGCTTTGGTAATTCCTCTCTTGGATCACGGCCTGGTTTTTTTAATTCTTTAATAATATCTAGTAGAGTTGGTACTCCTACACCTATTTCATCCGAAAGCTTTTCAACACCTATACCTTCAATTTTTTTATCTATGTCTTTAATATTTTTATTGCTTATATCCTCTTTACTATAATTTAATATTTTCATTAATGATTTACAGGACTCATAACTTTCTGGATGAACTGAAGTACTGTCTAACATCTCTTTACTCTCCATTACTCTCAAGAACCCTGCACATTGTTCAAAAGCCTTAGCTCCTAGTCTCTTAACCTTTAACAGCTCCTTTCTTGATTTAAATTTCCCAACTTCATCTCTGTATGCAACTATATTTTGTGCAATAGTAGAATTTATTCCAGAAATATAAGAAAGTAGAGATGGTGTTGCTATATTTAAGTCCACTCCTACATTATTTACACAGTCTTCAACTACATTCTTTAACGATTCATCCATTTTTTTAACTGTAACATCGTGCTGATATTGGCCTACTCCTATGGACTTTGGATCTATCTTTACTAATTCAACCAATGGGTCTTGCAATCTTCTACCTATAGATATAGCTCCTCTTATAGTTACATCTAACTCTGGATATTCTTTACTAGCAAGTTCAGAAGCTGAATATACTGATGCCCCAGCCTCTGATACTACTACATAAAATACTTCTCTTCCAGTTTCAGCCTTAACCCTATTTATAACTTCACTTAGAACCTGTTCTGATTCCCTAGATGCTGTCCCGTTTCCTAAAGATATTACCTCCACCTTATACTTTATTATCATATCTTTAAGCTTGTGAATAGCTTCTTCTACTCTATTTTTATTTTCTGAAGTTGCCTGTACTGTAACATAGTCTAAAAATTTTCCCGTTTCATCTAGTACAGCTACCTTACACCCAGTTCTAAAGCCTGGATCAAATCCCATAACTGTTTTTCCCTTTATAGGAGGTGTCATAAGCAGTGCCTTTAAATTCTCTTTAAATATCTTAATAGCACCATTCTCTCCTATTTCAGTTAACATATTACGGATTTCTCTTTCTATTGATGGATATATTAATCTTTTTAAAGAATCTTCTACGCTAAATGCTATATATTTATTACACTGTTCATTTGAAGTCAAAGTCTTATTATTTATATAGTTTATAATTCTTTCATTTTCACATACTATTTTAACTGAAAGTATTTTTTCATCTTCCCCTCTATTAATAGCTAAAATTCTATGAGGTGGAATAGATTTTACAGGCTCTTTATATTCATAATACATCTCATAAGGTGTTCTTTCTTTACTCTCCCCCTTGGTTTCTATGATTCCTGTTCTTTGAACGTATTCTCTAATCCATTTTCTAATATCTGCATCATCACTTATTTTTTCACTTATTATATCCATAGCTCCTTGAAGGACTTCCTCTATAGTTTCCACACCTTTTTCGGCATTAATAAACTCCTCTGCATACACATTCAATTCTTTACTACTATCTCCATTTATAATAAATTCACTTAATGGAGTTAATCCTTTTTCTGCAGCTATAATGGCCCTAGTTCTCTTTTTAGGCTTATAGGGTCTATATATATCTTCCACTTCTGTCAATGTACTTGTCTTCTCTAGAGCGAGTTTTATTTCCTCTGTTAACTTTCCTTGCTCCTCAATTAATCTAACAACAGCTTCTTTTCTTTCTTGTAAATTTCTTAAATATGTCAATCTTTCAGATAGGTTTCTCAATATTATGTCATCAAGACCTCCTGTTTTTTCTTTTCTATATCTAGCGATAAAAGGTACTGTATTACCCTCATCTAATAATTCAATAACATTATTTAACTGATCTTTTGAAATCTGGAATTCTTTTAACAATTTATCATTAATTATATTCATTATTTAGCCTCCTCGAAATAAAATGCGCAGTACTTTATTTATTTTATCACAAAATTATCTATTCTTAATCATAGCTCATGATTTTTTTTCATATTATTGGTATTAGTAAAAATAAATTAGGTGATATTATGAAAAAAGCAATAATAAATTATCTACTAACATCTACGTTAATAACTCTCTCCTTAAGCTATAATACTTACTACAATACTAATAATTTTAGTACTAAAGATGTTAAAGACAATATAGCTTATTTATCTAGTGATGATTTTAAAGGTAGAATGACTGGTACTTTAGAAAACGCACTTGTAGCTGCTTACATTAAAGATACCTTTATAAGTAATAATATTAAACCCTATGATAAAGATTATCTTCAAAATTTTCAGGTTAACTATCCAAAACATATCGAAGATACACCTATGATCTCTGTGATAGATAGTAATAATAGGATAGTTAAGAACTTGGACTATGGAGTTAATTACAAAGAAGATTTATTGAACTTTAGAATTAATGAAATTCAATTTAATAAATCTAATGTTTTGAGCTCCAGTGACGACTTTATTAATGTGAAAACTGACCATGGAAGTATTATTTTATATACAACTGAAAAAGATAATTTAACCTTTAGAAGTTCTTTCTATCAAGACAGTAAACATGACTTATATGTTTTTATTACTACTAAAACTCTAACTGAAATACGAAATTATCTTGATAATGATTTTTCCATATATGTAAACATTCCAATTAAGATTGAAGCTACCACTGTTAGTAATGTAGTAGGCTATATTGAAGGAAAAAATCCATCTCTTCCGCCTTTAGTTTTTGGTTCTCACTTTGATCATATAGGTTATGATCTAGGTAATACCATATATAATGGAGCCTTAGATAATGCCTCTGGGACATCCTTTGTTCTAGAATTGTCTAAGTATATATCTTCTCTTGGGATTCCCGAACGAGATATTATATTTGTTAGCTTTAATGCTGAGGAATTCGGTCTACTTGGTTCTAAAGCCTTTGTTGATAAATATGAAAATAAGCTTAAAGGAGCTAAAGTAATCAATTTTGATATGATTGGAAGCTTTGATGGTATCCCCTTATGTATAATGGGAAGTAAAACAGATAGTGTGGATACACCTTTTATTAAGGACTTAACATCTATCTTTAGGAATGAAAATATTTATTTCAATTACTTATTTCAAGATGCTAGTGACCATGCACCGTTTAGAGGTAAAAATATTGAGGCTGTAACACTATGTGATAATGATATGCTTAGAATCCACACTCCAAATGATAAAATTGATTATATCAGTGAAACTGCAATTAAACGATGCTTTAATGTAGTTCAAGAAAGTGTTCTTAGTTTAGCTTATACTAACAATATTTTATATAATCATACACCTTTATTACTTGTAATTTCTGGAATATCTAGTCTAATATTTATATTTATTAGATTAAAGCTATAAATTTTCATTATACTATGTGGTTTTATTAAAAGTATATATTTTAAATAAACTTGTAAATAATCATAGTTATATAAATAGTTGGGGTAACTTCAATCTTTGAAATTACCCCAACTATTTATAGACTATTTATTGTACCCTAAATAAGATTTTATAAACATGTCAATATTTCCATCCATAACTGAATTAACATTAGAAGTTTCAACTCCAGTTCTATGATCCTTAACTAAGTTATAGGGGTGGAATACATAAGATCTAATTTGACTTCCCCAAGCATTATCCTTCAATTCTCCAGTTAAATCTTCAATCTTATCTTTATGTTCCCTCTCTTTTAAGTCTACAAGCTTAGCCTTTAACATCTTTAGTGCATATTCTCTATTATTATGTTGACTTCTTTCATTTTGGCATTGAACAACTATTTTTGTTGGTATATGAGTTATTCTTATAGCCGACTCTGTCTTATTTACATGCTGTCCTCCAGCACCGCCTGACCTATAGGTATCTATCTTCAAATCATCTGACCTTATTTCTATATCTTGATCCTCTGTAAGTTCTGGCAATATTTCACAGGATGCAAAAGATGTTTGCCTTTTACCATTGGCATTATATGGAGATATCCTAACTAATCTATGAACACCCTTTTCAGCCTTTAAATATCCATAGGCAAATTCTCCTGTAATTTTAATAGTAACAGCCTTTATTCCAGCCTCATCATCAGAAACATAGTTTAAAACTTCAGTCTTAAATCCATGAGCTTCACACCACCTAGAATACATCCTATATAGCATTTGAGTCCAATCTTGGGCATCATTTCCACCGGCACCTGTATGAAGTTCCAAAATTGCATTGTTTCTATCATACTCACCGCTTAAAAGAGTCTCAATACTTAAGTTTTCAATTTCTTCTTCTAGAGTTTTTAATTCTACTTTTATCTCTTTGTAGGAGGAAGAATCCTCTTCCTCCAAACTAAGAGTTATAAGTATCCCTACTTCTTCAATTCTATTACAAAGATTGTTAAAATTATCTATTTTATCTTTTAATGTTTTAGCAGTTTGAGTTATTTCTTGTGCATTATTTATATCATTCCAAAAATCTCTCTCCTGCATTTTGAATTCCAGTTCACTTAATCTTTTTTCTATTGTTGCTATGTCAAAGAGACACCTTTAATTCTTCTAATTTTCCTTTAAGAATATTTACTTCATTTATAAATTCTTCTAATTGTAATAACACTATTATACTCCTCTTCCACAACAATTTTTATATTTCTGTCCTGAACCACATGTACATGGATCATTTCTATTTGGTTTTTCTTTTTTCTTAACTGGTTCTTTTTTAAGTGAACTATCCTCATTAGTTGAAGTTATTTTTGCAACTCTTTCTCTTTCGGGCGCTTTTTCTATTCTTACATGGAATAAATATTTAACTGTTTCATGCTTAATGTTCTCTATCATTTCATTAAACATATCGCTACCTTCCATTTGGTACGCCTGACCTGGGTCCTGTTGCTTATAAGCTCTTAATCCTATTCCTTGTTTTAGATGATCCATATTATCTATGTGATCCATCCACTTGCTATCAACTACTCTTAATAGTATAACTCTTTCTATTTCTCTTATCTGTTCTTCGCCAAACTCTCTTTCCTTTTCGGCATAAAGTTCTTTAGCTTTAGATAATAATTTATCTTTTATCTCCCCATCAGATATCTGTTCTAAATCCTCTACTTTAAGCTCACCTTTAGGTAAGAATATCTCTTCCATATATCCTATTAATGTTTTTAATTCATCCTTAAAAGTATCCTCTGAACCAGTAATATGAGTTTTCACGCTGCTATCTATAACATCTTCTACCATATTTTGTATTTGATCCTTAATGTCTTCACCTTTAAGAACTGTTTGTCTTTGACTATAAATAATCTCTCTTTGTTTATTCATTACATCATCATATTTAACTACATTTTTTCTTACGTCAAAGTTATTACCTTCAACCTTCTTCTGAGCACCCTCTATAGCACTACTAACCATTTTACTTTCAATAGCGTCATCTTCTTGTAAGCCTAATTTATCTACTACTCCAGATAATCTTTCAGATCCGAATATTCTCATTAAGTCATCTTCTAGTGAAATATAGAATCTTGAAACTCCAGGATCTCCCTGACGACCAGAACGTCCCCTAAGCTGATTATCTATACGTCTTGATTCATGTCTCTCAGTTCCTAATATCTTAAGACCTCCAAGGTCAACTACACCCTCTCCAAGCTTAATATCTGTACCTCTACCAGCCATGTTAGTTGCTATAGTTACAGACCCCTTTTGGCCTGCTAAGGATACTATCTCAGCTTCTTTTTCGTGGTATTTAGCATTAAGTACTTGATGTGGTACTCCTTTTTTCTTAAGCATTGATGAAATAAGTTCTGACTTTTCAATACTTACAGTACCTACAAGTATTGGTTGACCTATTTTATAAGTTTCTGCAATTTCATCAACTAAAGCTATATATTTTCCTTTAATTGTCTTATAAACCACATCTGGTAAATCCTTCCTTATAAGTGGCATATTTGTTGGGATTACTATTACATCTAGTCCGTAAATTTCTCTAAATTCACTTTCCTCAGTTTCTGCTGTACCAGTCATACCTGCTAATTTTTTATACATTCTAAAATAGTTTTGGAATGTTATTGTAGCTAGGGTTTTAGACTCTTTTAAAACCTTAACGTTTTCTTTAGCCTCTATAGCTTGGTGTAATCCATCACTATATCTTCTACCTTCCATAAGTCTTCCAGTAAACTCATCTACTATAACAACTTCTCCATCTTTTACTATATAGTCTTTTTCATTTTTCATACTATAATTTGCTTTTAATCCTTGAACCACGTGGTGTTGAACATCCATATTTTCAGGATCTGCATAATTATCTACATGAAAATACTTCTCAGCTTTAGCTATACCTTCGTCTGTTAATATAACAGAATGTGCTTTCTCATCTATTAAATAATCCTCTTCTGATAGTGACTTTACAAAAAAGTCTGCTACTCTATAAAAATCTGTAGACTTTTCACCTTCACCAGAAATAATAAGTGGCGTTCTAGCTTCATCTATAAGTATTGAATCTACCTCATCAACTATTACATAATTAAGCTCCCTTTGAACTCTTTCTTGTTGATAAACTACCATGTTATCTCTTAAGTAATCAAATCCAAACTCATTATTTGTTCCATAAGTAATATCACAATTATACATCTGTTGTTTTTCTAATTGAGATTGCCCATGGATAATAACGCCCACTGTAAGACCTAAAAATTCATGAACCTTTCCCATCTCGTCTCTATCTCTTTTAGCCAGATAATCATTAACAGTAATAATATGCACGCCTTTTTCTTCTAGCGCATTTAAATATGAAGGAAGTGTAGCTACTAAGGTCTTACCTTCTCCTGTTTTCATCTCTGCAATTCTACCTTGATGTAAAACAATACCTCCAATTAATTGGACATCATAATGCCTTAATCCTAAAACTCTTTTTGATGCCTCCCTAACTACAGCAAAAGCCTCTGGAAGAATATCATTTATCGTTTCACCTTTTTTCAATCTTCCTTTAAATTCTTCAGTTTTATTTCTTAAATCCTCATCAGATAAAACTTCTATAGTTGGCTCAAGAGAATTGATTTTTTTCACCATTGACATCATTCTTTTAATCTCTCGTTCACTATAGGTTCCAAATATTTTATTCAATATTCCCATAAACTCATCCTCACTCTTTATCACTATTTTTCAGCAGCAATTATTTAAAAATATATGTTATATGATTTAAAATACTCATTAAAATACTAACGTAAATTATAACACTTATTTATTTTTACTTCAACTTTATGATATTTATAAATAAAAACAAATTGCAACATTTATTTAAATCATAGGCTTTGTTTTAAATGGTGATTGATTTTAGAACTACATATTATTGCGAAGCAAACCATTTGTATGTAGTTCACATTATTAACACTATATTAAAATAAAATTAAATCATAAAAAAATTACTGAGATTAGGATCTCAGTAATTTTTCATTATATTAATTTTTAATTAAAATTCTTGTTCTATCAAGCCATAATTTCCGTCTTTTCTTTTATATACTACATTGACTTCTTCTGTATTTCCATTTCTAAATACGAAGAAATCATGTCCTAATAGCTCCATTTGTAATACAGCCTCTTCCTCATTCATGGGCTTTATTGCAAATCTTTTTGTTTTTACAATCCTTGGCTCATTCTCCTCACTATAATTATCGTAATCCTTTATATTGTTAAATCTTAGAGAACTATCATGTTGTCTTCTTTGAAGTTTAGTTTTTTGTTTTCTTATTTGTCCTTCTAATTTATCTATAACTAAGTCTATAGCTGTATACATATCTATGTCTTTTTCTTCTGCTCTAAGAATCACACTATTAAAAGGTATAAGTACCTCTATCTTTTGTAAATTCTTTTCTACACTTAAAGTTATTGTGCTTGAAATTTTTTCATCAAAATACTTATCTAGCTTACTAATTTTCTTTTCAACTGCTCCCTTTAGTGCTTCAGTTATTTCTAAATTTTTGCCAACTATTCTTATTTTCATAATTTCAGCCCCCTTCAAGCTAATAGGACTTTTTATATCCTGTATTATTAAGTTATATCTTATTTTGTAATTTAATTTTAATACTAATTAAAAATTTTATCAAATTAATTTTTGTTAATATTCTGTTTTTTTTTGTGTTTGATATAACTTATCATGTTATTTCTTTATATATATAACTATTTCTATAGAATATATAGTATGAATTTTTTCCTTATTTATGATATAATTTAAAGTATGGGTTAGATGTTTATAATTAAAAAACACTTTATATTAATGTGTTTCTAATAACTTCACCGGAGTTTCTACCTATTATATATGCATAGATTATTATAAAAATCAAGAAGACTTGTAAATTACAAGTCTTCTTTTAGTTTTGATTTTTTATTGTAACTAATTACATATGTTTCAATATTTTATATGTTTCTATATATCTGACTGTGCAATAACTCCTTGGTTTATTTTTTTAAGATTTGCATATCCTACAAAACTTAAAACTAAACTTGGTATAACAAATATAATATATAATAAAAATAATACTCCACCAACACTATATAAAATCCCCGCTGTTAGTGCAAACCCTCTTTTGTTGCTAAAAAAAGTAACCCAATTAAATATTGTAGCTAATATCACAAGAATCATATGTGGCATTACTAATACTGTTGCTATCGCTGCTCCTACCTGTTCAGTTCCCTCACTACCAAAAGTTGCTCCACTGAAATAAAAGATAATATAAATTGAATATATAGCCCCAAGTATAGCTCCATTGAAATTTCCCCTATCAAAATAAATACATCTAACATAAGTATAGAAGATTTATTATATAAGATTCCAGAAATAGCTAAGATTTTAAAAATTGATGAACTAAAAGTTAGAAAGCTTATCGTAGTTCATTATCATGGTAAATTTTATGATCCAGAGTTTAGTCTATTGGATGAATGGTTCCACACGGAAGGATAGGATCGTATCTAGAAGTTTTTTAGATGAAAATAATGATAATAAAGAAATACTTTAAACTGTCCTTAATTATATAGAAGGATAGTATGAAGGTAACACAGAAAGAATGGGGAAGACTCTTCATACTAATAGGATTAAAAAATATATTAGAAACAATAAAATATAAGAATTAGATTTGAAGATGATATATTCCATATTAATTTTGAAAATTCTTTGTTTAAAATTTAAAAGTATGGATATGATTATAATAATTTCATTTTCATTATAACTTCCAAATCTTACAACGATAAAAAGCCATGGACCATACACCTAAGTGTAATCCATGGCCTTAATCTATTTCCTATTCTCTATTATATATTCCATAAATTTTCTGCAGGTATCATATACATCTGAACCTATAATCTCAATATTATATTTAACCTCTTTACAAGCCTCACCAACAACCCTTCTTGCAGTTCTAACTTGATATTGATATGGCATAAGAATTCACCAGCTAAAAGCTCTATTTAGATATTTGGTAGCAAATAATCATCTTGTCTATCTGCTCTATCTTTATATATAGGAAATATTTCATATAACATGTCTGCACTATCTTACTCTATTTTTAATATTATATATTATCAACAATAAAGGAGGAGAGCTTATGGCTTGTCCTGAAGTAAGACAATTTCACGTTCATGAATTTTTGGGTAGTACTAGATTGGCTGAACTTGAATCAGAAGATGCTCATAACCACCGTTTCGCGGGAATTAGTAGCGAGGCAATCCCTGCTGGTCAAAGCCACGTTCACTTTATAAAAACAAAAACAGACTTTTTTGACCATTTCCATGAAATCAGAGTTACTACTGGCCCTGCAATACCTGTGGGTGAAGGAAGACACGTTCACTTTGTGTCTGGAACCACCACTTGTGTTGATGACCATGTGCATCAGTTTATTTTTGCAACCTTAATTCAAGCACCTATATTTGTAGGTTAATACTATTTGATTATATGGTAGCTTTGCATCTATTTGGTGTAGAGCTGCCTTTTTTAATTTTGTCTGTGATAGCCATTTCCTTACTTAATTCTCCTTTTCTCTATTTTTTTAATCTATTTTTTATTTTTACATCATTTTGATAATACTCTATTTCATTTTCTTTGCTTCTTGCCTTTAGCCTTTTACCATAGTAGTCATTTTTAACTTTTTTCATAAATTCACCTTTAGTCAGTCTTTCCATGTTTATTTTTCCTCTCTATATAGATAGTGTTATCTATTAACTCAACTTTTCATTTACAACTCCATTTTTAGTAATAAGATATTTTCTCTTTAAAATTTCTGAATTATACATCCAATATTGTTACCATTTATATCACCTTAAATTACTAAGCAGTAAAATGATAGGAAAATAATTCTTTATTTATAATTCATTTATTTCCATTCTTGAAACATGGAAAACCTGGTGTATGAACTAATTGTCTTATCTTCATTTATTCCTGAATGTTGAGATGTTTCTTCAATAGTTAAAGTTACTTTTATCTCTTTCTTACTTCTTAAAATTTCATTGTTTTTTGTTAACTGTGAGTATATAATGTTAACTGTGAGGTGATAACATTGTTAGGTGACACTATAAAAAAAATTAGAATAAATAAAGGATTAGGCTTAAACGAAACTGCTAAAAAAGCAGGTATAACAGGAGGCTATTTAAGTTCTATTGAAAATAATAAAAGAACCAATATAGGCACTGATATTTTACAGGCGCTAGCTGATGTTTTAGGTGTATCTATAAGAGAATTTTACAATGATGATGAAGATGCTTCAGTTAATGAAAATATAGATAACAACCTACCTGCACTTAATAATAAAGATGAAAAAGATATAGCTAAAAAACTAACTGAAACTTTAGAGTGTTTAGAAGGCTCTCAAGATGGTTTAATGTTTGATGGTGAACCAATAGATGATGAAACAAAAGAATTACTTAGAATAAGTTTAGAAAACTCTATGAAACTAGCTAAACAGATTGCTAAGCAAAAATATACCCCAAATAAATATAAAAAGTAGTAATTATTAAGGGGTGGATGGGGATATGAAAAATTTAATAAAAATTGAGATTGAAAAATTAATAAAAAAATACAACACTTCCAATCCTTTTGAGATTGCAGGTGCTGAAAATATAATAATCGTAACAGAACCATTAGGTGGAATCTGTGGATATTATAATAAAATTTATAGACAAAAATTTATTCACATCAATTGTAATCTGAGTGAATCTAGGCAATTATTAACTTGTGCTCATGAGTTAGGCCATGCAAAGTTTCATGCAAATGCTAACACTCCATTTTTAAAGAGTAATACCTTTTACTCTGTTTCCAAACTTGAGCGCCAAGCTAATTTATTTGCTGCTCACTTATTAATTTCAGATGACTTAATTAATAATTATGAAGGATATAATTTAGAACAAATATCTATCTTAGAAAATCTTCCTTTAGAATTATTAAAACTTAAATTTGACTTAATTTAATTAAGTATATATTTTTTTAATTTTCATCCGAACATATATTCGTAAAAGAAAAATAGCAGCCCATAAAAGACTGCTAAACCGCACAGTTAGTGCATTTCTTATCAGTTGACCTGGTCTTTGACCCCACACTCGCCTGCTGGAGCTTTTGCTACCCAGAATTACCCTCTCACTACTAACTCTCTCTTCTTATAAGAAGGCAGGTCTTACCTCTAAGCCGCACCATGATCATTAAACATTTTATTTAACTTACGTGGATCGTTTCGCCTGCGACTGGCATCGACTTTCAACCACAAACCTGACTTCTTTATTATACTCTACTTTTTGCAATAGTCAATATGTATACTTCTTTTGCTCCAGCTTTTTTAATTTCTTTTGCACAATAAAATGCTGTAGCCCCTGTAGTTAACACATCATCTATTAATAATATCCTTTTATTTCTTATAAATTCATTATTTACCACTGTAAAAGTATTCCTCATATTGTTCCATCTTTGTTCATTATTAAGTCCTATTTGGTCACTATTTTCTCTTATCTTCTCTGTTAGCTGCTTAAATGGAATATCTATCTTCTTACTTATATTTTTACATATAATCTCACACTGATTAAATCCCCTTCTCTTCAATGCCTCTTTAGAGCTTGGAATATATGTAAGTACATCTAATTCTCCTAGCAATTCCATTTGTATAAAATTACTCATATAATTCCCTAGAATTTCTCCTGCTCTAAAAACTTTTTTATATTTTAATAGCATTATTAGTTTTTTTAGCTCATATCCATATGCCCCTAGAGAATAACAGGTAAATTTATCTTCATAATCTTCTATCCAATAGCATAAATTTAAAAATTTTATTTTATTATTGCATCTATTACACATATATTCTTCTTCTACATATTCATCACATAATAGACATTTATCTTCTCCTCCATATATGATAGATAAAATATAATCTATATATTTATTTATAACTTTAAAGCACCTTCGTCCCACGCTCTTTTATTTAACTCCCTTAATATATCTTTTGCTTTATCCATATGTTTATTTTCATCATTACACAAAAATATTGCTTCCTGTCTATTAGAGTTTATATCCATCTTAACTTTACTAATTAAATATACTAATTCTTTGTAATTAAATCTATAATTATCTGCAAAAAATATCATTATATTCAACTTCTTTAAGGTTGGATAATCCATTTTAAAATTATTTGTTACTAGGATAAATCCCTCCTTATTCATAATTTTTTTTATAGATGAATTACTCTCTATAGGTGCATTTGATAAAAATATATTTTCTGTTAACTTTTCCTTGATATTTAACAAGTAATTATATATTTTTTCACCCTTTTCCTCTGATGGTACATAGATAAGCACATTACTATTAGAATTTATTGCCCAAAGTAAATATTCATATACCACCATGGGTATATCTTCTTCTATTTTTAATCTTGTTGTTATAATTCTTGGTTCTATCAAGGGTGTTTTTATATATTTATCGTGAGTGCAATAAAGTATAGATTCATTATCAAAAATAGGTTCTATAGAATAAGCTATCATTAGCCCATAACTACTCACCAAATTTCCCATAATTTTACCTATACTCTCCTTCGAAACTAGTGGGTAAGAATTAATATCATCATATATTACTAAATTAAACTTATCAGTTAAATATAATGCTTCACTAGGAGTACATACATTAACTTTATTACTTTGACTAGCTGTTAGTTTAGTGCTTAATATATTAATCTTGAATTTATTTAAAATGTCAATACTATTAGAAACCTCTGTAGTTATATATAAGACTTTTTTACTCTCCTTTAATGCAATGCTTATTATATCATTGAATACTTTTCGCTTGTTACCTAAAAAAGAGATAATATTTACCTTCTCTTTTTTCTCTTTATAGAATTGTAGTAACTTATCCTCTACTAAGCCTTTTTCAACTTTATCCTTTTTTTTGAATCTACCAAATAGCATAAGCTCTCTCCTAATTACATATGAATTATTTCTTTTATTCTCCACTTAAGTCCTGAATATCTCTCAAAACTTCTATTATTATCTTTCATAAAATCTACCGCTCTAATACTTCCAACTAATACTACAAGTTTTTTAGCTCGTGTGATTCCAGTATAAAGTAAATTCCTATTCATTAAAAGTGGAGGACCCATAAACATAGGTATAATTACTACTGGAAATTCACTTCCTTGACTTTTATGTATTGTTATTGCATATGCCAAGCTTAACTCTTCTAATTCACTTTCCTCATACTCAACTACTTTGTCATCATCAAAAACTATTACTACCTTGCCTTCATCATCAATATCTATTATGTAACCTACATCACCATTAAATACTCCACTACCATCTTCTTCAGTATTTCTTTTCTTCCACTTTAAATTATAGTTATTTTTAGTTTGCATTACTTTATCCCCAACTCTAAAAATAACTTCCCCTAAAATCTTTTCATTTTTACTACCATGCTTTGGATTAAGTATATCTTGTAGTTCACTATTTAAATTATCTACACCTACGCTAGATTTTCTCATTGGTGATAATATTTGAATATCTTTAACATTATTCCATTCCTTATTAAATTTCGGTAGTCTTGTTTTAACTAAAGATTTAATTTGCTCTAAAATTTTGTCTTGATCTAGTGCATCAATAAAATAGAAGTCTCCACTCTTTCTATTTAGTATTGGCATTTTTCCTTCATTAATAAGATGGGCATTGACTACTATCATACTTTCCTGCCCTTGTCTAAAAATCTCATTTAATCTAACCACCTTAACAGCTTCACTTTCTATGAGATCTTTAAGTACATTTCCTGGTCCCACAGATGGAAGCTGATCTACATCTCCAACTATAATAATCCTTGTGGTGAAGCTTACTGCTTTAAGCAGTGCATTCATTAAAGTAATATCTATCATAGATGCCTCATCTATGATTAATACATCTGCTTCTACTGGACTACTTTCAAATTCTAAATCTTCCTCTTCACTCTCTGAGTAAGAGCCAATCTCTAAAAGTCTGTGTATAGTTTTTGCTTCCATACCTGTAGCTTCACTCATTCTTTTAGCGGCTCGTCCTGTTGGCGCAGCCATAGCAACCTTCATACCTAAACCTTCAAATATATGAACTATACAATTTATAATTGTAGTTTTACCAGTACCAGGTCCCCCTGTTATTATTTCTATACCATTATTTATAGCTCCCTCTACAGCTTCCCTTTGTTTTGAAGCTAATTTAATACTATTCTCATCTTCGAACTCTAGTATTTCCTTGCTTAACTTAACCTCTAGCTTTTCATAGGTAGTAGTAGCAAGTTCAGCTATCTTTTTAGTTACACTCATCTCCATATACAGATAATACATATTATATACAGCTGTTATATCGTCTACCTCTTCAATTTTTATTTTTCCCTCTATGGTTAAATCATATATATTCTCTTTAATCTTATCTATAGTTACTCCTAATACATTTATTGCCTTCTCTTCTAAAATATCCATAGGCATAAATGTACTTCCCATAGCACAATACTCATTAATTATATAGGATATTCCACTCTTTATTCTAAATGGAGAATCACTCTCTATTCCTATACTCCTAGCTATCATGTCCGCTGTTTTAAATCCTATTCCTGAAATATACTCTACTAATATATAGGGATTATCTTTGACAATATCTATAGATGTCCATCCAAATTTCTTATAAATTTTCATGGCTTTATTTACAGATATCCCATACTTTTGAAAAAATATAATTATTTCTCTTGTAGCTCTTTGACTAGCATAAGACTCTATTATTGTATCGATTTTCTTTTTTCCTATTCCCTTTATTTCATTTAGTCTTTTTATATCATTATCTAAAACCTCTAAGGTTTTAGTTCCAAAAAACTCCACTATTTTTTTTGCCGTTATTGGTCCAATACCAGTTATAATACCACTGGCCAAATATTTTTCTATGCCCGATAATGTAGTTGGAACTATTTCTTCTATATTATCTACTCTAAATTGTTTTCCGAATTTAGGATGATTAACCCACTCTCCTGTTACCTTATATTTATTTCCTTCAACAATATAAGCCATAGTACCAACCATGGTGATATTTTCTCTTCCGTGAATAGCTCTAATTATGGCATATCCATTTTCTTCATTTTTAAAAACTATATTATCCGCCACAACTTCCATAACTATCATACTTTATCTCTCCTAAATATTTTCTTCTATTAATTATAGCATCTGAAGCATATTTATAGCTGTACTTTTTTATATTTATATTATTTACTATTCTCAGTCCTATTAAATCAAAATTTTTTATAAATACGATTTTGTTTTATATAGTTCATTATCAACACTATATTAAGACAAAGTTATAAAAAAAGAGCGAACCATAAAGTTCACTCTGTTTTATTATAAATATTTTTTAATATCATCAACTTTATTTAATCTTTCCCACGGTAAATCTAAATCATTTCTACCAAAATGTCCATAAGCAGCTGTTTGTTTATATATTGGTCTTCTTAAATCTAATTGTCTTATTATAGCTGCTGGTCTTAAGTCAAATACCTTTTCTATTAATTCAACAATTTTATCATCATTAATTTTTCCTGTTCCAAAGGTATCAACTGCTATAGATACAGGTTTAGCTACTCCTATAGCATACGCTAATGCTATTTCTATTTTATCAGCAACTCCTGCAGCAACTAAATTCTTAGCTACCCATCTTGAAGCATAAGCCGCAGATCTGTCAACCTTAGTTGGATCTTTTCCTGAGAATGCTCCACCACCATGTCTACCATATCCACCGTAAGTATCTACTATAATTTTTCTTCCTGTTAATCCTGAATCTCCTTGTGGACCGCCAATAACAAATCTTCCTGTTGGATTTATATAATACTTAGTATTATCATCCAATAGTTCAGCTGGAACAATATTAGCTATTACATATTGCTTTAAATCCTTCTCAATTTGTTCACGCTCTATTTCTGGATCATGTTGAGTTGAAATAACTATTGCATCTACTCTTACTGGTTTGTTATCCTCGTATTCAACTGTTACCTGAGTTTTTCCATCAGGTCTTAAATAATTTAAAGTACCATCTTTTCTAACTTCTGACAATCTTCTTGCTAATCTATGAGCCATAGCAATTGGAAGTGGCATAAATTCTTCTGTCTCATTTGATGCAAAACCAAACATCATACCTTGATCTCCAGCACCAATAGCATCTTCTTTATTAATTTCACCCTTTTTGCTTTCTAAAGCCTCATCAACCCCCATTGCAATATCCCCTGATTGTTCACCTATAGAGGTTAACACTGAACAAGTATTGCAATCAAATCCATATTTAGCTCTAGTATAACCTATTTCTTTAATGGTCTCTCTAACAACTTTTTGTACATCTACATAACATTTAGTGCTGATTTCTCCCATAACTAAAACCATTCCTGTTGTTGTCGCTGTTTCACAAGCAACTCTAGCCATTGGGTCCTTTTCTAAAATAGCATCTAAAATAGCATCTGATATTTGGTCACACATTTTATCTGGATGTCCTTCTGTAACTGATTCTGAAGTAAATAATCTTCTCATTTCTTTATCTCCTCTCTGATTTTTTTATCTGGAGTTCTCACATATTAAATTCCAATAGGCAAATAAAAACTTATAATATAAGTTAAGACTCCAATAATAAAAATTTAATTTAATAATACATACAAACAAAATAAAACCTCTTCTTAAGATTAAGAAGAGGTTAGCTATCACAATACACTACTCTCTCTTATCTCGCAGTATGTCTGCTGGAATTGGCACCATGGTGATAATTCACCGGTTGCCGGGTTTCACAGGGCCGTATCCCTCCACCTCTCTTGATAAGAGTTATTAATTATTTTTACAACATCATAATATCATAATATGAAAAGCATGTCAATTTGATTATTCTCAAAATAAAAAATATCACAAAAGTGATATTTTTTTATGGTGGAGGAGGACGGATTCGAACCATCGAAACGAAACGTAACAGATTTACAGTCTGCCCCCTTTGGCCACTCGGGAACTCCTCCAAGTTTTGGAGCTGGCAATAGGAATCGAACCTACAACCTGCTGATTACAAGTCAGCTGCTCTACCGTTGAGCCATGCCAGCATATATTATTTAATTATTAGTTTAATGGTGGTCACAACAGGGATCGAACCTGTGACCCTCTGCTTGTAAGGCAGATGCTCTCCCAGCTGAGCTATGCGACCATATTGTGGTGGAGGAGGACGGATTCGAACCATCGAAACGAAACGTAACAGATTTACAGTCTGCCCCCTTTGGCCACTCGGGAACTCCTCCACATTTTGGAGCTGGCAATAGGAATCGAACCTACAACCTGCTGATTACAAGTCAGCTGCTCTACCGTTGAGCCATGCCAGCATATATTATTTAATTATTAGTTTAATGGTGGTCACAACAGGGATCGAACCTGTGACCCTCTGCTTGTAAGGCAGATGCTCTCCCAGCTGAGCTATGCGACCATAATATGGTGGAGGAGGACGGATTCGAACCATCGAAACGAAACGTAACAGATTTACAGTCTGCCCCCTTTGGCCACTCGGGAACTCCTCCACATTTTGGAGCTGGCAATAGGAATCGAACCTACAACCTGCTGATTACAAGTCAGCTGCTCTACCGTTGAGCCATGCCAGCAAATCCCGATTTATAAACTTGACAAGTTATAGTATACAATTTTAGTTTTACTTTTTCAAATTCAAATTTACCCATTTGGGATGATTATTTTACTCTCCTTCTATTTTTCTAATGAATACTTCTATTTACATTGCACTCTTGTTCTTATCTAAGGCTACTAAAATCTATATATCTAGAGAATACTTTCAAAACATATTCAACATCTTTAGGTTTAAGTTTTTCTTTTACAATTTCTATTATTTTTTCCACTCCTATTTTTTCATTCTTATACTCTATATACTCGCTTATTTTTTCAATATCTCTATTTGATAAGTCTTCTGAAATTATCATTAATTTCGCTTTTTCAATCATACTAAGATCTTTCTCTATATCTTCTACAGAGGTCTTTATTATTTTATAATCGGTTTCTGGTATATATGAATTGTAATTATCGTTCATATACTTATCATTATATTCAAATTGCTCTTCCATTCTTAACATCTGATTTTCTTTAAACTTCATATATTTTTTAAAATTTGTATCATCATTTACTTCACTAGCTGTATTTTCTTCTTCATAATTCTCTTCTTTATAATTCTTTTCTTTATAAATTTCTTGTTCTAATTCTTTAGCAATCATACTATTTTCATTATACACATGATAACTTTTGTTTAAGCTAATTAGAACTCCTGATATAAAAATAGTATATGCAATTATAACTCCACTATAAAAAACTCTTTTCATGATTTTGAGTCACCTCACACTTAAAATTTTGCACATCTTAATTATGTCTTAATGATTTGATTTTATACATATTATGTTTCAGAACAAAATATATATTTCGTTAATATTTATTAATCTTTAATCATATAAATTCATAGGGAGGTGTTTATGTGAGTAAAATTAAGATCCATTACAAAGACCCTTTGGGTTATTATAGTTTATCAACATTTTTAAAAAATCAATTAGATGAAAATACTATTGTTGTTTGTATTGGAACTGATAGATGTATAGGTGATTGCCTCGGGCCTCTTGTAGGTACACTACTTAAAGAAAAGTTTTTCCCATTACCAGTGTATGGCACTATCAATGATCCTATCCATGCATTAAATCTAGAGAACAAACTATCAACCATAAAACTAAAGCATCCTTCATCAAAAATAATTGGTATTGATGCTTGCTTAGGACCATTTTTAAATATAGGAGAAATTCAGATTAGAGACTACCCAATAAGTCCTGGTAAAGGTGTAGGTAAAAGCCTATGCCCTGTAGGAGATATTTCTATAATAGGTATAGTTGATTCTAGTGAAGATGAAGAACCCTTCACTAGTAGAAATATTAGATTAAATCTTATTATTGAAATCTCGAGAGTTATAACTAATAGTTTAATTCATGCGTATCACCTCTATACTTGTAAACTTTGATCTCTATTTTGAATAAGCACTGTTTTAGATTTATAATTTTATATTCTAAATTCTAAAATATATTTATAAAGTAATTTCTTAACTTTAAATGAAGATTTTCAATTCTAATAATAAAATAAATAACAAAAGGAATGTATTTACTTAAAACACATTCCTTTTGCTATTTATTGGACAATATTAATCTATCACTGACCACCCTTGAGTACTTTGAGTGGTATCTAACTTATCAATAAAGTCTAACATTTTACCAGTTCCAATAGCTACACAAGAAACAGATTCTTCTGCTACATAAACAGGTACCTTGGTAACTTCCTCAATTAGCTTGTCTAGCCCATCTAATAATGCTCCTCCACCAGTCATAATTATTCCTTTATCTGCTATATCGGCAGCTAACTCTGGTGGTGTTTTTTCTAGAACTGAGTGAGTGCATTCAGCAATAGAATATATAGTTTCTTTTAATGCCTCTCTCATTTCATTAGAGTTTACTGTTATATTTTTGGGAAGACCTGTTATTAAATCTCTTCCTCTTATTTCCGTACTAATTTCTTCTTCCTTTGGATATGCAGACCCTATGCTTATTTTTAGTTCTTCTGCAGTTCTTTCTCCAATCATTAACTTGTGTTTTTTTCTTATATAACGAATTATAGCTTCATCGAACTTGTCTCCTGCAACTTTAATAGATTCTCTAACAACCATACCACCTAAAGATATAACTGCTATATCCGTAGTTCCTCCACCAATATCTATTACCATATTTCCACTAGCTTTTGTAATATCTAATCCTGCTCCTATAGCTGCTGCCAAAGGTTCTTCCACTAAAAGCACCTTTTTAGCTCCAGCATTTCTAGCAGCATCTTCCACAGCTCTTCTCTCAACTTCGGTTGCTTCACAAGGAACGCATACTACAACCCTTGGTGTAGAAATTTTTCTCTTTCCACAAGCCTTTTTAATAAAATGCTCTAGCATCTTTTCTGTAACATCATAGTCCGAAATAACCCCGTCTCTTAATGGACGTATAGCTACTATATTTCCTGGAGTTCTTCCTATCATTTTTCTAGCTTCTTCACCTACTGCTAATACTTTATTTAAGTTTTTATCAATAGCTACCACTGAAGGCTCTTTAAGTATGACCCCTTTACCTTTCATGTACACTAACACTGTAGCAGTTCCTAAATCAATCCCCATATCTGTTCCCATTCCGAAAAAAAACATCTAAAACTCACTCCCGCTTCTTGATCTATTTTGAAGTATAAATATACTAATATCTACAATTTCTCCTAAATATTATTATATTACTATTTATTCTAACCTTCAATTACTTTATACTTCATTTTAGTAGCTTTTCCACCTCTAATGTGTCTTTCAGCTTTATTTAAATTTAAGATGCTTTTTGCTTCTTCTGCTATTTGGGGGTTAATTTTAGGTAATCTTTCTGTCATATCTTTATGTATAGTGCTTTTACTTACTCCAAAAACTGATGCTGTTTTCCTAATTGTAGCCTCTGATTCAATAATATATTTTGCAACTTCTAGTACTCTATCTTCAATATAGTCCTTCAAAGTGTTACCTCCTTAATGCTTCTATAAATAATAATATGCTAAATTGCGAACTTAAATTACTTATTATTAGTTTCTTATTAGCCATTTCCTCTTTAAAAGAAAATGACTAATAAGACTAAATCTATAAGAACTATTTCTTATAGGTTACATATTTTGCAGGGTCTACTTCATTCCCATCTTTTAAAACTTGGAAATGAAGATGAGTTCCGTATTCCTCATAAGCAAAATTTGTAGTATTTCCAACTTTACCTATTTCTTGTGAAGCCGTAACCTTATCACCCTTTTTTACTGAAATATTTTCTTCCAGATTTCCATATACAGTTATTAACCCATTTTGATGGTCAACTTCAATAAAAGCTCCCTCAGTATTTTTACCTATGTTTTTTACAATTCCTTCAGAAACTGATTTAACACTAGCTCCTTCTTTTGCCTTTATATCCATGCCTAAATGAGTTTTATAACTCTTAGTTGTCGCCCAATATACTGGGTCTTCTGAGTATGCTCTTCCTAAACTTCCATCTACTGGATTTACAAAAGATTTATCATTTGAATTTGATACTGCTTTTGTCTCATTATTAGCTTTCACATTAGGTACTTCTTTTAAATTTTCTTTTACCTGAAGTGCCCCTTCTGGATTTTTAGGTTGTTCTACTACATTCTTGTCTGTATCTTGTACTACTACTTTTGCACTGTCTATATCATTCTTAGCTCTTGTTGATGTTACAACCGCCACTGTAGCTACAGAACATAAGCAAACGAAAAGTATTACATAGAAACCTTCTTTTTTAATAAACTTTTTGAATTTATCAAATTTATTGTTCATAAAAACACCTCCATATGTATTTTGACCCTTTATTAGAAAATTAATACATGTACAAGAAAAAAATTTTAAATTTTTAATATTTTATTTAATATCTAATAAAAATCTCAGTAAATAAAAATTGCATAAGATTTAGCCATATATGCTAAACCCTATGCAATCTTTATTTAATATTTTAATTGTATTTAATTATTTATTTTATATATTTCTATTCCAGTATAATAGTGTTTCAATATATTAATATAAGACTCCCCTTCATTAGCCATAGCATTAGCACCCCATTGACTCATTCCAACACCATGCCCAAATCCAACACATTTTATTTCTATAGTCTTATTAGTTATATCTATAGTAAAGTTAGCTGAATTTAATCCCAATAATTCCCTTAATTTTTTCCCACTTATAACTACCCCACCTAATTTAAGTTCTTTTACACTACCACCTTCAGTATGACTAATTATTTTTATTTGTTTTGTTAACTTGTTTACATTTAATCCAGCCTGATTATATGTTCCATTAACCTTTGAAACAAAATCACTTTTTTCAATACTTACATTACTTTTATATCTTGGTGCCACTTCTTCACCTTTACTTTCTACACTTCTTAAATAAGGCAATTTGGCACTAAATACTTCCTCTACATTTTCCGTCTTCCCCCCACTAGTTGAAAAATAGTATGCACCCTTAGCCAACTCATTATTATAAGTGATAATCATATTAGCAGTAGAATTTACAGCTTCCTCAATTTTCATCCAATTATCATTTCCATTATTTCCCCATTGATTTATTTTTTTATTCTTACTTGTATATACATGACAATGAGTAGTATCACATAAATCCCCTCCATAAGCGTTAGCACACCCACTGCCTATTGGTTTCATATGCGCTATAGCATAAGTTCTAGCCGCTATTGCTTGGGCTTTTAAGGCCTCTAAATTAAATCCTACAGGCATCTCACTACTTACTACTCCTTTTATATACTCTTCTAATGGAAGCTCTTCAATTCTATTTTCTTTTGTCATATATACCTTTACCGTCTTTATATTTATATTCAACCTCTTATTTACATCAGTTATATCACCATTTTCTATAATAACCTGCTGGATCTTTTCACTACCTTTTTTATCAATATTTTTAGTTTCTTCGTTAGAACTTTCTAATATAATTTTTGATGATAAAAATAAAAAACCTCCCAAAAGAAGAATATAAATTAATACGGTTCCTACAGGTTTCAAAATATCTAACGCTTTGCACGAATTAATATTAATTCTCTTACCCTTGTTTTTCATACTCTCATCCTTTCTCACCCTCTACTTATAAAATCACATGTATCATTTATATTATATGTTCTATCTAAATATTCATCTCCTATAAAAAATACTCAAAAGCTACAAAGCTTTTGAGTATTTTTTATCATATTCTTCTTATATCTACACCTAAGTCTTGAAATTTCTTCTCTATATTTACATATCCTCTATCTATATGATAAACATCTTCGATTATTGTCTGTCCTCTTGCATTTAATGCGGCTAAAATCAAACCTGCACCAGCTCTTAAATCAGTTGCTTTAACCTCTGCTCCAGTAAACTCTCGAACACCTTCTACTATGGCACTTCTACCATCTATTTTTATATTTGCACCCATCCTTATTAATTCTCTTACTTGCATAAATCTATTCTCAAATATGGTTTCTGTAATCACGCTAGTTCCCTGTACTTGTGCTAATAAACTCATTATTTGAGATTGCATATCTGTTGGAAATCCTGGATACGGAAGAGTTATAATATCTACTGGTTTCAAATCTACATCACCATCCACTACCATAACCCCTTCACATATAGTTATTTTAACACCCATTTCTGTAAGTTTCGCTATTACAGGTTTTAGATAAGCTTCATTTATGCCATGTATAGTTATCTTACTCTTAGTTATAGCTGCTGCAATCATAAAAGTTCCAGCTTCTATCCTATCAAATAATGGTGTATATTCTATATTGTTTAATTCTTTCACTCCATCTATAATTATTCTATCTGAACCCGCACCACTAACTTTAGCTCCCATTAAATTCAAAAAATTAGCTAAATCTATAATTTCAGGCTCTTTAGCTGCATTCTCTATCACCGATATACCATCAGCTAAAGTTGCAGCCATCATAATATTTTCTGTAGCACCAACTGATGGAAAATCTAAATATATATTATTTCCTTTAAGTTTTCTTACTTTTGCTTCCACATATCCATGACCTTGATTAATATCCGCTCCTAGAGCTCTTAATCCCTTTAAGTGTAAATCAATAGGCCTTGCTCCTATATTACACCCTCCTGGAAGTGAAATTTTAAATCTTCCAAATCTAGCAAGCATTGAACCCATCACTAAGAACGATGCTCTCATTCTTCTTACCAGTTCATCATCAACGCTAATGTCGCATAAATTACTAGTATCTATTTTTACTAAATTGTTTCCACTATCTATATTCACATCTGCACATAGGCTCTTTAAAACATCACATAAAACAAAAACATCTTCAAGCATAGGTGTATTCTTTATGCTACATCCACCATTACTCAATACTGAGGCTGCAAGTATTGGTAATACTGAATTTTTTGCTGAACTTATGTTTACTTCCCCTGATAATTTATTATTTCCTTTTATAATAAACTTACCCATCTTCATCCTCCAAATTAAATGCTATTACTCAATACGCTAAGGTTATTTCAGGTGATCCCATTATTAAATAGCATCCTGAAGAATAATCAACTAATGCACATTGAAAATCAATATCAGTACCGAATATATTCTTTTTATTATATAAACCAGTATCTGCCAATATACTATATCCATTATAAATTTTCGCAGTATTGATATTTTGTGATTTACTTACACTAAGTGTATCTAAAATTAGATCCTTATATTCATCTACGGTTCCTTTTGAAACTTTAACTTTGATACACTGTGAATATTCTATGCTATTATCAATATAGGATAAAGCATTTGAAATTTTTACCTTAAGCTTTTCTAAATTAGAATACTCTAAGTCCGAACCTCTTTCTATGATGGAAACTTTCCCCATCAATTTTTCTTGCATATGGTAAAATTCAATTTTCCCATCATACTTTTCATTAGTAAAGTCTATAGTAATCACCCTATCATTCTCAGTTATTTCATAATTAACCTTACCAAAATCAAAATTTATTCTATCTAATAAATCCATATATATATTCTTATCATTATCATTACTATAAAATTCTGCACTTACGTTACACTGTTCTATTTTACCTTCCATATCATTTATTAGTACACTAAAAATATCTGTGTTTGGTTTTACATAAAATATACCTGAGGTAAGAACTATTACAATGATATTAATAATAATTCTGTGCAATCTCATACTATATTCCCCCTCTCCTATTTTCAAATTATTTCCAAATGCATCCGTATTATTCACATTTGAAAGTTAAATATTCGAAAGAGAATACATACTTATTTATGTTTATACTATAATATATAATATTTTCTTGAAATTGTTCTTAACCTATATGTAAATTTTAATATATGAAACTCTTTCCTATTATTTAGGCTACAAATATTAAAAGATTTTCATGTTAAATTTTTATAATTTTAATATTTAACTATATAAAAATTAACCTAAGTTAATTTGAGCTAACTTAGGTTTCTATACTTTTTATTATAATTATTAATTTTAATCTATCTTCATCAATACTCTATTTATTTTTTTTATCTGGATAATTCAACCCCTTTTCTACCTTTTCTAAATAATTTGTTTGATTTACTATGTTCTCTTCAAAGCTTTCCACAGCACCTTTTGTATAACCCCCAATTTTATGCACATCTAACCCACTTAAATTATTAGTATTACTTTTAATATCCTTTTTCATATTAAAGGCCTCCTTAGGTTTATTTTATAAATTACTTATTAGTGAAGTGCAAACCTTAGGTTGCAGTGAAATGTACCCTAGGCACAGAGAATTGGCTTTGCCAGAGAAGTGAGCGATTATCTGCAACCTAAGGTTGCACTTCACTAACCAAATTGCATAGCAATTTATTTATATTATTCCAAAAAACAAAAAAATCATGTTAGTTATAAACTTACATGATTTTTTTATATACATTTTATATCTAATCTACTATGCTTAATCTTCCAATAGCTCTATATAATGCATATTGGGCTCTTTTTAAATCTGTATCTGGTGATTTTTCTTTCAGTCTTTGTTCAGCCCTATGTTTTGCATTAAGAGCTCTTTCTTTGTCTATTTCACTAGGCCATTCTGCAGCATTGCATAATATAGTTACTTGGTTTTTATTTACCTTAATTACTCCATCAGAAGTAAATACATGCTTTTTATCTCCAGCCACATCCTGGAAAGTTGTTTTGGTTGGTATTAATACTGATAACATTGGCCAGTGATTTGGTAAAATTCCTCTCTTACCATCTGTAGTTTCACAGTTTAAAGAAACTACATTTTCTGAATATAATTCTCTATCTGGAGTAATTATTTTTAAATGAAATTTATTGTCCATGATATATCACTTCCATTCCAAGCATACCTTAATAACTATTCCATCATAGTCTTAGCTTTTTCTATAGCCTCTTCTATGCCACCTACAAATAAAAAAGCTGCTTCCGGTAAATTATCATGTTTACCTTCTAATATTTCCTTAAATCCTCTAACTGTTTCTTTAACTGAAACATATTTACCCTTTATTCCAGTAAACTGTTCTCCAACTGTAAATGGTTGTGATAAAAATCTTTGAACCTTTCTAGCTCTGCCAACCACCAATTTATCTTCTTCTGATAATTCATCAATTCCTAAGATAGCTATAATATCCTGAAGCTCTTTATATCTCTCTAATATATGCTTAACATCTGTGGCTATCTTATAATGTTCCTCTCCAACAATTCTTGGATCAAGAACTCTAGATGATGACTCAAGAGGATCAACAGCTGGATATATTCCAAGTTCAACTATAGCTCTAGAAAGAACTGTAGTTGCATCTAAGTGAGTAAATGTAGTCGCTGGTGCTGGGTCAGTTAAATCATCGGCTGGTACATAAACAGCTTGCACTGATGTAATTGATCCATCTTTAGTTGATGTAATTCTCTCCTGTAATGCTCCCATTTCTGTAGCAAGTGTTGGTTGATATCCAACGGCACTAGGTATTCTACCTAATAATGCTGAAACTTCCGAGCCTGCTTGTGTAAATCTAAATATATTATCTACAAATAATAATACATCCTGGCCTTTATCTCTAAAGTATTCCGCCATAGTAAGTCCAGTTAAGGCAACTCTCATCCTAGCTCCAGGTGACTCATTCATTTGACCAAAAACTAATGCAGTCTTATTTATAACTCCAGATTCAGTCATCTCATTGTATAAATCATTACCTTCTCTAGTTCTTTCACCTACACCTGTAAATACAGATAGTCCACCATGCTGTTTAGCTATGTTATTTATTAATTCTTGTATAAGTACTGTTTTTCCAACTCCTGCTCCTCCAAATAGTCCTATTTTTCCACCTCTTTGGTATGGAGCAATTAAATCTATTACCTTTATTCCAGTTTCAAACATTTCTGGTTCTACAGACTGTTCTTCAAAAGTTGGTGCTGATCTGTGAATTACATATTTATTATCATAATCAACATCACCTTTTTCATCTTTAGGATGACCTAAGACATTGAATAACCTTCCAAGTACTGCATCACCTACAGGCACCTCTATAGGTCTACCTGTATCTATTGCTTTAACGCCTCTTCTTAAACCTTCAGTGCTCTCCATTGCAATTGTTCTTACAATATCGTCACCTATATGTTGTTCAACTTCCGCAATTATAACTCTACCATCCATCTTAATCTCTATAGCGTTATAAATGTTTGGAAGAAAATCTGTGTCAAATTTTATATCTATTACAGGTCCAATAATTTGAACTACTTTCCCTACAGGTCGTGACATAATAAACCCTCCAAACAATTTTACTAAATTACTTTTGAGCTTGAGCTCCACCTACAATTTCGGATATTTCTTGTGTTATAGCACTTTGTCTAATTCTATTATAGGATAAATTTAATTTATTTATTAATTCATCAGCATTTTTAGTTGCATTTTCCATTGCTTCCATTCTATAACTTTGTTCAGAAACTTTGGCATTAAGCATAGAATTTAATACCACCCCATTGAAATAAGGCTCAAGTAATTTTTCTAATAGCTCTTCTTTGTCTCCCTCTAACTCAAAGTCACTATTAGATTTATCTAAATCCGTGACTTCTTCTTGAACAAGTGGTAACAATTGAATTGTACATGTTTTCTTTGTTAGCTGATTTATAAATTTTGTATAAACTAAATCTACTTCTCCTACTTCTCCTCTTAAGAACATCCCTGACGCATGCCTAAATATAGTAGAAGCTTCCTTGATAGTAGGCAAATCTGGAATTTCTACATATTCAGCAACAGTTTCATATTTATGTTTTTTTATTAATAACTTTCCTCTTTGTCCTACCATTAATATATCGTAATTACTTCTATCACCATGTATAGTTTCTATAAGACTCTCAATAATATTATTATTATATGAACCACAAAGCCCCATATCTGAGGTTATAGCTATTAACAACTTTTTACTGCTATTATTACCCTTTAAATACACATTATCAACAGATAATGATGGGACAACCTCATTAACTATTTCCTTATATGCATTAAAATAATTATTATTGCTATATAGCCTAGTCTTTACCTTTCTAAGTTTAGATGTTGAAACTAAGCTCATAGCCTTGGTAATTTTCTTTGTGTTTTTTATAGATTTCATTCTTCTTCTAATATTTACTAATCCTGCTGCCCCCATGTTTTCCACCTCCTGTAAAACATAGTTGCTTAGCTAATTCCCTGCAAAAATGTTTGCTTAAATTCACTTATTACTTCTTTTAATCTAGATTCTATTTCATCATCCATTACTTTTTTATCATCTATTAAATCTAAAATATCTCTATGGTAAATATCGATGAAATCTAAAAATTCTCTTTCAAACATTCTTATTTTATTTACTGGTATATCTATTAAGAAATTATTTACTCCACAATAAAGTATGATAATTTGCTTCTCAACAGGCATAGGTTCATATTGGTCTTGTTTTAATATCTCTATCAACCTCTTACCCTTTTCAAGTCTTTTTATAGTTTCTTTATCTAAATCAGATCCAAACTGAGCGAAATTAGCAAGTTCCCTGTATTGTGCTAATTCAATTCTTAATGTAGATGTAACTTGTTTCATAGCTTTAATTTGGGCATTACCACCAACTCTTGAAACTGATATTCCTGCATTTATGGCAGGTCTTTGTCCTGAATGAAATAAATCTGCTTCTAAGAATATCTGCCCATCAGTTATAGATATTACATTAGTTGGAATATATGCTGTTACATCTCCTGCTAATGTTTCTATGATTGGCAATGCCGTTAAAGACCCTGCCCCTAAATTATCTGAAAGCTTTGCTGCCCTCTCTAATAATCTTGAGTGAAGATAAAATACATCTCCTGGATAAGCTTCTCTACCTGGCGGTCTCCTTAGTAATAGTGACATGGTTCTATATGCTACTGCATGCTTAGATAAATCATCATATATAATAAGTACATCTTTACCTTTATACATGAAATGCTCTCCCATACTACATCCCGCGAAAGGTGCTAAGTATTGTAGTGGAGCAGATTGAGAAGCTGTTGCGGCAACTACTATAGTATAATCCATAGATCCCATTTCATTTAATGTATTAACTATATGTGCAACAGTTGATTGTTTTTGACCAATTGCTACATATATACATATTACATCTTTACCCTTTTGATTAATGATAGCATCTATAGCTAATGCTGTTTTTCCTGTCTGTCTATCTCCTATTATCAATTCACGCTGGCCTTTACCAATAGGAATCATAGAATCAACAGCTTTAATTCCTGTTTGCATAGGACTCTTAACTGATTGCCTATCTATAACCCCTGGAGCTTCTACTTCTACAGGTCTATATTCTGTAGCTCCAAGAGGCCCTTTTCCATCAATAGGATTTCCTAACGAGTCCACAACTCTACCTATTAGTTCTTCACCTACTGGAACTTCTACTACTCTTCCTGTTCTCTTTACTATGTCACCTTCTCTTATACCTTCTTCAGACCCAAGAAGCACACATCCAACATTATCTTGCTCAAGATTAAGAGCCATTCCATAAACATCGTTAGGGAACTCTAACAACTCTCCTTCTAGGCAATCATCTAGGCCATAGACTCTAGCAATACCATCACCAATTTGGATAACAGTTCCAGAATCTATAGTGTTCATATGACTTTCATATCTTTCTAATTCTCTTTTTATTATTGATGTTATCTCACCTGGTTTTATGTGCATTTTTTCACCTCTATTTCTACAACTAACTTAATTACCTTAGGATAAATCTCTTTTATAGTTTCTAAGCTTAGTTTTTAGCGTACCATCAGTTATGTCTTCACCTATTCTTACAAGTACTCCTCCAACTATGGTTTTGTCAATCTCCTCGGTAATAATTATTTTTCTATTATAAAATTTTTCTAATGCATCTATAAGTTTTTCTTTCTGATTAATATTTAATGATATTACAGTTTTGATGTGAGCATTTAAAGTTTTATTCTTGTCATAGGAGTTAACATATGGCTCTTCATATGAACATGACTTAGGTTTCCTATTTTCCCCTTCATCCTTCATAAGCATTATTTTATTTCTATCCATAACGTCATTTCCAATAACAACCTTTATATCATTCACTATATTAGAATCTAGTATTTGTTTTACTATGATGTTTTTATTATAAAACTTAACTAGTATATCCTTTAGTTCTTCTACTTGCTCATAAGAAAGTGGCCAACTTGTAAATACTTCTGCTAATAAATCTTTCCTCATTTGAACAAAATTATATCTACTTCTTCCGCTTCCTTCAGATAAGTCCTTAAACTCTGTAAGTTTATTTTTTATTGACCCATCTATTACATCGCTACCTACTCTAATCATCAAACCCCCAATTAATTTAGGGTCTATTTCTTCTTGCAATATAACCTTCTTTTTGTACATATACTCTAATTTGTCTTTTAGTTTTTCTCTTTGTTCTGATGATAGTGAAATAACAGTTTTAACATTAGCAATAACAGTATTATTATTTTCCAAATGTATTAATTTAAATTGCTCATATTTTTCCTTTAAAAACAGTATTCTTTCTCTATCAATAAGTAATATTAGAAAATTTAACAATTCTTCATCAATTTTTCCTGAAAAAATCTCTTTGAATATTCTCTTTTTTGCAGATTTACTTATTTGAGGATGCTTAATTATTTTAACAAGTCCTTCATTATTAGCTAATCCGTTTACAATACCCTCAAATTCTTCCATAATCTTGTCGATTTTTCCTTTTTCTTGACAAGTTTTGTATAAGGCAAGCGCATACCTTCTGTCTAAAAATTCATACATGTTAACTACCTACCTTGGTTATAAAGTCATCAATAAGTCTCTTATGTTCCTCTTCATTTATTTCTTTCTCTAATGCTTTTTCTGCAAACTTCATAGATAAATTAATAATTTCTGATTTTATCTCTTTTTCAGCTTTTTCTTTTTCTCTTTTTGCATCTAAAATAGCTCTCTGACGAATATTTTCTGATTCATCTTTAGATTTTTTCACAGTTTCATCATAAACTTTATTTGCTTTGTCTTTATAAGACTCTACAAGGTTTATGCCTTGCTCTTTATATTTTTTAAGATTAACTTCATGTTCTTTTCTTAGCTGTTCTGCTTTTTTCTCTTCTATGTCAACCTTTTTCAAAGCGTCCTCTACCTCTTTTTTTCTGCCATTTATTACGCCTAACGTCTTTTTAAATACAAACTTTTTTAATATAAGATAAAATATAAAGAAATTTATAATTGACAATATAATAACCTGAATATTTATTTCCATATTTATTCTCATTCACTAACTTATATAAATTAGTAATAAAGAGGTTTCACCTGCCCTTCACACCATTCTAAAATCCTAACCTTTAACTCCAAATAGTATTAATAATAAGCCTAATAAGAATCCATAAATAGCTGTAGCCTCTGATAAAGCTCCCCCTATAATTAATGCACTCATTATTTTTCCACTTGCCTCTGGTTGTTTAGCAATACTTTCTACTGCCTTACCTGTTGCATTTCCTGTTCCAATTCCTCCCCCAATAACTGCAAGTGCTGCTATTCCTGCTCCAATTGCTGACATTCCTGCTATAAAAGCTGCTGATTCCATATTAATATTCCTCCTTAAATTTTTCACTAATTCTTAAATTTATTATTACTTTAAGCATCTTAAATTATTAATGCTCAGATATAATTTTAATATTAATCATACTCAACATTACAAATATGATCATTTGAATTGCACCATCAAATACATCGAAATAAAAATGAAATGGAAGTGGTATCCCTATTCCAGCTATAGTACCTATCCCCGTTAACAGCTCATATAAGAGCTCCATAATCATAGTTGCTGCAAATATATTACCAAACAACCTCAGACTTAATGAAATAGGTAGCATTATTCTTTCCATAATATTTATTGGTAATAACATAGCTACCGGGGATGCATAGCCTTTAAAATATCCCCATAATCCTAACTTCTTAATAGTATATCCTTGAATAACTAAAAATGTTGTTAAACCCAACCCTAGTGTTACACTAAAGTCTGCTGTAGGTGGCTTAATACCAAATAATCCAACCAGATTTAATAAAAATAAATATAATCCCAAGGATCCTATATATGGTACAAACTCTGCCTTACCTTCACCCATGTTCTCTTGTACAGTTTTTTCTATAAATTCTACAATTATTTCTACTACACTTTGCACTTTTCCTGGTACTTTTTTTACACTTCTACTGTATAAGACTGCTAAAATAAATGAAATAGCTATAATTACCCACTGAACTATCAGACTTAATGTGGCCTCAAATTGAAATCCAAATATATTTAATGGATATCTAAGTGCTTCATGCATTTTCTCACCTCTTTCTTTCCTTCAAATTTAAACGTACTCCATACATAACAATAGATCCTATTTGTGCTGTGTATCCAATTATATATATGAAAAAATTCAATTCATTATTTTTTATAATGATTATTGAAGTTATACACACTAAAAGTATTCTAAACATATGTCCTAATATACTTAATATATTTTTAAACATTCCTCTTTTAAGTAATAAAAATGTAATACAAGCGGAATTTATTAAAAAATTAACATATGCATGAAATATCCCCAGTAAAAAAAACAAACTGGAATTACCTATTACTAAATAAAGTATAGTTGTAATAGTTATTCCAACGCTTAAGTCATATTTCCCTATTTTTTTTAATAAAGACCTGTCGATTTTACTCAAATTATAGTCCTCTGCTTTCATTACTTAATCTAATTATACATCTTAAATAACTTTATTAGAAATCTGTTATTAGTCTAAAAAAGCCTATATAAATATATACAGCATAATTTAAGCGAAATTGTATAGCATTTATTCTCGTTTTCTCTGTATTATTCATCTTTTCTATGTGTATAACGTTTTTCTTGTACATTATTCATATTTTCCCAAAATCAGACTATTCTAACATATCCTAATAATTTACTTTTACATTTATCATTTTAGAATATTTCATTTTAAGTACCTAAGTTATCTATGTAAATGTTTAATTTGAAAATAAAACTATAAATAACCTTATTTAATTGAATATTTAATAATATTATTTATTTTTTTAACATTTAAATTTGAATTTCATGAAACTGATTTATTCATTTTTTTTTACTTATTCTATTGTTTTCAACAACTTATTTAAATTGAGTCTTAAATTTATCTAAATCAAGCGTTAACATAACTCTTTATATCTACTAATATCCACCATTTCCTGATAATGAATCATCATCTTTTACCCATTGACTTACAATAATGTGTCTATATTCCGTTGCAGTATCTCTAATTATTACTCTATCTATTCCAGCATTTATTATAAATCTTTTGCATAATGAACAAGGAAATGCGTTTTTTACCAACTCATTATTTTCTTTTTCTTTTCCCACTAAATACAAAGTGCTGTTTAGCATATCCTGTCTTCTAGCTGATATTATGGCATTTTGTTCTGCATGAACAGATCTACATAATTCATATCTAGTTCCTCGAGGTACGTTTAATTCTTCTCTTCTACACTTTCCTAAATCTGAACAATTAAGCCTTCCTCTAGGTGCTCCTGTATATCCTGTTGCAATTATTTCATCATTCTTAACTATGATCGCTGCAAAATTTCGCCTTAAACAAGTTCCTCTAGCCAATATGCTTTCACATATATCTAAATAATAGTTATCTTTATCAATTCTATCCATAGTTCTTCCCCCATTTTTCTACTTATATTATATACATTAATAAAGCCCTCAATACCTCGCTTACTATTATAAATACAATTCATCATTTCTTAAATATACCTTTATTGACACTACTAACATTATAAGTATAATATATACTTACCTTAAGAAAATGTCTTTAACATATATTTTGACTTTAACATATATTATATAATAAAACTAAATATGAAGCCATGATTCCTATAATAATACACAAAAAAAACATGTACCTATATAATCTAATATTAATATTATAAACTTCTAATTAATGTAGCATTAGATATGCCTATAGTCTTTAACTTCACTTAAAATTACCGCTCTAATTTCTTTCCTATTAATATCATTATTTTAAGATAATAAAGATTTTCTTACATTATATATCCTTTCAAATGTACTTTTTTAATATTATTAGAATTAATAAATATAAAGATTGAAGATATAATAAGCCAGAGCATTCTTAAAAATTACTATTTTTGATACACGAAAATTATTTTAAAAAATAATATTTTTCTCTTGATAATTATTATTTGTTGTTGTATAATAAAGACATCGAGTGAGAGAACAAACAGGCTCTAAAAATTAAGAGAGTTAAATAAAAAGTTATTTTAAGGAGGAATTTTAATATGAAAAAATTTGTATGTACAATCTGTGGTTATATTCACGAAGGAGAGGTAGCTCCAGATTTCTGTCCAGTATGTAATGCTCCAGCTAGCAAATTCATTGAAAAAACAGAAGATTCTTTAGCTTGGGCTGATGAACATAGAATAGGTGTTGCTAAAGATGTTGATCCTGAAGTTATAGAAGGTTTAAGAGCTAACTTCGTTGGTGAATGTACAGAAGTAGGAATGTACTTAGCTATGAGCCGTCAAGCTGATAGAGAAGGATATCCAGAAGTTGCTGAAGCTTATAAAAGAATAGCATTTGAAGAAGCTGAGCATGCATCCAAATTTGCTGAATTATTAGGAGAAGTTGTTGTTGCTGACACAAAAACTAACCTTCAAATGAGAGTAGACGCTGAACATGGTGCTTGTCAAGGTAAAAAAGATTTAGCTACTTTAGCTAAAAAATTAAACCTAGATGCTATCCATGATACAGTACATGAAATGTGTAAAGATGAAGCAAGACACGGAGCTGCATTTAACGGATTATTAAACAGATATTTTAATAAATAAGAAATAGAAGGCTATATGCCTTCTATTTTTTTATTTTATTAGTTATTTTGTTCCAAACAACCTATCTCCAGCATCACCAAGTCCTGGAACTATATATCCATGATCATTTAATTTTTCATCTACTGAAGCTAAATATATATCTACATCTGAATGAGCATCCATAACTGCCTTTACTCCCTCTGGAGCTCCAACTAGACACATAAGTTTTATACTCTTAGCCCCTCTTTTTTTAAGAGCACTTATAGCATCTATAGCTGATCCTCCTGTAGCAAGCATCGGGTCAGTTACTATTATATCTCTCTCTGCTATGTCTTGAGGTAACTTACAAAAATACTCTACTGGCATTAATGTTTCTTCATCTCTATACATTCCTATATGCCCAACCTTAGCTGCTGGTATAAGTTTTAACATTCCATCAACCATTCCAAGTCCTGCTCTTAGTATTGGTACTATAGCGACTTTTTTTCCAGCCAACATCTTACATTTTGTTTTACATATAGGAGTTTCTATTTCTACCTCTTCTAATTGCATATCTCTTGTTACTTCATAAGCCATAAGCATAGCTATTTCTCCAACAAGCTCTCTAAAGTCTTTAGATCCTGTATTTTTATCCCTTATAAAGGCTAACTTATGTAATATTAATGGGTGTGCAATTTGTGTAACTTTACTCATATTAATTATTCCTCCAAACTATTTACTATATTTTTTTTCTATATCAGTTATTTTATTTACTCTTCTTTCATGTCGAGTTCCTTCAAACTCACTAGAAAGAAATGTATCTACTATATCTAAAGCTAATCCACTACCTACAACTCTTTCACCTAGGGCTAGTATATTGGCATCATTATGTTGCCTTGTGGCATGGGCACTAAAAGTGTCTGAACATAGCGCAGCTCTTACCCCTGGCACTTTATTAGCAGCTATACTTATACCTATACCAGTTCCACATATCAATATGCCAAAATCAAAATTCTTTTTGACTACCTCTTCTCCAACTTTTTCTGCATAATCTGGGTAATCACAAGATTCTTCTGAATAGGTTCCGAAGTCTTTAACCTCTATGTTCTTTTTCTCTAAATGTGCTATAACTTCTCTCTTAAGCCTTAACCCTCCATGGTCGCTTCCTATAGCTATTTTCATACTAAATACCTCCATAAGAAATTTAATGTTAAAATATGATTATATATAAAAAAAAAGATAACAGTAGCTAAATACTAGTATCTTTTTTTAACTTATCAATAAGACAAAGAATGTCACCTTTTAACATTTTAAATGTCTCTAAATAAACACTCTCATCTCTTCCGAAAGGATCTAAAACATCCCCTTCTTTTCCGATGAATTGTCTTAATATATTAACTTTTCCGTCGAATTCTGAAAATTCACTAATGATTACTTCTTTCATATATGCTGTCATTGTAATTACTAAATCTGACTCTATAAGCATTTCTTCTGTTAACTGAACAGCCTGTCTATTAGAAATGTCAATATTCATTTCACGCTTTAATATAGATGCAGTATTTCTAGAAGTTCTAGAATAAGGGACGATAGATATACCTGCTGATTTTACTTCTAAATCATGTATATCAGAAAGACTTCTTAGAATCTCTTCTGCCATGTTACTTCTGCAAGTATTTCCTGTACAAACAAACAATATTTTCATACCTATCTCCCTCCATTTAATCATACTTCAACTATATCAAATCCTGCACTTTTCTTTAATCTATTCATTATAGCAGTCCCAATATGTTTTTCCTCAAAGGCTTCACATAGAATTATATCTACATCTAAATTATCAAATCCTCTAAGGACTTTAAATAAATTTTTACCGATACTATCTATATCTTTTCTAGTGCCTAAAGATACTACTATTCCATTATTATAATAGTTTATAGTTTCATCTGTAGCAATTATACCTACAGCTTTTCCGCATTCTATATAATTTAACACTATTTTATTGATTTTTGCAATAGTTTTATCAATATCTCCCTTTATAATTTTTACTGGTGCTTTTGGAGCATAATGTCTGTATTTCATTCCAGGAGCCTTTGGTTTAAAGTCCCCTTTAGGTTTAGATAAGATTGATGGGTCAATATAAACTCTCTCATCTATTTCTTTAAGCATTTCTAAAGTTATTGCTCCAGGCCTTAAAATACATATAGGGTTTACTGTACAGTCAACTATTGTAGATTCCACACCTACTACACTGTCCTCTCCACCTAATATATAGTCTATCTTTCCACTTAAATCCTCCATACAACCATTAACATCTGTAGGACTAGGCCTTCCTGATATATTGGCAGAAGGTGCAGCTATAGGAACTCCAGAGGCCTTAATTAACTCTCTAGCAATATCATTATCAGGCATTCTTATACCTATAGTTGATAATTTAGCACTAGTAGTATCTGGTATTATAACATTTTTTTTCAATATTATTGTTATTGGTCCTGGCCAATACTTATCTATTATTTTTTTAGCTGGAGTAGGTATACTAGTAACATATTTCTCTATATTACAATCTCCTACATGAATTATTAGCGGATTATCTTGAGGCCTTCCCTTTGCTATAAATATTTTTTTTACCGCCTCTTCGTCTAATGCATTTGCTCCTAACCCATATACAGTCTCTGTAGGAAACGCAACAAGTCCTCCATTCTTTATAACCCTTCCCGCTTCATCTATTATATCTTTATTTATGTCATTTTCATTTAATATGCTAACCTTTGTTTCCATACTAATCCCCCTATATTAATTTCCAACTGAAGATTTAAAATCAAAGATGAATGTGAAAATCTCAAAAATTCTATTCTAAAATACTATTAAAACTTTCTTTGGAGCTGTATTAATAATTCCATATTCTAAATCTAAAATTTCAAATTATTAAAGTAAGTGAATCATTATAAAACCAAAAATAACACCTACTAAAATCCAAACTGCATTTTTACTATCACTATACAATTCATTGCTTTCAGGTAACATTTGTCCGAAGGCCACATAAAGCATTACCCCACTAGCAAAAGCAATACTATATCCTAAAAATAGTGATGATATAGTATTTAAAGCTATCCCAATCCAGGCGCCTATAGCTGTAGGAAGTGCAACCAAAAATCCATACCATAATATTTTATACCATTTTTCTCCCGATGCAATAAGAGGAGCAACCATTGCTATTCCTTCTGGTATATCATGTATAGAAATTAATACACTCATTCCTATTCCTAGTTGAGCCTCCTTAACAAAGCCAAACCCCATAATAACTCCTTCTGGAAAGTTATGAAGCATGATTCCTAATGCCATTAAGAATGCAACCTTTCTGTGATTACTTGAAGTAACATTAGTTCTCCTCATAATGAATTCTAAGACTCCAATGACTATGATTCCTAATATTGTTACTGCCAGGGTTCTAATAAATCCTATATTGTATAACGCCTCAGGAATAAGCTCTAAAAATATAATAGCTATAATTATACCCGTAGCAATGCTTAATAATGTTCCCAAAGACTTATTTGAAGGATTCCTTAAGGATATTCCTATAAGACATCCCAGTATTGTACCAATTAAAGAAACTATACCGGAAAAAACCCCTATATTTAAAATTGTACTATTCATATTTTTCTCCTTTTAAAATACTCTTAGTAACAATTTATTTATCTTTTGCCCGCTTTATTCTCTTTTATAAATTCTTTAATATTTTCTATAGCATTCTCACTAAATGTAGCTGCTAAACAGCTTCTAAATAAAGTATGAAGAAGGAAGTGTTTTTTCACTCCACCTCGCCGTATTATTAAGTAATAATAATTTCTATTTCCAGGCAGTTTTATTTTATTATATAAATTATCTAATCCTTCATACTTAGTTATAGTCTTATCTGTTAACATCCTAATTCTCTTATTCCTAAAGGTTGAAGTAGTTATAATCATTATGTCAAAATATTTTTCTTGCGGTATTGCATGTACTGCAACTACCTTCTCAGAGTTTAATTTATATTTTACCCTTCCCATAAGCACCGATATACTTATCTTATCTCCATTGACACTAAACTTTAAATAGTCATCATTAAATCTAGCAATAATGGCTAATAAGATTAATAATTCTAATATACATAAATATATAATAAAAAATATATTAAAAGTTTTACTTAAATACAATATAATGGGCAATAAAAGAAAAATAAAGCCCATTGAGAGCATAAATCTTTTATAAGATTTCCTTTGCTTCCGTAGGACTTTATCAAATTCCATAAGTACACCCTCTAACTAAAGAATTTTATAGTTATTATTCATTACTATTTCCCATAGCTTTCATCTTTTCAGCTTGATCCGTAGTTATTAATCCATCTAACATTTCATCAATATCCCCATCTAGGAATGCTTCTAACTTATATAAAGTCAATCCTATTCTATGGTCTGTAACTCTTCCTTGTGGATAGTTATAGGTTCTTATTCTTTCACTTCTATCTCCAGTTCCAACCTGACTCTTTCTATCTTCAGCAATTCCTTTTGATCTTTCTGCTTGTGCTAATTCAAATAATCTTGCTCTTAATATTTTAAGTGCCTTTTCTTTATTCTTCAACTGAGATTTCTCATCTTGACATGAAACAACTAACCCTGATGGTAAATGAGTCATTCTTACTGCTGAATCCGTTGTATTAACACACTGACCACCGTTTCCAGATGCTCTGAAAACATCTACTTTAATATCATTCATATTAATTTCTACATCTACGTCATCTACTTCTGGAAGCACTGCTACTGTAGCTGTAGATGTATGAATTCTACCACTTGATTCAGTATCTGGAACTCTTTGAACTCTATGAACTCCACTTTCATATTTTAGTTTACTATAGGTTTTATCACCTTTAACCATAAATACTACTTCTTTAAATCCACCAATATCTGTTTCATTAGCACTCATTATCTCAACTTTCCATCTATTACGCTCAGCATATCTTGTATACATTCTAAATAGGTTTGCTGCAAATAGAGCCGCTTCATCTCCACCTGCCCCTCCTCTTATCTCGATGAATACATTTTTATCATCATTAGGATCCTTTGGAAGCATCAATATCTTTAGTTCTTCTTGATAAGTTTCACAATTTTGAGCTAATCTTTTTATCTCCTCTTGAATCATTTCTCTCATTTCTCTATCTGATTCTTCATTAAGCATTTCTTTATTAGATTCTAACTCATCCTGTGAATTTTTAAATTCCCTATATTTTGTAACTATAACCTCTAATTCTGCATGCTCCTTGCAAAGCTTTTGCCATTCTTTTTGATTAGCCATTACACTAGGGTCACCTATTTTGTTTGATAATTCGTCATATTTATTTTCTAAAAAATCTAATCTTTGTAACATATCTATAACACTCTCCGCTTTTTCAATTATCAATGTTCAATACTCAATAAAGGCTAAAATTTCTTTATCATAATCTCTTTAAACCATCCTCGGAGTTTTCTCCTAATAAATCATTGATAATTGAGCATTGTTCATTTATTACTTAATTCTTTACATCATTTCATTATACCATAAAAATCTCTATTTTCAATTTTTGTCTTAAAAAAATTTATGGTAATTTTCCCACTACTACCCTTGGATTCCCTGCTAGATCCTTTAATGCATATATATCTAAAAATCCTTCTCTATTCATGATTTCTTTGACTTCATCTTCTTGATCATGACCAATTTCAAAAGTTAAATATCCACCAGGAAGTAAAACTTCTTTACTTTGAATCGTTATATCTCTATAAAAATTCAAGCCGTCATCTCCTCCACAGAGAGCTATGAAAGGTTCATAACTTTTAACATCCTCCATTAATGTAGGAATTATTTCTGTTTTTATATATGGTGGATTTGATACTATTATATGAAACTTTAAGTTATCTTCAATAGCTGTAGCAAATAAGTTACTATATGATACTTTAGCTTTATCTTCTAGTTCAAGACCTATTATATTCTCCTTGGTTACCTTTAGTGCAATATCACTTATATCATAAAGCCAGATTTCACTATTTTCTGTATAGTTAGCTATAGAAAGCCCTATTGCACCACTACCACAACACATATCGCACACATATTTAAGCTTATTTTTATTAATTATCTTAATACATTCCTCCACCAGTACTTCCGTGTCTGGTCTAGGAATAAGCACTCCTTCTTTAACCTTGAAATTAAGAGCCATAAATTCGCAATTGCCCAATATATATTTTATTGGCATTTTATTTTTTCTCTTCTCTATCAACTGAAGAAATTCTCTCTCCTTGTCATAATCTACATATTCATCTCTATTTAATATTAATTGTAGTTTTGACATGTCTAGAACTTCACATAAAAGCAATTGAGCATCAATCATATAACTTTCTATATTCTCTTCTTTTAATATATCATAAGCCTTAGTTAATAATTTTCCTATTTCCATTTTACCCTCTTCTTCTATTCTAACCCTTCTGCTGTTTTTAATGCCTTTATTGCAACTTCTAACATTTCTAAATTGGGTTCTTTTGTCGTTAATTTCTGCAGACATATACCTGGAGCCGCTATGATTTTTGATATACTACCATTATTATTGCCAAGCCATTTTATAACTTCATAAGTAACTCCTGATACTACTGGTAATAATATTATTCTTGATATTATTCTCTGCCATACTGATTGCCATCCAGTAAATGAAAAAATAATTATACTTATTACCATAACTAAAAATAAGAAATTAGTGCCACATCTCGGATGAAATCTTAGGAATTTGGAAGCATTCTCTGGTGTAAGTTCTTTTCCACTTTCATAACAAAAAATTGCCTTATGTTCTGCACCATGATATTGATAAACTCTACTTATGTCTTCCATTTTTCCAACCAAATAAACATAACCAATAAATATACACACCCTAATAATTCCCTCTACTATATTTAAAATTATAGAATGTGAAGTTACATAGGTTTTTATAAAACTTGTTAAAAGGGTTGGTAATATAAAGAAAAGCAGAACTGCTAATGTCATGGAGATAACTAAAGAGATACCCATAATTATACTGCTCCCCTTTCCCTTAAAGGTCTTATCAAACCATTTATCAAATTTTGAAGGTTCACTATCTTCTTCCTCAAAAAACGATGCTGAGAATTCTAAGCTTTTCATTCCTATAGTAAGGGACTCTATAAGAGATATGAACCCTCTTATTATTGGCAATCCCAAAATCTTATTCTTTTTTACTATGCTTACATACTTTTCTTCTTTTACTTCGATTGTTCCATTTGGAAGTCTAACCGCAGTAGCCATTCCTTTAGAGCCCCTCATCATGACCCCCTCGATAACCGCCTGTCCTCCCACGTTATATTTTTTTTTCATTCACCAACACCTACTTTATGATTTAAATTTATACCATTTTATTTAATGACTAGTTTTAAAATTTTACCGTATCAAAAATATATTTTCAACAGACAAATAATACTCAAACTTAATAATATCTCTATCCATTGTTATATTCATTCCTGTATTTATAATAACAATCTCCGCATAATGACTCATACTCTACATTATCTTCATTATCTATAGCCACTTGATCTCCTTCAAAAACAAATTTTCCATTTATTTTTCTACCATTTAATATAGCTTTTCTGCCACAGTTACAAATAGTTTTCAGCTCTTCTAGGCTGTGAGCTAATAAAAGCAGTCTTTCACTTCCTTCAAAGCCCTCCATTTGGAAATCTGTTCTTAACCCATAGCATATTGTAGGAATATTTAATATAATAGCAATATTAAATATCTCATCTATATGAGTCTTTTTGAAGAATTGAACTTCATCAGCCAGAATACAATCTATTTTCCCATTTTTATCTATATATTCTTTTACCTCTTCAAATACATTTTCTTTGTCACTTATAAGTAAATCAACTTTTCTTGTAACTCCTAATCTAGATACTATTTTATCTCCACCTTTAGTATCAGTCTTAGGTTTTATTATGATAACTTTCATTCCTCTTTCTTCATAATTATGAGCTACTTGTAATAGGCTAGTAGACTTACCGCAATTCATTGCTCCATATCTAAAATATAATTTACTCATTTTAACCTCCAAAGTTGTTTCATTTAACTATAAACCTATTTTATTAAAAAAGTTTCTATTAAGCAAATTAATATTTAAGAGTTATAACAAAATAAGAGAAAAGGGTCTATGAAAATTAGTATATTTATAGTAAAATTTTAGCATAAACTTTTTTATTAATTTAATTTTAAAGTTAGCTAGGAGGAAATATATTGAACGTTAAAATTGGGAATAGAGTGAAAACTTTAAGAAAGTCTTTAGGAATGAGTATTGTAGAGCTTTCTAATAAAAGTGGTTTAAGCACAGGAATGATTAGTCAAATTGAACGAGAACTTGCTTGTCCTTCTGTTGATTCACTATGGAGAATTGCCCAATCTTTAAATGTTTCCATAGGATATTTTTTTAATGAACAAAGCAACATAAATAAAAATCCTGTAGTAAGAAAAAATGAACGTAAAGCTCTTAAAATGTCACCATCAAATCATCTATATGAACTTCTTTGTCCTGACTTAAATAAGAGGATTGAATTTTTACATATAACTTTAGAACCTGGAAATGCTAACGTGGAAAAACTATTAAGCCACGAAGGAGAAGAATGTGGTGTTGTTATAAAAGGAACTTTATTAATAAAATATGGTGAGCAAGAATATATTCTAAATGAAGGTGATAGCATTTATTTAGATAGTACATTACCTCATAGATATATAAATATAGGTAATGAGACTAGTATATCTGTTTGGGCTATGACTCCTCCGAGCTTCTAATAAGGAAAAATACATGTAGCTACAACATCTTGCTATCTGTATTTTATTACTCTTACGAAACTCAGATATTTTAACAGTAATATTGTTTAAAATATCTGAAGGCCCATCAAAAACCAATCAGACACAGCAATTAATCCTCTAGTAATATTATTGACTCTCTATTATGTATATGTTATAATTTAGTGGTTGACAGTACGGATATATATGTTATTTCGAAAGAGGTGAAAAGATATGCAAGAAGGATTACATCCAAATTATAATCATGATACAGTTGTTAAATGTGCTTGCGGAAACACTTTTACAACTGGTTCTGTTAAATCAGAACTTAAAGTTGAAATCTGCTCTAAATGCCATCCTTTCTTTACTGGTAAACAGAAGATTGTTGATGCTGGCGGAAGAGTTGATAAATTCATGAAAAAATTCAACCTTAAAAGCGAATAGTCATATATATTTAGGTTATGGAGAAGATGTTATATCTTCTCCTGCTTTTATTTAAGGGTTTTTTTCATTCTATCGCTTTGCTATACTATAAATAAAAACCTAGTTAAGAATTGAACTTATATCAATTCTTAACTAGGTTTTTAATGCAAATTTGGAATGAAGATAAAAGAGTTTTATCTTCATTTCTGTATTAAAAATTATCTAAGCATATCTATATTTTTACTCACTAAATCAAAAAATTCATCATTGCTCTTAGTTTTAGACAATAATCCCAAAAGCTTTTCTGTAACAGCTTGAGGATTTCCATCTCTATACATTATTTTTCTAATATTATAACTCACTTCTAACTGTGTTTTTGTTAAAAGTAATTCTTCTCTACGAGTTCCTGATTTATAGATATCTATAGCTGGGAATATTCTTCTTTCTTGAAGTTGTCTATCTAAATGAACTTCCATATTTCCAGTACCTTTAAATTCCTCAAATATCATGTCGTCCATTCTACTTCCTGTTTCAACTAGTGCTGTAGCAAGTATGGTCAAACTTCCGCCTTCTTCTACATTTCTAGCTGCTCCAAAGAATTTTTTAGGCATGAGCAATGCACCTGTATCAAGCCCACCTGATAAAGTTCTTCCAGTTCTAGTAATAGTCAAATTATATGCTCTCGCAAGTCTTGTTATACTATCTAATAGTATTATAACATCTTGTCCTTGCTCTACCATTCTCTTAGCTCTTTCAAGCACCATAGATGCAACCTTTGCATGATGTTCTGGCTCTTCATCAAAAGTAGAATACACTACATCTCCTTGAATAGATCTTTGCATGTCTGTTACTTCCTCTGGCCTCTCATCTATTAAGAGTACTATAACTTTAATTTCTGGGTGATTATCAGTTATACTATGTGCTATATTCTTTAGCAATGTAGTTTTTCCAGCCTTTGGTGGCGCTACTATAACTCCTCTTTGTCCTTTTCCAATTGGGATTATAATATCCATAAGTCTTTGAGATAAATCTTTACTATCACGAGTTTCTAATCTTATCCTTTCTGTAGGATATATTGGAGTCAATTTTTCGAACGGGACTCTCCCTATGGCTTTTTCTGGATCTTCACCATTTATCTTTAAAACTTGCAAAAGAGCTTTATATTTTTCTCCCTCTTTTGACATCCTAACCTTACCTTCAACCTCATCTCCTGTTTTAAGGTTAAATCTCCTAACTTGAGATATAGAGACATATATATCTTCGCTTCCACTTAAATAATTATTCATTCTAAGCAACCCAAAATTGCCGTTATCACTTAATTCAAACACACCTTTTGCAGTATCTGATTCATTTATTAACAACTTAAGTTTTTCTCTTTTTTCTTCTTGAGTCTGTATTTTTTCTTCTTGCATTATTTGTTGAGCATCCTCACTATTCTCTTCCATTTTTTCTTCTGTTCTACTCTCTACATTTTCTTCTGTTTTAATTTCTATCTTTTTCTCTATAGTATCACTGACCTCATTTGTAACTTCTCTTAATTGTTTTGGTGCAATTTTTTCCCTTAATACAACTCCTGATTTTTCTATTGATACAGGAGAAACTCTCTCAATTTCTAATATTAATTCTACTTTTTTAAACTTTGAAATATTCTTAATACCTAATTCCTTAGCAATCTCTTTCAATTCAGAAAGATTCATGCTATGTAAATCCTTTTTATTCAAAGTGTATCACCTCCAAATTTATAAAATACTTAAATCATGGGAAATTCATATACATCAATTAAAAATTTGTTACACATATACATGTAAAATAAGACAGCGTTATTATTTGATTTCATTAAGATATGACTTATTTACTTAAGTGTTAAACTTATTTTTAAACTACATACAAAGTTAAACTTAATTATATCAACCGATTATGCTTATTCCTTATATAGTAAATTTAATGATATAATTATATATAATAAATACCTATCTATCAATAGCTTAACTTCATATAAATTATTTTCATAAATTTTATTTTATATACTTTATAATAATTAAATTTTAGGGTGGTTGAAAGTTATGATCAATTTTAAAAATAAAAATTTTAGAAGATTTCTTTTTTATTTAGGTGGATTTATATTCATCATTTCTCTTATTTTCTTTGAAGAAATTCCTTTTTCTATGTTTTGGGGATTTATTGGAGTGCTTTTAATGTGTGGTCTTCCTGTAAACAATATAAAAAGACATAAAGTTATCAAGTAAAGTCCGTTATACTTTACTTAAACTAATTATATCAGTACTACGCTAATTACTCAATAACCTTATTCTAGACACTATTTCCCTATAATTATTCAATTTCATAATTAATACCTTTAATTTCAAAAGTATTAATTATGTATACTTAGTCCTACTAATAGCTATAAAATTCAACTTACTCATAATCATTTATAGTGAATCTGTAGATGTTTATGAGTAAACTAAGTACTTCACATAAATATAATGAGTATTATCAAATCATATAGTAATAGTTTCTAAGATTATATTATATCTTTTAATTATTGACTTTGTTTTAATATGTAGTTCTAAAATTAACAACCATTTAAAACAAAGTCTAATTATTAAGTGCTGCTTTTATAAAACCAGAGAAAATAGGATGGGGTTTATTTGGTCTCGATTTTAATTCAGGATGAAATTGTACAGCCATAAACCATGGGTGGTTCTTTAACTCTACTATTTCAACAAGTTTTTTATCAGGACTTGTTCCACTTAGAATTAATCCATTATTTATAAATTCTTCTCTATATTTACTATTAAATTCATATCTATGTCTATGTCTTTCATAGACCACTTCATCACCATAGACTTGGTAGCCCTTACTATCCTTAGCTAATCTACAAGGATATAAGCCTAATCTCATAGTGCCACCTTTTTCATCTACATCCTTTTGATCAAGCATTAAATCTATAACTGGATACTGAGTATCAGGACAAAATTCTGAGCTGTTACCATCGCTAAACCCCAAAACATTTCTTGAGTACTCGATTACTGCACATTGCATACCAAGACATATCCCTAAAAATGGTATTTTATTTTCTCTTGCATATTTTATAGCTTCAATCTTTCCCTCTACACCTCTATCTCCAAATCCACCTGGTACCAAAACACCATCTACTAGTTCTAGTAATTCTTTGACATTTTCTTTTGTAACATGTTCAGCATTTATCCACTTAATATCTATATTAGCATTATTGTCCAATCCACCGTGATTTAATGCTTCTACTACAGAAATATATGCATCATGAAGTTCTATGTATTTTCCAATCAATCCTATAGTTACAGTATTCTTCAAACCCTTCAACTTGTCAACCATACGAATCCAATCTGTATTATCTATATTCTTTGAATTTAAATCAAGTTTATCGCAAACTAATCTATCAAGCCCTTCCTTATGAAGCATCAATGGAACCTCATAAAGATTTTCTGCATCCAAATTTTGTATAACTGATTTTCCATCCAAGTTACAAAATAGACCTATTTTATCTCTTAATTCCTTAGATATCTCTTTTTCACTTCTACAAACTATAATATCTGGCTGAATTCCAATACTCCTAAGTTCTTTTACAGAATGTTGAGTTGGCTTTGTCTTAAGTTCTCCTGCCTTTCCCAGATAAGGAACTAATGTCACATGAATAAAGCATACATTTTCTATTCCCACCTCATACTTTATTTGTCTAATAGCTTCTAAAAATGGTAATGATTCTATATCTCCAACAGTTCCACCAATCTCTGTTATTATTACATCTATGTTCTCCTCTCTAGAAACTCTGTACATCCTATCCTTTATTTCATTAGTAATATGAGGAATAACTTGTACAGTTCCACCTAAATAATCACCTCTTCGCTCTTTAGATATCACTGACCAATATACTTTCCCTGTAGTTACATTATTATGTTTACTTAAATTCTCATCTATAAATCTTTCGTAATGTCCAAGATCCAAATCTGTTTCCGCACCATCATCGGTTACAAATACCTCTCCGTGTTGATATGGACTCATAGTCCCTGGATCTACGTTTAAATATGGGTCAAATTTCTGAATAGAAACCTTAAGTCCTCTATTTTTTAATAATCGGCCTAAGGAAGCTGCTGTAATCCCTTTCCCTAATGACGATACAACACCACCTGTAACAAACACATACTTTGTATTCATATTTACTCCTCCTTGATAATATATAAATTCTTCATATCAATAAATTTTATCTCAAACTATGCTCTTTAAAGTCTTTATTCTAAATGCCTATGTTATTAATAAAATTTTTCACAAAACCTATTGACTCTTTAAACAAATTCACCTATAATAGTAATTACCCTGTAAAATGGGTGTGTTGTTTATATTTTTAAAAACATATATTATCATAGCATAGAATTTTATTTAATGCTATACTTTTTTGTGTTAAATAAAATTATTAAAGTGGAATATCTAAATATCATTATACAAACTAACGCCATCCTTATGGATGGCGTTTAATTTTTATTTATGGCTCTGTTTTAATGGTTTTTAATTTTAGAACTATATATTATTGCGAAGCAAACCATTTACAGAAAGATTAGATTTACTTATTAATCAAGTCTAATGGCTCTGTTTTAAACCTACTTAAATCCATATTTTCTAATCTTATACTGAAGTGTTTGTCTAGGTATATCTAAAAACTTTGCAGCTTTACTTACATTATAATTACATATTATAAGAGCTTCATTTATATACTTTCTCTCTTCTGACTCTAATTTTTCCTTTAAAGAAGTACCAGTTTTACTATCTAAAAATATATCTAAATCTCTAGAAGTTAAATATCCTTCTTTCTTATAATTAAAAGCTCTTTCTATAATATGCTCCAATTCTCTTATATTACCCTCATAATCCTTTTGCACTAAATAACTTAAAACCCTTTCATCCACGCCTTTGATATTGCCATTAAACTTATAATTAAACTTCTTTATAAAATGATTTATCAGTATTGGTATGTCATCTTTTATCTGATTAAGACATGGTAGATTTATTCTCACAACATTTAATCTATAATATAAATCTGCCCTTAGTCTCTTTTCCCTTATAAGATTTTCAGGATGCTCATTTACTGAAGCAATAATTCTTACATCTATTTTTTTGGTTTCATTATCCCCAATTCTTCTTATTTCTTTTTCTTGTAAAACTCTTAAGAATTTACCTTGAAAACTAATATCCATAGAATTAAGTTCATCTAAATATAATGTTCCACCATCAGCTGTTTCAAATAATCCCTTACCCTCAATAGCTCCTGTGAATCCACCTTTACCAATCCCAAAAAAGATACTCTCCAATAAATTTTCTGGTATAGCTGCACAGTTCTGTGCTATAAAAGGCTTATTTCTTCTTTTTGAGCTACTATGTATAGCTTGTACAACTAATTCTTTTCCCGTGCCGGTTTCACCATATATAAATACTGGTGAAGAACTTCCTCCAATTTTTTCAATTACCTCTCTGATATGCCTTATACTTTTACTTTCCCCTATAATATCATTGGAGTTATACATACCCTAGTACCCTCCCCATAGATAACATATTATTTATAATGCACAATTTACAGTACTGAATAATTCTTAACTATGGATATCCTTAAGAATTATTCAGTACTGTTCATTGTGCATTAATGGTTAAAATATTTTAGTTATTAACTTTTATATTAGCTGTAAGCTTAGTATTTATAATGTCATTTTTAGATACTAAAATATCATAATTTACATATACCTTACCGCCATTGTCATCAATATTTATATTCACATCTTTGGTCCTAATATGAAGAGACATACTTCCTTGGGGTGTATTATATATGATAGTGGTACTTCCACCTCTTTTAAACTCCATAGTAGTATTAACTTCCCCTGTTCTCACTAAATTAAAGTAATCTCTACCAATTTCAAAGGTTGTAAGGGTATCTCCTAGACCTGATAATTCAGTTTCTTGATATTTTAATTTATATAGGTCATCCTCTTTATAAAAAAGACCCGGACTAACCAATTCTATTTTTTCTTCCTGTTGGTCGTTTTGTACACTTCCAAGCTCTACCACCGCATTATTCTTCATATAAATCACTCCTGACTAGTTGATGTTATGTTTATTTATCTCCTCATCTGTAGCACTAATTTCCTCTATTATATCGCTCATAGGTTCCCCGAAGCCACCATATTTTACCTCAACCTTAGGTTCATCCTTACCTTTGCAATATCTTATAGTAATTTTAGCTGCAAATCTAAGTGCTTCTTCTGTATATTCACCTAAAATAACAACCATAGAACCTGTAAATTCCTTAGCAAATAAGATTGTATCCCCTTTTTTAAGCAGATTTTTAATTATCTCTCCCTCATCTTGAGTTCTTGTAGAAATAATCTTAACATCTCCAACCCTAAAATGACGTCCTATTCTTAATAAGTCTAGTTCTCTTTGCTCAGGAGTTTTATTATTCTTTAATAACTCCGATAATCTGCTTGAATAATTTGGCTCTGTAAGCTTACATCCACCTGCAGGTGATGGATACTCTTTTATGCCCCATTTTTCAGCAAGCTCCATTTGTGGCTTTCTACTTCTTCCACTTAACCCTAAAAGATTTTCTCTATGAACTAATCCATTTTCTTCCATATCAGTAGGTAGGAGATTCTTTGCGCATAGTGGTCTTAATATTTTATTTCCTATACCACTTTCATTCTTAACTTTATCTAATGCACTTCTATTTTGAGACATAGGTCTTTGATTTAAAACTTCTCCAGTTATAATAAAATCTGCATTAAATTTCTCCAATAGCTCTCCACAATATCTCATCATCATAGCATGACAATCAATACATGGATTCATATTTTTTCCATATCCATGCTTAGGGTTTTTAACCATCTCAAAGTGTTCATCACTGAAATTCACAACTTCTAATGGTATATCTATTTGCTTAACCATTTTTTTTGCATTCTCTTCATTAAAAAAGTGAGATCTAAAACATATTCCTATAACTTCTATACCTTGATCCTTAATCAATTTTGCAGCAAGTATGCTATCTAAACCACCTGAAACCATCGCTAATGCTCTTGTCATAAAAATTCCCCTTTATATTGTTAATTATTTCCTCTCTCTATAGCAAACTCTATTAACCTATCTATTAGTTCACTATATTTAATTCCTGTGGCTTCCCACATTTTAGGATACATGCTTATGTGAGTAAATCCTGGAATTGTATTTACTTCATTAAGATAACACTCTCCAGTCTCCTTATCAACTAAAAAATCTACTCTTGCCATTCCTGCACAATCAAGTTTTTTATATATTTTCACAGAAAGCTCCCTAATATTCTTCATTTCTTCAACATCTAGTGCAGCAGGTATTAATAATTTTGAAGCTGCATTGTTATACTTAGCTTCATAATCATAAAATTCTTTAGCAGGAATTATCTCTCCTGCAATAGATGCCTTAGGATCGTCATTCCCAAGAACTGCCACTTCTATTTCTCTTGCGTATATTCCTTTTTCTACAAGCACTTTTCTGTCGTGTTTAAAGGCCTCCTCTAACCCATCTAGTAGTTCTTCTCTATTATGAGCTTTACTTATCCCTACTGATGATCCGCTATTAGCAGGCTTAACAAAACATGGGTAAGATAACTTCTCCTCTATGGCGTTAACATAGATTTCTCCTTGCTTTTTATACTCAAAAGAATTTACTACAACATAAGGAGCTTGTTTTATTCCCTCATGTTCTAATAAATATTTTGTATATACTTTGTCCATGCAAACAGCTGAACTCATTACTGAAGGACCTACACAACTTAATCTTAATAACTTACACAATCCTTGGATTGTTCCATCTTCACCAAACATTCCATGTAATACTGGAAAAACCACCTCTACTTCTTTATTTAAGAGAATATTTAATCCATTTTCAATCTTATTTTCATTGTCTTTTTCCCACTGTCCATTTTTTATATTTTCATAATCTCCTTTATAAAGAAACCACTGTCCGTTTTTTGTTATTCCTATAGGAAAAATATCATATCTACTTTTATCTATATGATTTAAAACAGAATTAGCTGAAATTCTAGATACCTCATGTTCGCTTGATTGTCCACCAAATAATATTGCAACTTTTCTTTTCACATCAATCTCTCCTAACGACATTTTTATCTCTTGTATATTATGACTACATTAGCATATATGAAACTATTATAAACATAAAATGAACATATATAAATTATACCTATATATTTTATATATGTTCAACTTTTTATTCAAATTTTAAATAAATTACACAATTTTTTATTTACAAAGTTTCTTTATCATATCGACCAATTTAGACTTTACAACAATATTATTATCCCTTGTATTATCTACTATCTTTGTATCATTTATCATTTTATATTCTTCCTTAGTTAACACTCTTTTCATCTGTTCCTCTGTTTCTTCATAGGCAACCTGACCTTTAGTTATATCTACGAAACATATAGGTGGAAACATAACACACCACCAATTTTGTCCTTTACCAGTTCCTACTATAATTCTATAAGCCTCATACTCCCCTTGTGGTAAAGTTATATTTCCGTAGCTTTTCACTGGGAAATATTCCTTTGAAAGAGTTGATTCCACAGAATAATCATATCCGTTTTCCTCTATAACAGTCTTTGCTATATCTAATATTCTTTCATTTTCCTCATTTAATATAATTCTTGATTCTTCAATGCTCTTACTTTTTTTTAACAATGGCTGAACATACTTTAAAACTTCATCTCTAATTTTTAACTTTAAAGCTTGGTCTTCTTTTGTATCACTATTAGCTATTACATGAAATCTAATAAGTTTTTCAGATATCTCCTCTATAGATATTTGATCTTTCTCAACTTCCTTAGCATTTACCTTACCTATATTCACTGCAGACTTTATTCCTAAAAAAAATGTTAAAATAACAAATATGGTAACAACCATAGATATAATCTTTTTCATTACTCTTTCCCCCTAAAATAAAAGTTTATATCCTAATTGTTACCAATATGGACAAGTTATATTCACTTATGTTTATATTTATTATTTTATTTTAAATAGTCATTGATTTTAAAATTACATATTATCGCGAAGTAGGCTCTGTGTAAGTTCAACTAAACTTTGATGATAACATGAAACTAAGTTTACACTTAAACTATTTGCAGGAAGATTAGATTTAATTGGTAAGTCCCACAGTTCTAATATTGTTTTCTACACTTACAGATATATTTGCATTATAATAAGCTTGTGGCCAATTATACTTTACCTTTTTCCAAATTTTGGGGTGATATTTCTTTATGTGCTTCTCAGCTTCTATTAAATCTAAATTCATCTCATTTTTAGCAATATTAGCTATTGATAAAAGTTCTGCCGCCATAGTATCGTCAAAATGTTGTTGTATACTCTGAACCAATTCAATGTCTAAAAGATTAGCCTCAGTAAAATACCCCTTTAGACTTCCTTCTGTGGATACCCTATAATTTAAATACAAAGCCTCCTCTTTATAATCTACATCTACCTTCCTAGTAACACCTCTTATATAATAATCAATGGGATGACCATCTTTATAAATAACTTTCTTACAAGAACCTATATCACCTTTTAATATTTGAATGTCTGTAATCTGTCTCTCATTTAAATATTCAGTAATTTCATTATCTTCTATAATCCCCACACCTTCAAGATTAAGTTCATTTTCACTTTTAAAAGAAAATACAGGTAACATATTTATACCGTCACTCTTAGCTGTATCTATATATGAATTTAAAGTTACTGGATAAATAGATCCATTTTTTGTACTGTTGCCCATTATCCCTAATATATAAGTATCTATATTTTCCTCCATTAATGGCTTCATTTTTACATAATCCTTCGCTTTTCCATTAACTATAGCAACTACAATAGTTCTATTTAAGCTAGGTTCTCTTTCAATATAATCCATTACTTCTCGCGCTAGCTCTCTATGTTGAAAAATTTCATCACTTAATAGAAGTAATTTACTATGTCCAAAATGAAGGGTTCTACTGCTTTGTAATATAGCCTTAGAATAGGCATCTGTCATAGAATATCCATCTACAGTAATAGCTACATCTGGGGCTGTAGCTTTTCCACTCTCCATAGTTCTTATATCTGGAAAGCCATAAGTTACCTGTACCATATTCAAATTATCCGGATAATAAACCTCACTAGGTTTAATATGTTTTATATCTTCTCTCTTCAGAACATCGCTTCCTACATCTATAGCTATTGTAGAAACAAATGCTTTTTTATCTATTTCTATATTATCCCAGCATCCAGTAAGCAGTAACGACAAGACTATAATCGGAATCACCTTAAAAATTTTAACCTTCACTTATGGCTCCTCCTCTCCTCTTCTTTATATAACTTACTATAAATGTAATCAATATAACCACTATAATACTAGCAATAAAACCAATTCTAAGCCATCTAAGCTTTAAATCTCTAACATCTATTATACTTTCGGGAAACAATGCTGCTACGTATACTAAAGGTATGAAAATTATAGATGATATTCTTATCTCCTCCACATTAAATACTTCTTTGCATATATAAGATGCGAAATAATAAATGTTTGCAAATGATGTAAAATAAAATATAACCCATAGTGACATAACTAAGCTATCCCATCTTTCTAAAAATCCACTTTTCGACGTTATAGATTGAAGCATGTTTATTGTTGGAAATATACTATCTACAGTTTGACCTACTGATAAGGTTGAAGTAACTAAAATAAAAGTTATGGCATAGAAAATAGCTACAAATAGACTACTTCCACCTAACATCCGCTTTATTCTGTGTTTCTTCTTCACATGTGGAATTAATATAAAAGCCATAGAAAATCCATTTAATAGAAATACTAATTCAAAACTAGACATAAAGTAACTTTTAATTCCAGCCGTAAAGGTTGGTAATAAGTTAGAAAAGTCTGCTATTGGTATTGTTAGTATTAATACTATAGTTATAGGTATAAACATTACCCAAAATGCTATTTCATTAAAATGTACCACATTTGCAAGTCCTCCTCGACTTAAATATACTCCCATAAATATAAAAGTTATTAAAATAATCTCTGTAGGCGTATTTACTAATAAGTACATTGATATAACTTCTGAAAACATTCTTAAAGATAGTGATAGTGCTAATATCATCATAATGGCATAAATTAAAGAAATTATTTTCCCTATTATCTTTCCATAGGAATTAGTTAAGATGCCCACTATTCCTTTAAAATCATTGGCTTTTATAAGCATATATATTAAATAAAGTACAATAAATATTAATGCACCTGTAATGAGTGCTGATACCCATGTATCTGCTCCAACATATTTAGCAACTATAGCAGGACCATAAAATACCCCTATTCCTATCATAGATACTACTAAACTAGCAAAAAAAGCAAAATCTTGAATAAAACTCTTTTCTTCCATAAAAACACCTCCAATAGGACTTATTGTTTTTGTCTTATTTTATCTTTTGGTCTTAAAAATTTAGGTCTATTTATAAAATCCCTAAATGGAGCTCTTACATATAAATCCTTCATATCTGACCAAACCAAGTCTACAGCAGGCGCTAAGTAAGGAATTCCAAAACTTTTAATTCTAGTTAAATGTATTATAAGAAATATAACTCCTAAAGTTATTCCATAAAGTCCTAAAATCGCTGACAAAAGAATGAACATTATCCTAAAATAGGAAAATGCGGAGGTCATGGTATAATTAGGAATTAAAAATGTGGTTATAGCCGTTAGCCCCAACACAATAACCATAATGGGACTTATTAATCCTGCTGTTACTGCAGATTGACCTATAATTAACCCTCCTACAATACCTATCGTCGAGCCAACAGGCTTAGGAAGTTTTATTATAGCTTCTACAAGAAATGCTAAGCTAACTTCCATTAATAAAGCCTCTACGTATGCAGCAAAAGGAACCCCTTCCCTTGAAGCCGCTATAGTGTAAGCTAGCTTAGTAGGAATCAATCCTGTATGGAATGTAGTTACTGCTACATAGAAAGCTGGCAATATCAAAGACAATATTATAGCTGTAATTCTAATAATTCTAACCACAGTTCCATTTGTCCATCTATTATAATAATCATCTGGTGATTGAAGAAAGCTAGCTAATACTGCTGGCACAATCAATGCGAAAGGAGAATTATCAACTAGTATGGCCACTCTTCCTTCATATAATGCTGCTGCTACCACGTCAGGTCTTTCCGTACTTTGAACCTGTGGAAATGGAGTACTTTCGTTATCCTCAATATACTGCTCTATATATCCACTATCTAGGATAGCATCTAAATCTATTCTATCAATCCTTCTTTTTAATTCCTCTAAAACATCATTGTTTACAATATCTTCAATATACATAATTGCCATATCTGTTTTAGACCTTACACCACATTGAGAAGCTTCAATTTTTAATCGAGTATCTCTTATTCTTCTTCTAACTAATGCTGTATTGAATCTTATTGTCTCAGTAAAGCCTTCTCTAGGTCCTCTAATTACAGTTTCCCCTGATGGTTCTCCTACTCCCCTATTAGGCCACGCTCTATTGGCAATAGTTAATGCCCCTTGCAAATCATCAATGAGTACTAATGTTTCTCCAGATAGTATTACATTAACACCATCACTTAGCTTATAAATCTGCTTCATATCTGATATAGCAATAATTCTTTCTTTTATATCTTCAGGCTTCTCTATAATTCCTTTAAAGTTCATCATTGGCTCTAGCAAATAATCATTCAATAAGCTCTTATCTGCCATCCCATCTATATAAACTACTCCTATATTATACTTTCCGCACTTAAATTCTCTAAAAACCACATCTGAATTATTTTCAAATAATTTTCTTAAATAATCCATATTCTCTTTAGTGCTGCTTGAAATATGTTCTCTTATATCTTCTTTCATTAAATCACCCCTCCTCTTTTAAATCACAATAATTCTTATGATATACATAATTAGGGTAAATACACTCAGTCCAATCCCTATATATACACATTGATTTCTGGCTCTAACTTTATTTTCTCTCTTAAAATACTTTCCATCTAAATAAGCTACAAAAAAACCGTATACTAAAACTAATATAAGCAAATGCAAATCAAACCTCTCAATGATTGTAAGTATCATAAAAATTCCCCTCTTATCACAATGTTTAAGATTTCATATACCTTAGTTTTTGCTAAGAGAAAAATTATATACACTAAAAAGCGAAGCTTTTAACTATGTGATATCAAATAACAATTACCAATTAATTAAGAAATTCCTTAGAAATCTCAACCCTATTGAATATTATTTATTGATCATCACTTATTAAAAACTTCGCTTTAAAATGTTTTATATAACTTTATAATTAAATCATAACTACATTAATTAAATAATTATAGTATTATTCCCCAAATTAAGAATCCAGCACATATTATAACTCCTGAGTATAATAGGTCTATTATACAATATCCCATTATATCTTTAGCTCCAAGTCCTGCTATGCCTAATGCTGGTAATGCCCAGAATGGTTGAATCATGTTAGTCCAAGCATCTCCCCAAGCTATAGCCATAGCTGTTACAGCTGGCGGAACACCTAGAACTGCCCCTGCTGGTATCATAATAGGTGCTTGAACAGCCCATTGTCCACCCCCTGAAGGTACAAAAAAGTTAACTATCCCAGCACTTAAAAATGTGAATAGTGGAAATGTTATCGGAGTTGATATAGAAACAAAGCCTTGTGATATCACTCCTCCAAGAGAAAGTCCTGAAGCACTAGCTCCTGTCATCATGCCCATTATTCCAGCATAAAATGGGAATTGAAGTAATATACCTGCTGAAGATTTAGTAGCATCATTTATAGCATCTATATATCTTCTTGGAGTCTTATGAAGAAGTATTCCTACAAATAAGAATATAGTATTAACTATATCTAAATTTAAACTAAATCCATTTTCTATAAAATACATTATTATATATCCAAAACCTAAAAGACATATTATTATTGATACTATTGAACTATGTTCTATTTTATCAGCTGGACTTAATTCTTTAAAACTTACTTTTGATGTTTCTAATGTAGAGGCATTTTCATCCTCTAATAATGAAGGGTCTATAGTAACAGTTTCACTTTCACTTGGATGCATTGCTCTATTTATTAATGGCATAGTTAAAAATATTACTACTACTACCCCAAGCATTATTGGGTTAAATATAGTTTGACTTGTAGGTATAGGATTAGTAATTATTCCTAAGGTTGCTTTTTCTACTGCTTCTCCACCACCAGCTAAGGTTAATGGTATAGAACCAGAAAGTCCCGAATGCCAAACTAAAAATCCTGAGTATGCAGATGCTATCAATAGACGATAATCCACTTTTTTAACAACCTTGGCAATTTCCTTTGCAAAAATTGCTCCTATAACAAGTCCAAATCCCCAGTTAATCCAACAAGCAATAATAGATATTACTGTAACTAATATAATTGCTTGAAATGCATTCTTAGGTATTCTTGCCATCTTTTTTAATATTTTATTAAAAGATGGAGCATTAGCTAATGCGTGGCCTAAAACAAGAACTAATGCCATCTGCATAGAAAATGCAAGTAGTGACCAGAACCCATTCCCCCAGTGCTTTACCATAGCTATGGGAGTTTGATTTGTTAAGAAAATACCAAACACAAATACTAAAAATGTAAGTATCGCAGCAAAAATAAATGGATCTGGTAAATACTTCTGAACTAGCTTTACGCAGCCGTTAGTAAATTTTTTAAACACATAAATCCCCCCTGATCCTGTATTTATAATTCTTCAATATAAATAAATTAATCTATTTATACCTTTATTATAATGACTATATTTTAACAATGCCAACTTTGCAATCTGTCATATATCCTTATATTAATGCATTTTTTTCTATTTACTCAATTTAAATACATATATCTTATATTTTAGAATATTATGAATATTAGTATTTTAATATTTATTTTCATGAAAATTAACTATTTCTTATAGGTTATTTAAAAATAAACTTATAAAAAAAAGAGTTCATAAGAAAAAAAATGAACTCTTTTTACAATTTTACATTTAGTTTATATCTAGATAGTTTTAGTAAGAAACACTTCTGTATATTTTCTTTTCAATAAATCATAACAATTTTGGGCATCTCCTTCATTGTCAAAAAAACTAAAGACTGTAGGTCCACTTCCGCTCATTAATCCACCTAAAGCACCTTGCTCTAGCATTACATCCTTTATTTTTTGTATCTCACTATGTTTTTCTATAGTAACTAATTCTAGTAAATTCATCATATTCTTTGCAATATATTTAAAATTATCATTCTCTATTGCATTTATAAGTTCATCTACCTTAGGATGCTCTATTACTTCTTCTAAATTAAATTTTTTATAGGTTTCTATTGTAGATACTCCAAAATTAGGTTTAACTATCACCATCAATTTGTTATTAAAGGGTTTTAGTGGAGTTATGATCTCTCCTATGCCTTCACAAAGAGCAGTTCCCCCTTTAATGCAATAAGGTACATCAGCGCCTATGTTAACTCCTAATTCCATTAGCTCTTCATCTCTAATCTTCGGCCTATATAAATCTCTCATTCCTTTAAGTGCTGCAGCAGCATCTGTGCTTCCTCCAGCCATGCCGGCCTCAATAGGTATATTTTTCTGTATATGGATTTTTACTCCACTATGTACATCATAAGTCTTACAAAATAACTCTATAGCTTTGTATACTAAATTTCTTTTATCTGTTGGCACAAATTCTTTATCACAGGTTATATGTATTCCTTTATCACAGGGTGTAAAAGTAAGTTCATCATATATATTTACAGTTTGCATAATCATTCTTAATAGATGATACCCATCCTCTCTTTTACCAATTACATCTAAAGCTATATTTACCTTTCCATATGCCTTAATTTTCATAAAAACACCACCTAATATTTATAAAATAAGTATAGTAATATATACCTTCAAAAACAAAACTTTAAAATAAAAATCTAATTTCACTATATCTAAAATCTAGTATACAATAAAAATTTAACTTTATCACAAATAAATAAAAAACTAACTAAGTTAAGCAGATTTTAAAACTTAACTAAGCTAGCTCTTTATATGAACATTATTTTTAAAATTTATATGTCGTTTAATACATAACATATTCCTTTAATTAAGGAATAATTATTTATAAAAATCCAAATTTACTAAATAACAGCTCTTCCAGGAACTATTAATTTATCACCTGGTTTTATATCATCATTTTCATTTAAATCATTTATACTTACAAGTTCACCCACTGTGGTCAAATACTTTTTAGCAATTTGCCATAATGTATCTCCTGACTGTACTACGTATATAACAATACTAGCTTTCTTTTCTGGCAATTCACCTTCATTCATTTTCATATCTACCAAAAATTTCTTCTTAGTATTATATCCCGCTTTACAGTGTATTCTAACTATTGCTCTTACAGAAATATTTCCAGCTTCTAAACTTCCCTCAATCATTTCTAAGCATGCCCTATAGGATACATTCATATCAGCTTTAACTCCACCTACATGAACCTTACAATTAAATGGCATATCTTCATCTACAGTTAAAACATAATTGTCCTCATCTTCGGTGCCATATAACACATTAACTTTTAATACTCCTTCAATCTCAACCTTATCATCCTTAACTTTTTTATCTGTTAAGCTAACATTACCTGTGGTCATTATTATCTTATTAGGTTTCATATCATTAGATTTAATGTCTATATCACCTTTAACTAAACATTCCTCGTAGCCTTGTCCCTGTAGAATAAATATGTTATATTCTTGAGCTTCCATATCTATAGTTTTCTTTGGCGAATATCCATCTTGAATTACTTCTACTTCTTCTTTATACATAACATGAGTATTTGTTTTTACCAAGAATTCAACATCAACTATCCTATTTTCACCCATATCATCCTGTCTAACATCACATTCTGCAGATTGAACTTCAAAATCAGTATAATACTCCATATTTGGTTTTAATTCGTCAACAGTAATTTCTTTATAGAGAGGAACATTTTCACATACACAGCTTAAATCTCTTGAACCTTTAACCTTGTATAATACACAAACATTAGCAATTGCTTCTATCTTTATCCCACCATCAAATATTCTAACTTCTTTCTTGCCAATATTAATATTATATTTAATGACTTTTAAGCACTCACCTTTGTCCATATCAATCTTTATTTCTGCTTTACCTACTAACTCACCTTCAATAGGCTGTATAACCTTATCTAAAGTCATAGGTGTCTTTAAAAATTCTATATCTTTATCCTCTTGTACATCTTTAACTATTTCAAAAGAATTTATATTATATCCATTACATTTACATAACATAAATCCTTGAATAGCTATTTTTCTCTCATTTACAATAATACAGTCCATATGTTCAATACTTAGTTCTACCTCACAGAAGGTGTTACTCTGAGCTCCTGGCATATCAATTGTTTCCATTAAATTGCCATTATAAGTAACTGATTGAGCTTCTGTAGCTCCATTATCTTTTGACATATAAAGTACATTGTATTGAAGTTGCGCACCTAAGCCTAATTTATTTTCACTAATATCCTTAGTTGTTATTATAGGCTTAACATCTAGCATTAGTATGTTATCCACATCAGGAAGTATATCAGGTATTACATATTCTTCTTTCACAAATAATTTCACATTATTTTGTGCTATTGATTGTTCATATTCTATACTGTCTTTTATTAACTCCAAATCCATAGCGTCCCTCCTAAAATACCTACTAATAATTTATATATAATACTTCTTTAGAATATAACTATTAACTCATAAAAACTTTCAACAAAATTCGTCAAATATATGTTGACATATATCTTATATTGTCTTATAATCTTAATTGGTTATTGACCATATAACCTCTCATAAATTCTCAATACCCTTTTATACCATAGCTGAAAGATGGACTCATACCATCTTTCTTTTTTTATTCATTTTTATATTTTATTATATTCACACTAAACTTTTCATATAACTCTTTATATTCGAAAATTTAGAATATAAAGTTAAAAACTTTTAATAAATTCACTTTAACTCAATAAATCTTCATACTGACTTATGCTATAAGGCTTAATTTTAAAACTATAACCTAATTACTAATAATTTAAAAGTTCAAATAAAAAAAAACCATACTGAAAAGTATGGTTTTAGCCTGCAAATACTAATTGAACTGTCTTCGTTAATACATCACTATAACTGTATGCTACAACTCTTTTGGAATGATTGTCAAGTCTAATAACAAATATGCTATCGTAAGTTTTTTCTAATGTTCCGTTATTAACTATAACCTTACGTCTTCCGCCATTTGCCTTCAATGTCACTTTTTCGCCAACATGACTCTCAATATCTCTCTTTATTGAGGTCAATACATTAATCCCATTCATTCCTGACACCTTCTTTCTTAATTATAAGTATAAGTTAAAAATCACTATTTGTCAAGTAAACTAAATATTGTACAATATTTTTAATACTTTTGTCAACGTTAAATTTCTGTTAATTTTTTTGTTAAGTACTAATAAATATTAATAAACTCCATAATGCTCTTGAAAAATAACTTATTTTACATTTGACATTAGTATGTGTATAAATTATTCTAAATATTCTTTAATTTTCATTTTTATATAATTTTATAAAAAATTATTTTTACCTTTATATAAAAAGGCAGTGCAAAACTTTAAAAATCTTTGCACTGCCTACTCTTACCATAAATACATTAACCAGTTTAAAATAAATACTTAGTCAATTTTATTTCCACATTGATTACAGAACTTTGCGTCTCCATGAACCTTCGCTCCACATTCACTACAAAATTTTTTCTTTTCTATCTTAGTTTCTACTGAAAGCTCAACCTTCTCTCCACATCCACTACAAAATTTAGCTCCCTCTGCCAAAGGCGTACCACATTTTATACATAGATTTTTATCTTTCACTTCATTCTCTCTTTTAAAGCTCTTTGCCATTTCCATTCCCATGGCCATTCCCATACCTGCACCTGCCATATTGGCCATGCCATTAGACCCATTGCCCATAGCATCAATAGCCCCTATGTTTTGGTATCTACCTAAATCTCCAACCATCTCATAGGATGCATTTTTTTCAACCATTTTTTGAACATTCTCAGGATAACTAAAGGAGGAAACCGTAAAATCACTAACAGAAAGTCCTATCTTAATAAGTTCCATATCTAAGTCATCCTTTATACCCTTAGATATATCATAGGCATTAGCCTGAAGATTAAATAAGTCCTTACCCTCTCTAGTAATCCACTTCATTAAGAGTTGATCTAGAAGCGTTACTGTCCTATCTTTTACATCATCCACTGTAAACTGCTGCTTTACCCCTGCAATTTTATCTATAAGCACCAAATAATCATTTATCTTAACATTAAAGGCTCCAAAAGCTCTTATTGGCAATCCTCCTGGCATTCTTGGAGTTGGTATATTAATAGAATTTCTGGTACCCCATTTAACTAAAAATTCCTTAGTGTTAATGAATAATATTTCTGCCCTAATTCCACTATTGAAACCAAACTTAAAACCTTTTAGCGTACTTAAAAAAGGAATTATATCTGTTTCAATTTCATAATTTCCCTCATCCTTAAAAATTCCTTCAATTCTACCATTATATAAAAATATAGCATCTTGACCTGGTCTAATTACAAGTCTACTATTTTTTTTGATTTCTTTATTTCTCCAAAGCCAAAATAATACATCATCTCTTGTTTCATTCCATTCAATTACATCTAAAAATTGATTTTTAAAAAATCCCAACTTTCTGTCCTCCTAACCCCTATTTGAATAATAAAATACCACAGCTATAATAATTATAGCTATAACTATTATACTTATAATCTTATAAATGCTGTAAGGATATTTTCCTTGAATTTCTCCAGTTTGTCCATTAATTATATATACATATTTTTCACCTTTATAATCATACTGTGCCGTCCAAATGGGCAGGAGTACATGTTTGTAGCATATATTTGAATAATCCGTATTTACATGAATACTCCTTGCCTCATCATATCTAGCTAAAATTTCACTTCTTGCTTCATTTACAATACTATCATGCATTTTACCCTTTGCTTCCTCAAAGCAATTAACTACGTTTTTAACATATCTTTCAGCCATATATCCAGATAAAAATTGTGGTTTATACGGCTCCATTGCCTCAGTATAGAAAGGCTCTATAGTATTTATAAGGGATTGGTCATAATTATTACTAGCATTTACTAATACATCATCAAAAAATCTGTTGATTCTTCCACTGACATGATGCCATCTAGTTCTTCTCTCTTGAACCTTTTTTCCATCTCTTTCAACGGTTACATAATAATGCTCTCCACCTTGTCCACTATAAGTACTATAAGTGTTGGCATCATAAGTCCAATAAGGTATATAAATAGCTTTTAGTTTATCTGTTTGATGAAGATTCTTTAAATCATTTGGAGCAATCCATCTACGCTTTACCCATGAGTTATACAATTCGCTAGCCTTATATCTATCTATCTTAAAAGGTATAACTCCTTCTGGTCTAATCCCCGCTGACTGTTTGCTCTTTAAAACATGAGAAGAATTACAATAGCTACAAGAAATAGCTGTCTGTTCTTTATTTACTACCATTTCTGCACCACAAACATCACATTTTAAAACTTCAACTTCATTGTTCCAAGTGGAATTTTCCTCATTACTAAGAGCTGCATAAAAATCATATTCCTTAACCTTTGCATTTCCCTCTAATATGTCCATTTCATTATTGCAATAAGGACATTTTAATTTTTGACTATTAATATCAAAGACCATGTTCCCACCACAAGTAGGACACAAATATACATCTACCTCTGTCATAAATACACCCCTTATTATGTATACGTTATCCCAAATAAAATAATTAGTTAAGGCATCTGAAGAAAAATAGCTAATCAAATATACCCGTTGACTGATTAGTTATTTTTTAAGATGCCTTTATATAGGTTACTTTTTCATCTGATCCTTAAGTCTTTGAAGTTCGTCTTCTACATCTGTTGTAGGACTGTCATACTTATTAAACAGAGCTTCAACACTATCCTCTTTAGGTTTATTAAGCTCTGCCATAGCATTAGCCTCGTCCATCATTTTATTAACCTTATTTTCCATCCTATCAAAAGCGCTTAAGTTAGCTCCTACTCCACCTATCTTACTTTGAATATCATTTAATTTTCCTTGCATCTTTGCAGTAGCAGCCTTTGCTTTTATTTCATTTTTTCTATTGTTTAATTGAGATATTTGTTCTTCTAACTTACTGTGCATCTCTTTCATCTTTGTAGAATTTTCTACAGCTATTTGGTACTTTGTTGATAGTGTTCCCTGAGTATTCACTAATTCTGCTTTCTTTTGAAGAAATGCTCTAGCATCTCCATCATTTCCAGCATTTATAGCTCTTTCAGCATATTTGAGCATTTTTTCTATTTCACTATTACACTCATCAAGCTCTCTTTTTGCCCTAGCTTCTTCTGCCATAATAGATGCAGTTTCTGCTTTAACTTTTGAAAGGTCATCATTTAAATCCCTAAGTATTTGATCCACCATTTTTCCTGGATCTTCAAACTTATCAAGCATTGCATTTATATTTGCTGACATTATATCACTGAACCTACTTAATATAGACATTGTAATTTCCCCCTTAATTTTTAACATATATATAATTGTATCATAAATTTTATCAAAGGTTAATCAAAGTAATATATCTACTTCTTTTAAATTACTATAATTTTATTAAGTGATTTTAGGTTCAATAGGAATTCTACTGCCTGTTGATAAACTTCATAAAATCTCCATAATTATAGATTATACTTTATACATACTTACTATATGAGAAATCATTTATATATGTTTAAAATTATGGGGTGATTATATGGAACAAATAGGAATTGTAACAGTGCTACATGGGGATGTTGCTACAGTTGCATTTAAAAAGAAAACAGGCTGTGGAGGTAGCTGTGGTGCCTGTAAAGAAACTAATTCTGAAAATACTATATTTATGAAAGTCAAAAACACTGAAAATTGTAATATTGGAGATAAAGTAGTTGTATCTATGAAGAATAACACCTTCTCAAATATGACTTTTTGGGCATATGGTTTTCCTACCCTTATTACAGTTATAACATTAGCTGTTACTCTATTTATATTTAATTCCTTAGAGCTGAAAAACTATGAGTTATATTCAATAATCTTATCCATGGGAGCTATGGTATACTCTTTTATATTGACTAAAAAGCTTTGTAAACAAGATGATGAATATGTATTTAAAATTATAAGAGTGCTTAAACATCAGTAGCCTAGATATAATCTATATTATCAAAGGTTTTTTGCAATATATAGTGCTGAATTAATATGAAGTATTATTACAATATATATTGAACTTAAATAACTAAAATAAAGGAGTTATCTTAAAAGTGCTTAGAATAAATTATTCTTCAGCACCTTTAAGATAGCTCCTTTTTATACTGCTACTACATCTTCATATCTGATAATCTTTTGAAAAATCTAATGAAATCAATCTGCTCTGCTATATTAGTATTTATAATTTCCCTTTTCTTAATTCCAATAATACTAGGCTCTATATTTAATTTCTCATCAGACGACGACATACTAATGTGCATATGTTTTGGAATTACGTTTTCAATTTTTTTCTGTACAAACACAATTTTAGATGAATTAAGAGCTAGAAAATGATTTATGTTTAAAACATAAAAAGGAGAAGCCTAAGCTTCTCCTAGTTTTCTATAAATAATTTCAAATTTGATTTTATTCTAATATCTAACTAGTATATTGTACATTTTAGAATCCTCTAAGACTTCTATTCCGTAATCTATATCTGATTCTAGTGCAACTATATCACCTTTTTTTAGAATTACTTCATCATGTTCTTTGTAAAGGACCTTCATACTTCCTTCAATCATTATGAATAAGGTTTCCATCTCATAGTATTCTTTATCAATACTCTCACCCTTTGCAAGAGAAAAAAATCTTATTTCTACATTTTCATTGCTTATTAAAGTCTTGCTAGCTATCTTATTTCCCGTATGACTTACTATTTTATCTATAGCCATTGGTTCAAAGGGATTAATATTTTTTAGATATTTCATATTTAATCCTCCTTAACTACAACAAGAAGCATTGACATATTTTCTTTGGCTGTTACTTGATGAGGAATATTAGCTGGCATAACTACAATTTGACCTTTGCAAGCTTCCATAGTCTCTTCTCCAATCTTTACTGTAGCAACCCCCTCATTAATATATATAAGAGCATCTCCCTTAGCTGCATGTGGACCTACTCCTTCACCTTTTCCAAACGCTAATGCAGTAACTCCAACACCTTTCTTTTGAGCTAATGTAACTGTTTCTATTTGACCATCTCTTGCAACTACTAAGCTATTAAAATCTACAACCTTTGATTTTTCTATATTTTTTATTAATTCCTTCATTTTCTTTTCTCCTTTTATACCTAATATTTTTAATATTTTGATATTTACTAGCATCTCTAATTCTTGACTTTATTCTAGCATATAAACATTAAACATTACGTATCTACGGATACTACTTTTAATTCTCATCTCTAGTTCGCAATTTTATAAGTTCATTATACTCACTATCTAACTCTTCATATCTTTCTGTACCAGGTCTGCTTTCGCTAAGGGCGCCTATAACATAGGCTATTCTATTATCTAATATCATTTTCCATTCTGCTTGTTTTTTGCTGATTTTAGTTTTACTCTGTATTTTCTTTTCACTTATATTCTCCAAATATTCTTTAATTCCATATTCATAACGGATTATCTTATTATTGTTAAATACGAGGAGTTTATCACATATTTTCTCTAACATATAACGGTCATGGGTTACTAAAATAATTGTGCCATTATACTTTTCAAGGGTGTATTCTAGCTGCTCCCTAACATGAAGATCTATATGATTAGTTGGCTCATCTAAAACAAGCACATCACAACCCTCTTTAATCATAAGAAGTAGTTTAAGTTTCATTCTTTCACCAAGACTAAGACATCCCACCTTTTTAGATAAACTCTGAGTAGGAAACCCCATTAAACTTAACTCTGTACGAATTTCTCCAAGATCCTGTCTATTCTGAATACTAAAAAGCTCTAAGATAGTTAAATTTTCATCTAAACCTATAACCTCTTGGCTAATATAGCCAATTCGCCTTGATGGGCTTACATATAATTCTCCACCTATATCTATTTCACCTAATAAAGCTTTTATAAGAGTTGATTTCCCGCAGCCATTGACACCATATAAGCCAACTTTTTCTCCTTTTTTAATATAAAAGGAGGTTTTTTCAAATAATATTCGTTTATCATAACTTTTCCTAATGTCTTTTGCTTCTACTATCAATGAACCGCCTTTACTAGCTTCTTCAATCTTAAATAAAACCTTTATTTCTTCTTCTGGTTTTTCAATTCCACCTACCTCTATTTTCTCTAATCTTTTAATTCGGGATTTAATTTGTTGATCCATCTTTTTAGCTTTTGCTCTATTAAATTGCTTACCACCCTTTTTATTGCCACTTAACCTAGCCTTAACTGCCGCTTCTCTATGAGCCTTACTAGACCATCCCTTTAGCTCTTCGATTTGACCTTTAATTTGCACCTTCACTTTCTCCTGCTCCACATATAAATGAAGGGTATCCTCATAATCTTTCTTCTTCTTCTCCCTATACCAAGAATAGTTACCTTTATAATTTGTAACTTTACAATTCTCTATTTCCGCAATACGTGTAACACACTGGTCTAGAAAATATCTATCGTGGGAGATAATAACTACTGCTCCTTTAAAAGCTTTGACTTTTTTTATAAGCCAATTAACCCCTTGATAATCTAAGTGATTAGTGGGCTCATCCAATATCAACATATCACATCTGCTATATAATACCTCAGTTAAAAGCGCTTTTGTCTTTTCTCCACCACTTAAGGTACTTTTCATATCTGTGTAATCTGTCGCTTGCTGCATATATCCTACTTGAATTCCACCTTTATACCCGATCACTTCCCCAGATGTAGCTTCTGACTTTCCTGCTAATATATTAGCTAATGTGGTTTTACCTGCACCATTGTTCCCTACAATACCTATTTTCTCACCTAATGTTATATCCATATTTATATTTTTTAAAATAGTAGTGTCTCCATACTCTTTAGTAATGTTTTTACATTGTAATAAAACTGTCATAAAATCACCTCATCCTATTCTGAGGTAATAATCTTGTTTGTTTGCAATTAGTTCTACTCATACTAAATTATTTAGTTTCTATCCTCTGATTTAATGGTCTTATGTTCTGTGAATTCCGAATTTAATTGTACTATTTTTTTGACATCATAATAAAAAAAATGACTGCAAATGAACATACGCTCACCTACAGTTCTAATTTGTCTACACTTCACTTTATTCTAATACTGGCTTATAACATACTTAATTATAGTATGATTTATAAGCCTCAAAGTAAATTTCTAATATTACCTTGAATTAGCTATATAAAATTTAAATCAAGAAGAACCTGTATATGAGTATTATTAGCTTTAGCTGTTTCTTTGCACAACAAATAAGATATCCCTCTTAAATTGTTTAACAAAATTACATTCAATGATTAAGCTAATAATATCCTCATTTCGTTCTCCTTTCCTTTTGTCCGTTTTTTGATTCTATCTATATGATATACAATTTTTCATACTTTAGTCAATGTAACTACATAAATATATCTTTTGACATATGATATAAAATAACAAGTCAACCACTCTGAGTATATCTTAAATATGCCTTACTATCCAACCATTAAAAATAACAAATAACTGGAATTCCAGACTCAATATTATAAAATATTGCCTCTGCTACATTATAAGGTGCATTTATGCAACCATGAGAACCATTGGTTTTATATATGTTTCCTCCAAAGCTTCCTCTCCAGGTTGCATCATGAAGACCAATATCACCATTAAAAGGCATCCAAAAGCTAACTGGTGTAACATAATCATCACCTCTTAAAATTGCATTCTTTTGTTTATAAGCTAACTTATAAGTGCCTGCTGGCGTTGAATGATTACTTCTTACGTTTCCAGTAACTACATCTCCTTCTGCAATAAGAACCCCATCTTTATAAAACCATAAATATTGTTTTGTAAGATTAATCTCCACATAAGTATTTCCAATGTCATTACCATCTCGATTTAACGCCCTTTGAGTATATATTGGTTCTTTTGTTATAGCTTGACCTTGCTTTATAGCTGTAATTAGATCCTGCACTTCTTTAGATCTATTAATGAGCCAGCCATAATCACCATCGCTAACTTTTACTGTGGTGCCTAATGATGTAACAAAATCTCTTGTGTCACTTAATGTATCATAATTATTAGCCATTACATCTACATAATTTCTGACTTTTTCTTTATCAAATATAACTTCTAAGTTTTCATTAACCTTAAGCCAAGTATTTATTGTAGAACCATCTAAAACTTGTTTATCTTTACCAAAGGTATAGGTAATTATTGAAGATGCATATTTGTTAAGTGTATTATTAACTTGAATAATTTCTTTTGACTCTGAAGTATATTGCGGTTTCTCATAACAATTAATTGCCTCTAGATCTATGGTGGTTTCCTTATTAAGAATTGCATTTATCACATGGTTATATAAAATATCTTTATTGATTTTATTTCCTTTAACTCTCTCTACAATTACATATCCACCATTCGTATATTCAAAGCTAGGATTTTCAGGTTCAATTATATTACTACTATGGAAATAAGATAGATTATCAATATTTTCTTTTAATAACTTTTCATCATAAGAAGCCATTTCGGACAGCTTATAATCTCTTTCATTAAAAAGTCCATAAATCCATAAAAATGGATTCTGACTATGTTTTAAGTCTTGGATTTTATCCTGTGAATTATATTTCAAACCAATATCAACTGCTCTAATTTTCTCTTTTCCACCATCTCTCGCTTTTAACTTTAGTGTATACGTGCCAAAATCATCTTCCATATACTCATTTACTTCCTCTACAGTTTTGCCTGAAACATCAATGCCATTAATTATAGATCCTGGATAAAAATGATTTGTAAAATATATAAATATCCCCAAATATATCATAAGTAAACATCCAAAAGAAATTATAATACCTATAATAATTTTGCTGCGTTTATTTTTGGGTTCTTCCATAATAATTAATCCCCCCATATTATTAAATAAAACTGAACTTTTATAAAGTTATCTCCATAAACTTTTTTGTTCAGCTATTCTATAATATGAGGGATGATTCATCTTTGATACCAAATTTTTATTTTACTTCAATTGCCGGCTCTTGTTAAAATATTATTCTTCAATAATTATATCTTCTGCCTTTACTGAATCTCCATAAGCTGGTAATAATGTCTTATTATAAGCTTCTCTTATTGACCCATCTTTTCCCATGGCTGCTATTTCATCGTTAATCCAATTTACCAATTCTGTATTGCCTTTTTTTACAGCGGGGGCTATTGTGTCTTGATTTCCAAGCGATGATATACTTACTGAGTATCCTTCATTTGCCCTTGCCCAAGCAAATAATAATGTATTGTCATGTGCTAAAGCTGCACCTCTATTGTCTTTTAATGCTTCAAACGCCTCTGTATTATGTTCATATTTTAATAGTTTTATATCTGGATGATTCTTTGTAAAATAAGCCTCTGCTGTTGTTCCCTTATTTACTATTAGTGTTTTACCTTTTAGTTCATCCACTGATGTTATGGGTGATCCATCCGGTGATACTATCCCTAATGCAATCTTCATATAAGGATTTGCAAAGTCTACTTTTTCTTTTCTCTCATCAGTTACTGTAAAGTTGGCTAATATAATATCAACCTTATTTGATTGTAGATATTCTACTCTATTTGCTGCTTCAACAAGTACAAATTCAACCTTAGATTCATCACCAAGTAAATCCTTAGCCAATCTCTTTGCTATTTCAACATCATAACCTTGACTTACACCATTTTCATCTACATATCCAAATGGTGGTTTATCACTAAATACTCCAATCTTTATTATTCCATTTTTTTTAATCTGTTCAATTGATCCTGTTCCGTTATTTGCTGTGTCTCCTTTGGAGTTACCATTAATATTGCAACCTACTAATACCCCTGATACTAATACTAAGCTCATTAATATTGATAATAATTTTTTCATTTTCTTCCTCCTCATTCTCTAATTTTAGTATTTAAATATATTAAGAAAATTTTTTGCCCTTTCAGTTTTAGGATTGGTAAAAAAGTCTTCTGGATTACCTTCTTCACAGATTTCACCCTTATCCATAAATATAATTCTATCTGCTACTGCCCTTGCAAAATCCATTTCATGGGTGACGATAACCATAGTCATACCTGATTTGGCAAGACTAAGTATCACATCTAAAACTTCTCTAACCATTTCTGGATCTAACGCTGCAGTTACTTCATCAAATAACATAATTTCTGGATTCATGCATAATGCTCTCACTATGGCAATTCTCTGTTTTTGTCCTCCTGATAACTGCCTTGGAAATGCATCTTTTTTTTCTAATAGTCCTACCTTTGTTAGTAGTTCCTCTGCTTGCTTCAGCACTTCAGTTTTCTCTCTTTTTTGAACTTTAGTTGGTGCAAGTAGTATATTATCTATTACACTCATATGTGGAAATAGTTCATAACTTTGAAAGACCATTCCTATGTGTTGTCTTACTTCCTCCCACTTTGCATCCTTTTCTACTTGTCCATATTTATCAAATCTAATTGTTCCTTTACTTATTTTTTCTAACCCATTTATACATCTTAATAATGTACTCTTTCCGCAACCAGAAGGTCCCAATATAACTAGAACTTCACCTTTATCAATTTCTAGGTTTATATTTTTAAGTACTTCTATATCATCATATTCCTTAACCAAATTACTAATTTTTAACATAATCATTTCCACCTCTTTGCTAGTAGCTCCATTTTTTCTCTAAACCCTTTGCAGCTAGTGATAATGGATAACAAATCATAAAATATAAAATAAATATGAACCCATAAATCCAAAATGAGGCCATAGGATCCTTCAACACTGATCTCTCAATTATTTGCTGACCTACTTTTACCACTTCAACTACTCCAACTAATATTACTAAGGGTGTGGTTTTTATAATCCTTGTACTTAAGTTTATAGCTCCTGGAATCATTCTTCTCACTGCTTGAGGAATCAATATATACATATACATTTGAAACTTTGTTAACCCAAGTGTTATACTGGCTTCTTCTTGATGCTTTGGTATAGATATCAAAGCTCCTCTAACTATATCTCCCATTTCAGCTACACCCCAAAGGGTAAATACAAGTATTGAAACGAATTCTCCATTCAAATTAATATTAAAAGCTGAGCTTACTCCAAAATAAACTATAAATAACCATACAAGTATTGGTATTATTCTAACTGCTTCTAGATATAAAGAGGTTATTGCTTTAATTATTTTGTTTTTAGAATTCATTATAATCCCCATAATAATTCCAATAAACACTGAAAGTATTACTGCTATAATTGATATTTTAGCAGTAACTAATAATCCATCAAAAAGTCTGCTTATATTATTACTATTCAGAACATCACTAAACCCCAAACTGAGCATATCTCATCCTCCTTTCTAGATATCTAAAGAATATTGACATAGGTAAAAGTATAATTAAATATGCTATTACTACCATAATTAATGCCTCTGTTGTTTTATAATACATACCTATTAAATCCTTGGCTAAAAACATTAAATCAGCTACTGCAATAGCTCCAACCACTGATGTTTCTTTCAATAGAAATATGCAATTAGCTCCAATTGACTGTATTGATATTGAAAATGCTTGAGGTAAAACTATATATCTTATAGTTTTTATCTTACTAAGACCTAAACTTTTAGCAGCTTCTAGCTGTGAATCTGGCACTGCTTCAAAGCCTGCTCTAAAGGCCTCCTCCATATAGCTTCCGCCTAAAAAAGCTAATCCTATGACTCCACACGTATATCCACTTATTGTGATTCCTAATTTAGTCAAGCCGTAATATATGAAAAATAATTGTATTAATAATGGTGTGTTTCTTGATAACTCAACATAACAGTACACAATTTGTTTTAACACATTAACTTTATAATATAGGATTATGCTGCAAATAAGTCCTATTACCAAAGATAATAGAATTCCCCAAATGGCTAAATTTAAAGTCACCAACATAGCCTCACCATATAGTGGTATATTTTCAAAAATAAATCCTAAATCTATATTCATTGGTTTATTTTCCTTTCCCTTTCTCTTGTTTAATAAATTTTATATATTAATTTTTAGCTAAAAATTTTAATAACTCTATATTTAAATATAAAAAAAAGCCCGTCTCTTATATTACTAAGAGACGAAGCTATTACTCCGCGGTTCCACTCTAAATTGGATATAAATATCCCACTCACATCTTAAGGTACATCTTGATACCTGATCGCTATAAACGGCGAACCGTTAAGATCCTACTTTGTAACATTTCGGCTCTTCTACTCCAAAGGGCACTTCATTATACCAGCAACGGAAGTTCTCACCTACTCTTCCTCTCTGTACTTACCTACAATATAATTACTTTCCTTTTTCACTGTATTGTTATTTTGTTATTCTGTTAATTTCTAATATATTAACAGAATAACATCTTTTTATGATTTGTCAATATAATATTTTTTCTGACAAATTTTTTTCATTACAGCAATTTATCTTTAATGACTCCTAAGGATTACAAAATTACAGTATTCACGCCTTCTCTGTATGTTTACTGTACTTTTCTATTTATAATTGTTATTAAAGATTATTATATACCTTCTATATTATTTTCATTGTTAGCAACTTTAACTTTTGAATCTTTAAGGTAAAGTCCTACAGCCATTATAATAAAGAATACTATAAGATAAATAACCACAGCAAATTTATGGGAATAGCAAGCAGCTACAATCATAAATATTGACCCAATTATAGAAATCGAAAGCATTACTTTTTTGAACCCACTAAGGTTCTTCATAGCTCTCATAGTCCAAATGAATATTGGAATATATAGTGCATACATAGTTACTGTTGGGAGCTCTGATATATCAAGGAAGGTTGTCCACCAACCTGCAAAATTTCCATACCAAATAGTTAACCACATTGAGGTTAAAAGTAATCCAATCACAGATGAATTTGTTGGCATATTTGTTACCCTATCAACTTGTTTAAACATCTCAGGTTTAGGTCCCATATCTCTCACAGCTAGTGCATAAATTCCTCGGGTACAACCAAGTATTAGACCATTTAAGGTACCAAGACAAGAAATCACAATGAATATAAATAATGTGCTCCCCCCCAAATTACCTAATAATTTACTAAAGGCTAACTTAACTGCACCTTCACCGCCACCCATGAATTCAGATGTTGGCATGGCACCTGCAAGACCTATAAAATATAGAACATAAACAATAACTATAGTAATCGTGCCAATTAAAAGAGCTAAAGGTAGATTTCTCTTTGCATTTTTAAGCTCTGCATTTATACTTGTGGCTATAATCCACCCTTCGTATGCAAATGCAGCTGCAACCACCGATGTAAATATTGGATTGTCAGTTACCTCTACTGTTACTGCAGTAAAATTCTCTATAGTTTGTCCCGAAGTAAGGCCCATTATAACTCCAACTATGACTACAAGACATAGTGGAATTAGTTTTATAACCGTTGTAGATACTTGAAGTTTTCCTGCTAAGACCGGAGATAAGACATTAATTGCATAAATTATAATCATATATAAAGCAGCAATAACATATACTTCAGTACCAGTTACAGGATCTTTAAAGTTAAGCAAAACACAAGTGTATCTTGCAGATAACCAAGCTAGTACAGCTGTCATGGTTGGATAATAAATTATAGCCATGAACCATCCAACAATATATCCATATGTTTTTCCAAAAGCAGCTTCGGCATAGTCTACTATACCATTTGATTTCTCATACTTAGCTGCAAGTAATGAGAAGGAATAAGCACAGGATACCATTATTAATCCCCCGATTATCCAGGCTAGTATACCGATAATGAGATTTCCCCCAGTAGAAATAAGAATTTTTTCAGCCTTAAAAAATACACCACTACCGATAACTATTCCCACTACCATTGCAATAGCAGTAGGAAGCCCATATCTCTTTTGTAAATTATTTTCCATAATTAAATTACTCCTTTTGTCATTGCGTTAAGGTCCTCATTAATGATAAATTATTAATGAACATAAGAAAACACCATAAATTTTAAATTTATGGTGATTATATTATAGTTCCTATAAGTTGTCAACACTTTAAAGTGTTAAAGTTTCAAAAGGTTATGAATCTCTAATATATGCTCATATCTTTACCCACTATCATAATATTGATGCTTTATTGCAAACATGAGTTATTGAATAGAACCTATTTGTATAATATATAAGCTTAATTGCAACTTATATATAATATGATTAGACCACAAAAGTATTTCTATACTAGAATTATGAAATTTCTCTGTAATGACTTGCATAAGAAGTAAAGAAACTATTAGAATTTCTTAATCTAATTTACTGTTTCAAACTCCTATACAAGTCATGAAGAAGAAATTTCATAATTCACATGCATTTTAGCTTTTGTGGAATAATCATAATATTATTATCTAATATACTGAGACTTAGGACATCCTTCTCTATACTTTCCTCTTGTCTGTAATCCTCCTACCCCTTTTATACCTGTAATTGTGTTTTCAATAGCATCTTCAATACCCACCATATTCGATACACTAGTATAGGCTATTCTCTCACATAGCAATACTGGATCTAGGCAATGAATTAAAACTCTATTGGGGGAGCTTGCAAAATTAGCGCCAGCATCCAATATAGCCTCATAATTTGACTGACACGCTCCTGCAAATATTACCAAGTCATCATAATTAGAATTATATTTTCTAAGTATAGATACACTTTCTACAAAGTATTTTGAATTTCTATAGCTCTCTAAGCTTATATAATCCCTAACATCTTTGCCCATCCCATCATGACCAGTTATAACTACTATATCTGGATTGATTTCTTTAACTAAATCAAGTATCACCTTAGGCTGTTCATGTTCAGCTACTACCTTTCCAACTGCTTCAATTAAAAGCTGTTTATATGTTTTTAAACATATTTCTAAATATTGAGGGTCTCCGTCTATATGAAGAATTTTCCCTGGTCTTCCAAAAAACATTTCCTTTTGCGCTACAGTGGGAATATTTTTTTCTTTTCTATTTACAGTTATATCTGATATTCTTGCATGTTCTCCTCTAAATTTATTTCCTGATCTCGACAAAAGAACTTTTTTTATGCATGTATTAACTTTTTTATTAAATACCTTATCCTTTTCTCCTACACCCTCTCCACCTACAATTTCTAGATCATCCTCATCACAATCAGCTTCAATTCTTATGTTTAATCCTTTTAAAATATATTTTTTAGTACCTTCTTCTTCAATAATATCTATGATTTTAAAAATAATGTCCTTTTCATGGGATCTTCTTACAACTCTATCCCCTATTCTCACAATATCCTCTCCTAAAATAGCTACTACTACATACTATGTCGATTTCATTAAATTGTTAAATCATATAATCATTAAATCAATTTTTCGGAGTAGCTTAAGTTAGGTTATAGATTCTATTACAATGCATAAATATCTAGCTTAACTTATACAAAGTAAGGATAATAATATTTATTTCTTAAGTTTTTTCTTCTAATAATTTCCATAGATAACTCAGAGTAAAGATAATAGTATATAGTTCTTACTAACTTTCAAATAAAATATTTTCAATAGTTGAAATATTTTCACTATTATCTATTGCTTTTTTATCTTTCCCTAAATATAATATAGATGTGATGTAGTTAAATTATTAACAATTAATTAAGGGGGCATATTTAAATGAAAACAAAAACTATCACAGTAGATAATACTATTGTTACAGAGCCATTATCATCAACCAAGGAAGACACTATGTTAAATAGAGATGAAATTGACATACTTGTTGCTAATGCTAGAGAAGCTTTTGATAATTTTAAGCCATTAACCCAATTAACTATAGACAATATTGTTAAAAAAATAACTATAGCAGCCTTAGCAAAGCATCGTGAACTAGCTAAAATGGCTGTTGAAGAAACTCAAATGGGAGTATACGAAGATAAAATTACCAAAAATATTTTTGCTTCCGAATATGTATATAACAGTATAAAACATTTAAAAACTGTAGGAATAATAAATGACAATGATGAAGAGGATTATTTAGAGGTAGCTGAACCTATTGGCGTAATAGCAGGCATAACCCCTACCACAAATCCAACATCTACCGCAATTTTTAAAACCATAATTGCCATGAAAACTAAAAATCCAATAATATTTAGCTTTCATCCAAGAGCTCAAAAATGCAGTATAGAGACTGCAAAAATTTTAAGAGATGCCGCTATAGAAGCTGGGGCTCCAAAATATTGTATTCAATGGATTGAGAATCCTTCTATAGATTCTTCTCAAAAACTCATGTTCCATAGTGGTGTAGATTTAATTTTAGCTACTGGTGGAGCTGGAATGGTAAAATCCGCTTACTCTACTGGGAAACCTGCATTGGGAGTTGGTGCTGGTAACGTTCCTTGTTACATTGAAAAAACTGCTAATTTGAAAAGAGCAATTAATGATTTAGTATTATCAAAATCCTTTGATAATGGAACTATATGCGCTTCAGAACAAGCAGTTATAATAGATAGTGAAATCAGTGACGAAGCTATTAACCTATTAAAAAATCATAGATGCTACTTCCTAAATCCAGAGGAAACTATCAAGCTACAAGCTATGGCTATAGATGAAAAACGCCAAGCTATGAATCCTGAAATAGTGGGCCAAAGTGCTGAAAAAATTGCTACTATGGCAGGAATTAATGTGCCCAAGGGTACTAGAATACTAATATGTGAACTTGAAGGAATTGGCGCAGATTATCCACTATCTAGAGAAAAACTCAGTCCTATACTTTCATTGTTCATTGCGGATAGCACTGAATCTGGAATTAAGCGTTGTGAAGAAATGGTTGCATTTGGTGGGCTTGGACATTCAGCTGTACTTCATACCACCGACAATAAGGTCATTGAAGAATTTTCTAAGAGGATTAAAGTTGGAAGAATTATAGTAAATTCTCCATCTTCCCAAGGTGCTATTGGAGATATATATAATGTAAATATTCCGTCTTTAACATTAGGTTGTGGAACTATGGGCAGAAATTCTACTACTCAAAACGTTAGTGCGCAAAATCTTATAAACATTAAAAGAGTAGCCAAGAGGAGAGTTAATATGCAATGGTTTAGAGTACCAGAAAGAATCTATTTTGAGCCAGGTAGCCTTCAATATTTAGAAAAACTTCAAGGTAAAAAAGCCTTTATTGTTACGGATAAATTTATGGACAAACTAGGTTATGTATCTAAGGTTATGCACCATTTAAAGAAAGCTAATTTTGATATTAATGTATTTTTAGATGTGGAGCCTGATCCATCCACTGAAACCATAATGAAAGGAACAGCTCAGATGGTTAGCTTTGAACCTGATGTTGTAATCGCCTTGGGTGGCGGTTCTGCTATGGATGCTGCTAAAGGAATGTGGCTTTTCTATGAAAACCCTGATGTAGAGTTTGACGGTCTAAAATTAAGATTTATGGATATTAGAAAAAGAGCTTTTAAATTTCCTAAACTTGGTAAAAAGGCTAAATTAGTAGCTATACCAACCACTTCTGGAACTGGTTCTGAGGTAACTGCCTTTGCTGTTATTACTGACAAAACTAATAATATAAAATATCCACTGGCTGATTATGAGCTAACTCCAGATATAGCTATTATAGATCCAGAACTAGTTATGACTGTTCCTCCATCTGTTACTGCAGATACTGGAATGGATGTACTAACTCATGCTATAGAGGCTTATGTATCAGTTATGGCTTCTGATTATACCGATGGACTAGCATTAAAAGCAATTGAATTAGTATTTAAATACTTGCCTTTAGCCTATAAAGATGGATCTAATGCACTAGCAAGAGAAAAAATGCATAATGCTTCTTGTATTGCTGGTATGGCATTTACAAATGCTTTCTTAGGCGTAAATCATAGTATCGCTCATAAGCTAGGATCAGAGTTTCACATTCCACATGGAAGAGCTAATGCCATAATGCTCCCTCATGTTATTAAATATAACGGCTCTAATCCAAGTAAACTTGTAGCTTTCCCAAAATATGACTACTATAAAGCTCCTGAAAAATTCTGTGAAATAGCTAAACACTTAGGTTTAACCTATTCCACTCCTGAAGAAGCAATAGATAAATTAGTTGAAGCAATAAGAAATCTCATGACTGAAATTAACGTGCCACTATCACTGAAAGAATGTGGAGTAAAAGAAGAACATTTAAACTCCATTATATATACTCTAGCTGACGAGGCCTTTGAGGATCAATGTACTACAGCCAATCCAAGACTACCCTTAGTAGAAGAAATAGTTGACTTAATTAAATTAGCTTATTAATATGTAAAAAAATGTAATGACTCCTGGGGCGATTCCACATAATGGAATTATCCCAGAGGTCATTACATTTTTTTACAAAAACATAGGTTATGAATATAGATTCATAACCTATGCTTTACTGAATTTATGTTGCCTGTAAATTATATAGCTCTTTAAACTTAGCCATAAAGCTTTCGAAGCTTTCTCTCTCCCCAATTAGCTCCTCCATTTTATTGTTAAAGGTCGTTTGTATCCAGTTAACTTCATTATAATAATACCTATTACATATCCTCCAATATCGTTGAGGAAACATTAAAAATCCATAGAGCACCATATATTCATCTTCTCTTAATGGATCTATATCATTATAGCTATCTATAATCAATTTTGCTATGTCAATATCCCATTGTCTACGCTTTAAAACTTTTATCATAAAATTAGATAAATCATAAATCCTAACTTCACGCTTACAATAGTCAAAGTCTATAACATTAACCTGCCCCTGTTCACTGATTATTATATTATGATAAGTAAAATCATGATGACAAAAACTTTTTTCTTCCTCAGCTATTATACATAAATCATAGTAATTTGATCTATTAAGAGTTTCTAATGCCTTTTTTCCAAGTTCTTTATAATAATCCATGGATTTTAAATAAATAATGTCAAATTCACTTTTATGATTTTTCTTCTTCCTCACCATTTCCTTCATTTTATCAAAGGATTTAATTCTCTTTTCCATTAAATGAGGCCATCTTCCTAAGTCTGATTTCAATTTACTATTCTCTGATGGTTCAAATCCCTTTGAAGCAATGTGTAAATTTGCAAGACATTGACTTGCCTTAACTAAATCTTCATCATTATAAAAATCACACTCTCTACCATCAATCCATTCAGATAAAGTATAGATATCTTCATTAACTAAGGCATAAGGTTTACCTTCCGTATTAAGATAATATCTATCAATATTGCAGAACCCTTTCTCATAAAGGTGCTCTTTAGCTCCATAAACAAAAAATAGTTTCTGAGTTCCATAACTTATTTTTTTCAAACATCTAGTTCCAGAGTTAGTTTTTAATTGATATACTCCCTTATTTGGTTTAATGCTCTCGATTTTAATATTAAACTGACGTTCAATCTCAAACTCTCTCATCATAGTTACCACCCCCTCTATAATTTATATGTATTTATATGTACTTTTAGAATATACATTAGTATATAATAAATTTTTAAAGGAGCAATTGAGATGCATGTGGGAATAGATATAAGAGCTGCTAAATGGTATAGAGGTACTGGTATTGGTACATATACTCATGAATTAATCAAAGGTTTAAATGCCATAGATACCAATAATAATTACACTCTTTTTACATCAGACGAGAACTTAGATATCCACTTTAATCCCAACTTTATCATGGAGGGCATTAAAGATAATGACTCCTTAAATTTTTGGGATAATGTTAAGACTCCCACCACACTAAATAATAAATTTTTTAATATATATCATGTTCCACAAAATGGTGTTGGATTGCCTAAAGAAAGCCATATTCCCCTTGTAATAACACTTCATGACACCATACCACTTCATTTACCAGAAACCGTAGGAGAAAGATATTTAGATATATTTAATAAAGAAATGAAATCTATTGTGGATAGATGTGCTGGTATTATTACTGTATCTAATTTTTCAAAAGAAGATATTTCAAGGGATTTTAATTTTCCTAAAGAAAAAATATACGTAACATATCTTGCCAGTGAAAAAATTTATAAACCTATAGATAAAAACATATGCAGATGTCTTCTTAAAAAATATTATTCTTTAACTGATAATTACATTTTATATGTTGGAGGTTTCAGTCCAAGAAAAAACATTAGTGGTTTAATAGAATGTTTTAGTACCATAAAACATAAACTTCCTAAAGATATGAAAGTAGTAATAGCAGGAACTAAAGGGTTATCTTATCCTATATATAAATCTCTCGCCGAAGATCTTAATATAGCTGATAAAATAATTTTTCCTGGCTTTATTCCTATGGAACACATGCCATACCTTTATAATGGTGCCTCACTTCTAGTATATCCCTCCTTTTATGAAGGGTTTGGCCTTCCTCCGATAGAAGCAATGGCATGCGGTACCCCTGTTATAGCTTCAAATGCTACATCTATACCAGAAATATTAGAAGATAGTGCCATTTTATTTTCTCCTCATGACTTAACCTCACTTGGAGAAAATATTCTACAATGTATACTGGATAAAAATTTGAGACAATCTTTGATTAAGAAAGGCTTCAAAAAGGCTAACTCACTTAGTTGGAATAAAACTGCTACAGAAACACTGAAAGCCTATGAAAAAATAATAAATCAAAGTTGTAAATAGCTAAAATAAGATCTCTGAAGAAAAATAACTAGTCAAACATGCGAAGTATAATTTTGTGTAAAACAAGAACACAGGTTTCATTGATACTTTGGTTATCAATGAAACCTGTAGACGCAGCATTACATAAAATAAGCAAATAGACTGACTAGCTATTTTTTTGAAGATACACTAGCTATTTCCATGCAGTCTGTTATTTTTTTCAATTCTAAAGCCACTGTTTCCTCTGAAAAATTTCTTCTCCTTTCAAAATAATCTTTAGAGATATTTATAAAGTTTTTAGGTATTAATAACATACCTTTTAAAAGTTGCAATTCTTCTTCATTAAGTCTATTTGTTTCACTATATATATCTATAACCTTTTTAGTTAAATCCTCCCCTTTTATTCCTTCTCTATTCATTCTTCTTATCAGATTGCATAAATCTTGTACTCTAAAATCTATTAATGCCTCATCTAAATCTGTAATATATCCTTTCTCATTTTTAATAACTATGTTTTGATATGCTAAATCCTCATAGCAAAAGGCTATATATTCTTCCTTGCGACATATGTTTTGATAATCAGCTTCCTCTATAAGCCTTATCCCTTGATTTAATGAATCTATTGCCTGATCTACATAGGATGTAAATAATTTATGAAACTCAGTTCTATTTCTATAAATATTTATACTATCTCTATACTCCTTTAATTTTTTAACATCGTCTTTTTCTCCTATTATAAATTTATTTAAACTAGAAAATTCTCCATTATGCTCATATGGTAAACCCTTTGATGCTCTATGCATCTCAGCTATAGTATTTATAGTAATAGATACATTTAACTCATTACTATAATCACATTCCTCTCCTTCTAAATAATCTCGAAGGATATAAACATTATTTTTCCACCAAGTAAATAAATGTCCATCTATATTCTTGTCATACTTAACTAATCTATCAAACCCTTGAGCAATTAAGTATTCTACAGAATTATTTATAAATTTAAGCCTATCTAAAGAATAATCTACTCTTTTCAATATTTTATTACCTCTATCAGTAGCTATAATATAAGATTTTCGGAGGGGGATAACATCTATTACATTTAAATTATAGATTTTAAATAAATCTATATCTAAATCATAGGAGCTTAAAAATCCCTTATCGCTAAATCTACCCTCTATCATAATTCACATCTCCAATCAAAGAATTACCATCTTCTCTTATAGCATTTTTCATTCTTCGTAAATATTCACTACTACTCCAATTTTTCTTATTCTTCTTATATTTTTCATATATGCTCATAAATTCACATGGATAGGAAATTAGTGCTAAAATTAAATTCATACTGTCCTCTCCTAGATTTTCACATCTACAAAACTCCTTAATACATTTTTTAAAATCAAGATTATATCCTCTTCTCTTAAGCTTAGATAATAAATAATATGCATCCATTTCAACCATGTTATATGCTATATCCTCAAAATTTACAATTTCTATTACTTCTTCTTTTTTCAAATTATCAAATTCCACATCTGTTAAACATATCTCTACATTCTTCATACTTCTCGCTATTAGGTCAATATAGTTATTATTATTTATATAATTAATAACCTCCTCAGCCCTCTTTAGAATAGTACTCCCTTCTTCAGCTATAAACTCCTCTACTTCATCTTGTGGACCATTACTCTTAATTCTCTCTATATTTTTGCATAGTTTTTTTATTTGAACCTTATAATCTTCTATTAGCTTACAAGTATCATTATTTATTCTACTTTTTAAATATCCATTAAACCCACAGGATATTCTATGAAATTCACTTATTAACTTTAATTGGCCTATAACTCTGTCTTCTAAAGACTTTCTACTTAGAGCCTCGTTATCTTTTAGAATAAAGTTAACTCTTCGTACTCCATTCTCCTTTAAGTACTGACTAAAATTATCATAAAAAAATTTCCTCATATAATCACCTCTACTTATGTTTATTTTTTGTCTTCTTGCTAATTTCTCTGAGTATTTCTTCTTTTTTAACCTGAAGTTCATTTAACTTTTTCTGCCTTTTCTTGAGCTTTTTTAATATTTTTATCTCTTCTTCAATATCTTCAAGCTTTTTATCAAATTCATCTACTGGACTTAAAAACTCGTCCCTAATCTCTTCTCTTAAACCTTCGTTTTCGTTTTTATTCATACTCACACCTCCCCTGTATATGTTTATAATTTAAAATTCTTAAATTCATCTAAAAAATCATTTCTATATTGAATATCCTCTATATAGCTATTAAGCTTCTTAAGAAAAAACTCTTCCGTCCAAGACTTCCTCTCCCAATAATATTGGACCCCTCTTTGCCAATAATCTTGTGGAAACTCCATAAATGCCGCCATAATAGGTATATCCTCTTGAGCTATATCATGTACTTCACTATAGCTATTTAGTATATAGCCAGCTTTATTAATATCCCATTTCCCATACTTCATTGCCCTTATCATAAGACTACTTAAATCATGTAAATAACTATCTAAAATACAATAGTCAAAATCTATGATGTTTATTTTTCTATCCTGAGACACTAATACATTGTGATGAGCATAATCATGGTGACAAAAGCCAAAGGTGGTAACGTGACTTAGCATAACTCTTTCATAATTAGATTTGATTAATCCCTGAATAGCAGCCTCACATCTTTTTACTTCTTGATCTGCAACTTTCAAATATAATTCATCAAAGTTGGAAGTCTTTTCTTTCTTTAGTATTCTATTTTGAAAATCTATAATTTCACTTTTTCTTGTCCTATAAACCTCTGTCCATTTAAACCAACCAATTTTCGGTTTCATAGTTCCATCAACTTGAAACCCTTCACTTTTTTTATGAAGTTCACCTAATTTCCTTGTAGCATTATATAAATCTATGGGATTGTCATAGTTACATTCCCTAGCATTGACCCAGGGTGTTAAATATGCAAAGTTTCCATCAATAGATATATAATCCTCGCCAGAACATGTTTGAATTATATCTGGTATATAACTGAATTCTTTATCCTTTAAATGTTTAATAGCTCCTAATATAAATAAAAAATGGTCAAGTTCATATTTAACCACTTTAAAACAATATATCTCATCCTGTGTTTCAACTCTGTATACGTTCTTTATTTTCTCAATACCTATAATATTTAAATCATAGGTATTCTTTAATAAAATATTGATATTTTCGTTATCCAAACAATCACCACCATTTCAAGAATCAATGATCAATGATCAATGATTGATTGCTAAAGAATTTTCTATAAAACTTTAACATTCATAGGGCATTGATCATCGAGTGTTGTTAATTGTGTATATAGTAATATATGAAAAAATCATATAATGTGTGTTTAGTTTAAGGTATTTTTAAAAAACAACTAGTCAAATATACACGTATACTGACTAGTTATTTTTTGAAGGTGTCTATAGGTATTTGTAACACTTATTTGATCAATGATTAATATGTAATATAAGTGTTTTAAGGAGTTGAATTTATGAGGATAGCAATGGATGGCCGTGGTATAAATTGGTACAATGGCAGTGGTATTGGCACATATACAGAAAATCTATTGAAAAACTTATTGAATATAGATATTGAAAATTTTTATCAAATTTATTGGTCTGGGAAAAATTATGAAACTTTTGAAAAGCCCAATTCTAATATAGTAATGTGCTCCAAGAAATATCAAAGATTTTTCCAAGATAACTTTTTTCCTTCTAATTTAGAAAGAGAAAATATAGACATATATCATATGCCCCAAAATGGAATTGGATTATCTTCAAACATAAAATGCAAAAAAGTATGTACTATACATGACTTGATTCCATATATTATGCCCGAAACCGTTGGCCGAGGATATCTTATAAAATTTCTTAAGGAAATGCCTTCAGTAATAGATTCATGTGACGGAATAATAACTGTATCTAACTACTCTAAGGAGGATATATTAAGGTTTTTTCCCATAAATGAAGATAAAATATATGTAACCCCTTTAGCCACTGATAAAAAATACATTCCTCTTGATAAAGAAAAATGTAGAGCTATGATAAAAGAAAAATATGGAGTAGATAAACCTTTCTTGCTTTACGTAGGGGGATTTAGCAAAAGAAAGAATGTGGCTTCCCTGATTACATCTTTTTCTAAGCTAGTGCCCCATATGAATAAGGAATACAATTTAGTAATTGTAGGATCCTATAGAGATGCCTCTCAAGAATTAGTAAAGCTAGTAGAAAATTTAAATATGACTAAATATATAAAGTTCACAGGATTTGCTCCTGATGAAGATCTACCTATTTACTATAATGCCTGTGAAATATTCGTATATCCTTCCTTATATGAAGGTTTTGGACTTCCTCCCCTAGAAGCAATGAGCTGTGGTGCACCTGTCATAGCCTCAAATATAACATCAATTCCTGAAGTTATTAGTGATGCAGGGCTATTATTTAATCCCCTTAACGAAAATGAATTATTAACCTCCATGGAATTTATGCTCAGTAGTGAATGCTTACGAAATCAGTTTTCTAAAATAGGATTAAAAAAATCAAAAGAGTTCTCTTGGGAAAACACCGCTAAGAAAACCCTAGAAATCTACAACACTATCATAAACAAACAGTAATCACCCATTATTTGGAATGACCCCAGGAGTCGTTCCATTATTTGTAATTTAAATTAATATGAAATGAGAAAAATCCACGATAATTAAATCGTGGATTTTTCTTGTTTCATTTTATCTCATGTAAAAACACTAGAAATATATTTTTATTGAGAGGAAGATTATTTGTTAATCATATTAATTATATTAACTATATTTGTTAATTATATTAATCATATTTGTTAATTATATTTATTATAATTCCTTATTTTTAAGTTCTATTTTCAATCAACTTACTTATATTATACTCTTAGTCTTATTAAGTTGATTTACTCTTTGTACGTCACCACCCTATCCTTACTTACTGAATACTTATGACTTTGATTATATATAATATTTATTAAATAATTATTATATTATGTATTAGTAAGTTTTCTATTTAAAACTAAACCATTTCTGTGTGTTTAATAATTTTCGTTAAATAATATTTATTTAATATTTGGGCATAAATATTAAACTTTCTATATCTCTATTATACATACATAAATAGATTTATGCAACATATTTCTCACATTTTATGTTTCTTTTTTAATATTTTAATAATTTCTTAAATTGTAATATAATAAATTAGAAATATTACTTTATATATAAAAAGCAATCCTAAATGGATTGCTTTCTACATGGAAAATATTAATTAAGCATTCTCTATTACTGAAGATTGTACTTGAATTGGTGGATTTTCACCAAGTACGAAAAGCCCAATACCTCCAGCAACTAATAATGTTAATGCTATTGCAACTATTGATTTTTTTAATCCCTTCATTTCATATCCCCCCTGAAATCAAATGTTAGTATACAATCTAATTATAATCTAATTGCCACATTTTTCAATGACTTTTTGTGATATTTGTAAAAATTTTATTACTTTTTCTATTTCATTATGATTAGCATAAAACTCACCAATTTTTAAATAAGCCTTAATTTGTTCTTTATAGTTTTCTTTTCTTTCAACTAAACTAATGATCTCTAAATAAGTTTTTTCAACATCCTCTAACATATCTCGTTTTTCATATATTTCTATAAGTAAATAGTAAGCTTTCAATAGATAATAGCTGTCATTAAACTTTTTCGTTAAATCAATACCAATATTCACTAAAATTATAGCTTCTGTATACAATTTCATTTTCATATATAAGAAAGCTTTATCTACTATTGTATGAGATAGATTTTTTTCATCATACTTTAATCTAATTAATTCTGACTCATTAAAAGCCTTGAGACTATTATCAAAATCATCTTTTTTAAAATATAAAACCCCAAGATTATTGTATATATTCCCCTTTAAAGTTTCACTAACATTATAATTTTCATCACTTAATTTTTTAAGTATGTCTATAGCGTCCTCTATTTTACCACTCATTTCCAAACAATTTGCTTTAAGTATATGAGCATGTATATATTGGTTTATGTACTCTTTTCTTGTATCTATCTTACATAAATACAAATCAATATAAGCCACAGTTTCATCAACTTTATGCAATCTGATATAAACTGATGCTATGTTAAATATGGCTTTTCTCTCAACTTCAGGATCTTCATAAATTTTTGCATATTGCTGAGCTCTAGTAAAATATAATATAGATTCTTCATAATCTAATTCATTATATTTGCACCCACCCAATCTGTTATATAGATAGCTTTGTATGTCAGTTTTTCCTATATTTTTACATAAGTCTAGGGCATCACTATATTTTATAAAAGAGTCTAGGAATCTGTTATCCACATAATACATATCCCCCAAAGTTCTAAGTGCTTCAATTTCAACCTCTGCTAAATCCCACTCTTTGCAAATATTTATTATTTCAAATATTTCATACTCCTTGGGATTATCATAAAGTTTGTTAATGCAATATTCTCTAGCTTCATCTTGGGGAGACATGGTCAAATGATATGCATCTATATCTAGTTCTATATTTAATTTTCTAGCCTTTTCATTTAATTTCTTCATAATTACTTCAGCTATATCTAGATTTAGGTTTCTCTTTCCAACCTCTATCATACCAAAATAACTTCTAGTCATATCATCACACTCAAAATCACTTTGAGTTAGTTTTAACATTTTTCTATATCTTTTAATTCTTTGCCCTGGTGTTAAAAACTGCATTTACATCATCCTTTAATTTATTTAAACTTTTATTAAGGCTATTTAAAATTATAATTACTATAACATATTTAATATAACTATTTTTTATATTACTTATAATATTTTACTATATACCTAATTTTATTAAAATATTTTCCTCTAAATATGTCTATATAATGCTTCAGTTTATTTATATTATCGAACCAATGTTGTCTAAACTTAACCATATAGTGTACTTATAGCACTTCATAATATTTACTATTTAACACTTATTATACTCGCTACATAATACTATAATTCTACTATGTTGTTAATAGCAATTTAAACCATATTTTTTATATAAGCTAATTTAAATTATATAAATTGAAAATATACTTAAATTATATCCATACAAACTATATATAAACAAATAAAAGAATTTAGGTAATTACCAATTACCTAAATTCTATGCTATCTATAAAAATTCTTCTAAACACTTTTCCTTCTTCATTTCATTTATCAAGTGCTTAATTTCTTGGTCTTTTGATTTATCCATTATAAGAATAACATCCCCTGCATCCACAATGACCAAATCTTTAACACCAAATCCTATAATTAAGTTCTTTTTCCCAAATACGGAGCAATTTTCACTACCTTCCAAATATGCTGTACCTATAACCTTATTACTCCTATTACTATCCAAGAATCTGGTAAGAGATGCAAAACTGCCTATATCATCCCATTCAAACTCACTTCTTATAACATATGCTTTTCTCGTTTTCTGCATAATCCCAAAATCCACAGATATACCATCAATGATGGAATATTCTCTTCTTATAATCTCCTCTTCATCCTCCTCATCAACATGTTTATATATTTCGCTTATAGAATTATGCATCTTAGGTAAATATTTTTGCATTTCTCTTAATAATACATCTGCTCTCCATATAAACATGCCTGAATTCCAAAGATAGGTGCCCTTTAGAAGAAAATCTTTAGCAACTTCAACGTTGGGTTTTTCTGTAAATCTGGCCACTTTATAGGTCTGTAAGTTTCCTTGTATTGAATCTCCCATTTCTATATAACCATAGCCTGTTTCTGGTCTAGTAGGTTGTACCCCTATGGTTATAAGGCCTCTTTTCCTCTCTGCTAGCTCTACACCATGCTTGATGGTGTCTAAAAATTGCTTTTCTCCTTCTATATAATGATCTGATGGTAACACTACCATAATAGCATCCTTATCTCTCTTAAGAAGTTTAGCTGCTGCAAGACCTATGCATGTAGCAGTTCCCTTATTAACCTCATTGGCTCAACTCTAAGGCTATACTAAAAACTTAAATTTAAAATAGGAAAACTCAAAATCAAGTTTGAGTTTTCCTAATTTTAAAGATATTACTTCTTAATAGATAAAGATACTCCACTATTATCTTTAAGCTGTTGTTGTATTTGTATTGACAATCCAATCTTAGGAATATTTCTTCCCAATTCAGGTATTTCAATATTAAAATACTCATCCGAATCGGAAAATCTATTTTCTTTAGTTAGATTATTATCTTCTAATATTCTTCCATAAGCATCAGAAAGATCAATTTTTAATGCACTACTCTTATTTTTACCAAAGGCTGCATCACGCATTTGATATTTATTACTAGCTGTAAGCTCTGTTCCATCTTTGAATTTCCACTTCAAACTATTAGTGTCTGCATCCACAACACCTAAATATCCATTTCCAGGATGTTCTCCTGTCCAGTTATCTGTGTAAAAATCATCAACATACCATACAACAAGACCTGGGTCATAAGCAAATGTTTGTCCTACAGCATTAATGCTTGCTAATCCCTTATCAACACCATGGTGATTTCTCCATTCTATAAGATAATAATGATTAGATAACGCGTACCCTTTATTTACTTCAAAACCACTTAAATTAAATAAAGCCTTCCCCTCTACGTTATCAGATGCTATAATTTTATTTCCATCATTAATACTTATATCATCCACATAAAAGCCTGTACCAAAAGTATATTTATCTGTAGCATATTCGAACTTTAATTCTATATTCTTACCTTTAAATCCGGATAAATCAAATGTCCCAGTAGTCCAACCAATTGAAGTTCCTGTTATTCCATGAGGTACTACTACTACTGCTTCAGGGTCATGCTCTGTGGTAGTTATATTTCCTTTTAAATATGTCCACTCACTACTTCCAACTTCTCTTGCTTGAACTGAAGCAAAATCCCACCCAAACTCTATATCATACCACGCTTTAAAGTTTAATATTGGATTAGTAGCATTAGTTAAATCTACTTTTGTAGCCATAGAATTTAAAATGCTTGTACCATCTTTGCCACTGCCTCCCCAATAAACATTTTCTCCGCTTACTGGAATTACCATAACATTTTTCTTGTCAGGTAGATTAATTCTAACTACTTGTCCTTCTTCACTAGCTTGTCTCAAATCAATCCTTGCACCTGCTTTACTTAATTTATCATAATTAATGACAACTTGTTTTTGCCAATTTCCACCATATACGCCTTGGAAAAACTGTCTCGCATATGGACTAAAACCTGTTGGTTCAGTTCCTGGTATCTTTCCTGCCCAGCTACCTGAAGACATTATAGACCAGTTAGAAATAGGTTCACTATATTCACTAGTATATTCCGTATCATATTCATCTGGTAATCCTAGGTCATGTCCAAATTCATGCGCAAACACCCCTGCTGCTCCATCTTCTGGTTCAATAGTGTAGTCATAAGCCTTCATATTAGTTCCTGGAATTTCAAATAATCCACCTAAATTCCATCTATGAGACCATATAGCATCAGTTCCTAGGTTTCCGCCTCCTGCTTCTTGTCCCATTCCTGCATGAATAACCATCACATGATCTATTATTCCATCAGGTTCATTATAGTTTCCATCTCCATCTAAGTCATATATATCCTCACTATCAAAATCTGCAAAATTTAAGTTAGGATCCTTTGCTGCCTCCATTAAAGTATGAGCTATCAAATTTCTTGGTCTTGAATCATGGTTAGAGCCTACCTCTTCACCATAATAAGCTGCATCCTTTGGTGCTGTATACCAGCCTGCTACTTTTCCTTCTATTAAAAGACTTCCACCTGACTGCTCTTTATAATATTGTTTCATGGATATTAAATTTTCTCCATTAGGGCCCTTATATCCATTATCCCCGAAAATCATATCCTCAAAATGCTTCTTATCATAATTCTTATAATGCATATTTGTTTCTTCAGGAGTTATACTATTATGCTTATAATCTTGGTATTCTACTAAAAGTACTAAAACATTTACTTTTTTAGGATTAGCATCCGGTTTACTCTGTTCAAATATATACTTTTGTACTTTTTGATTTTGTTTTGCCTTTAGATCTCTCTCCATTTTGCTTAGCTTTATATTTTTATTTGACTTAGCAGCTTTACTCATGTATTCTCTGTAAAGTTTATAAGCTTCTTTATAGCTAGCATCCTTTGATATTTTGCCTTCTTTCTTTAGCATTTCAATAATTTTTTCTTCATCCCCAATAGAAATATCTACAGGTCCTCCATAAGTGTAAATAGAATCAATAGCTGCTGTCTGATCTTGTAATTGAAAAACCTTTTCTTCACCAGATTCTGCTTTTACTAAAGAAGTACTTGTTGAACAAAGTGTAAAAGCTAAAGCCATTATCGCAGATAAGAGTTTACCTTTTTTCATAATATACCTCCTAACAATATTTTATTTAGTTATATATTACCATTTAATGAAACAATTTCAATAAATAATTTGTTTCATTTTTAGCTAACAATTTTATCTATTCTATAGACTTCTACACAATAATCCCATTTTGTATAAATCATTAATAGGTTTATATTGTAAATATGATACATTTTATAGTATATATTTGGATACATTAATATTTATAATTCAAAATCATTTGAATTATAAATTATATAAAACTATAATTAGCATAATTACACTAATTAGTTCTAATCTAATAATATGACATAGGAGAAAATTTAAATGAAGAATATTATAAATAAAATTAATGCCACATATAAAATAAAAATTATATTTTTTCTAATTGGATTATGGATATTAACACTTGGCGTTGCCTTAGTAGTTCACTCCTCCTTTGGTGTTGGCCCTTGGGATTTAGTTAATTTGGGATTAGTTTATCATGTAGGACTCACCTATGGTACTTGGGTTAATGTAATTTCAATTATCCAATTATCTATATGTGGTATCCTTATTAAAAAAATTCCTAGAATATCCACCCTTATAACTTCATTGATAATGGGTATTTTTATAGACCTTTGGCTATTATTACTAAATTACATACCTAATTCTAACTACCTACATAAAATACTAATATTTATGCCTGGATTAATACTTATCTCCATAGGCGCATCTCTTTATTTGGTTTCAGGTCTTCCGCCTAGTTCCTTTGATTATTTTATGGTAACTGTTCGTGATAGTTTTAAATTTTCTCTTCGTAAATCCAAAGTATTAGTTGAATCCCTAGGACTATGTTTAGGATTATTACTTGGTCAAACGTCCTCTATTGGATTGGGCACGGTATTCATGGTACTCGCAGCCGGTCCTATGATTCAATTCTTCCTAAAGTATAGTACTCCTTTCTTTGATAAACTTAGTTATAAATACAATAACTATAATCTTTAAATAAAAAAAGGTACTCAACCTTAATTGGAGTGAGTTCCTTTATTTTAATTAATCATTTCCAAGAGTTGTTTTCTATTTTTAGGTATAGACTCTTTTTCTTTTATAATCTCCTTATCCTTCAAATGTTCATATATATCGAGAATTAGAGGCTTTTCTAAATAACATTCTTCTATTAATTTTTCATCTGAAAATATATCATAAGGATTGCCCTCTTTAACTATAGCTCCACCTTTCATGACTATAATATGATCAGCCCAAGAATATGCTAAATCTACATCATGAGTAGATAGTATTACAGTTATACCCTTTTCGTTTATATCATTAAATATATTAACAACATCCTTTGTATGCTTTGGATCAAGGCTTGAGGTAGGTTCATCTAGTATTATAATTTCAGGCTGCATGACAAGTATATCTGATATAGATACTCTTTTCTTTTGTCCATAGCTTAAGAAATGTACTGCTTTATCCTTAAACTCATAAGTATTAGTATCTTTTAGAGCTTTATCCACCCTATTTATTACTTCCTTCTTTTCTAGATTAAGATTCATAGCTCCGAAGGAAACTTCCTGATATACACTAGCTGAAAAAAGTTGACTTTCAGGATCTTGAAATACAATTCCTACATTTTTTCTTAACTCCATTAGAGATTTTTGATTATATTTTATCTTTTCTCCTTTATATAATATGTGTCCTGTTGTAGGCTTTAAAACTCCATTTAAATTTAAAAATAGAGTTGACTTACCAGAGCCATTAACTCCTAGAAAACATATCTTTTTTCCTTTTTCTAATTTTAAATCTATATTATTCAAGGCCTTAGTGCCATCAGGATATTTAAAACACAAATCTACTGTTTCTATTAAATATTCCTTCATCAGATTATTCCTCCCATATTTTTTGTTAGAAGACTAATAGCAATTAAGACCACTTGTAGTCCTACTATTAAAAATATATTTAAACTTGATACCCTATACTCCTCTTCTATCAATCTTATATCACCATCATAACACCTTGATTCCATGGCTATGTATATTTGCTGTGATTTTTTATAAGAGGTTATAAATAAGGAAGCAATTAATTTTCCAAGTGAATGATATCCAAGCCTCATGGTAGCATATCCAAGCCTAGAATTTTGAGATATAAATATACTATTTGCTGTATCTAATAAAACAAATATAAATCTATATATAAGTCCCATTAATTCAATGAATAATTTAGGCACCTTAAATTTTCCAAGCACCATTAAGACTTCAAACATAGGCGTAGTTAGTGCAAGAAAATAAAGACAGGAAACTGATCCTAGAGCTTTAAAGAATACTTTAGCTGCAATAATTAAACTCTCTCTTGTACATCCTAGTTTTAGGTTAAATATAACAAAACTAAATAATGCATTTGAATCTGGTTCAACTACACTTATTGCTACAGTTAAAAGTCCTATAACTAAAAAGGCAAGGGGAATTAAAATTAATTCCCCATAAGATTTAATGGATACTTTCCCTTTTATAATAGTAATACTTCCCATTAGTAGTAATATTATTAGAGAAGTAACAATAGAATTCAAAGCTATACAAACTATCATTGTGATTATTGAAAATAAAAATTTTTCCATAGGATTAACTTCTCTTAATCCAGATACATAAGCTAATTTATCAATTGAAATCATTTTCTCTCACTTTCAATTTTTTTAGATTTACCATGTGCAAATCCGAAGAAGTAGCATACAACACCTGCTCCAAGAGCTGCTTGTAATGCAAATAAAAGACTCTCTATTTCTCCGCTTGCTGGTTCAAAAAGTGGTGAAAACCAAGGTTCATAGCCTTCTTTAATTTCTAGTATAGCCTCTTCAGCCTCACCATCAGCTCCCCCAAATTCAGCATCTTTAGCTATAAAAAGTGGAAAAACTGCTAATGCTATAACTAAAAGAGCTAATAGTATATTTGTTTTCAATATATTTTTACTTTTACCATTATTACTCATATCTATTATGCCTCCTTGCCTATAACATTTAATTCTATAAGTTCTTCTTGATTATATTTATATAAAAGGTTGAAAACTATCACTGTTAATAATCCTTCACTTATAGCTAGTGGCAGCTGAGTAACAGCAAAAATCCCCATAAATTTCCCTAAAGATGCCATAATTCCACCTGTAGGATCAGGATAAGCTAGGGCTAATTGGATTGAAGTTGTTACATAGGTCATTAAGTTTCCTAACATTGCAGCTGCAAACACAGATACAGATTGAGAAGCATTGGATTTTTTAAACAACTTATATATAAAATAAGATACAAAAGGTCCAACTACTCCCATAGAGAAAGTGTTCGCTCCAAGGGTAGTTAATCCACCATGAGCAAGAAGTAATGCTTGAAATATTAAAACTATAAATCCTAAAACACTCATAACTGTTGGTCCAAAAAGAATAGCTCCAAGGCCTACTCCAGTTGGGTGAGAACAACTACCTGTAACTGAAGGTATTTTTAATGCTGATAGAACAAAGGCAAAAGCACCTACCATAGCTATTAGCATTTTTAATCTTGGATTAATTTTTATTTTTTCTTTTATTGAGAAAAAGCCAACTATAATAAATGGTATAGTTATTGCTCCCCAAGCAATACACCATCCTGGTGATAAAAAGCCTTCCATAATATGCATTCCATAAGCAGTTGTAGGTATAACTAGCATTGCAAGAAATACCCCTAGCGCAATTTGATATTTTTTCTTCATAACTAAACCCTCCATCTTTTTTAATTTTAAACTTCAAAATTATTTAGATGATAAATAGTTAGTAGCCGTCTTTTATGCAAATAAAAAAATCCATCCTTAAGGATAGATTAATATACGTATAATTCACACATAAAACCTCCCTCCGAAGTTATTGATTAACTCTTTATAGGCAGGTCTCCTGACTTACACATCAAACCCTATGAAACTCCTTCCCAAGTCATAGACTCAGTGGAATAACTATTCATAAGTAGTGCTTACAGTAGCGGGGGCTGTGTTGGACTTTAACCAACTTCCCTATTAATTCACGGCATCTAAAATGATGTAATTAATGTAGAATATTATCATTTCATTGTTCATTTTAAAAACGCCTTATACAAAACCTATAAGATCTATTAAATTATTACATATTCAATTTTATCATAGTTTTTTATTAAGTCAATATTTTGTAATAATATAGACTTAATAATGTCCGCCTTAAAATATAGTTAAAATTCCTATGAAATTTTTTACAACTTTTAAATTTTATTATATATTACTAATAAATCTATATTGAAAATTTAAACTCTACCTCCACCATCTTTCTCTCTTCCTTCTCATAGACAATAATATTTTGAATTAAAGCTTCAACAATTTGTCTGTCTAAGTCATTAAACTCTAAAATTTTATCTATATAATTCTTATATATGATTAAAAGTTCCTCTTCATTCTTCTTATTTCTAATTCTTTTTTCTAATTCTTCTTTTCTATATATTAGTTTTTCCTGTTTCTCTTCAATACTCTTAATTAAATTTTCAAAATTTCTTTCACTTAAAATTCCCTTAAGCTTATCCTGATACATTATTTCAAGGTTACTATCCACTTTCTTTAATTCAATCTTTGTTTTTTCAAACTCCTTATATTCCTCATCTTTATTCAAAAGCTCCCTACTCTTTTCATAAAGTGCTTCCTTATTTATATTTTCCGCTAATGACTCTCTAAGTTTAGTTGTTATTATTTCTTTAAGAAACTCTTCCTTTATAGAGTGTGCTGTACATTTTTTCCCACCAGTTTGAGATTTCGTACATTTATATCCTCTATAACTCTTCCTATAACACATTCCTCCGTTGCACTCACCACATTTTAATACAGTAGAAAATAAATGTAGTTCTCCCCCCTTATATCTATTCTTCATACTCCTAACAGCTATTAAATCTTGTACATTATTAAAGGTAACCTTATCTATTATCCCCTCGAACTCCCCTCCCCATATCCAATCAGATTTCTCTACAGGTTTTACCTTCTTTATTTTATAACTAATTTTTTTATACCTTTGTTGTACCATATATCCTCCATATTTAGGATTCTTTAAAATGGATAATATGGTGTTACTATTCCATACACCCTCTCTACTTTCTAATCTATTACTAGCCTTTGCTGATGGTGGCAATATTGCTTTTTTGTTTAAACAATTAGCTATTTTACCTGCTCCAAAACCTTCTTCATACAACCTAAAAATCTCTTTAACCACCTCTGTGGTTTCATCTTCTGCCGGAATTAATCTTATAGTTTTTACATTACCCATATAGGTACTCTGAAATCTATATCCGTAGGGAGGTTTGCTTGCTATACTAGATCCCCTCAACATCCTTTGCTTTAATGCATCCTTAATTTTTCTTGAGCAATCCTTTATATACATTTCATTTAATATATTTTTGAAAGGTATTATATCATCAAATTCATTTTCGCTGTCCACATTATCTAACACTGATACAAACCTGATTCCATTTACTTTAAAATAGTCCTCTAAATAATATCCTGCCAACACATAGTTTCTAGAAAATCTAGACAAATCTCTGGTCAGAACCATATTTATTTTTCCAGCTTCTATATGTTCCTTCATTCTTATAAAGCTATCTCTTTCAAAATTAGATCCACTAAACCCATAATCCTCATAAACCTCTACTAAATTATATATAGCAGTATTATCTTCTCTACTTTTATCAATAATCCATCTTTTTAAGCCATCTACCTGGGCAGGTATGGATTCACTTTGCTCTTTTTTATCTGTTGAAACCCTTGCATATATACCTACATTCCAAATCTTCATTTATACATCACTCCTATTAATATCCTTCATAGGCGTCAATGCTGTAGTTTCTTCTTCATAATTTTTAATATTTTTCTTACACACTTCATTTTCATATGCTCTCAACTTACTGTGAACTAACCGCTGTATTATCTTCTCGAAGCTCTCCTCTCCATACCTAAATATGACGTCTATATCTCTGTTCACGAAATTCCCCCACAAAATGCTCCTTTTAATTTATATGATAAATCCTATTCTTTTATTTATTAAAAACTAAAAAAGACGACAAAGTCGTCTTTTTAGAGAAGTGCAACCGGAGGTTGCAGAGAATTGCTCTCTTTGTTCGCAGTGAAGTGCAACCAGAGGTTGCAGATAATTACTCACTAGTTAAAACAGTTCCCTTGGAGTTACAGGCTCACAATCTTCTTTGCACAAAAATTTCTTACAGAACCTAATTCCTCCTGTGAACAGAGTGAACACTTCCCTGCGAACTTCGTGAGCTCCTTCCCTGTGCCACAGCGCACCTTACCACGAGCAAAGCGAGTATTTCCCCGAAACTGAAGGTTTCTCCTTCCCTGTGAACGCAGCGAACACTTCCCTGCGAACAAAGTGAGCTCCTTCTCTGCAGCTCCGCTGCACTTCTCTACGCCTTCGCCGTACTTTTTATTTGAGATACAATTATAGCTATAAATATAAGTGTACATCCTAAATATCCTCTAGCAGTCATTCTTTCTCCAAGGAATAATACTCCTCCTAAAGCTCCAAATACAGATTCCATACTAAGAATTATAGCTGCTGCAAAGGGTTTTGCATCTCTTTGTCCAACAGCCTGAAGTGTGTATCCAATTCCTACTGATACAATTCCTCCAAATAGTATAGCTGTTCCAGCTTGTGATATAGCTGTCATTGATATGTCTTCAAATAATAGAGCTGAACATATGCTTAAAATAGCACATGTAGCAAACTGAATACTAGATAATTTAATAGCATCCACTATCTTTGTAAAATGATCTATAAATAAAATATGTATGGCCCAAAATATACACCCTATAAGTACAAGTAAATCTCCAAAGGCTATGGAGAAATCTTCATTTATACTTAGAAGATATAATCCTACTACCGCTATAGCTACACCAATCCATGCATTTCTACCAATCCTCTGTTTTAAGAATATTCCAAACAGTGGTACTATAACCATATAAAGCCCTGTTATAAATCCTGCATTTCCTGCAGTAGTATAGGCAACCCCAGTCTGCTGAAGGGTACTAGCTATAAATAATATAGTTCCTACTATAACACCTGCTGTTATAGTATACTTTCTAGATACTTTATTCTCCTCATTGTCCCCTTGCTTTTTATCTAAGTAAAAAATTAAAGGTACTAGAGAAATACTCCCAAGAGCAAATCTTATTCCATTGAAAGTAAATGCTCCTAAATACTCTGATCCAACTCTCTGTGCTACAAATGCAAACCCCCATATTATAGCTGCTGATAAGAGAAGCAAATTAGCTTTTAATTCTTTTTTCCCCATATTAATCCCCTTTTCCTTTCAAGTTTTCCCTATCCTTAAAATAGGTTATTTTAGACTTTTGAAAAAATAATTAATCAAAATGCCTTAATAGCATCGAAAAACAACGCTACTATTAAATCTAGTATTCTATACCATCCCACCATATTCCTTTAGTATTATTAAAATTAGGTGTTTAAGTAGTAATATGTAGTCCTAAGACCAATATACTCCACTAAGCAGTTTCCTTATTACTTGGCTCTACAAAGACATTATCTTTATTTATATATGGAACTTCTTCCTGTACTTTATCTACATACTCCTTATTTGTTATAATAAATATATTTTCTTTATCTATTATAGGATTTACTCTCTCTACAGTATTTGTTAAAAAACTTCCCTCATTAAAAATTTTAAGGAATTGCTTGGGGCTATTAGCTCTTGATAAAGGATATAATCTTGTTCCTTTTCCACCAGCTAAAATCAGTGCGTATAACAAAAGTATCACCTTTATTCATTGCTTAATTTTATAATATGTCCATATACTTACTTCTGTGAACGGAAAATATTTTCATGTATTGTAATATTTTTTAAATTGAGAAACTTTATAATAACCATGGTCTATTGTTTATTATTTATTGTATAATAATAAGATAGATTTATCCTTAAAAAGGAGTGTTGAAATTGGATAATGAACTAACTGAAAAAGAAAATAAGCCTGGACAAAAGAAAAAGTTTATAATATATATATCTATAATATTATGTCTTTTAATTTTTGCAGTAGCTTTTTATATGGATAACATGTTTAGTAAAATGAAACAGGTTAAATTGGATGACAAAAACTTAGAAATAAAGGAAGAAGTCTCTACCAAAATAGCAGAAAATAAAACAGGTTCCATTGTAAACATAGCACTTTTTGGCGTAGATGAAGCTGAGCATGATACTGGTCGTTCTGATGCTATTATGGTTGGAACTCTAGACCCTATAAATAATAAGTTAAAGGTAACTTCATTAATGAGAGACTCCTATGTAGATATACCAGATCATGGTAACGATAAACTAAATCATGCCTATGCTTATGGCGGACCTGAACTATCTATAAAAACTATAAATAAAAATTTTGACTTAAATATAACTGACTATGTAAAAATCAATTTTGAGGGTTTAGAGAGTGTTATTAATGTATTAGGTGGCATAGACATAGATTTGTCTCATGAAGAATACATTGAAATTAACAAATATATAAAAAAGGTATCTACCTCAAAAGGAATCCCTGCAGATTTAGTGCCTGATTCTGGAATGCAAAAATTAACTGGGTTCCAAACTCTAGGTTATTGCAGGATTAGAAGTACATCTAATGGTGACTTCGATAGAACTCAAAGACATAGAAATGTAATAAATAGCATTTTAAATAAAGTATCTGATAGTGGTGCTACTCAATTAACTTCTATAGTTTCTAAAGTTTTGCCATATGTAGAAACTAGCCTTTCTACAAAAGATATCTTATCTTTAGGTATTAATGTTCTAAATATTGGTAATACTAATATCGAGCAACAACGTTTCCCACTAGATGATGATAGTGAAAATATTTTAATAGATAATGTTTTTTATTTAAAATATAATGAAGAGAAAACTAGAGAAGAAATTTATGAGTATATATTTCACGATGTTAAAACTTGGTTGAATCACCCAGACGATACAGGAAATTCAAATTACTTTGATACACCTTAGAATTAGTCTAAATACTTACACCTCAAGTATATACTTACTTTGAGGTGTTTATTAATTATTATATTTACATTAAATATAGTAAAATGTATATTATTTTTAAAGCTTATATTATATAATTATTAATTATGTAGTTATTCAAGGATTTTAGGAAAAATATTCTACTAAAAGATGACAAGAATATTTTGTGTCAAACAATCATAGAAATTTTACTAATAAATTTCTATGGATAAGTTATAGGCAGACAGTAATGATATACTATGGTAATATATTGATAATTGTTTCATTAGAGATGTCTTATACTAATTAATAGAGGAAGTGATAAACTATGGGTGAAAATAAAAAAAATCGCAGTAGTAATCATAGTGAAGCGGGAGATAAGAAGAAAAAATCCCCAATTGTCAAATTTGTAATATTTCTAGTTTTATTATTTGTAGGTATTACACTAGTTACGGGACTATATGGCATAAATATTCTATCTAATTTAAATAGGGTTAAATTAAATCATGATAATTTAGGGATAGATGAAAAATTACACGAAAAGATAGAGGCTGATAAGATAAATAATATAGTTAACGTTGCTCTATTTGGTGTTGATGAAACTGATGAGGATGTGGGTCGTTCAGATTCCATAATGATAGCTACCCTTGATCCTGTGCATAAAAAATTGAAAATAACCTCTTTAATGAGAGATACATATGTAAATATACCAGGACATAAATATGATAAATTAAACCATGCTTATGCCTATGGTGGGGCAGAATTATCAATTAAGACTATAAATTCTGTGTTTGGTCTTAATATTAAAGATTATGTTAAAGTTAACTTTGGCGAATTAGAGTCTATTATTGACGCCGTAGGTGGAATAGATATGACCCTATCTGAAGAAGAAATAACAGAAGTTGATGACTATATCGTTAGAGTTTCAAATAGTCAGGGTAAGACTCCTAAAAAGTTAGACCCTGATAAAAATGGAAAAGTTCATATGGATGGTTTTCAGACTCTAGGCTACACCAGAATCAGAAGTACCTCTAATGGAGACTTTGATAGGACTGAGAGGCACAGAAAGGTTATTACAGAAATGTTTAACAGAGTTTCTTCTTTAGGAGTTACTCAACTAGCTTCTGTTACTTCAAAAGTACTTCCTTATGTAGAAACTAGCCTTTCAAATAAGGAAATTCTGGACCTTGGAATAAATGTACTAACCCTTGGTGTAGGTAACTTAGAACAGGAAAGATTCCCAAGGGATGGATATAGTGAAAATGCTAAGATTGATGGAATTTTCTATTTAACCTATGAAGAAAAGCCTACTTCTGAACAAATCCAGAAATATATTTTTGATGATGAAAAGATTTGGTTAAATGATAGTAGTGACTCTGAAAATAATTAAATAGCTAACAGCTCTTTAATTATAAATATAACAACATTAACTCAGTCTTAATCTTAATAAGGCTGAGTTTTCACAGTATATATGTTGTAATTTGAAATGTAAAATCATAGGTATATACTCAAAATTTTTTAAACCTCCTTGAAATGCCTTGAAAGTTTCAAGTTAATTTTAAATTCTAAATTTTAAATTCTAAATTATTGTGATTGATTGCTTATAACATTACGTATTATTTATAGGTATTCAATTATTATTAAGCTTTTTATTACAACGATAATAATAAGAAAGAAGGGTTTTTATATGGGCAAAAGACAAGATGCCGCTAGAAAAAGAGAAGAAATTGCCAATGGAAGGAAAAAATCTAATGGTAAGAAGAAGAAATCTAAGAAAAGAGGAAAAAAAATTCTCCTAGTTTGTCTTACTATTTTAGTCTTTGTTTTAGCTGGCACCTTTGGATATGCTGTTAATTTATTGGGGAAAATAAAAACTAAGGATTTCAATTTTTCTAAGGAAGAATTAGGTATAGAGTCTAATGATGGAAATCAACCTGATAATAAAGGTACTGGCGAAATAAAAAATATAGTTTTATATGGAATTGATTCTTTTGAAGATACTATTGGACGTTCTGATGCAATAATACTTGCTACTGTAGACACAAAACATAATAAGCTAAAGCTTACTTCATTGATAAGAGATACTTATGTAAATATACCTGGCCATGGTTATGATAAATTAAATCACGCCTTTGCTTACGGTCAAGAAACACTATCTATGAAGACTATAAATCAGACCTTTGGTCTAGATGTAGATGATTACGTTAAAGTTAATTTTACAGGTCTTGAAGACATAATCGATGCTGTAGGTGGCTTGGATATTGAAATCACAGAAGATGAAATTTCAGATTATGTATCACCAAATATGAATGAGCATATAAGACATTTATCTCAAAATAAAGGCGTTAAACCAAAATATATAACAGAACCAGGAGTTCATCATTTAAATGGACTTCAAGCTACAGCTTACGTTAGAATTAGATACACTGAAGGTGGGGACATAAAGAGAACAGAAAGACAAAGACATGTACTCAACCTATTGTTTGATAAGGTTATGAATGCAGGAGTATTAAAGCTTCCTTCAATAATAAGTGAAGTTCTTCCATATGTAGAGACAAGCCTTACTAAAAGTGAAATATTAAGTCTTGGTACTAAGGTATTGTCCTCTGGAATGAAAGATTTATACCAAGAAACCTTTCCTCATTTAGACTATAGTCAAGATGAGATGATAAATGATATCTACTATAGAACCTTTGATGAGGAAGAGACTAAAAAACAAATTCAAGATTATATATATGATGACATAAAACCTAAAGCAAAAACTGACGTTACTCCAACAGAGTAGAAAAGTGCGCCATGGTACAGATAAGTATACCAAAAGTTTATACCATAGAAATACGCCAGAAGTAAATATCTTACTTCTGGCGTATTTTTATGTGTTCAACTATTTTTCTATTATTTCTTTTTTAGCAAAGATCTTCTCTATGCCTCTGGCATAATCCACTGCAACTGCAAATTGACCTTCCCTATGAACAAAGGAGCTGTTCTCTACATTATCTATTCTCTACGCCTACTACATACTTCACTGCAGCTGCAAGTTGCTCCATCTTTATTTCTGCATCTTCTTCCGAACAACCTTTAACTCCTAAGTATATTTTTATCTTAGGCTCTGTTCCTGATGGTCTAACCACTATAAATCCATCATCCTCAAGAATAAACTTAATCACATTAGACTTTGGAAGATGTATCTCTTCTTTTTGTCCTGTAGATAAACTTTCTCTTTCACTGAGCTTATAATCATCTTTATATAGAACCTTAAATTCTCCAAATGAATAGATATTTTCTTTTCTTAAATTCTCGATGATCTGTCCAATCTTCTCTTGACCTTCTTTTCCTTTTAATTCTATAGATATAAGATTTTCTTTATAATATCCATATTTCTTATAGAGTTCCATTAAACCTTCATAAAGAGTTTTCCCTATGGATTTATAATAAAGTGTCATTTCACATATTAATGTAGCTGCCACTACTGCATCCTTATCTCTTACAAAATCCCCTGCTAAATATCCATAACTCTCTTCAAAACCTAAAAGGAAGGTATTTGAATTTGTTTTTTCAAATTCACCTATAATCTCACCAATATATTTAAAGCCTGTAAGCACTTGATTAACTTCTACACCATACTCTTCACCTATAGGTTTTATCATATCTGTAGAAACAATAGTACTAATAATAGCTCCATTAGCTGGCAATTTATTTTCTTCTTTCAATGACTCTACAATATAATGAGCAAGTAAAACACCTACTTGATTTCCAGTTAATACTTTAAAGCTTCCCTCATTATCCTTAACCACAACCCCTATCCTGTCACAGTCAGGATCTGTACCTAAAATTATGTCTGGTTCTAATTCCTTTGCCATTTCTAGTGCTAAAGTAAATACTTTACTATCCTCTGGGTTTGGATATGGAGCTGTTGGAAAGTTTCCGTCTGGAAGTTCCTGTTCCACAACTACCTTTACATTTTCATAGCCTAGCTCCTTTAAGACTCTTCTTACTGGCACATTCCCACTTCCATGTATTGGAGTATATATTATGTTTAAGTCTTTAGCAGATTTTTTCACTAACTCTTCCCTTATTGTAAGAGCTTTTACTTTCTCTACATAGGTAAAATAAACTTCTTCACCTATGTATTCTATAAGGTTTTTATCTAAAGCCTCTTCTTTACTCATAGTTTTAATATCTTCAAAACACTGAACTTCATTTACAAAGGTTATTATTTTCTTTGCAGGTACATCTGTTACCTGTCCTCCATCTTCACCGTAAACCTTATATCCGTTATATTCCTTTGGATTGTGTGAAGCTGTAATTACAATTCCCGCAACACACCCAAGATCCCTAACTGCATAAGAAAGTATTGGAGTAGGTGTTAATTCTTCAAATACATAAGCCTTTAGTCCATTAGCGGCAAGAACCCTAGCTGCATATTCTGAAAATTCCTTTGACATATGTCTAGAATCATAAGCTATAGCTACTTTAGGTTCTGTGAAATTTTCATTTAAATAATCACACAATCCTTGAGTAGCCTTCCCCACAGTGTATATATTAAGTCTATTACTGCCTGCTCCTATAACTCCTCTAAGGCCACCAGTACCAAACTCTAAATCCTTATAAAACCTATCCTCTATTTCCTTATCATCTATTAATCCTCTAAGCTCTCCTTTAGTATCCTCATCAATTAGTTCTGAACTTAGCCATAAATTAAGCTTATCTTTATAATTCATAACATAAAACCCTCCATTTCAATAGTTATCTCCACATTATGCTTGAAACTCTAACATGATTTCTCAATTAATTAATCATCAATTAATCATTAATCATTAATTAATTATTGAGAATTATAATTTATCTTACTTTTTTAACAATGCCTTTAATAGTCTCTTTATAAACAAAAATAAGTATGCCAATCTCTGTTATACCTATTATAGCTGTTAATGCATTAAATGGTGTAAAGCTTGAATATAGAGCAAATATGGTTACCATGATTAGCATCAATATAGTCTTTTTTAAATTATAATCAACCTTATATAATTTTGTTGAAATTATTGTTCTTGAGAAATAAAATACCATATAAGCAACCCCCGTAGAAATCGCTGCTCCCTTTGGTCCTATCTTAGGGACTAAAATCGTATTTCCTATTATATTAACTCCACAGGATAGTAGAGCTACTATAATATGATATTTAGGTCTCTTTTTGAAGTTTATACCCATTACAGAAACCTCTGACATAGTATATAAAACTGGCATGAACACTAAAAATGGCATAATATATCTAGCCTCTCTATATTCTGCACCCAGTAAAATTACAATTATGTCTTTACATAGGATTAATCCTATTCCTACTAAAAACATAGAAAAGCTTACAAGGTCATTCATATCCGTAAAAAACTTGGTGTTATTAGGTTCCTTTTCATACTTTTCAAAAGCAACTGGCACCCAAAAGCTAGTAAAGGAAGTTTGAATTATATTTAATATAGCAATTATATTAAAAGCAGCTCCATACACTCCTAAATCTGCATAAGTTCCATAGGTTTTAATTGCCATCCTATCTGCTGATTGGAATAACCAAGTTACTAAAAAAGTAAGTGCAAGTGGCGCTCCATACTTTATAATATCCTTTTGAGAATTTTTAATGGTTTTTCCTTTAACACTTTTAAATCGCCAAACATCTCTCTCTGTAAATATAGATACTACAACAACTACAAGCGTCGACATTAAGGTTGCATAAACTAGAGTCATATAGTTATCTTTGTATATGAAAAAGAATACTCCTATAGAAGCTAAGTAGGTTACCTTTTGTACAATCTGAAGGGCAGAATATAACTTTCCCTTTTGCTTCATTCTTACAGTTAGTAATGAAAATCTGTAAATAGCCATCAACGTAGTATTTATAACTAAAGCCAATATAAAGCTAAAGTCGTAGCTATTAATAATATTCATAGATATGGGCTTGTTAAAAACCAACATACCTACTGTTATAATTAGATTTAATATAAAAGGAATTTTCAAACAATCAAAAAGTAATCTTGTTCTATTTTTTTCTTCCTCTTCATAATAAAACCTAACAAAGGATTGATCTATACCACAGGTTATTACTATCATAAATATGTTTATATATAAATTAAACATACTGAATTTTCCATAATTGTCAGTTGATATTATCCTTGTAATTAATGGGGTTGCAATCAATCCAATAATTAGAACTACCCAGTTTCCTATAGAAAAGGATAAAAATTTCCTAATTAATGGATTTTTCTTTATTATGTTTATAATATTCATAAAATCCTCCAAATACAATGATCAATTATTGATTTTCTAGTAACTGATCAACAGGCACTTTTTTTAAAACTTTAGCTGGACTTCCAATAACTATGGTTCTAGCTGGAACATCCTTAGTAACTACAGAAGCCGCTGCTGCAAATCCTTCCTCTTCTACAGTTTTTCCTGGTAGAACTATAGCTCCAACTCCAATTCTTCCACCTTTTTTAATAGTTACTCCCTTAAACTTTCCAAACCTCTCTTTAGAACGAGCTGCATAGTTATCATTAGAAGTTGCTACACATGGAGCTATGAATACATAATCTTCTACCTCTGAATAAGCAGTCAAATACACATTAGTTTGAATTTTGCAGTTTGATCCTACCTTGCAGAAATTTTCTACTGTAGAACCTCTTCCTATAACAGTCCTCTCTCCTATAGTTACATTCTCTCTAATAGTAGCCATATCTGCAATTAGTGTTTTGTCCCCTATAGTAGCTCCTCTATATATAATAGTTGTAGCTCCTATTAAACAGGCTTCGCCTATAACACAAGGAGGAAGCTCTTCCTCATCTTTAAATATGCTATTAACTCCTCTCATAGGAGTTTTCCCTATAACTGAATTATCATCTATTCTAACACTATCCTTAATAATAGTTCCCTCATGTATAACCACATTGTGACCTATGATACAGTTATCACCAATGGCTACGCCATCCTCAATTACTGCAAATTTACCAACTTTAACGTTTGCGCCAACCTTTGCTTTTTCTGATATATAGTTCATTACTTTTCTTCCTCTCTTACAGTATTAGTTATTAATTTTAATACACCTATTTTACCACTTTTATAATGAAGTTAGTATAGTCCACGTGAATTTAATAAGTATTAACAAAATAATGTAAGCACCCCTAGGGTCATTCCATTTTATGGAACGACCCCAGGGGTGCTTACATTATTTCCTAAAATATATCTTCAACTCTAAATCCATCATCTATAGAACCATTATCTATAACTATAGCATCTAACTCAGTTTGTTTTGTATTAGCCCAAGCTACTACGCCGTCATTATATAATGCAGTTTTTAACTCATTTAATAATAATTGAGCTGCCTCTTTATCCTTTTGTAATTTTGATGTTTTAACTGTTTCCATAGCAATATTAGCTTTATTTATTAATGTCTGTTGTGGTGTGTCTAAATCACTTGAATATGCATTTCTCCATACTTCTGGCATATCTATAATTAAAACTCTTGCTGCATTTATATCAGATTGTATTGCTGTTAAAACAGCTTTATCTCTAAACTGAAAATATTCAACTAGCTTTTCTTGTTGAGGCTTGTCCAACATGGAACTTAAAGTCTCACCTAAGCTTTGCAATCCAGTTCCCTTAACTTGAAAATAAAAGCTATCTACAAGTACTCTAGCAGAAGTTAAATCCTTTTGTTGATTTGTATTTAAAGCTTGCAATGTGCTTTCATAAGCAGACTTATATAAAGCATCTATATCCACACTTGCCTCTGCCTTTATGTATGACAATGGTAAGCACATAGTTAATACCATAGTAAATACTATACTCTCAACTAATAATTTTTTTATTCTCTTCTTCATACTTAACTTCCCTTCTATTAATATTTATTCACCTTTTAGTTTGATGTTATCACACAAACCACATCTTGTAAATATATGTTATGACCCCAGAGGTCATTCCATTTTATGGAGCAACCCCTGGGGTCATAACAAAAATTTACATGAGGGTTTCTACTAATTCATTCGAAATTATTCCTTTACCACCTATGATGTTTATATTTTTGATTGTTTTTTTCATATCCTTTATAAGACTCTGAGCCACAGATTTTTCTTCATTTGTTATTAAAATTACTGGAGATTTAGTTTTTGCGGCTAAAACTGATGAAGATAATGCATCTGGAAAATCTTTAGCATTTGCTATAAATACATTATTAAAGTTGAACTCGTCCTTAAATCTTTCTATTACCGCTTTATTAGTTTTAAATCTATTTTCTCCCCAAATTCTTTCAATCTTATTTTTATCAATCTTTATATTCCCTATAGCTTCCTCAGACAATACACCTTGTCCACCTATTACAAAGGTCTTTGAAATATTAGAACTAGCTGAATTTAAATATTCTTCCATGTCTTTATCTACGCCCTCTTTAGAAATTAACATTATAGGAATTCCTTTCATAGTTGCATATGATGCTATAGACATAGCATCCGGAAAATCCTCTCCAGATACCAATATGACTTTTTCTAAACTTTCTAATTTCCTTGCAATTTCTAAGGATGTTTCATATCTATTTCTTCCCCATATACGACTACATTTATAGCCATTATCTATTAAATTACCTTCCAACTCCTTAGATATAGCTCCCTCGCCTCCAATAATAACTATATTTTTAGGAGTCAATCTTTCAATCTCTTCCGTCACCTCTGATGAAATATTATCACCATCACTTAACAAAATAGGTGCATTAAGCTTTGCTGCAAGAGGTGCCGCTGATAGTGCATCTGCAAAAACATTACCATTTGCAATTATCACTGTATCACAGCTATCATTCCATGCTGCTTGAGAAATTTTTGAGGAGGTTTCATATCTATCTTTTCCACCTATCCTAACAGAATTTTCTATAGAACTTGTCTCTATCTCCATCTCCATCTTTTCTGGATCTATAAATAATTCATTAGAGGCCACAATATTTCCATCCTTATCTTTAGCATATACTCTTACATATCCTTGCCTATTAAGTATCCCATCACTAAGGATATAGTCATTTTCTAAATAATCTCCAATAAATATATCCTTGGATTTCAAATTGTCTATAGTCCTTATGCCACGCATATAATTCTGTCCATAAGTACCTTTATTACTCTTTTCAAAATACACTGCAGTATACTCTATATTACCTTTGGTATTATATTTACTCTCTGATATATTTATTCTACAAAAGGTTTTTTCTCCTTCACCGCTATCATACTTAGCTACCTTTGTTAATGTTATACTTGGCGCCGCTGGGGGTATTGAATTTTTAGCTTGAACCCCTGATATATCACTAAAATATTTATATAATCCATTCACTTGCCAAGCTAAAGGTATGTTCAAATTTTCTTGTGGATAAAAATTAAACATCCTTGAATCATAATAAAGAACTTCTTGTTCCTCTCCATTTACCCTATCTCTCACATCATAAAACTCATAGCTTGTCTTAGCAGTTGCACTTCCATATAACTGCTTATAATCCTCTGCAGCTATCTCTGCTGGATGCCATTGATGTTCCCTTGATGCTATGTCTTTATAAGCTGCTAAGCCTCTTGTTTGATAGTATCCACTACTAATATCCTCTGGAATTTTTCCTTCCTTATTTAAAATGTGATAATAGGTAAAATGATGTCCATATTCATGGCTTAATACATTTGCCAAAAACTCAAAGGAGCTATCACCACAACCAAATAATTCTATTTTTCTTCCTCGTAAAAGTTTATTACCTGCAAAACTACCATACCAAACTCCTGTTGTCCCTCTTCCCAAGGGATAATCGTCTCTTAAATCAATATATGATAAATATCTTATTTCTTCACCTATAGAGTTCCTCATAAGCTCATCATAAACCAATTTTACCTTATCTACACTATTATAACTTTTAGAATAACTTCTTATAGTTACTCCACTTTCCCCTTTATACTCTGCTATAGGCCCTATTTCTTTCTTTAATATGAAAGACTTTTCATCAGATAAATTCTCAATTATAACATCTTCAGGTAACTTATTAATGCTACTATCTATTTCTACAGCTTGTACTCTATAAAAAATGCTTAAACACATTATTATTAAAAGGACACTAACTCTACTCATGTATTTTTTCATTATGACACCTCCTGTTCCATATTATACCATACATGAAAAATAAATTCACTCTTAGATTACTTAAAAAAAACGCCACTAACTGTGACGTCTTTATCTGTTAAGCTCTATTTACTCTCAAAAAAGCTATTTAAAGCTTCCTTCCAGTCTCTCATCTCATCTCCTACTGTACTTCTTAGCATCATGTTATCTAGTGAGGAGTAAGCCGGTCTTTTCGCTGGTCTTGGAAATTCTTCTGTGGTGCAGGGATTAACTTCACAATTTATGCCTGCAAGTCTAATAATTTCACAAGCGAAATCATACCATGAACATTCACCCTTACCTGTACAGTGATAAACTCCATATTCCTCAGTAAGAGCTAGCTTTAAAATATGATAAGCTAAATCTTCTGCATTAGTTGGATTTCCTCTTTGATCATCTACTACCTTTAACATTCCTTTGTCCTTGCCATACTTCATCATAGTATAAACAAAGTTATTTCCATTCTTACCATAAAGCCAAGCTGTCCTTAAAATAAAATATTTAGAGGAAAATTCTCTTATGTATTGCTCTCCTAGATATTTTGATTTTCCATATACACTTACTGGACTTGGTAAATCATACTCACAAAATGGTGTAGAACCTTCTCCATTAAAAACATAATCCGTAGATACATGAATAAGCTTTGCTCCTAATTCCTCTGAACATATTGCTAAGTTTCTAGCTCCTAGGGCATTTACACTAAATGCTAAATCACTATTTTCCTCGCATCCATCTACATTTGTGTAAGCTGCGCAGTTAATAATTATATCTGGAGCTATATCACTAAAGAACTTTCTAACTCCATTAAGGTTAGTGATATCTAAATTATCAATATCACATTGAACAATATTACTCTCTCTTAATTCTTTCGAAATTTCTCCTAAACTACATCTTCCCTTACTTAAAATACTTATAATTTCACTACCAAGCTGTCCCTTAGCACCAACAATTAATATATTCATATAAATCAACCTCTCATTTTATAAGTTTTTTACTTCATAAGCTCCTTAAACTTCTCAAGCTTCTCATAAAATTGTACCACTGATTTTACATTATTAAAAGGAGCTAATTAGTTGCGATATTCCAGAAAATGTAACGACCCCTGGGGTTCTCCCATATAAAAGGAGTACCCCAGGGGTCGTTACATTTTTTGTATGCACCTCTGGGGTGCTTATTGCATAAAATGATTTATATGAAAATATGTGTAGATGAGGTTTGATTATGGTTAATGATAAAACTTACTTAGCAGCAATAAATAAATTTCTGCCTCATAGGGCTGAAATAATAACTATCAAATGTAACTCTTCTGATGCTAAACCTTCTAATACTAAAGCTGCTATATGCTTTGGTAATTTAAGCGGAGATGCTGCCAAAGAGATTGTAGTATTATACAGGCTAAAATATGAGGGTTATATACTTATTATTAAAGCTTCTATGGGGTCTTTTCACAAACTATTGAATGAAAAAATAGAGGGAAATCATATAAACTATTTTAATATAATGCCCTTTACAAAAGAGGGTAGATCAGACATAATTCTAGGTTATCAGTTAGGAGCTTCTTGGAACAAGTTAGATATATTATACTTACACAAAAATAAATTATATAAAGCTCTAAAAAAGGAAACATATTATAGTAAGATAGAAACATTTAAATCTTGTGATGATAAAAAATCTAAAATTGCTCTATGGAGTCATGATACTGGAGAAGGTTATAATGTAGAAATATACAAATGGCATAAGGATAAACTTCATATTGATTTAGATGCTTATCCAAATTATTTTCCAAAGGTAGTTTCCTTTTATAAAAACCAACTTAAGGAAAACCCACACATCTTATTTTATTGGTATTACTTGGCCGATGCAGAATTAAAAGCTGGCTTTTATAATGATGCCCTCTGCTCAATATATATGGCTAAAAAATCACCCTATCCCTCAAAGGAAAAAATTAACGCTCTAAGGAAAGTAATTATATCTAAAATGTCCCGTGCTGGGGAACAACTCTACCCAGCTCCTGTAAGGAGTGTTCAAGGAACTAAATTTGGATATATAAATAATCTAGGTGAAATGGAAATTCCCCCTAGTTTTGACTATGCCCTTAGCTTTCAACCCAATGATTTAGCTATAGCAGGTATAGGTGATCTTCAAGGTGTAATAAATAAAAGTGGAAGATATGTAATACCTCCTAAATTCCAATTCATAGCACCATTTTCCGAAGGAAGAGCTGTTGTAATAGATAACAGCGGCTTTCAACTAATAGATAAGCAAGGTACAATATTAACTCCTAAGGCATATAGCTATATAAGCTCACTTAGTGACGGAAGAGCCTTAGCAAATAACACTTCTGAAAGGACCCCCACTCTCTATGGTTATTTAGATAGAAGTGGTTCAGAGATAATACCTTTAAAATATGAAGATGCCTCCGATTTCAAATTAGGGAAGGCAGTAGTAAAAAAAGCTACTAATACTTTCTATTTAATTAATATTGATGGTGATGTATTACACACCTATAATTATTATTATGTAGGAAATCATAGTGAAGGGTTATTGCCATTTCAACTAAATCCTAATTCAAGACATGGATTTATTGATGAAATGGGAAATATAGTAATCCCCCCTAACTATACTAGCGTAGAGCCTTTTAAAGATTCAAGATCAGTGGTTAATATCTCTAATAATTACACAAACCAATATGGTTTAATAAATAAAACAGGAAAATTTATATATAATCCAATATACAATAGCATATTGATGTTAGGAAATAATAGAGTAGCTCTTGGAAAAGCCATAAATCCAGCAGAATCTTATATTGGGTCCATTTATGCCCTTGGAGACACTGATGGTAATATATTAACCGACTTTAAATATTATGACATACAAAATTTTAAAAACTCCATAGCTTCCGTCTATGATGGAACAAATACTTACTTTTTAAATGAAAACGGTACTATGGATGAACAGTTACCTATAGTAAAAGGAAGAGGAATCCTCTCCTTAGAAGATGGTCTAATCCGTGCTGATATAGATTATAGAACTTCTTATTATGATAAAATAGGTAAGCTTGTGTGGAAAGAAAACTCAATTATTCCCCTAAATGGTAACACAGATATTGTAGAAATAAAATTTAATCCTAATAAGGACTACTTAGTGTATTATCCTGAATTAAAAGGAAGAAATAATGCAAGTACTCTAACAGAGATAAATAGTAAATTAAAAGACTTATCACAGATTAAAGATATAGATCCTAATGAACAGCTTGGATATAGTTATTATGGAGATTATTCTATAGAATTCTTTAAAAATAGATTATTAGTACCACTACTATTTGGGTATCAATATTACTTCGGCGCGGCTCATGGAAGTTCTACAAGAGTATATCCTCATATAGATTTAGTATCAGGTAGATTTTATACCCTAGAGGATTTATTTAAAAAAAATAGTGATTATACCACCAGATTAAGTGGAATCATAAATGAAAAAATCAAAACAGATAAACAATATGACTATGTATTTCCAGATCAGATCATTGCAATAAAGCCAGACCAGCCCTTCTATGTACACAGTGATGCCTTATTTATCTACTTTACACCTTATGAAATCGCTCCTTATTCAGCTGGATATCCAACCTTTAGAATACCTTATGAGGAGATTATGGATATCATAGATACCAACGGGGAGTTTTGGAAATCATTTAATTAGTAATTAGTAACTATTAATTAGTAATCACTAATTAATACAACTCTGTTGTACTTAGCAAACTTCCTACACAGTTTATTTGCACCATGTATAAAACAAACTTTTATGGATATAATTTACTCTAAAAGTGAGGTGTTATTATGCATCAAAAATTCAAAAATTTTATATCCATAAGAGTTTTAAGTAAAGCAAAATATAATCATCATATAAATACTACTAAGAAAATAAATACTCCCAAAAAAGGTTTTACTATGATAGAGGTTTTAATTGCAGTTACCATAATAGCTATTTTAACAGTTATAGTAACTCCTAACCTCATAAATAAAGTAAATGAAGCTAAATTTAATGCCGATGTTTCCAATGCTAGAGCTATTGCTATGGCCATTAAAACTGAATTAATGAGCGGAACAGCTCCTGATTCCATAACCTCTCAAAAGCTTGCTGATAATTATTTTGATGGGTCACTTCCTACTCCTCAATCATTGTCCAAAGGTGAATTCACATTCAAAATTACTAATGAAAATACGGTAACTATTAATTTAGGTAGTACTACATTATATCCTCAATCAAAGCAAATTAATGCCACTGCTACCTTAAAAGATAATGCTAAGGCTGATAATCTTGATTAACTATATAATTTGTAATAAAGATAATTCATATTATAAGTATGTTTAATGAATTATTGAAATTGAGCTTCATATTATCCCTGCTCAACCGTTTCGAAACCTTGATTTACTAAAGCTCTATTCAATAAAAAATCTAAAATACAACAACTCACTACGTTCGGGCAGGTTGTATTTCTTAACGATTTTTTCTTTCATAGAGCTTAAGTAAATCTAAGCCTTCTGCAAATGGTATTCGCAGCAATAATATGAAGCTCATATCAATTAATTTATAATGTAGAAACTTTATTACAACTTATATATTATTAGATTTCTTGCAAATTAAAAAACTGTAAGAAAAGAGAACTTCACCCTGTATAAATATCAACGTGTAGTTCTCTTTTCTTACACATTCTCGTATCATATAAGTTTCAATTAGGTTTCTACATTATACAAATAGATATTCTTATAAAAATTAGATTAATTAGAACTTTATATTATTACTATTCAACTTAAATAAATTATAAGAATGTCTATTTTTATTATATAGTTTTATTGTTGAAACTTATATATACTGTTTAAATTTCATCTAGCTCCGTTATTTCATACATATCCTGAGTTTTACATATCAAATCCCCTAAAACCTGTCTTAAATTATCTCTTTTCATAATTAAAGTTTCAATTTTAGCATTTGGATTCTTTAATATTAGATTTCCTTCTGTAATAGCCTTAGGCACTGGAAGCCAATTAATATAACTAAGTCTATCTAGACTTTCTGCATACTTTATTTCTAATTTTATTTCTGCCCTTATCAGTAAATTCAAGTTACTTACCCTTGATTTTTCAACTTCATCAAGAATGTTATATTTATCTGCTATACTATTTATATATGGCCTTAGATTTAATCCAATATTCTCAATTTTAGGTATAGTACCTATGAACAATTCAACCATATTAACTTCGGCCTTCTTTAATAACTCTATATTGATTACTAACTCCTTCAAGTCATCATCTAAAGAATTATACTGCTCCCTTGCCTTTATAACATCTTTCTCATGAGACAAGGTAAGATTATTAGGCAATTCATTAATAACTTTTATCACCGTATTCACTTTCTCTTTATTTTCTTCTTCTATTTCATTTTCTTTTTCTTCTTCATTCTCCAATTCCTTTATTTTACCCTCTGCATCAATTAGTATATTAAGCACATTATCTCCTACTAAATCTTTCATATTTCCGATTAGTGCATCATATTTTTCTCTTAAATCTATAACTATACTTTTATGTTGTTCCTTTATTTCCTTTGGAAGTCCCTTAATTTCATCTATTAATTTCTTAACTTCTCTAATCTCATCTCCAAACTCATCCACAATTCCTTGAATATCCTTTGCCGTAAGATATCCCTCTATTGCCTCTTCATCCTGAATTAGCGTCATGACTCTCTCTTCAATCCCTAAATTTTTAGCCTGAAGAATTAGACCATTTACTATAACGCTGTTATAGTTATCCACTCCCTCAATGCCACCTTTTATGTAATTCTCTTCAGTAACCACAACTTCTTTATTTCCCACCTTATTTATAGTGGCTATATTTTTATTGACTTGAATAACTATATTTTTTAACTCATTCACATTTAAATGATACTTGTCTTTATTCTTATCCAGTATATTTTTAATTGCCTGTAGATTTCCATGATCTACTCCAGGTATCCCCAATTTATTAAAATCCTCTACACCATTAAATCCTATGCCATCTAAATTATCTTCTGTAATCATGATAACACCACTAAAATTATTTAATCTATTGTCACTAAGGTCCCTTATTTCTAATAACTGAGTAACTAATATACCTGGTTTTAAATTTTTATTTTCTTTATTAGATACCTTTAAGGTAACTTGTCCATCTTCAACTATAACTTCGTAAACATCAAAACCTTCAACTGCGAAGGTGTTATTGCTTATAAGGCTCTTTTTCAAGGATTCAGTAAAATTTATTATGATTTTATCTTTTCCATTAATTCTTATATCATATACAAGTTCTCCATATACATCCTTTACTTTTCTTACCTGAGGAGGGGTATTGTCTAAAGGTTGTCCTGGATTTTCTATAGGTGGATTCTTATCATCCTCAGGGTCTGGCTTATTCCTTATTGGATCATCTTCTGCAGATGAGGATGGATTTTCTACAGGTGGTAACTTATGCTGTTTATTGGAATCTGGTTTAGCCACTAGTAAATCATCAGCTGAAGGTAAGGATAAATTTTCTAAAGGTAGATTTTCTTCTACACTTCTTATTAAGATATTTAAATCAATTTTTAATTTTTCTGCTATATTTAAAGCTAGCTGATTATTCTCTACGCTTAAAAGTTCCTCTAATAATTTTATTACTCTCTCTTTAGCTTCCTTATTATATTCTAACTTCAAAAGTTCTATAGCTTTTACGGTGTCATCTATGTTCTTTTGTTGATATCGATCTACAGCAGAGGACCAAGAAGAAATATATTGATTATTTCCATCATAAGTAGAAAAGCTTGAAACCAATATTCTTGCCCTATTAATCTCTTGTTGAGTCAATGTAGCCACAGAATTATTATTACTATCAAATAATATTCCCATAAACTCCTTAAAGAGCTTTTGTTGAACTTCATCTAACTGTTTAGAAAACTCCCCTATTGCCCACTTGGACTTTGTATTATTTAATTCTACTATAGCTTTTCTCGCAACATTTACTGATTCTTGTGTACCATTATTCTTTGCAAAAATTACAGACTCAAAAGCAGTCTTATACAGCATATCCTCCAAGCCTATTGCCTTAGTGGTCAATGGAGACATGCAAATTGTAGTTGTTATAGCAGCAGTATACAATAGATGCTTTCTCACTTTATATCCTCCTATATGAAATATTTTTAATATATAAGTTGTAATTAAGTTTCTACATTATACAAATAGACTATATTATGAAAATTAGATTAATTAGAACTTCATATTATTACTGTTCAACCGTTTCGAAACCTTGATTTACTAAGGCTCTATTCAAGTAAAAAGCTAAAAGACAACAACTCGCTTCACTCGAACAGGTTGTCTTTCTTACGCTTTTTACTTTCACATAGCCTAAGTAAATCTAAGCTTCCTGCAAATGGTATTCACAGCAATAATATGAAGTTCAATTTCAATATTTCATAAAATAAAAGTCTATTTGTATAATGTAGTTTTATTATTGAAATTTATATAGTATATAAAGCTTGTACGAAAATATTCCTTCTTTTTTACTATGTTTATTAATAAATTGTTAATTATTCCCAGATTCCTTCTGATCCATAGAGCAAACTCAAAAATTCTATTAAAAACAGTAGGCTTTGTTTTAAGATAGTGTTGATAATGAACTATATATTATTACTCACAGCTCTGCATAAGTTCACCCATCCGGGTACAGGCAACTAGAGATTCCTTTGCTCTGCAGGAATCTAAGTTTACACTTAAACCGTTTCGCAATAATATATAGTTCTAAAATCAACAACCATTTAAAACAAAGCCAAACAATAAAAGGTGATTCCTCAGAGGAATCACCTTTTATTCTGTATTACCTTGAAATCCAAAGTAATACAGAGATAAATGAATAACTCTACATCATTCATCTATCTCTGTATAATAGGAGTTTTATATATAACTTAAATAAGAACTAACATAATTTTGTAATAAAATAACTTAAATAGTAAAAACATATTCTTTAGTATATTATATCATAGTTGTAAATAAAATAGAAGTTATTTTTCTATTTTACTATATTGTATTTTATTTGAATTATAGACATGATTTCTACAATTTTGTACAAAGAATATTTAGAGAAATAATAATTAAATTCAATTTTAATATTAGGCTTTATTTTAAGTAGCTGTTGGTTTTTCACTACATATTATTGCGAATCAAACTATTTACATGAAGATTAGATTTCCTGTTCTAAAACCACATCTTCACTAAGCTCTTCTTCTTCTTCTTCTTTAGCAATTTTAGGAGCTAACTTCATTATATGACTTATAGTATCTTTTTTAATACTATTAACCATCTCATAAAAGGCTTCGCTACTCTCTACTTGGAACTCTCTAACAGGGTCAACTTGTTTATAAGCTCTTAGCTTAATTCCTTGTTTTAGATGTTCCATATTATCTATATGATCAATCCATTTTTCATCTACATTAGTTAATAAAATACCACTTTCTAAAGATAAGAAAATTTCTTCCTCATAACTACTTCTTACTTCCTCATATTTGTTTAAAAATACTTCTTCTAATAGCTCTATTATCTCTTTTATTGAAAGTCTTTCTAAAGTTTCAGTGTTAATTAATTCATGCTCTACTCCAAAATCCTTTATAAAAACGATTAAGCTTCTTATATTCTCCTGATTTTCCTTTTTAAAGTTGCTATTCTTAACAAAAGTATTAAGGTAATTCTTAACCATATCTTCAACTACAAATTTTATCATAGATTTAATATGAGAGCTTACATCACCTTCATCTAGAACTAAATTTCTTTCCTCATAAATAACAAGTCTTTGCCTATTTACCACATCATCAAAGCCTATTAAATTTTTTCTGACCTCAAAATTATCTCCCTCAATATTCTTTTGAGAATTCTCTACAGCTTTTGATACCATTTTGCTCTCTAAAGGCATATCCTCTGAAAGATCTAATTTACTAAACATGGTTTCATATCTTTCTCCCATAAATCTCTTTATCAATTCATCTTGAAGAGATATGAAAAATTTAGAACTACCTGGGTCACCTTGACGCCCTGCTCTTCCTCTTAGCTGATTATCTATTCTTCTGGATTCATGTCTATCTGTACCTATAATTTTAAGTCCACCGTTGTTCTTAACTTCATCACTTATCTTTATATCCGTACCTCGACCTGCCATATTTGTAGCAATAGTAATAGCACCTTTTTCTCCAGCTTTTTCTACAATCTTAGCTTCTTTTTCATGATGTTTAGCATTTAATACATAATGCTTTATTCCTCTTCTCTTTAATAGGTAAGATACGTCTTCAGATTTTTGAATGTTGGATGTTCCCACAAGTACAGGTTGACCATTCTCGTGAGCTTCTATAATCTCTTCTACTATTGCGTTATATTTACCTCTTAAAGTTTTATACACCACATCATTATAATCTATTCTTTGAACTGGCCTATTGGTTGGAATAGATATAACATCTAATTTATATATTTCTTGGAACTCTAATTCTTCCGTTACAGCAGTACCAGACATACCTGCAAGCTTATTATACATTCTAAAATAGTTTTGAAGTGTAATGGTTGCAAGAGTTTTAGATTGCTTTTGTATTTTTACACCTTCTTTTGCTTCTATAGCTTCATGAAGGCCTTCACTAAATCTTCTTCCTTCCATAACTCTTCCTGTAAACTCATCAACTATATATATTTCGCCTTTTTTAACTATATAGTCCTTATTAAGATGCATAGTATAATTAGCTCTTAAACTTTGAGTTATATGATGCTGAAGCTCTCTATTTTCTAAATCAGCATAATTTTCGATTCCAAAGGTCTTCTCTAAATATACTACGCCGTCCTCTGTTAAAACAACGGCTTTTCCCTTTTTATCTACTTCATAATGAAGTTCTTCCTCTAAAGTTTTAACAAACTTATCTACAGTCTTATAAAGTACTGAGGATTTTTCTCCCTCACCTGATATTATAAGCGGCGTTCTTGCCTCGTCAATTAGAATAGAGTCAACCTCGTCAACTATACAATAATTTAGTCCTCTTTGAACTCTTTCTTCTTTATTCTTAACCATGTTATCTCTTAAATAGTCAAAACCAAATTCACTATTAGTTCCATATACCACATCGCAATCATACTGCGCTTTTCTCTCCTGTGGCTTCATATCATGAATAATAACACCGGTAGTAAGTCCTAAAAACTCATGGACTTGTCCCATTTCATCTCTATCTCTTTTAGCTAAATAATCATTAGTAGTGATAACATGAACTCCTGCTCCTTTTAATGCATTTAAATATGCAGGCAAAGTAGCTACAAGAGTTTTTCCTTCTCCAGTTTTCATCTCTGCGATTCTTCCTTGATGAAGAACAACTCCACCAATGAGCTGAACCCTATAATGCCTCATACCTAAAACCCTAAAAGCAGCTTCTCTCACCGCTGCAAAAGCTTCTGGTAATATATTATCTAGAGTCTCCCCATTATCTAATCTTTTCTTAAATTCTAAGGTTTTATCCCTTAATCTAGAATCAGAAAGACTCTTATATTCACTTTCCAATAATTCAATCTTATCAACAATTGGATTTATCTTTTTAAGCTCTCTATCACTATAACTTCCCAATATATTTAATATTCCTGCCATAACAATCCCATCCTTATATGTATACTATATAATGCTCCTGTGATTTAAAGTCATCTAAAAGAAAATATCTATCAATTTTCTTTATCCCTTTTCTTAGAAACCTTATTACTATAAATAATTATACTCTACTTAAAATGTATATTCTATAAATTGAAAATATGTTTATTTTACTTCCACAGTATATACGTAATTAATGATAGGTTCTCCCATTATAACCTCTTTTGGTATTCTAAAACTAACCAATTTCCCTTTATTTTTTTCTACACTAAATCCATTATCCATCATATTAAAAGTTCCAATATAGATAGGTATGTTTTTAGTAAAATACACCTTTAATGGCATGGAATTTATAGTAATTTCTCTTTCACTAGCATTTCTCAGTAGCATCAATACATTTATTCCATTCTGTTCTCCTAAGGCACAAAGGGGATCTAATATAAACTCACCCTCTCTAATTGATGGAATTTCATAAAATTTTTCTCTTAAAAATTCTTTAATATCTTCTGGAAACTCTTGAGTTAAAAGATTTTCCATATCCATATCTTTTATATAAGAAGCTTTAATGTCTTTAAAAGATGAAAAATTTACTTGGAGTTCTTTAATCTCTTCATCTAAGAATATGTCTTCAAATAATATTTCATAGAAAAAGCTACTTTTAGGAGAAATTCTTACCTCTCCTTTAAAATTAATTACTTTCTCTGCTAACTTCTTTCCTTCAGGATCTATCAAAATTAAGTTTGTATTATATAATTCTACAATATTGTCTGAAGTATTTTTTATAAAAACCGCTACTTCTACCCCTTCAAATCCATGATAAACACTTAATGTATATATTTCTAAAGTATCTTCATATTCATCCTCATCTTTTACTAACTTTTCATATTCATCATATAAAAGTTCTTTCTTAAAATCTGAAGTACCATAATCAAAAATCAATGGAATTTTTGATTTACTATCCTTTAGAATATTATCCTCACTTTTAATAATTTCATCATTTTCACTTTTATCTTTATTTTTAAATAATCTATCAAATAAATTATCCATAATCTCCCCTCCTATATTGGAAGTATATTCTTAACTTCTTTAATTTTTAATTTTTCTATAAAATTATCTATAGTCTTTTTAAGTTCTTTTACAGTATAGAATTTTACTTTATCTTCATAAAGCTTTCTACAAATATACTCTTTATAATATTCTTCTAACTCACTAAAATTTTCAACATTTACAGCTATAATATTATTATAATAAGAGTAAAAATTCTCACTAGTATTTATAGTATAAAGTTGGTACATATACTTCATATCTACCTTTAACTTTTTATAATCAGTATAAGTTTGCTTTAACTGCCTAAAATACAATTTAACTCTATTGTCTTTAAATATTTTTCTGTATTCATAAGGAAATAAGAATTTTAAATTTCTAATTTTCCCTTCATTATTATTGAAACTTATTAATGCCTTATTTCTTAACTTATTCACCTGTTCTATTAATTCATTTAAAAAATTTCTTTGTGTTTCATTGTATAGATAGATTTCACTTAAACTATCTATCATTCCCATTACATAGGGTATATTACTATCTGATGCAAGCATATCTTTAAAACTATTTAAAGTAGCCATCATATCATATTCGTCAATATACACTTTAATTAGACTATGTATTTCATCATATATTCCTTGGAATTCCTCAATTTTTTTTGAACCTTTAATTGCTACCAAATAGTAATAGGTTCTCCTAAGCCATAGATAGCTTTCTAAAGAGTTGGGATTGCTCATCCATTTACTAGCATTTGATAATGTATATGACGTATCACCTAGATTGCTATACTCTTCCATCAAATCATGATTCTTATTTACTCTTAAATAAGGAGCAATTCTCTCTATAGCTTTTTCACTTTCTTGAAAGTTTTTATTCATTATGTATTCTTTAATTTTCTTTAACGCCTCAGCTACATCTAAATCAAGAACCATAGGTAAATTTTCTCTAGAATCTTCTATTTGTAAAATCATAGAATTCCCATGATTTCTTTGTTTTAAATCTATTGTTAAAATTCTCTTATTCTCCATAACTATACCTCCTATAACTTCAACAATTGCAAATATAATCCTACATAGTATAGTATAAATGTAAAATTCTCAATATGCTAGTAAAAATTGTTGGTTAAACTAAAAAAGATGAGGACTACTCCTCATCTCCTTCAAATTTATATTTTTATAATAAATTTTATCTATTAAACTATATTATTTAACTGCTTCGTTAACATAGTTTTGCATTTCTGCAGCTGTTAAATCTCTTCCTAGAGTTGTTCTTCCCTCTTTTAAAGTTCCTATAACAGTTGCTAGGTTTTCTGCTGTAACTTTTGAAGCATCTAATCCTGCTTCTGTAAGTAACTCTGCTGTTACTACTGGTGTTTCTTCAACAAGCTGAAGATTGATATCAGCTATTTTAGCTGCTTTTGCTTCGCTTACTTTGTCAACTGTAATTTTTCCTTTGAAGTCAACCATTCTATTTCTTGCTATATCTTCAACTGCTACATTTTGAGTTACAGTTAATCCAGTTGTTAATATTTCTCCATTTTCTGCTTCAAGAGTTAATATTACAGATTTGTTACCAATTCCAGCTTCAAAAGCAGTTACTTTAAATCCATCTACACTAAAACTTTGAGTTGATATAGATGCCATGCTCATAGCTTCTGTGAACATTATTTCTATTTTGTTTGAAGCTATTATTCTTATATCAGATACTTTTTCTCCATCTGCATTTGTAATTTTAAGAACCTCTGGAGCAATCTTATCTTTAGCTGCTTCTGTAACAATAGCTACAGTATTTGATGTTTCAAATCTATTAGTTAATGCTTTTTCTTTGATAGTTATAGTTGGAGTAGCATCTGTAGCTAATTCCTTACCTTCTTTTACTGTTAATGTTATTGTAGCTTTTCCATCTTTGTTTACATATCTGATTGAAGCTATTCCATCTGTTACACCTTCAACTTGGAAGTTATCAGGGCTTAAGTTTCCTTCTAACTCTTGATCTACAACAAATGAAATCTCAGTTTTAGACTCAGTATATACTTCTACAATAGAATCAGCATTTATAGCATCTTCTACTACATCTTTTTCAGTATATACTCCATTTATTTTGTTGCCAGCTAAGTCTTTTAAGTTTCCACTTACTCTTACTTTTAACTCATTTGTTGCAACATCTACTGCTTCTACTAAATCAATTTCTACTGTTTTTCCATCTACAACTTTAACTTCTGCATCATCATGGAATTTAATTAAGTTTCCTGTAGTTTTATTAACTAGTTCATAGTTAGATAATGTAGTTAATCCTTCTGTATTCATGTTTTCGCTGAATGCAACTCTTATCTTAGCACCATTTTTTACTACGCTAGCTATTTCAGGAGCTGTTGTATCAGTTACAGTAAAGTTAACATCTTGGCTAGTCATTTTATTTTCATTGTAAGAAACATCTTTAATTCCAGAAACTGTTAAGTTAAAGTTTCCGCCTTCTAAAGCTGATGGTAACTCTATAGTTACTGTTTGCTTGTCAGCACTATAAGTAAACTTAGCTAATCCATTGAATTCTCCATCTTTAGTTAAGAAAGAATATTCTTTATTAGTTAATTCTGTTCCATCGGCTTTCTTTAAAACATAGTTTGAATTGTTAATTGCATCTGCTGCATTAACTTTTTCATTGAATCTAACTGTTATTTTTTTATCTTCTACTGCTTTAATTTCAGCTACTTCTGGAGCTTTGTTATCAACTTTAACTTCTGTATTTAATTCTAATGAATTAACGTCATTTCCCCATCTATCTTCAAAAACATCTTTTTCAGTGTTGATAAATATTTTATTATCAGCTCTATCTGCCATAGGAGTAGTGAATTTTAATACATATGTATCGCTATATCCATCTACTGCATCTACAGATTCTATAGTTCCTTTATAAGATGCACTATTGTTATAAGTATGGAATACTTTTACCTTTGATGCAGTTTTTATTTTTACTGGTTTGCTAAATTTAACAGTAACCTCTGTTTGGTTAGCTTTAACTACCTCAGCACTAACTTCCTCTGTGTTATTTTTATAATTAAAGTCAGTGTTAGCTTTTACTACTTTATATCCAGCATAATCTACTCCGCCCTCAACTGTTACAGTGTGGTCTCCTTCACTAAGATTTAAACCAAACTTAACTGTTACTTTATTAGAACCAGCAGTATGATTAACTGTTGAAGACACTTGTCCGTTATCTAATAATACTGTTGGAGCTGTTTTTAATGGCTCAGAAAATTCTATTTCTATTTCTTTTGGTCCAACTACTGTTAAGTTTTCTACTGTTGGAGCCACTGAGTCGAAGAACATTATTTCTTTCTTCTCTTTAGTTACAGCTTTTCCATCTAAATCTTTAACATTTGAAACTTCTATTTCAGCAGTTTCTTGATTCTTAGCTTCTGTAGCTAGTGTTAGTACTACTGTTCTTCCATCTTCTGAAAGAGTAGCTTTTCCACCAGTTAATTTAGCTTGTCCTTTAGTTGTGAATTTGTAGTTAGCTAAATTTTCTGCTGTTTCTTTATCTACTTCTTTAGAGAATCTAACTGTTACTTCTTTATTATTAGTTGAAGAAATTTCTGCTACTGTTAGTTCTGCACTTAATTTTTCAGCTCTCTCTTTTAGTCCTTGAGCATATGTTTTAACTGTTTCGTTATTCTCAACTGTTAAAAGCTCATTAACTAAAGCTTTAGCTTTTTCTATATTTTCTGTTGTTGTAGTAGCTTCAGCTTTTTCTACTGCAGCTGTAGTTACATTTATGTTATCTTGTTGATATTTATCTACTGCTGATGACCATGAAGCTGTGTATGGTTTATTTCCTTCAAAAGTATCAAAGCTTAATACTAAAGCTCTTGCTTTATTTATTTGAGCTTGACCTATTTTTTCTACTGGGTTGTTATTGTTATCAAATAGTATGTCCATAAATTCTACAAATAATTTTTGTTGAAGACTATCTACTTGCTTTGAGAATTCTCCAATAGCAAATGCTGCATCTGTTCCTGTTAATAATTTTATAGCATTTCTTGCAACATTGATTGATTCTTGTGATCCTGATTTTTGTGCTGCTATTACAGCGTCATAAGCATCTTTATATAATTTGTTTGCATCAGCATTTGCAGCTAATGCTGGTGTTGCAACTGTAGTTAACATTGCTGTAGCTAAAGCTCCATTTATAACTTTTTTAGTATTTTTCTTCATATAAATTCATCCCCTTTTGGTTAATTGTTTTTATTTCTTCTAATTCTGCCATAATTTTAAAATCTTTTCAACGAATTTTATGTGAAAATTCTATGTTTTTTGTTCAAAATTTAACTGAATTATATTTTTTTTGATTTTATTAAGTAATTTTATTTTATACTTAAAATTTATGTAAATATATTATTCCCTATATAAATTATTCCAAATTTATAATTTTACTTAAATTACTTAAATAATATTATATGTAAAATTATCATAATTAAAATATATTTTTACATATTCTCTCTTTTTTCTTAATTTTATTCTAATTCTCTCTTTAATAAGATATGAATTATGAAATTTCTCTTCCATGGCTTACATAAGAGTTAGAAACATAAATTTGATTTAGAAATTCTAATCCTTTGCCCAGCTAAAATTCTCTAACGCTCACATTCGACGTCCTGTCTCAGGTTCGCTAGCTTGTCGTCCTGACAAGCTTACGAGAATTTTATCTGTTCAAAAGAAGAATTTCTAAAATCAAATTTAAATCGTTTCTTCACTTCTTATGTAAGTCATTACAGAGAATTTTCATAATTCTAGTATAGAAGTAATTTTTGTAGGATAATCATAATATGCGAAAAATATGCAAAAAAATAAAATGACGGGGACAAATATCCCTGTCATTTTATTTTTTTACTTATCCTATTAAAGAAATTTCACCTTCGAAATCAACTAAAACATTTCCTTTAGGAGCTTTATCTTCTATGGCATTTTTTTGTTTTATTCCTATTCCTAATTCTAACACTTCATTACTTATTGGCTGAACTGTTAGTTTTATGGATTTATCTCCTGAACCTGGAGCAACAGCTATTACCTTAAAGCCTTCAACTTCAAAGGTTTGAGTTGATACTGAACCCATATTTATAGCCTCTGTAAAAGTTATTTCTATTTTATTTGAAGCTATTTTTCTTATATCATCTAATTTTTGATCTTTTGAATTTACTATTTTCCCAACCTCTGGAGCTATTCTATCCTCTGCTGGAGCTGTTGTAAAATCATTGGTATTTGAAGTTTCAAACTCATTGGTTAAAGCCCCTGCTTTAACTCTTACTACTGGAGTAGCATCTGTAGCTAACTCATCATCTTCATCTAAGGTTATTGTTAATGTACATTTTCCATCTTTATTTATATGGTCAATTGAATTTATATCCTTACTTCTTCCACCTGCTATAACCTCAAACTTATTAGAGTTTAAATTTCCATCTAATTGTTGATTTATCACAAGGGAAACTTCATTTTTAGAAGAGGTATACACCTCTGAAATAGAAGATTTATTAATAGAGTCGTCAACTATATCATACTCAGTATAAATTCCATCTATTTTTATACCATTTGAATCCTTTAAATTTCCATTTACCCTTATCTTCATATCATAGGAAGATAAGTTTACATCATCATATAAATCAATTTCTACTGTTCTACCATCAATGATTCTAATATCTGCATTCTTATGGAAATCAATAGCTTTCTCAGTTTTTCTATTTACTAATTCATAGTTAGATAATACTTCTAATCCCTCGGTTTTCATTTCTTCACTAAATACAACTCTTATCTTAGATCCATTTTTTATTACATTTGAGATAGTTGGTGCTGTAGTATCAACAACACTAAATGATATATCTTGCTTTGTCATCTTATTTTTATTATAAGAAACATCTGTAATTCCACTAACTGTTAAAGTAAAATCTCCATCCTTTAAAGCCGATGGTAATTCTATAGTTACAGTCTGCTTGTCATTATTATAGCTAAATTTAGCTGAAGTAGTAAACTTACCATCTTTATTTAAGAAGGAATACTCTTTATTTGTTAACACTGTACCATTGGATTTTTTAAGAACATAATTTCCTCTATCAACAGCATCTTTAGAGCTAACCTTTTCATTAAACTTAACGGTTAATTTATTATCTTTTTCTGCCTTAACCTCTAAAACCTCAGGAGCTGTTTTATCGATGCTAATTTCTGTATTTAAGGTTAAGGACTTAACATCATTTCCCCACTTATCCTCAAAACTATCTTTTTCAGTGTTTATAAATATTTTATTATCAACTCCACCTACCATTGGAGCAGAGAATTTTAGTACATAGGTATCACTATATCCACTAACTGGATCTTTGGCATCTATAGTTCCTTTATAAGATGTTTTATTGTTGTAAGTGTGGAATACTGTTACCTTTGATTTAGTATTTATTTTAACTGGTTTATTAAACTTAATAGTAGCCTCTGTCTGGTCTGCACCTAGTATCTGTGCAGTAACTTCCTCAGTATTATTGCTATAGGTAAAGGTTTTATTAACCTTACTTACCTTATATCCAGCAAAATCATATCCGCCTTCAATAGTTACAGTATGTTCCTTCACAGACATATCTGATGTAAATCTAACTGTAGCCATCCTTGAACCTGGGGTGTGAGTCACTGTTGATGAGTATTGTCCATTATCTAAGGTCACCTTTGGTGCAGCCTTTAAAGGCTCAGAAAATTCCACTTCTAATTCCCTTGGTCCAATAGCTTTTATACCCTCTAATAATGGTGCCTGAGAATCAAAGAAGGTACCTTGTCTCTTAGTTTTTGAAAGAGTGTTTCCTTTTGAATCTTTAATGTTTAATACTTCTAACTCAAAGGTCTCTTGAGTTTTTGCTTCCCTATCCAAGGTCAATCTTACAGTTTTTTCATCCTCTAAAAGAGTAGCTTGTCCATTAATTAACTTACCTTGACCTTTAGTAGTAAATCTATAATTAGCCAAATCCTCTGCATGCCTCTTATCTACTTTTCTAGAAAAGCTAACTTCTATTTCTTTATTATTAGAAGCAGAGACCTCTAACAATTTAAATTCTAGGCTTATTTTATCCAGTCTAGTTTCCAAAACTTCAGCATACGCTTTAATCTTACTATCGTTTTTAACTGTCAAAAGCTGATTCACTAAATCTCTAGCAATCTGTACATTTTCCTCAGTACTAGTAAACTCCGCTTTTTCCACAGCTCCTGTAGCAGTATTTATATTATCCTGTTGATACTTATCCACCGCTGTAGACCAAGAAGCTATATATGGACCATTGCCATCATAGGTTGCAAAACTTAAAACCAACTCTCTAGCCCTATTTATCTTACTTTGATTTACTTCCTTAACGGGCTTATTATTACCATCAAACAATATACTCATAAACTCCACAAAAAGTTTTTGCTGAACTCCATCAACCTGCTTAGAAAATTCCCCAATAGCAAAACTAGCATCAGTTCCCTTTAAAGCCAAAATAGCCTTCCTTGCTATATTAATAGATTCCTGAGTCCCATAAATTTGAGTCTCCTTAACTGCATAGTAAGCAGCTTCATAAAGTTTATTAGAATCAACAGTATCCGCCAGTACTGGTACTGCAATACTTGTCAACATTGCTGTAGTCAAAGTGCCATTAATTACTTTTTTAGTTTTCTTATTCATACGATTTCATCTCCTTTAGACTAAACTGCCTTATTTATATAATTTTGACATAAATGTAGTATTTTTTCAAGGCCTAAGAATGATATGTGTTGAAATACATAATTTAAAAAATATCCTAAAGAATTACCATAAAAAATGAAAATGGAAGAGAACTTAGGTTCTCTTCCGCTTTTATTTTATTAACTTAGTTAGTTAATGTTTTGTTCATTACCCTTAAGGGTATTATTGTTTTTCAATTGTTACTTTTACGCTAACTGGTTTGCTGTTTCCTAAAGCATCAGTAACAATAATTTCAACTGTTACTTCATTATCAATAGCATCAGCTGCTGCTTGCTTAACTAAAGTTATTTTTCCATCAGTACCTTGAGTTAGATAATCGTTAGTAGGTACATTTACAGTAACTGTGAAACCTGTATTTGCTGCAGGTGCTATTGTGCTTGTAACATCTCCGTCTATAGCAACACCTTTATTTATCATAACATCTACATATCTAGCAGCTTCTGTAGCTAAAGCTTGTTTTGCTTGTTCTGCTTCTGCTTCATTTCTTTCTACAACATCATTAACTAGATTTTGAATTTCTTTAGCATTCAATGTATCCTTTTTTAAGCCCTTAGCTATTCTCACTGACACATTTATCTCTGTAACATTTTTACTGTCAACACCTTTAATCCCTGCGTTAGTATAATCTGTTGCTGTTGCTTTTTCACCATTAATAATAGCTACATTGTCATTTACTTGTGCTACTTTAACTTTAACTTTAGCTATGCTGTTATCACTCGCTACTAGCACATTTCGAAGCGCTTGTAAATTTTCTGTGTTAACACCAGTAATACCTACTTTAGCAAATTCATCAGCACTAATATTGTTGAAGTCTCCGCTTTCAATTTTTCCATTTATAATAGCTGACTCAAAGCCATCTTTTAGTATTGTACCTCTTAAATTTTCTGCTTTATTGAATGCTTTATCAAGTATAGAATATACTGTTACATCTAAATTACTTGTTAACTCCTTATCAACAGTTAGTATAACTGCATCGTCTCCAGAGTCTACTACGTTCATAACTTTAAGTCCATCCACTCCAAAGTTTGTAGTTCCAACTGATTGATTAATAATATCTTCTGTGAATGTTATTTTTAATTGGTTTTTAGATAGTACATCAATACTTTTAATTTTTGGAGCTACTCCGTCCTTAGTTGAAACGTTAATTTCATTATTTTTAATATCTAACTTATTAGTAAATGCATCTTTTAGTATTACTACTGATGGTTTTGCACCAGTACTTAATTTACCATCTAAAGTAATTGTTACTTTAGAACTATTGTCGTCATTACTATAAGTTATGTCTTTAATTAACTTGCTTTCAGCATCCACAAGTTTAACTTTCGCTTTGTCAAGGTCTTTTATTTCTGTATTAAGAACGAATGTTAATACTGAGTAATCTCCATCTACTCCTGTGATACCTTGTGAACCTACTATACTATAATCTGCGTCTATAGGTTTATTTGTAAATACACCACCAATTTTGTTGTCAGAACTATCTTTAAAGTTTCCTGAAATATCTATACTAGTAGCCATTTTAGCTTCATCATTTTTAGTTATATCAATTTCTACTGTGCTACTATCTATTATACTAGCATAATCATTTGAGTTAAAATCAATATCATTATTACCATTTTTTAATTGATAATTGTCTAAATCTTCTAATCCTTCTGGATTCATTTTTTCATTAAATACTACTATAATCTTGTTTTTGTTATTAGACCAAAATACTTTTTTAACCTCTGGAGCGGTTGTATCATTGATTGATAACTCTACATCTTGTGGTTCCATTTTATTTTCATTATAAGATGCATCTCTTATTCCACTAACTTCTAAGATATAGTCATCATCTTCAAATTTATAGTTTTTGTCTAATTCGAAAGTTACTGTTCTCTTATCTTTATTGTAACTAATCTTAACTAGTCCATTGAACTCACCATCTTTATTTATATATGGATGATTTTTAGTACTTAATTCTTTTCCAGCTTCATCTCTTAATACATAGTTTTCTTTATCAAGAGCATCCTTTTCATCGATTTTTTCGTCAAATTTAAGAGTTATTTTATTATCTTCTGCCTTAGCTTCTATAATTTTTGGACCAGTTTTATCAACATTTACTTCTGTTGATAATTCCATACTGTCTACATCATTTCCCCATCTATCTTCGAAAGCATTTTTTTCTGTATTTATAAATATTTTTTGCTCAGCTTTATCTGACATTGGCGATTTTTTAACTGCAAATTCAAATGTATCTGAATAATCACTTGTATATGTGTTATTCAATCCATCTTTACCATCAATACCTTTAAGAGTTCCTTCATATTTTCCACTCTTATTGTAAGAATGATATGCTGTTACTTTTGAAGATGTCTTTATTTTTACAGGTCTGTTAAACTTAACTATTGCATAATCTTGAGTAGCTTTTACAACTTCAGCTGTCACTGGCTCTTCATTCTTTTTATAGTCAAATTTCTTTTCTGTCTTATCTACTTTATAATTATTATAATCTGATCCACCTTCAACTGTTAAAGTATACTCTTGTTCTTTAAGATCTTTTGAAAAATCAACAACAATTTTTCTAGAACCTGCTGTATGCTTAACTGTTGTAGAATTACCATCTAATTTAACTGTTGGAGCTTTTAACATTGGCTCAGAGAAGTTTATTTCAACTGTTCTTGGTCCAACTACTTTTAACTCACTTACTTCTGGTGCTTGATTATCAAAGAATGTGAATTTTGTTTCTGTCTTTTCGATAGTCTTACCATCAACATCTTTTACTCCAGTAACAACTAAATCAACTGCTTCTTGATTTTTTCCTTTAGTTTCTAATGTAACAACTACAGTTCTTCCATCTTCTTTTAAATTAGCTGTTGCTTTTGTAAAGCTTGTTTTATTAGAAGATTTTTCAGGTGTGAACTTATAGTTAGCCATATCTTCTGCTGTTGTTTTATCTACTTCTTTGTTGAAAGTTATTACTACTTCTTTTAGGTTTGTAGCTTCAACGCTTTCAACTTTTAATTCAGCAGCTAATTTATCTACTATAGCTTTTAATTCTTGAGCGTATTTTTTAACTGTATCGTTGTTTGTAACTTTTACAAGTTCATCTACTAATTTTTGAGCTGCTTCTATATCAGCTTTCTTTCCTGATTTTTGTGCTGCTTCTACAGCTTTTTTAGCTGCATCTATATTAGCTTGTTGATATTTGTCAACAGCTGATGACCAAGAAGCAGTGTATGGTTTGTTTCCTTCATAAGTATCAAAAGCGATAACTAATTCTTTAGCTTCATTGATTTGAGCTTGAGTTATGCTATCAACTGGTTTTTGATTTTTGTCAAATAATATACCCATGAATCTTTCAAATAATTTTTGTTGAACTGCATCTACTTGTTTAGAGAATTCTCCTACTGCGAATGCAGCACTTGTTCCTTGAAGTGATGTTATAGCCTTTCTAGCTACGTTTATTGTTTCTTGAGTACCAGCACTTTGTGCTGCTACTACTGCGTCAAAAGCAGTTTTATATAATGCGTTTGCGTCCGCTGGTGCAGCTTGTACTGCTGGAGCTATTATTCCTGCCCCTAGGGTTGCAGCTAATCCAGCGACTAAAGTTTGTTTTGTTTTCTTATTCAAGTTGATTCCCTCCCATTTTTTCTGAATTTTAAATTTATATTTATGTGTATCATAGGTTTATATATATTGATACATCAATAATTAACTATACTCCATATATATTACTTATATATGTAAAATATAACATTATGTGTGCAAAAAGTATTGTACACCTATTATACGAAATATTTTCTAGTTTGTCCATAAAATTGGATAAACTTTTACTAAAAATGTATTCCTATATCTTATTTTACATTTATGTATTAATAATATTTTTTGTATAATATTTATGTATTTTACTTTTATTTTCAACTACTGTACATATTATACACCATACATTTCTATATATCAATATTTTTATTCCCATAATACCTAAAATTTATATAAAGATGTATATTCTATAAAAAATACCAAATTCCTTCTTTTTGAGGTAAAATAATATTTTATTATTATATTTTTCCAATTAGCATCTTTTTTTACATGTATGGTTATTTTTTATGACAACTATTTTATTTCATTAATCTATTAGTAATAATTTTTTAAAAAGTTTTAATTTTATTCATAAATATATTTAGTCTTGTTTAGAATAATTGTTGATTTTAGAACTACATTAAAATAAATCCGTATTTTTTTATGGTTTTATGGTTTTATTCCTATATTTATATATTTATATATTTATCTTTGTCTTAAAACATTGCTGATAAATAAAAAAAGATCCAGCTATGATTTAAAATCACAACTGAATCTCTACTTATAAATTACCTTCATCTATTCACTAACAAAATCCTTCTCTACAAACCCCATAAACTCTTTCTCTACAACATAAATTGCACTTCTCTACACCCCATCATACTTCTCTGAGAACAAAGTGAACAATTCACTGCGAACAAAGTAAGCACTTCCCTGTAAGCAAAGCGAACCTTTCTCTGCAGCTCGCTGCCCCTTCTCCACGCCCCGGCGTACTTCCCTGTAGCTTGCTACTCCTTCTCTGCAACGTAAGTTGCACTTCCCCGCGAACCTCGTGAGCTCCTTCTCTACATCCTACTGCTCCTTATCCCCCTAAAAGTAGCCTTAACTTTTTCCTTCTCCCCTTTTACTAAATACCTTCCTATTACTGCCACCCTTGAAAGATAAAAAAAACTATTCAACTTCATATATTCACTCTTTGACAATTTATGTTTAAATTTCTTCATTAATAATATTCTATTTCTAGTATTCAACTCTATAGCAAAAGGTGAAGCTTCTCCTCCTGTAGATGCACTTACCTTATGATATATTTTAGCCCTTGGAGCAAACCAAAGTTTATATCCAGCTTCTCTTAACTTTAAACAAAAATCCACATCCTCATAGTACATAAAGTATTCCTCTGGAAGTAATCCTACTTTTTTTAGTACCTCTGCCTTTATCATCATAAGGCAACCTGTGGAGAAGGTTATTTCTCTTTCACTATCATACTGACCTCTATCCTCTTCTCCTTCTCCAATATGAGCACCATAAAATCTATTCTCTAAAAACTGCCCCCCTGCGAACCAAAAGGTGTTTCTCTTCCCTTCATAATATATCTTTCCTGTAGTTACTCCTATTGCATCATCTCTCTCAAAGGGTTTTAAAAGCTCCTCTATAAAATCTGGTTCCACTAAAGTATCGTTATTTAAAATCATTATATAATCTGCACTATTTTCTAATGCATATTCTATTCCTATATTATTCCCCTTAGCAAATCCCCCATTTTCCTCAGACTTCAATAAAATTACTTTATTTGGTTCCACCCCTGGGGTACCCCCAAATTTTTCCTTCAACCTTCCGTAGGAATCGTCTGGAGATGCATTCTCTACTATTATTATATCAAAATTATCATAACTACATTTTTCCAGGGACCTTACACATTCTAAGGTGTCTTCCACCCCTTTATAATTTAAAAGTATTACAGATACTTTTTCATTCATGAATTAATCCTCCCTTAAATAAAGTACCAAGCACCTTACTTAGATAACTGCAACCATAGGTTGCAAAGAAGCACTCACTTCCTAACTAGTGAAAAAAGCTTTTGCATAGCAAAAGCAATTATATAAAAATCATCTCCTTGCAACTTAAAATTGCAATTCACTGTTCACGAAGTGAATCCCTCCTCTGTGAGCAAATCGAACACTTCCCTATTCACGAAGTGAACCCCTTCCCTGCGAACAAAGTGAGCACTTCCCTGTTCACGAAGTGAATCCCTTCCCTGTGAGCAAAGCGAACACTTCCCTGTTCACAAAGTGAATCTCTTCCCCGTGAGCAAAGCGAACTCCTTCTCTGTTCACAAAGTGAACCCCTTCTCCGTGAGCAAAGCGAACACTTCCCTGTTCACAAAGTGAACCCCTTCTCTGTGAGCAAAGCGAACTCCTTCCCTGTTCACAAAGTGAACCTCTTCCCCGTGAGCAAAGCGAACTCCTTCCCCGTTCACGAAGTGAACCCCTTCTCTGCGAACAAAGTGAGCAATTCACTGTAATCTCTGGTTGCGTTTCCCCAAATAAATTATTCCCTCTATAAACAACACTCCAAATATATTTAATATAAGTATTGGAATTTTGAAGGAGTTAACAAAGATACTCCAAAGTAATATACTGGTTATATTTGTGTATATTAAAATTTTACCTATTGAAGAGAAACCTATTCTACTTTTTATAAGTCTTATAGATAGGTATGCTAATAGTACATATAATAATACGTAGATTATGAAACCAGCTATTCCTAAATCATGAAAGGCTTCTGGTATAAAAGTCATAGCATTGAGCCCTATCTCTGACTCTAGATGTGGTACATATCCTCCTTGGCTCATAAGCCAGCCCTTGAAGGTATCTCCCTGACCAAGTACATTTGCCACAAGCTTTACAAAAGGATAGAACAGATTTCCCATAAATGTAAATCCTGAGGTCACCTGATATGCTAATGCATGAGCGGCATTTTGAAGGGTACTGGTCAAATAAATGTATATCCATAAAAATCCTTCTGGCATCCAAGTTGGTACCCCATAGTGTTCCCATAAGGTTCTCTTATACACTTCATTAAGTACAAATTCCATTCTCATACTTCCTATATACCCGAAGAACCATATGAAAGCTAATATAAGTGCTATAAAGATTCCATAGATAGTAATCTTTTGTTTCTTAGATAAAGTTTCCTTTATATTAATGAAGCTAAATACCTCATAAATCCCTATGGTTATAAATAAGAATGCTATTGGTCCCCTATTCATGGTTAAAACTAGTATTCCCACACTTCCTATAAATACTAGAAGATCTATCCACTTTTTATGATTTCTAAATAATATGTACTTTACCTCTCCACATAGCACTAACATATACACAATATATCCAGCATAGTGGTCCATCATCTGCTTATTGATTTTATTTTCTTCTAAAATCATTAACCCATACTTATTAACATTAATTGCAAAGGTTAAAGCTGCTATTATAAATATAGCGTTAGATGCCAAGGCATAAAGTTTATAATAATCTTTGTCATGAAACTCATTAAAGAGTATATGTACGTCCTCTTCCTCCAAGGATATGAATTTTGCCATAATTAAAAAGCTTACCCAAATAAATATGGTTATCAAATTTATCTGAAGGGTGGGCTTATAAAAACTACTCAGCGTAAAATCATAAAGTATCAGTGCTCCCATCCATAATATGAACATTATCTTAACCTGATCCACTAATATTACAAGACCTTTTTCTTTAACAAATTTTCTCATAATAAATATAAAAACTAACAACTGTAATAATGCTATTATTTGATACATAATTTGCTCCTTTCATCAGTAGTAACTTAAATATACTTATAATGAAGTACCCGCCTTACTTGTAATAAAAGTCGATAAAATTGAATTTCATTCTTACCACAAGCATGGTGAGTACTTCTCATGATTAAAGGGAATCCTTCTCACAGACACAGTGAATTCTTTACTGTATATTAAGGCATCTTATAATCAGCTCAGCTGATTATAGACTTCCTCTGCGGTTTTTCTCCAAGAGTAATTCTTTAACAACTCTCTTCCTGTGTCCTTCATTTTATTTACTTCTTCTATATTTTCACTATTTAAAGCACTTTCTATAGCTGCTTTTATTTCATGAATATTTTCTGGATTAAAGGTTATAGCTCCTTCTCCAGAGATTTCTTTTAATGAGGAATTATTGGAACATAGCACCAAGGTGTTACATGCCCAAGCTTCTAGAATTGGAAGTCCAAAACCTTCATATAATGTTGGATATAAAAAGGCTGTTGATTTATTGTATAGAGTACTTAAGTCCTCATCTCCCACATATCCAAGAAATATAACCTGCTCCTTTAAGCCTAAAGTATCAACCTGCTCCTTTAATTTTTCCATATAAGGAGAGGTTTTTCCTATGATAACAAGTTTGTTCCCCTTTTTGTCCTCTATTTTATTAAAGGCTTCTATGGCACTATGAAGATTCTTATGAAAATAACCTCCACCAACCATAACTATATAAGGATAATCTATATTATACTTTTTTAACACTTCTTCCTTTATATTATTAGTGTTAAATACCTGATCATCATAGCCATTATATATAACTTCTACCTTATTTTTATCTACATTATAGAATTTTAGTAAATCTTCTTTTGTATTCTCAGATATACATATTATCTTATAGGCCTTCTTTAATAAGAAGGGCATAAAATACTTATAATACTTATACTGATGCTTTGCTACCTCTTTATAATGTAGCGGTATAAAATCATGAATGGTAATTATTTGTTTTTTTCTACTAAATAAGCATAGATACTGAAAGGGATGATATATTATTCCATCCTTCTGTACCTTAAAGGGCATAACAAATTGAGTATATAAAAGTCTTACAAGTCCTCCTTTTTTTTTGTAGGAAGGCTTTACATATTCTGTAGTTTTAATTACATCTACGCCCTCTATATCTATAGGACAAAAAACCTTTAGGTTTTCCTTGCCTTTTAATTCCTTTATTACGTTTTTTGCATATACTCCAAGTCCCGTAGGTCTTTCATGAAGTATGGTTCCATTTACGTATATTTTTTCGCTCATATATATCTCCTTATAAGTGACCTGCGACATACTTACAGTGAACTATTCACTATCTTCACATTTATCCGATATCCATCATCTGTAGCTAGGAATCACTTGATTTATGAAAAATTTTAGCCTTTCCAGCCTTTATTTCATTTTTAAATAATAATGCTACTATTACTGTAAATCCAATTATGTATAATATAAATCCTATATACCATGTAGTTTTAAAGGCTAATGATAAAAATAATCCTATAGCTAATACTTCTCCAATAGTGTACTTTATAGTTTTAGCCCCTATATGCTTACTGAAGAAGATATCTCCATATATCTCCCAAATCATAAAGGATATTAAAGATGAAATTGCTATAGCTTCCATGGTCCTAAACCCGATAAATGCTATAACTATGGTTATTAACGCTGCAGCTACTCCCACTATACTATTTTTTGTATATTCTCTTTTAAGCTTTAAGGTTTTATAAAAGTTTTGCGTTACTATGTTAATCTCCCCACTTAATAAAATAGTCGGAAAAATAATGGCTGCTATAGTTAATGCTGGAACATACTTAGGTAAAATCCACCCTACTATTGGCTTAAATATAAAGAACCCTGATAAACAATATCCTAAAAGTATAAACACAACAGTTTTCATAAATTCATAGGTCTTATCTAGATTCTTGCCTTCATTTCTTGTTAGATATGGAAATACCACGCTTCTAATTCCATTTAAAATTAAATACACCATAGTTAACAGTTGAACCGCAAAAGAATATAGAGCAAATTGTTTATCAGTAAAAAATCTTTGTATAAATATTCTATCTATACCTATGATTAAAATACTTACAAAGTTTCCAAGCATTATGAAAAAGCCCATATTTATATTATTAAATATCTTAGTTTTCATAGTTTTAAAACTTTGACTCTTTCCAAAGGTGATTTCCTTATAGTTCATCATATATATTATTAAAATAACTCCATTTATAACCGTCTGAAGTAATATTAATACATTGGCAGTCTTATAACTTCCTAATATAAGTACTACTACACCTATGGTATACAAGATTTTATTTAATATCATTGTAAAGGAATATAGCTTAAACCTTCTTATTACTTGAGATATAAAATCAAAATATCCCGTTATATTAGTTAGTACAATATTTATTGCTAGAAAAATATATATTATTTTTCTCTGAGGGTCTATGGATAATAGTAAAAGGATCAATATTAAGCACGTAGCTACTATTATCTGAGATATTGAAAGAAATTTAAAATATGATCTAAACTCTCCTTTTGGTAAGGTGTCATAGTCATAGTCTCCATAATTAACATAAATACCATCATTAAACCCTAGATGGAAAAAACCTAAATATCCAAGATAAAGTGTAAATATCTTGAGATATGCAAATTCTGTTTCCATAGGTAATACTGCTGGTATTACAAAGGTAATAACTACCCCTGAAATTAGACTTATTAAATTTGCCCCTAGTGTATAGCCTAAATCTTTTACTCTTCTATCTTTTAATAATGATTTTTTCATAATACACCTTTTGTGTTTAGAATTTTAGTTTTTTAAAATTACTTTTTAAATATCTACATATTATTGCGAAGCAAACCATTTGCAGGAAGATTAAATTTACTTAGGTTATATGAAAGTAAAAATCGTTAAGAAATACAACCTGTTCGAGAGAAGCGAGTTGTTGTATTTTAGATTTTTCCTTGAATAGAACCTTAGTAAATCAATCTTTCGAAACGGCTTGTGAGTAATAATATGTAGATTAAGTAAAAGTAATTTAAAACTACTAAATTCTAAATTCCACATTCTCCCTTAATATTCCTATAGGATTTCCTCCTATTAAGGATTTCTCTTTATCTATGTAGTTAACTGATTTTGACACTGTAGTTCCTGCTGCTACTATGGTTCCTGGCTTTAGTTTGACTCCTTTGAGTACCAAGCATCTACAGCCAATCCAGGATTTTTCGCCTATTTCTACTGCTTCATCACTATTTACTATTTTTCCTTCTCCATCTACTATTGAATGAAGATCACTATCCATAATTTGAGTTTCCCAGGATATCATAACTCCATCCTTAAGAGTTATCTCATTTCTACAAATGATGGAGCTTTCAGCAGTAATTATCAGTTCTTTTCCCAAGTTTAAGGTTCCTTTAGGATCTACAGAAATTTTACTTCCATGTCCTATGAGAGCTGTTCCCTTAAAATTAACTTTACCCTTTACATTCCATACAGTTCTCTCTCTCATTTGGTCAAAGATTCCTACTTCATTAAATCCTAACTTTATCATAAAAGGAGTCAGGTTATCCTCTTTGATATCCACTTCTCCTTGAGTATCCATAAGCCAAACCCTATGAGACACCAAAATAGGCAGCCTCATAGCCTTCTTAAAAGGTAAATATTTAAAATTAAAATATAATGTTTTAGGAATAGCTCTTATCAATAAGTAAGCTTTTCTAAACACGGTTTCGCTCCTTTCAGTAGCAGGTAAGAGCAAACTAAGTTTATAGGTAAATACTCGCTTTTCTCGTGGTAAGAAGCTCACTTTGTTCGCCGGTAAGACGTCACTTCGTGACAGGTAAGGGTTGACTTCGTCAACAGATAACTGCAAGCACCGCTTGCACCTTCCCTGTCAGCTCTGCTGACCCTTACCTGTTAGCTCCGCTAACCTTTCCCTGCCAACAAAGTTGGCACCTTACCCACGAACACAGTTCGTCACTTACCTGAAAGTTTTGCTTGCTCCTCCCCTGTCAGCTCTGCTGACCTTTCTCTATTTATACATTTTTTCGTAGTATTTTTCATACTCTCCAGAGGTTATGTTCTCCATCCACTGTTTGTTTTCAAGATACCATTCTATAGTCTTTACTATTCCTACTTCAAAAGTAGTTTCTGGGTACCAGCCTAATTCATCTTTTATCTTAGTTGGATCTATTCCATATCTTCTGTCATGACCTTTTCTGTCTTCAACATACTTTATTAAGTTTTCAGATATTTCGCTATCTACCTTTTCATGCAGCTCAGCTATAACCTTCTTAACTATTTGGATGTTAGTTCTCTCATTATGGCCGCCTACATTATAAACCATTCCAAGAACTCCATGGTTTACTACCATGTCTATAGCCTTGCAGTGATCTTCTACATATAACCAATCTCTTACGTTTAATCCATCCCCATAAACTGGTAGATTTTTATGTTTTAAGCAGTTATTGATTAGAAGTGGTATTAACTTTTCAGGAAATTGATATGGACCATAGTTATTTGAACATCTTGTTATATTTACTGGCATTTTATATGTATCCGCATAAGCTTTAACCAATAAGTCAGCAGAAGCCTTGCTTGCTGAATATGGGCTATGTGGGTCTATAGGTGTTTCTTCAATGAAATAACCCTCTTCTCCTAAGGAACCATATACTTCATCTGTAGATACCTGTAGATATTTTACTCCTTCGCTCCAACCACTCTCACTGTTCCAAGCAGCTTTTGCACAGTTTAATAAGTTTAATGTACCAAGCACATTAGTTTTAACAAAGATTTCTGGATCAGTTATACTTCTGTCCACATGAGATTCTGCGGCAAAGTTTACTACATAATCTATATTATTCTCTTTAAACAGTTTAGTTATTAGCTCTCTATTTCCTATATCTCCTTGAACAAATACATGTCTCTCATCATTTTCTATAGTTTTTAGGTTTTCAAGATTTCCTGCATAAGTAAGCTTGTCTAAATTAATTATTTTTATATCCCTATACTTCTTCAGCATATAAATCACAAAATTTGAACCAATAAATCCTGCTCCACCAGTTACTAAATAAGTTTTCATCCAATTCAACTCCTTAAAATTCTTTATTTAGGAAGGATTGCTTCCTTTAATGGCTTTAAGTTTTTATCTTTATCTGATAATAAAATCTCTTCTATATTTTCTATTGGCCATTGTATGTTTATATCCTTATCATTCCAAATGATTCCACCATCATACTCTGGATAATAAAAATCACTACATTTGTATGTAAATATAGCTTCTTCAGACAGCACTAAAAAACCATGTGCAAAGCCTTCTGGTATGTAAAACTGTAGGTTATTTTCAGCAGAAAGTTTTACACCTTCCCATTGACCATAAGTTGGTGAACCTTCTCTTAAATCCACAGCTACATCAAAAACTTCTCCCTCTATAACTCTAACTAGCTTTCCTTGAGAATGTTGAGTTTGGAAGTGAAGTCCTCTTAACACACCTTTTTTTGACTTGGACTGGTTATCCTGTACGAGTTTCATATCTAATCCATTTTCAAAAAACTCTCTTTCACTATAGGATTCCATAAAATATCCTCTATGGTCCCCATAAAGCTTAGGCTCTATTATATACAATCCATCTATTTTAGTTTTATTAAACTTAAAATTTCCCATTATAAAATCTCCTTAATTATCATCATGTTTGCAATTATCTTTCTTCTGCAATATCCATAAGATATTTACCATAACCTGTTTTAAGTAGTGGTGCTGCTAATTTTTTAAGCTGTTCATCATTTATCCAACCTTTTTTATAAGCAATTTCCTCTAAACATGCTATGTATGTACCTTGAGTATTTTGTACTGCCTCTACGAAATTAGACGCTTTTAGCATAGAACTATGAGTTCCTGTATCAAGCCATGCCATGCCTCTTCCTAGAAGATCTACTCTTAGAGTTCCCTCTTCCATATACATTCTATTCAAATCTGTAATCTCAAGTTCTCCTCTTTTAGAAGGCTTCAAAGCTTTAGCTTTTTCTACCACTGTATTGTCATAGAAATAAAGACCCGGTATAGCATACTTTGACTTTGGATGCTCTGGTTTTTCCTCTAAAGATACAACTTTTTTATTCTCATCAAACTCTACCACTCCAAATTCTCTTGGGTTCTGAACGTAGTAGCCATATACCATTGCACCCTTTTCTAGGGTTGCACATTTCTCTAAGTGCGCACCAAAACTTTGTCCCCAGAATATATTATCCCCTAGAATTAAAGATACATTATCCTCGCCTATGAATTCCTCTCCAATTATAAAGGCCTCTGCAAGTCCATTTGGCGCCTTCTGAACAGCATAACTTATATTCAAGCCTAATTCCTCTCCAGTTCCAAATAACTCTTCAAAACCTACCACATCTCTCTCCGTAGATATAATTAATATATCTCTTATCCCTGCAAGCATAAGCACAGACATCGGATAATATATCATTGGTTTATCATAAATTGGTACTATTTGCTTTGATATAGCCTTAGTCACTGGATATAACCTAGTTCCAGAACCTCCCGCTAAAATTATTCCCTTCATAATCTTCCTCCCTTTATTTAACTATACTTACCTATATTTAACTATACTTGCCTAACTAACACAACTACTCACTCTAATCAAACTGCAAACAAAGTTTGTCTCTCTGTTCACGTAGTGAACCCTTCCCCATTGGCAAAGTCAACCCTTCCCTGCGAACAAAGTGAGCACCTCTCCGTTGACAAAGTCAACCCCTTCTCTGCAGCTTGCTGCACTTCCCTGTTCATGAAGTGAACTCCTTCTCTGTTGGCAACGCCAATCCCTTCTCTGCGAACCCCGTGAGCACTTCTCTGTTGACGAAGTCAACTCCTTCTCTGCACCTCCGGTGCACTTCCCTGCGAACAAAGTGAGCACTTACCTCTTAACACTTCTCTTCCCAAAAAAGTTTCCTAAATATCTAGCTGCAAAATTTGGTATCACATTTATTAATACCCCAATATTTCTCTCTTCAACTGCTCTTTTTAATACATAGCCAAGAAGTCCCATACCAGCTTTGTTTGCCTTATGTTCTAAAAGATAACTGTTTTGTTTAAGAAATATTCCAGTATCGTAATATCTTTTATAAAGCTGCTTTAAGGTAAATTCATGAGAATGAATAACCTCTGCTTCACTGGTATATCTTATTTTATAGCCTTTGTTTATCATTTTATAGGCTATATACATATCTTCATTAGTTACTAAGTGTTTATTATCATATCCTTCTAATTCCTCAAAGGTCTCTCTTTTTATTGCTGAGGCCGCATCAGAGAAGAAGAAGGTTCTTATGCCTAATTCTTTTATATTATCCTTACATACAATTCTACTTTCCTCTGGATAATTTTTTTCTCTTACGTATTTTTCTATGGTATTATTATCACAAATCTGCCTACTAAAGGTTGCTACACATTGCCCCTCTATTATAGGTTTTACCAGCTTTGAAAGCCATAAATCATCTATTATTATTATATCTTGAGTTATAAAAACTAGTACATCTCCCTTTGCTCTAAATGCTGCTTCTTCTCTCGTTCTACTATGTGAAAACTCTTGGGGCTTTATTTTTTTATAAGTGCAATTTAATCTCTTTAATACTTCCTCTGAGTTATCTTTGCCCTCAGTTAAAATATATTCTATAGAAGCAAATTCTACCCCTTTTTGCTTAAGCAGAGAATTATTTAGATTTTTTATATAGTCTTCTCCATTATATAAAGGGCATATCACTGAAATCTTCATATATTTTCTCCTTTTATTATTACTGAGTTTTTGCTTGAGGGCCTAGTTCGTCCCTTAATTTTGATAAATTTTCTATATTTTCTTTTTTCCCTAAGAATATCATGTCTTCACTTTCTACTAATACTATATCCTCTACCCCTGAAAGTATTATTGGCTTATTCTGTGATACTATGATATTGTTTTTACCTTGAAGATTTGTAACCTCTCCAAAAACTATATTGTTATTTTTATCTCTCTCTCTATATCTTTCAATAGCCTTCCAGCTACCTACATCATCCCAACCTAGATCTCCAGGCATAACATATATGTTGTCTGCCTTTTCCATTATTCCGAAGTCTATAGATATATTATCAACTTTTTCATAGTTATTTTCCAAAGCTTCATTATACTCCTGGCTTGGCACTGATATTATATCCTCTAATATTTTGTGAGTACTATTCAAATGTTTTTCTATAAGCTGCAGTATGTTTTCTACTCTCCATATAAACATCCCACTATTCCATAGGTATTCTCCACTTTCCAAGTACTCTTCAGCCTTTTGTTTGTTAGGTTTTTCTACAAATCTCTCAACTTGAAATACTTGTTCCTCATCATCAATTTTATCACAGGCCGCAGCTTGATAATCTTTCGGAATGCATAGTACTTTCTCTAAATTTTTATTATAACAAGTATTAGCTTTAGTTTTTATATAACCATAACCAGTTTCTGCTCTGGTAGGTGTAATTCCTATAGTTACTAATGCACTACTCTCTTTTTCAACGAAACTTTCTCCTAGCTTTAATAGCTTTAAAAATTCCTTTTCATTTTGAATCAAATGGTCTGATGGCAATACCACCATAGTCGCATCCTTAAATCTTTTATTTATATAAAAAGCTGAAAGTCCAACGCAGGGAGCAGTATTTCTTCCCACTGGCTCTACTATTATATTTTCTTCATTTAAATATGGAAGCTGCTCTTTTACCAATTCCACATATGCCTTAGCTGTCACTATAAAAATTCTTTCCATTGGAATAATGGGCAGTATTCTTTTTACAGACATTTGCAGCATTGTGTCTTCCCCTAATAAGCTTAAAAACTGTTTTGGTTTTTCTTCTGTAGATAAGGGCCAAAATCTTGTACCTTTACCTCCTGCCATTATTACCGCACATAGCATTTATATATTCCTCCTAGCTGTTTTTCACTTCTCTCCAAGTTCTATATATTATATTAAAGAACAGTATTATCAACACATAAGTCGTAGCATTATGTTTCACAAGTGGACTTTCCACTAAGTTGTGAAATAAGGTAAACCCAAAATATGCTAATATAAATCCAATGTATTTAAAATCTATCCTACTTAATTTATTATTCAGCCTTCTTATTTTATCCAAGGTATTAATCATAAATAGGAAAATTAAACTGCCTCCTGCTACACCAAAATCTAGCAGTATATCTAAAAACCCATTATGAGAGTTTACTGGTAATCCACCGTAATGTACTGCCACAAAGTTTACTGCATATATATTATTAGTTAAATAAGCCGAATAACCATAACCTAAAAGTGGTTTTGTCTTTATTCCAGCTATAGATCCTGCCCAAATTACTGTTCTGTCTGTTAGAGTAGGACTTCTTCCAATCGTCAATAAAAAGTTTTGAAAGAACTGTGGTTGAACCATTAATAGGTATATTGATACCACTAATGCAGGCACTATAGCATATATCATGAGTTTATTAAACAGTTTATATCTAGTTAAAATTACCAATGTCACCATAGCCCCTACTAATAAATAAGAGGTCATACTCTTGCTCATATATAATAGGAATAGACTTCCTACTAATGTTAATATACATTTAGTTCTCAACCCTTTATCTTTCCAGAAATGCATCAAATACCATATTGTTAAACTTATACTTAATGTCATCTGTAATCCTAAGGTATTTCTGTGTTTGTATATTCCTTTCAGAGCAACAGTATATCTGGTTTCCTTAAAGTCATAAGCCACAGGTAGTTTAATCATATAGCATAATAAATTTATTATAACCATCCACATAAACCACGTCAAAAGCACTTCAAAGATTTCTTCCTTTGTGGAATTTTTAGCTACATAAACTGCTATTATTGTGGTTCCTGCAAATAAAATACTATTTTTAATAGTCTCAACTCTATCAACAGACCATATAACTGATATTATACTAAATATCACCATTCCATAAAATATCCAGTTTGCATCTCTATTTAATTGCTTCTTACCTATCATTATTAGTGCTAGAATAAATGGTATTAAAACCATATAAACATTTTTTATATTATTCGTGATCTTATAATTATGAATAAGATCTATACCCGTGCTAAATACCAATAGTGTAAATAATATCGTATATTTAAACCATTTTTCATTAGATATATATCCTATCTTCTTCACGCATCTATTTATATTATCCATACCTTCCTCCATTTTATGTAATCACCCCAGGGGTGCTTCCAAATTTAGTAAGCACCCCTGGGGTGATTACCTAATTTTACTTTTTAAATACGAGTTTCTTATAATATTTGAATTCCTCTGTCCTATGAAATAATATCAAGTAAGTTCCATTGATTAATACCACATTAACCATAGTAGATACTAGAAACTGAAGTATAGAGCTGTTAAATTGTATTAATCTACCTGCTGCAGAAGTAAGTATAAGTGGAATTATTCCACAGCATACATATTTTATATAGTGAGTTAGATATTCAATAAAGCTTTTTTTAAATACTTTATTAAATACAATTTTAGGTTTAACCCAAAATATCACGGATAGATTACTTATTAGAGTACCTATAAACACCCCTGCTAAGCCCATTTTTTGAACTAATATAATTGAAAATACTAGATTTATTGTTACTTCAAATAGTGGAGCATACCTATCTTCGTAATACATTCCTCCACTTTCTTTAAATTTATCTATACTTAATCTCATAGTAGTTAGGAAGAAATTTAGTATTAATACTATGAGAACTCCCTTTGGTAATAAGGATTTTTTACCTAACCAGATCATCACAAAGCTATCCATTAGGTTATATAAACATATTGCCACAAAGGATGACATCCAAAAGTTAAAGAAAAACAGTTTTCTGTATATGTCGAAAGATTTTTTTTCATCACCCTCTGTCAACAAGTTTCCTATGCTAGCTGTCAATCCATCAAAAATCTTTCTCATGAATTGGTCACAAAAGGTTATTACCATATTGTAGTTACCATATAATCCTGTTGCCACAAGCCCTAAAAAATGTGTTATTATTAAACTATCTGTACTAAATACCACAAAACTTCCTATTTTATGGATAAATAATACTTTTACATTTTTTATTATATCTGCCTTTCCCTTAATTTCCTCTACTCCCACTATTTTAAGCCACGGGAACTTTTTATTTACCACTAAATTTATAGTTGTCAAATACATTATGTTAGTTACTACTTGGATAGCTATAAATAATATAAAAGATTTAAACTTTATTAATATTACTATTTGTATCGCTGCTCTTACAGTTTTAAAAATAAAATCCCAAAATGAAATTATATATCCATCTTGACTTGCATATAACATACAGGTCTTGTAAGAGAAATAGTAAGTAAGAGCTGTATCAACTAAATATATAAAGAAACATATTCTCGCATAATCTATGGGAATTTGTTCTTTTACAAAGAAACCTAAAAATCCTGATAATATTATTCCTACAAAGAATATTACTGTACCAAATATCCTATATAGCCTTGAATATAATGAGACTATGCTTTTTATCTGTACTTTATCATTTTCAGCAAAGGGTTTATATAAGGAAAACATTACTGCCATTCCAACCCCTGATTCTACTAGATTTAAAAGACTCATTGTGCTGTTAAGAACATTTTGCAGTCCAACCATCTCTTGACCTAATGTATCAACAAATATTCTTCTATTTATAAAGGATAACACCATCAAGAATACATAGGTGGTTATACTATATATTACATTCTTCTTTGCATGTTTTATTCTCATATCATATTCCTTCCAACTCTGGTACTTATCTCTATAATCCATACTTCAAATACAAGTATGAATAGTAATTCCAATGCTATAGCACATTTAATTTTTCCTTACTTGTAATAAGCTATATAACATTTTAGGACAAACTCTAATTATATATGAGCTAAGTTTAAATTTCATATTTTCCTTTTGTCCATTTATCTTAAAACCTTTTAAATAGGTCTTGATTTCATCCTTACTTATAAATTCAAATAGCTCTCTCTTATTGTTCCCACCTTTTGCAAGAGCGGAAAAAATTCTCATTATAGATTGAGGTATTTTGTATTCTAAAAGCGCCTTCTCCACATCGGAACTATTGAAATACTTTCTATTGTACTGTAATATATCTAAGTTTGATTGGTGCAGGTTAAAGTATTTATTATTTGAACTCTGTGTCACTGAAGAACTCCTTCGAAGATAATAAACTAATGGTTCCTTTACACAGCCTACTGCCGCTGCATTCATAAGTGTTTTCACTACAAATACTGTATCCTCTCCAAAAACTATATCCGTTGGAAATTCTAAATTTTTCTCTATTAAAAAACTGGTTAGATAAAAGCCAGATATAGCACTTATCCAAAAATCATTGTTTAGCATCTTCGCTGCAGCCTGTAGTCCACTCATAGGCTGATCTATATATTTATGTACCTTCATCATAACGCTGTTATCTTCTTCTTTTATATGGGTATAACCACAAAAACACACTTGAAGCCCATAATTCTCACAGTTGTTATACATTTTCTCCAGAAGGGTTGGGACAATGTAGTCATCTCCATCTAGAAAATATATATACTTTCCTTTTGCATTGGCTATCCCTAGATTCCTAGTCTTGCTGACTCCCTCATTTTCTTTATTTATAATTTTATAATCCAAATTAGAGTTAATCAACACGTCCTTCATAACTCTAAGGGTATCATCTGTTGAACCATCATTTATAAGTAGTACCTCAAAATCCTTTAGGCTTTGTTCCTGCAAGGATTCTATAGTTTTTGCTATATATTTTTCTACATTATATACCGGTATTATTACAGAAACTTTCACCTTTCTCTCCTTCTCTCCCATTATATGGAACGACCCCTGGGGTACATTCATATAATGGATGTACCCCAGGGGCCGTTCCATTATATGTTAAATTTTAATAACTTCTTACCTAGTTCTGGGTTTGCAGCTTCTTCGAAAACTTCATAATAGTCATGAATATTTCTTATAATGGCTACACCTCTTATTAATTTTGATATATATTCTCTATACTGTGCATTTTCCAACAATTTTATAGATCTTTTAAAATCCTCTACTGAACTTCTTGTTGAGCCTGTTATACTTAAGCCTTTTTCCAAGATTTTTCTTGTATTTATTTCTATGTTGTTCTCAGCTACTCCAGTTAGTACGATTTGGCCACCAATATCTATTGAACTCATGATTTCATCTACTGCATATTGAGACCCTTGTCCACCAACACACTCAAAGGCTAGGGTTATATCTTCCTCTTTTATATCATTATCACCCACTAGATAGACCTTATCTGCTGGAAACAACTCTAGCTTTTCAGGATTCTTTCCTATGATTATCAGCCTACTATCAGTTAATACTCTAAGTACAGAAGTCAATATATATCCTACTATGCCATCTCCCCATACTGCAATGACCTTATGATTATCTACCTTACATCTTCTTAGTGCTGCCACCGCTACGGAGGTTAATTCTGCAAAAACTCCATGTTCCATGGGCACTTCCTCAGGCAGTTTTACTATATTAGAAATTGGAAAACTCATATATTCGCAAGAAAAACCATCTAAATTACTAGATGCAAATTTAGCTCTAGGGCAATAATTTTCACCTATGGTAGATTGCAAGCTACATTTTTTACTACCCTTTTCACATTGTGAACAGTTAGCAATATTAGGTACTAAAACCACCCTATCCCCTACCTTCAATGTATCTGTAGGAGATTTCAATACAGTTCCTACCATTTCATGTAAAAGTCTCATGGGATATTTTAACCCTAAAATTTTCTCATCTCTTAGCCCTAAAAAATATCGTAAATCAGCCTTACAAATTGCTCCTAAATCCATTTTTATTAATGCTTCGTCCTGTGCTGCTTCCACATGACTATAGTATATCTCAAAGGTTTTAGGTGAAACCACTTTAAAGCCCTTGCTAAGCATCTACTTCACCTCTTCTAATTTTCCAAGTTTTATTATGGATTTTAACATCAATAAATCCTCAAAGGTTGTAACCTTAAAGTTTAATTTATCGCCTTCTACTAATCTAACCTTTTCTCCTAATCTTAAAATTAGTTGACAATCATCAGTAGCATTTAAAATTTCTGAGTTCATAGCCTCTTTATGGGCTCTTTCTATCAAGCCATAGCTAAAACTCTGTGGCGTTTGCCCTAAATAAAGTTCCTTTCTCAATGGAACCTGATCAATGAACTCATTATCCACACTTTTTATTATAGTATCTGTGCTAGGTATTACTGTATCTACAGCCTTATACTCTTTAGCCTTGCTAATATTCTCATCGATTATTCTTTGACTTATAAGTGGTCGTGCTGAATCATGAATTACTAATATATCATCCTCACTACAGAACTCCTTTAAATGAGTTATTCCATTATAAACAGAACCCTGTCTTGTATCTCCTCCATTAATAATCCACTTAACCTTAGTTAATCCATATTTTCTTACCCATATTTTTAAATCTTCTTTAAAATCCTCTTTACAGATTACTGCTATATAATCTATATTAGGATTTATATCAAAGGCCTCTATAGTATGGACAACTAATGGCTTTCCGTATATATCTATAAACTGCTTTGGAAGGTCACTTCCCATTCTGCTACCCGTGCCTCCCGCTAATAAAACTGCAATATTCATCATCATACGCCTCTTTTCAAATTAAGAATTAAACTCTAGTGCTTAAAAAAAAGTTTATAAATCGTTCTGTGGATTTTCCATCCTTATATTGACAGAATTTCTCCCCAAATTCCTTTATTCTATCCATTGAGAAATTTTCTTTTTTTATACTGTCTATTACTTCCTCTGTAGTATAGATTATAGGCCCTGGCACAAATTCTTCATAAGGAAAATAAAAATCCCTTAATTCCTCTTTATATTTTTTATAATCATAGGCAAAAAATATCATAGGCTTATTTAATAAGGCATATTCGAATACCACCGAAGAATAGTCAGTGATTAATATATTACTTATTATCATTAAATCATTTATGTTATATGATTTTACATCTACCACAAAATCTTTTAATTCCTCTGGTACAGAATATTTATTTCTTATTATAGGATGTAGCCTCAATAGTACCTTATAGCCATCACCTAATTCTTTCCTCATTTTATGCAGATCTAAATTCATATGAAAATGTTCTTTTTCATCATCTCTAAAAGTCGGTGCATATAGTATTAGTTTCTTTCCACTGAACTGACTATCACTATTTAATAATCTTCCTCTAATAGTTTTTATATATCCTTCATTGAATAGTTGATCTGTTCTAGGAATTCCTAATGATAGTATTTTACTTTTCGGTACATTTAATGCTTTTGAATATATATCCTTTAAATTTTCACTACTTACAAGCAGGTAGTCTATGTTATCTCCATCTTTTTTAAATCTATCTATATCCTCTTGATTCTTAGCAGAATCTAAAGCAAATTTCTTAAAGGCACCTAAAGCATGCCATGTGTTTATCATTATAGTATCTTTTCTCTTATTTAAAAAATGATAATAATGATTATTAGTTATCCAATATTTAGATGTTGCTAAATAATATAGCTGACTAAGGGATCTTGTATGTATAATCTTTGTATTTTCCCCTATTTCTATATTTAATTCTACTCCCTTATTTATAGGAATAATGATCTCTAAGGGTAGTTTCTTATCCAATATATAGCTATATATTGAAAGAAGATTATCATAAAATCCTTTCCCATAATCACACTCTATAACTACTCTATTTTGCTTAACCTTTAATATACATAAAAGGTTATATACTATGCCTGAAAAGAAAAATATAATCTTTCTCATCTATTCCCCTCCAAAATTTGGGTGTACTTTCAAGTGTATTTGCATAATTCGTAATTACTCCTGAAGCCATTGTAATTATTTCCATTTTCTTTTTAAGAATTCTATGCTTTTTTTTACCCAATCTACTTTTTCCATATTTATGATAGATATCTCTTTAGACTTCAATTGATTTTTATTAAGCCAAACATTAAACAATCTTTCACTGAGAAATCCATATACTCTACTTTGATAATTATTATATTTAGAGATATCTATTTCCTTTTCTAACCTAAATAATATATCAAATAACCATTCACTGTAATTATCAAAATCACTCTTACTCATTATAAACATATTGTAAAGGTGAAGCTTCGTTCCTGACATAACCTGATTGAAGCTATTTATGTAATCAGGATGATATTCTCTTATTATTTCCTCTACCTTATTCAAATCTTCTATATGATGAGCGTTCTCATAGTGAGATTTAATTGTTTCTATATAATAATTTCTCATTTTAGGAAGTATTACCTTGTATTCCTTAACTAAGTCTTTTATTTCATTCTCACTAAGTAACAAAGAAAATTTAGCCTCATTATTTCCTATTCTCTTTATAAGTGATTTATTTGAAAAATATCTTCTATAATGGCATAATCCTATATAATCACATTCCAAGTTTTTATATGCCCAATATAAACCAGTAAGCTCGCAATAATTGGGATTCTTCACTGAAATATTATCCCCTGTATTATCTCCTATATACCCTAAATCTTGCTTACCTTCCCTTCCCACATGAAGAGGTATATATATTTTTTCTTCTGGCATCTTATATTTCTTGTGGGTAGCTACAAGTATTTTTATATCCATTACTCTATAAACTCCTCTTTGACTTTATCTAGTGCTGCTCTTATTACATTGTGCATGTCATAATATTTATAATCTCCAAGTCTTCCTCCAAAAATAATCTTTTTCTCATTTTCAGTCATTGATTTATATTTTTCATAAATCTTTAAATTTCTCTCGTCTAGAACTGGGTAATATGGCTCATCACCACTCTCCCACTCCTTTGGATACTCCTTAGTTATTAAAGTGCCTTTTTGAGTGCCAAATTCAAAGTGCTTATGTTCTATTATCCTTGTATATGGGGTTTCCCTATCTGTATAGTTTACCACTGCATTTCCTTGATAATTCTCTAACTCTAAAAATTGATTTTCAAATTTAAGAGTCCTATATTCCAAAACTCCATGCTCATAATTATAAAACTCATCAATCATTCCAGTAAAAAGAACCTTTTCACACATATCTTCTAGCTCTTTTCTATGCTGAAAAAAATCCACATTAACTCTTACGTCACACTTCTCTAATAGCTTGTCTATTAACTTGTTATATCCACCTATTGGAATTCCCTGATATTTATCATTGAAATAGTTATTATCATAGGTAAATCTAACAGGAATCCTTTTTATTATAAAAGGGGGAAGATCTTTGCAGTCCCTTTCCCATTGTTTTTCTGTATATCCCTTTATAAGCTTTTCATATATATCTGTACCAACAAGTGATATAGCTTGTTCCTCTAAATTTTCTGGAACCTTACCTTGAAGAATACTCTTCTGTTCTTCTATCTTTTCTTTTGCCTCTTTAGGCGTTATTACTCCCCATAATTTATTAAAAGTGTTCATATTAAAGGGCAAATTATATAGCTCACCTTTGTAATTAGCTATAGGAGAGTTAGTAAATCTATTAAAATCAACAAGAGCATTCACATACTCCCATACCTCATCATCACTGGTATGAAAAATGTGTGCTCCATAGGTATGTATATTAATTCCCTCAAAATTTTCACAATATATATTTCCACCTAAATGGTTTCTTTTATCTATTACTAAACATTTTTTTCCCTTTTTAGTAGCTTCGTAGGCAAATACTGAACCATACAGTCCTGCACCAACTATTAGATAATCATAGTTTTTCATTTTAAGTTCTCCCCTTCTTCTTTGTATTGAACCACTAAACATCCCTGAAGCTATAGTACTGTCTTTTTTCTAGATAGCACTTAATCAACTTTTATACACTGTTGGGCTATATTAATTCGCTCAAATTCTTTTAATTCTTAACTATAGTCTATTGATTATCTAGCCCCTTCTCTCTTGAACACCGCTATAAATGTTTTGAATATAATTTTTATATCCATCCATATACTTCTATTATCTATATAATCCATATCTAATTGGACTCTTTCATCATATGTAGTATCACTCCTACCATTGGCTTGCCAATTTCCCGTTAACCCTGGTTTAACGGTTAGAAGCTTAGCTCCATATTTTCCATAGAGTTCTATTTCTTTTTCAACTATAGGTCTTGGTCCAACTATTGAAAGCTCTCCTTTTAGTATATTAACTAACTGTGGTAATTCATCTAAACTTGTTTTTCTTAAAATGTTCCCCATTTTAGTTATTCTAGGATCATCTTCAAGCTTGAAGTTTTTCTCAAACTCTTCCTTTTGCTCTGGAGTTAAATTTCTTAGCATTTCCTCTGCATTAATCACCATGCTTCTAAATTTATATATCTTTATAATGTTACCCTTGTACCCTAATCTAGCATGAGAAAAAAATACTGGTCCCCTTGAATCTATCTTAACTAATATAAATAAAATTAAGAATACTGGACTAAGTAATATTAACCCAACAATAGAGCCTACTATATCCATTATCCTTTTTGTAAAATTATATACTACTTTTTCTTTTACTTCCTCATTTACTTGCTCACTTATATCCTGTGCGTTTAATTGCGCCATCACAGAAAAACCTCCTTAATTTATATCGTATTTAATTGTATACGCCAGTTATGCTATAATTAATACATTCTTATTGATATATAACAAATTAATTATATCATAAGCCATAATTAGTGTAAATTTAATACCCTAAGTTGATTTTGGAATAATTTTGTAGCTATCTAAGGATATATACGTAAATATCTTATAATAAATCTACTAGAAAGGCTATTTAAATTTAAAATTATTTAAAATCTTATCAAATTGTTAACTAATTTTTGAAGAAAATTAATATTTTATTATAATGTTTTTGTAGAAAGGAATGAATTACATGAGTATTTTAGTTTGTGGAGGTGCTGGATATATTGGCAGCCACATGGTAGCAGAACTTTTAGAAACTGGAAAAGAAGTTATAATACTGGACAATTTGGAAAAAGGTCATTTAGAAAGTCTTCTTGGCGGGAAATTTTATAAAGGTGATTTGAGGGATTCCTCAATACTAGATAAAATTTTCGAAGAAAATTCTATAGAAGCAGTTATTGATTTTGCTGCTCACTCCTATGTAGGAGAAAGTATGACAGAACCTCTAAAATACTTTAATAATAATGTATATGGAACTATAAACTTACTTGAAGCCATGAAAAGACATGACGTCAAATATATTGTATTTTCTTCTACTGCAGCTACATATGGAGAGCCTGAAAATATTCCTATTTTAGAAGGAGACAAAACCCTGCCAATAAATCCTTACGGTGAATCTAAACTAATGATAGAAAAGGTTTTAAGATGGTGTGATGAGGCTTACGGTATAAAATATACAGCTCTTAGATATTTTAATGCTGCTGGAGCCCATATTAGTGGTAAAATCGGAGAAGACCACACTCCAGAAACCCACTTAATTCCTCTTATCTTGGAGGTAGCACTAGGAAAAAGAGCTAGTATTAAAATGTTTGGAGATGACTATGGAACAGAGGATGGAACCTGTGTAAGAGACTATGTTCACGTTTCTGACTTGGCTAAGGCTCATACCCTTGCTTTAGAAAGACTTATGAGAGGTGAACCTAGTGCAATTTATAACCTTGGAAATAATAAAGGTTTCTCTGTGAAGGAAGTAATTGAAGCAGCTAGAAATGTTACTAATCATCCAATCCCTGCGGAGGTAGCTCCACGAAGAGAAGGTGACCCCGCTGTTTTAGTAGCCTCTTCTGAAAAAGCTATTAAAGAGCTTGGATGGACCCCTAAATTTAACTCTCTAGAAACAATAATTGAAACTGCATGGAGATTTCATGAAAATCACCCGAAGGGTTATTCAAGCGAAGTTTTTAGGTAAGGAGCTCACGAAGTTCGCAGGGAAGGGCAACCGGAGGTTGCAGGGAAGTGTTCACTGCGTTCACAGGGAAGGAGAACCCTTCGGTTTCGGGGAAATGCTCGCTTTGCTCGTGGTAAGGTGTGCCAAGGCACAGAGAAGGGCAACCGGAGGTTGCAGAGAAGGAGCTCACTTTGTTCGCAGAGAAGGGCAACCAGAGGTTGCAGGTAAGTGTTCACTGCGTTCACAGGTAAGAAGAACCCTTCGGTTTCGGGGAAATGCTCGCTTTGTTCGTGGTAAGAGGTTCTATGCGTTCGTAGGTAATTTTTAAGATAAATAAAAAACTCCATTTTAAAGTGGAGTTTTTTTATTTATCTTCTTTACTATCATTTGCTTTTGTTGTCTTTATTGCCTTTGATAATATTTTACACATTGAATGACAATCACTATGTAAGTTTTCGATAGTTTTAATATTTACCTTGTTCATGTATTTAATTAATTCTAACCAGTAAAGAGTTTCATTACATTCTTTTATTGCAATATACAACTTATGAATGAAATCCTTTTTACTTTCTGCATATCTCGCTTCTCTTATATTTGCACCAATGCTTGTTGCTGACTTCAAAAATTGTTTAGATAACACATATTCATTATCCATAATTAAAATATTATAAACATCTATAGCTTTAATTGAAAAATCAATGCTCTTATCTAACATAATAGACTTACTCATACAACTCACTCCCTGTGATTATTATACGGTAAGTCTATCCATATTTTAACATCTGTAATCAAAGTAAATAAATAAAACACTGCCATTAACAAATGCCCTCTTACCTGTCACGCAGTGACTCCTTACCCACGAACGAAGTGAGTCCTTCCCTGCGACCAAAGGGAGCTCCTTCTCTGCAACCTCTGGTTGCCCTTCTCTACGAACAAAGTGAGCTCCTTACCTATTCGCAAAGCGAATCTACTATTTCAACTTTGGATTATCAGTAAGTAAAAACTCTAAATTTCTTTCTACTATTTGATGTATTACTATATCTGGATTTGATTGTTCTACTAGAGTAGTATTAAAGCCTGGATCCCATTGATATACTGAATGACTAAAATGCTCTCCTACAAATGGTATTAGTTTTACTCCGAAAGAGTCCCTAAACATTAGTAATCTTGGAAGAGATTTGTCTGGATTATCAAGAATAGCTCCTTGCAATAACTTATAATTATGATCAGTGTTAATCATATCTCTTGCTTTTCTTTCTTCCTTTGGTTGTACTAGTATATGCTCTTCTGGAAATTCATTTGGTAAACTTAGCATATTAGCTAAGTCTCCTCCACCAATCTCTTTATAATTCTTTACTATATCAAATTCATCTAAACTTTTAGGCTTAATCTCAGGCAGATATTTATTTACTTCATTCATTAACACTTCATAGCCAAAGTAAGCTCCATATTCATTCCAATGAGTATCTGTTTTATCATATAGTCTTTCTATAGATTTTTTACTTTTTAATTCCTCTCTTACATCCACTACATGTAAATCTGAGTTCTCATTTAAATAATCTAATAATTGATCTAATCTGGTTTCTTCACTTATTTTCTTGTATCTATCATCATAATACTCTGGGTAAATACTCTCTTTATCTGGAGTTATCATAAGTATGAAAGGAATCCCCTTAGCTTCAAGATAATCTCTTCTTTCTTCAAGATTCGTTTTTATCTTTAAAAGCTCTTCATCGGTGAATTTAATTATTCCTCTATATAAGTCAGGTACATTTTTATCTCCTTCAGTACCATAATATAACCATCCATCCTTACCCATCACTACCTTTTCAGTAGAAGTGGTTTTTAATAGTTTTACATCTATATAACTATTTAATCTTATTAAAAGATTTCTAAGTCCAAAGTTATTATCATAATAATTTTCTATTTTCTTTACTAAAAGGTTTACTCCTTGAAGACTTTCGTTATACTCTAGAGCGCCATTTCCACCTTTTTCTGTATTAGGACCATCACTCATACCTGATAGTTTAAACATATTAGGAGCATATAATATTAATAGAAAAATGGCAACAAACGCAAATTTACTTGGTGCAACCTTATTACTTATTAAATAATAATAAAATTTCATTGCACAGAAAGATGCAATTATAGTGAATATGACTATAGTCATAAGTGTATTTGTATTCAAAGGTGTATTATCTATTATTTCTCCCATTTTATCTGTAGATACATAAGCATCCACATCCTTAGGCTTTACATATAATACGCCATCCTTCACCTCTAGACTCTCTATATGAGATGAAACCTCAGTGGTAAAAGTATCTTTTATTTCTTGAGCTGAAAGCTCTAATGTTTTAAATGGAGTCTTTATTATTAAAGCCTTCACTTTTACTACTTGTTTATTATATCCAAAGTGAATTTTTAATCCTTCTATTGAAGGTGAGTTCAACTCAAATTTTACTCTCCTAAACCCAACTGCTCTAGGCAACTCAACTCTAGCTGCCATGACATCATTATATAATGGCTGTTCTTCATTAGTATAAAACATTGAAAACAGATTTTGCTCATCGTGTTGAGTAAGCATCTGAACCTTTACTACAGAGCCAAAAGCACTCTTATACAAAACCACTATCCCTACGAAAAATACTATATTTACTATTATATAAGACATAATTCTAAGTAATTTATTTTTAGTATTCATATTATCACCTCATTCCTAAAATCTAAAATAGATAAATGGATTATAAGTAGAACCTGCTAAGGCTATAAGACATACTACAAATAGAGCTAATGCTCCTATGTTAACTACTACATCATATCCATAGATTTTAGGTGATATTTTATCTGATAGCTCTTTGCACCATTTTAATATTGGTATACTGAATACTATAGCTAGTACTAATATAAGTATGGCTTTAGGATCTAAGAATAAGGATAAATTATATAAATCTGTAGATGGATTGAATATAAACATATTTTTTAGATATTCTAATGCCAAAGTTAAGTTTGCCGCTCTAAAGAATACCCATCCAACAAGAATTACTATCAATGCATATAAATGCTTTATAGGTGACCATAGTTTGTCTATAAATTTTCCAAAACTAGTTCTTTCTAAGGTTATAAACATTCCATGATAAGCTCCCCAAAATATAAAATTCCAGCTAGCTCCATGCCAAAGCCCTGACAATAAAAATACTAGCATTTGATTTATATAGGACCTTGCTTTTCCTTTACGATTTCCACCTAGTGGTATGTATAAATAGTCTCTAAACCAGCTGGTTAAAGAAATATGCCATCTTTTCCAGAATTCTTTTATAGATTTTGATATATATGGATAATTAAAGTTCTCTAAGAATGTAAATCCAAAAACTCTTCCAAGTCCTATTGCCATATCTGAATATCCTGAGAAATCAAAATATATTTGAAGGGTATAGCATATAATTCCAAGCCACGCCACAGTAGTTGGCATACCTTCTGTTTGAGTAGCAAATATCTTATCTGCCATAAGACCCATTTGATTCGCTATGATAATTTTCTTAGCAAATCCCACAACAAATCTTCTTAATCCATAGCATATTTTATCTATGGTGATTTCTCTTTGTTCTATTTCTTCTGCAACTTGACTATATCTTACAATAGGTCCCGCTATAAGTTGTGGAAATAATGCTTTATAAAGAGCTAAGTTGAAAATATTCTTCTGTACCTTAGCATCATCCCTATAAACGTCAATAACATAGGATAGCCCTTGAAAAGTGAAAAAAGAAATGCCTATAGGTAAATGTATATTTCCTATGGTTATAGTAAGTCCTGGTCCTATTATTGAAGTAAGTGCATTAACATTATCAACTATAAAATTTCCATATTTGAAAACTGCCAATAGCCCTAAGTTACACACTGTACCTATTATTAAGGCTGCCTTCTTTTTAGCTTTATCTTCTCTATATTTATCAACCATCAACCCTGCGCAATAGTTAATAACTATAGATACAATCATTATAATTATATATTTTGGTTCACCCCATGCGTAAAAGAAAAGACTAGCTAGAAGTAGTAATCCATTTCTTAATTCTTTCCTTATTAAAAAATATGAGGTTATCACCAAGGGTAGAAACAAAAATACAAAAATTGCGGATGTAAAAACCATGTAATCTCTCTCCCTTAAATAAACTAATCTATTGAGAATATACCCAATAAGAATAATATTATCAACTATTTTTAGGTAATGCAATAGTATTTAGGTTAAGTTTATTTTAAACTAGAGAGCAATAATATGTAGTTCTAAAATCAACAGTCATTTAAAACAGAGCTATATATAAAAAAAACTAACTGATTAGAATAACCAGCTAGTTTTTAGTCTTATAATTTAATTTTTAGTAATTGACTCCTTTACCTTGCTGACTTTTTCTGGAGTATTTAAGCTTTTTTTCTTATTTGATGCGTATAGGAAAATTACTAAAGCTGCAATAGCTGATATTATACCCATAGGATAAGCTATAGCTGTGGCAAGTTTAAAGCCTTCTGGTGCTACTAATATATATGTGACTGAAACTGCTGTCATAAAAGTTGCAGGTATAGTTACAAACCAATGAGACTTCTTAATATAAACCATATACATTGCTCCAGTCCATAGTACAATAGTGGCTAAAGTTTGATTTGACCATGCAAAGTATCTCCATATTATATTAAAATCTATAAATGTTAATGCATAAGCTATTATAAATAACGGTAGACTTAAGGCTATTCTACTCTTAATTTTTTCTTGCTTAATATTCATAAAATCTGCTATGGTTAATCTAGCACTTCTGAAAGCTGTGTCTCCTGAAGTTACAGGACACGCTATAACTCCTAATATAGCAAGTACTCCTCCTACCTTTCCTAATAATGAAGTAGATATTACATGTACGACTCCAGCTTGTCCCCCTTGCTCTGCTAAGGCCGTTGCTAAGCCACCTGTTCCATTAAAGAAAGTCATAGCAGCTGCTGCCCAAATTAGAGCAACAATACCTTCTGCTATCATTGCACCAAAGAAAGATGCTCTTCCTTGCTTTTCATTTTCTATACACCTAGCCATCATAGGTGATTGAGTAGCGTGGAATCCTGAAATTGCTCCACAAGCGATAGTTACAAACATCAATGGCCATATAGGTAAATTACTTGGGTGTAAATTTTGAAGAGTTATTTCTGGTATAGTAAAATCTCCAAGTAAAATTCCCCCTCCTACTCCTACTGCCATTATTAGTAAACATACTCCAAATATAGGATATATCTTACCAATGATTTTATCTATAGGAAGTATAGTTGCTAAAATATAGTAAACAAGTATTACGTATAACCAAAAAGTTTTGTCTAAGCTTGCTGGCGTTAAACTTGCCAAAAGTGATGCTGGTCCTGTCATAAATACTGTTCCAACTAACACTAATAAAATAACAGAAAAGCCTCTCATAAATTGTTTAAAGCCATTTCCAAGATATTTTCCTACAACTTCTGGTATACTAGTTCCATCATGACGAAGAGATAGCATCCCCGAGAAGTAATCATGTACTCCTCCTGCAAAAATACATCCAAACACTATCCATAAAAATGCAACAGGTCCCCATAGTGCTCCAGAAATGGCTCCAAAAATTGGACCTAATCCTGCAATATTGAGAAATTGTATTAGAAAAATTTTAAATGGTGGAAGTTTAACAAAATCCACTCCATCTTCAAGTCTTATGGCTGGTGTAACACGATTTTCGTCCATACCAAACATTTTCTCTGTAAATTTACCATAGACAAAATAACTAATGACTAATAATGCTATAGAAGCTAAAAAAGATATCATATAAATCCCCCTTACTCATATGAATATATCCCTTAAAATTTACTTTATTATACAACAAATATAAATATATACATATGTTTTAAGGGTGAACATACAAAAATACCTGCTGAAGTGTAAAAAACTAAGCTGAAAAGCATTTCATATTATGACTTAAGGCCTAGCTCTATTTTTAAATCCTTAACTTTATTTCTACTTACTGGTATTTCAGTATTTTCATCATCACTCATAACTATTTTAAAATTATAGTTAAAAAGAGCATAACACTCCTTTATATAATTTATATTTATAATAAAACTCCTATGAACCCTGAAAAAACCTGTTTTTTCATCTATTTCATTGAGGGTAAAAGATGTTAAATACTCTACGCTCTTTGTTTTTACATAAGTACAATCATTTAAGGAAAAACAAAAATATATCTCATCCATATCTAAAAATATGGTTCTTCCGTATAATTTACATGGGAATTTTTTCAATCTATTCTTATCTTTTTCTATATGCCGAATTAATTCCTGAACCTTGGCTTCAAGATGATCTTCTTCTATCCTATGTCTATTGCTTTTATTTTCATAATATCTATATACTTTGTTTATAGCTAAATCTATTCTTCTCTTATCAAAGGGCTTTAATATGTAATCTACAGCTTCTAATTCAAAGGCTTTTATAGCATAATTATCATAAGAAGTTATGAAGATGATTATCCCTTTAAAATCCATTTCTCTTAATCTCTCTGCAACCTGTATTCCATTAATACCAGGAATGTTTATATCTATAAGAAGCAAATCTACTTTATTATTTTTTAGATAATTAAGTGCATCCTCTCCATTAGATTGGTGAGACATAATCTGTATTCTTTCAAAATCTTTAAGCATATATAAAAGTTCATCTTTAACTGGTATCTCGTCTTCCACAATCAAACAATGTATTATATCCATATACTAAATCATCTCCTTTGGTATTTTAAATAATACTGTAGTTCCCTCATCACATTTACTTCTAATATCTAATCCACTCTCTTCCCCGTATAAAAGCTTTAACCTTTCATTTACATTTTTTATCCCTATTCCAGAATTTTCAGAGAACATAATGTTTTTTAATCTTTCTTCATCTATACCTACTCCATCATCCTCTACTATAAATACATAATAATTTTCTTCTTCTCTAATTGTTAATTCTACTTTTCCACCCTTTATTTTAGGTAAAATTCCATGCTTTATTGCATTTTCAATTAACGGCTGTAGTATAAATACTGGCACCAATATAGTTAATAGCTCATCTTCAACATTTATATTTATTGACAATCTCTCTCCAAATCTAGCCTTTTCAATATTTAAATAAGATGTTAAAAATTCTAGTTCTTTTTCTAGAGATGCAAAATCTTCTTTTCTCTTTAAGGTTGTCCTAAAATAATTTGATAGCTCTAATATTAAAAATCTTGCTTTCTCTGGATTAGTTCTACATAGTGACGCAATGGTCGTTAAGGAATTAAATAAAAAATGGGGATGTATTTGTTGTATTAATGCCCTATAGTTAGCTTCCACTCCTTGTTTTGCAAGTTTATTCAGTTCATATATCTCCAGTTCATTAGATAAGATACTACTTAACTCTTCACATAAATCAAAACAATTTTTTATGTCATATTGAGATTTTACCTTTATTCCAAAATATCCTCTGCATTTATTATTTACCTTAACAGTATTTATAAATATGGGATACTCCCTTAATTTATCTTTATACTCATAATGTAGTTGTATATGGTCATTACTGTAATTTCCTATAGCATTGCACCACTTTAAAATTTTTTCTTTCTCTACATTAATATTATTCATGGTAATAGTATTTTTTTCGTTTACAAAAAATACTCCTATCACATTAGCCACTCCTTGAATTTCATTTATAAACTTCTCTATATTTTCTTTTGTAAAACCAAGCTTCATATGATAGGTTGCCTTTTTTGCAATCCTTAAGGTTTTAAGAGTTTCCTCTGCTTTATAGTTTTGTAAATATATTTTTGATTCCTTAATAATAGCAACAAATATCGCCACTCCAACTGTATTTACAAACAACATAGGAATAAAGATTACTTTTACTACTTCCACTGCTATGTTAAAAGGTTTTGCTACAATCAATATAATTAAATATTGAGTTAATTCTGCAAACACACTAGCACAAATAGCTTGTCTAATTTTAAAATCGCCAGTTTTTAATTTCCTTGCAAAAAAACTCCCAATTAACCCCTCAGCTACTGATGCCAAAGCACAGGCAAGAGCTGTAACCCCTCCTAATGTATATCTGTGTACTCCTGCTATAAAACCAACCAAGGCACCAATTACTGGTCCCCCTATGTAACCAGCAGTTATTACTCCTATAGGACGAGTATTTACTAAAGCATTATCAATTATTGGTATCCCTAAATAATTTCCCATTATAGCTAAGAAAGAAAAAAATATTACAATACTTATTTTATCTCTATAGGATATACCATTTTGAAAAAAGCTATTGAAGGTTTTAATTCTAGTAAATACGTATGCAGCCATTGCCACCAAGGACATTCTCTGCATTAATTCAACAAATAGCATTTTAACACCCCAATTATTCTATATAATTTTCTAAAGATCTTCCCTATTGATGAATACTTATAATTAATCATCTTACATCCTTAAATATGTTAATTCGCTTGCTGCTATGAATTTCCTTCATAATTTCCTTGTATTAGTATATTTTTACATATATAGATATCTAATTTTATGATTAATTACTACGCAGTATTTTTCATATTTTTTAGTGATATTTTTAACAATATATATCGTTATTTTTTAATATATTTTCAGTAAAGTTTAATAATTCTAAATTTTCTTATTTTTATATAAATTACTAAGCTCTTTACAGTAAAGTCTATTTGCCTTTCCTCTTTCTGGCATCCTATCCCATATATGCTTTAAAATATCCATATTCATATCCTTATCTTCTTCAAAACGGCTTCTTCTATATTGATTAAATTTATAAATTTAGAAATTATAAATACTAATATTTTGTTTGCTGTAACCTTCCCTTTCTTAGTAAATACCCCATTTATAATTATACGTATAGGTTTGTTTAACTCATTAAATTTTATAGGAAGTTGTTATGATTTTGAAACTAAGTTATTATAAAGTTCTTTCTTATTACTACTTCTCACAATATATCCTTTTTTTATAATTTAATAATAACCAATATTTCATCTATTTTGGCTTTCTATGTCGATAATTTAATGTTATAATAAATATTGTTAAAGTCTTGTCATATTTTTGGGTTTAGGGGGGATAAAATGTTTATATTTGAGACTCATTTAAAGCAAATTAAACATGAAGTATTAAAACAAATTGCTATTCTTGCAATGGACGATAAATTAACTACTGATAATTTATTTAATATTCATTATCATATTGTAGATAAGGAAAAACCTAAATATAGATGTTGTGTTTATAAAGAAAGGGCTATTGTAAACCAACGTGCGAAACTTGCTGCTGGTTACTTACCAGTGGGAGAAAATGATGCTGATTTAATAGATATTAAATCAAGTTCGCAAATAATATATGTAATTGAAGCAGCCTGCGATACTTGTCCTATAGATAGGTACACTGTTACTGAAGCATGTAGAGGATGTATTGCTCATAAATGTAGAGAGGTATGTCCTGCAAAAGCTATGACTTCTGTGGGTGGTAGAGCATATATCAATCAGGAACTTTGTAAGGAGTGTGGATTGTGTAAAAAAGCCTGTCCTTATGATGCTATTTCCGATGTTGTTCGACCTTGTAAGGTTGTATGTCCTACTGGAGCACTTTCTGTAAATCCAGATAATAGACAAGCTATGATTAAGGACGAACTTTGTGTTCAATGTGGTTCATGCATGACCGCCTGTCCTTTTGGTGCTATTTCTGATAAGAGTCTTATAGCTCCTGTAGCTAAAAGATTAAAGAGAAATGATTTAAATATGGTTGCCATAGTTGCCCCTTCAATAGCTGGTCAGTTTGGTCCAAATGTAACCTTAGGACAAATTAAGAGAGCTATTGAAAACATTGGTTTTAATTCCATGTTAGAGGTATCTTGTGGCGCTGATTTGGTAACAATTAATGAAAGTAATGAGTTTGTGGAAAGAATGGAAAATGGAGATAAGCTTATGACTAGTTCATGTTGCCCAGGCTTCCTAAGTTATATGGAAAAGAAATTTCCTGAGGATATTAAATATGCCTCTAATACAGTATCTCCAATGGTAGCCCTTGGAAGACTTATAAAAAGTAAAAGCGATAATACTAGAGTAGTATTTATAGGACCTTGTACTGCTAAAAAGGCTGAAATTAGGCGTGAAGAGTTAAGTGGTTCTATTGATTATGTTTTAACCTTTGAGGAATTATCTGCACTTTTAGCAGCTTGCGATATGGATCCTGAACACTGTGAAGAAGATGCTGTGAATGATGGTTCTGTATTCGGAAGAGGATTTGGTATGGCTGGTGGTTTAACTGCTGCTATAGAAAACTATATTCAAACAGAAAAAATAACTACACCTTTTAAACCTGTGAAAGTCTCTGGTGCTGATGATGTAAAAAAAGTATTAACTTTAGCTAAAGTTAATAAACTTCCAGGCAACTTTATAGAAGGGATGATGTGCCAAGGTGGATGCATAAACGGAGCTGGAACTATACTTCCTCCTCTTAGCACAAAAAATACCTTCATGAAGGAAAATAAAACTTCAACTAAGAAAAATATAATTGATAATGATAACGTTGAGTTAATGGATACTATTGATATGCATAGATAGAGTGAGCAGAGCTCACAGAGAAGTACTCACTGCGTTCGTAGGGAAGGAGTGCCGTGGGCACAGGGAAGTACTCACTGCGTTCGTGGAGAAGGAGTGCCGAGGCACAGGGAAGTACTCACTGCGTTCGCGGAGAAGGGTGCCGGAGGCACAGGGAAGTACTCACTGCGTTCGTAGGGAAGGAGTGCCGAGGGCACAGAGAAGTACTCACTGCGTTCGTAGAGAAGAGTGCCGAGGCACAGGGACGTACTCACTGCGTTCGTAGAGAAGGGTGCCGGTGGCACAGAGAAGTACTCACTGCGTTTGTATGGAAGAGTTGCTTCTGCAACAGTGAATTATAGAAATAGATATCACGTAAGTAATAAAATGTATTTTAATTCAAATAATTGGATAGACTTATCATATGGATAAAACTAGGAGTTTTTTATATGGATAAGTCTATTTTAATGGAAAAAAGTATGTATTTCTCAATGGAGTCAATATCATTTTATAAAACATTAATATTGGATAATGAGTATGTATTATCTAGGCAATTTTTAAAATCCTCTACAAGCATAGGTGCTAATATAAGAGAAGCAAGATATGCCGAGAGCAAAAAAAGATTTTATCCACAAATTGTACATTGCCATTAAAGAATGTAACGAAACTCTTTATTGGTTAGAATTAATTAAGCATGTGGATAAATATGATAATCAGTGTATTAGTAAACTTTACAATCTATGCAGTGAGATGCTAAAAATGTTATCTGCATCAATAAAAACATCAAAATATAAGGAGTAAAAAATCAATAACACTCTATTAGAAAAACCTTAATTAACTATAAAAAAGCTCAGAATTTACTGCCCTATGGCAATTAATTCTGAGCTTAAAAATTAACTGTACATCAGTACTTCTCTGCGAACAAAGTGAGCCCTTACCTGCAACTTCAGTTGCAATTCTCTGTGATATTGCTCACTCTTCACTGCGCTTTAGCGCACTTCTCTACGAACGTAGTGAGTATTTCTCTGTGCCTTTGGCACCCTTCTCTACACCTACGTTGTACTTTACTTACAAGATTTTCTCTCCACTATATTATAAGGTAGTAAATAATAGGTTTCCTCTACGGCAAGTTTATTGATTATTTTTATTAAAATCCTCATACCTACTGAACCCATATCGTAAAGAGGTCTTGCTACCGTGGTTAGGGTTGGATGATATATAGATGCTATAGAGATATCATCAAAGCCCATTACATCTACATCTTCTGGTACCCTTATTCCATTTTCTCTAAGAGCATTTATAGCTCCCATAGCTATTTCATCGTTACTACAAAATATTCCTTGGATTTTTTCCTTGCTTAAAATTGCGTCTATTCCCTTATATCCATCTTCAGCTTTTAAGGCTCCAAAATATACTAGTTCCTCTTTAAAGGTTCCGTTATCTTCCATAGCATCTCTATATCCATTAAACATCTTTTGGTTTTCTACAGACCTATGCTCTTCATAACCAATATATGCAATGTTCCTATCGCCTTTTTTTTGAAGATAGCTTGTAGCATCATAGCTGGCAGCGTAGGTATCAATACCTACGCTGGGAATTTCATTCCCCTCATCCATTGTACCTATGGATATCACTGGTACATTTATATTTTTTATAGTTTCCTTTAAATCTTCATCTAAGGAGTTACCCATATATATTATACCATCTACCATTTTTTCCCTTAACATATTAAAGGCTTCTTTTTCTCTTTCTTTATCCAAATCTGTGTTACTAAGCATTATGTTGTAGTTATATATGCTTGCTACATCTTCTGCTCCTCTAACTATCTCTGGATACACTGGATTAGATATATCTGGTATTATTATTCCTATGGTGCTAGATTTCTGTGTCTTTAAGCTTCTTGCTAATATATTAGGCCTATAATCTAATTTTTCAATAGCATCTAAAACTTTTCTTTTTGTTTCTTCATTAACTACATCTATACCATTTAAAACTCTTGAAACCGTAGCTATAGATACCCCTGCCTCACGAGCTACATCTTTAATTGAAGCTGCCATCTAGTATCACCTCCAAAGCTCATAGTTAAATTTTTTTAACAGCTAAAAGTAATGTTTCTCCATTTATTTTAACTTCTGTTAGGTTGCTTTCATTTCCATAAACAACCTCCATTGCTAAAGTGTCCTTTTTAATTTGTTCTTCAAATTTCTTTATTACTTCCTCTAACATAGGATTACCTGTTACATATATTTTTATTTTATCTGCAACCTCAAAGCCAGATTCTTTTCTCATATTCTGAACTTTACTTAGAATTTCTCTTACATGACCTTCTTCTTTTAATTCTTCTGTTATAGTAGTATCTAGAACTACACCTATACTACCTTCACCAGCAAAAGCATATCCTTCTAATCCTTGCATTGTAACTAGTAACTTCTCTTTATTTAACTCTATCTCTGTTCCATCCACAGTTATTGTTACAATTCCACCATTATTGATATTTTGAGCAAGTTCCATTTGGTTCATAGCTCCTATAGCTTTTCTGATACCAGGTATCATCTTACCATAAGCTTTCCCTAACACTGGAAGATTTGGTTTTATTTCAAAGTTAACATACTTAGAAATATCTGCTCCAAGCTCTACAACCTTAATGTTAAGCTCATCTTTAACTATATCTCCATAGTAATCTGGAAGTGTATCTACAGATACTAACATCTTTCCAAGAGGCTGTCTGTTCTTAATATTAGCTCCATTTCTTGCACTTCTTCCAAGTTTAACTATTTTATAAGCCTTATCCATTTCTTCTTCTAATTTAGTATCAACTTCTGAAGTTACATATTCTGGCCACATGCATAGATGTATGCTTTCTGGTGCTTCTTTATCAAAGTCAACCACTAGGTTTTGATATAATTCTTCTGTTACAAATGGTATAAACGGAGATGCAACTCTTGCAAATGTTACAAGTACTCTGTATAGAGTCATGTATGCTCCTATTTTATCATCTGTAAGCTCTTCAACCCAATATCTTGATCTATTTCTTCTTACATACCAGTTAGATAACTCATCAACAAACTCTTCTAGCTCTTTAGCTCCTTGAGTTATTCTGTAGTTCTCTAAATGTTCATCTATATTTTTAACTAATGTATTAAGTTTAGACATCATCCATTTATCCATTGCGTTTTCTGATTTGAAGTCTTTATGATCCATTGGATTAAATTTATCTAAATCAGCATATAGTACGTAGAATGAATATACATTCCATAGTGTTCCTATGAACTTTCTTTGAGCTTCTATAACTGCATCCTCATAGAATCTTGATGGAAGCCATGGTGCTGAAGCTGTGTAGAAGTACCATCTCAATGCATCTGCTCCTTGATTATCAAGTACTGTAAATGGACTTAATACGTTACCTTTGTGTTTAGACATTTTTTGTCCATCTTTATCTAAAACGTGACCTAATACTATACAGTTTTCAAACGGATTCTTTTCAAATACTGTTGTAGATATTGCAAGTAATGTATAGAACCATCCTCTTGTTTGGTCAACTGCTTCAGATATAAATTGTGCTGGGAAGTTAGCTTCAAATAGCTCTTTGTTTTCAAATGGATAATGGTATTGAGCAAATGGCATTGATCCTGAGTCAAACCAACAGTCAATAACCTCATCAACTCTTGTCATGTTCTTAGCACAGTGTGGACATTTTAATTCTACTTTATCTATATATGGTTTGTGTAGCTCTATTCCCTCTGGAACATTAATTCCTTTTTTATGAAGTTCTTCTACACTTCCTATCATTTCCCTGTGACCACATTCACATTCCCATATTGGGAGTGGAGTTCCCCAATATCTATTTCTTGAAATACCCCAGTCTATAACTCCCTCTAGGAATTTACCCATTCTTCCTGTTCTTACGTTATCTGGCATCCAATTAATCTTATTGTTGTTCTCAAGAAGTTGATCTCTTACTGAACTCATTCTTACAAACCAGCTCTCTCTTGGGTAGTAAAGAAGTGGTGTATCACATCTCCAACAATGTGGATATGAGTGTAGGAATTTTTCGCTCTTATAAAGAATTTTGTGTTCCTTCATATATTCTATGATTTTTTCATCAGCCTTCTTAACAAATATTCCAGCCCATGGCTCTACTGCTTCAACGAACTTACCTTCTGCATCTACTAAGTTTATCATTGGAAGATTGTATCTCTTTGCTGTTTGGTTATCTTCATCTCCATATGCAGGAGCTGTATGAACTATACCTGTACCATCAGTTAATGTTACATAGTCTGCATGAACCACATAGAAGGCTTTTTCCTCTGGAGTTTCGAATTTGAACATTTGCTCATATTCTTTTCCTATTAATTCTTCACCCTTGAACTCAGCTATTACTTCATACTCTCCATTTAGTTTATTTAAAAGTGATCTAGAAAGTATTATATTTTCTCCCTCATGTAGAACTTCTACATAGTCATACTTTTTATTTACTGCTAAGGCTACATTGCTTGGTAATGTCCAAGGAGTTGTAGTCCATACTAATATATATTTATCTTCGTTTTTAAGTTTAAATTTAACGTATACTGAACTATCTTTTACATCTTTATATCCTTGAGCAACCTCATGAGAAGATAGGGTTGTTCCACATCTTGGACAGTATGGCATTACCTTGTGTCCTTTGTATATTAACTCCTTATCCCACATTTGCTTTAATGCCCACCAAACTGATTCAATATAATCATTATGGTAAGTTACATAAGGATTATCCATGTCTATCCAATATCCAAGTCTCTCAGACATCTCTCTCCACATTTCTACGTAAGAGAAAACGCTTTCCTTACACTCTGTAACAAATTTTTCTACTCCATACTTTTCAATCTCAGGCTTACCTGATATTCCAAGTTTCTTCTCTATTTCAAGTTCAACTGGAAGACCATGAGTATCCCATCCTGCTTTTCTTAAAACTTTATAGCCCTTCATAACCTTATATCTTGGAATTATATCCTTCATAACTCTTGTTATAACGTGTCCTACGTGTGGTTTACCATTAGCTGTCGGTGGACCATCGTAAAAAGTAAAATATTCTCCATCCTCATTTAAATCAAAGTTTTTTTGAATTATATTTTTTTCTTCCCACATCTTCAGTATATGGTTTTCTATATCCATAAAACTCTTAGTGTTATCTACTTTCTTATACATAATAATCTCCCTTCATTTTTAATTTATAATTTTAGAATGCAAAATTTAGGTTAGAATTTAGCTAAAGCTAAATTTCCTCATTCATTTTAATCTTAATCTTGAAATAAAAAACTCCGTCCTAATAGGACGAAGTTAAATTCGCTTATACCACCTATGGTGTAAAAGTATTATTTCAGATACTAACATATCCTGTTCTTTAACGCAGAATTACGGAATAGACTTACTCTAACTTCAGTCATCAGCTCCTAGGTGATTTTCCTTTAAACTTCACTATGAACTCACACCACCGTTCACTCTCTGTAAGCTACCCTTCAAAGTACTTTTCCTATTCTCAGCATTTAAATTTAAATTTTATATCATTATATTATATTAATATTTTATTGTCAAAGTATTTTATTATAATATTGCTAATTTAATTAAAATTAATTATTAGAGTTATAATAAGATTTGACTTTGTTTATATATATAGATTTCAATAATGAAACTACATTATACAAATAGGTTTTTATTTTATTAAATATTTAAATTGAACTTCATATTATTGCTGTGAATACCATTTGCAGAAATTTTAGATTTACTTAGGAGCTATGAAAGAAAAAATCATTAAGAAATACAACCTGTCCGAAGGTAGTGAGTTGTTGTAAAATAAAGTAATAGTATTATTTTAGGAGGTATTTATATGGATATTCGTTGGCTTGGCCATTCATCTTTTCTTATAATTGATTCAAAAGGAACTAAAATTCTTACTGACCCTTTCGATGAAAGTGTCGGATATGATATTTATAGGGGATGTGTTGACATTACAACTATTAGTCATCATCACTTTGATCATGATTATGTATCTAATATTATATGTGAAAATATTGTGGATACAGTTGGAGAGTTTAATATTAAGGACATAAAAATTCAAGGAATTCCAAGCTTTCATGATAAAATGCAGGGTGCAAAGCGTGGTGAAAATATAATATTTATTTTAGAAATAGATGACCTTAGAGTATGCCACCTTGGTGACTTAGGACACATGTTAAGTGATAGTGAGCTCGACCTTCTTGGTTCTATAGATGTGCTCTTTATACCTGTTGGCGGTAATTTTACCATTGATGGCGAAGAAGCTGCTAAACTCTGCGAAAAACTTCAAAGTAAGGTTGTAATTCCTATGCATTACGCTACTCCTAATCTAAAGTTTTCTTTAGAGGGCGTGGAAAAATTTCTAAAATTTATGAAGAACGCTACTAGAGTTGACAGCAATACTTTGTCTATTGAAGATAAATTAGAGGACATAAATAAAGTAATTATAATGAATTGTTAATATAAATAAAATGCAAAGCACTTTATTTTAGGTAAAGGTGCCGTAGGCATAGGTAAATACTCACTGCGTTCGTGGTAATGCGTCACTTTGTGACGGGTAAGGAGCAACCTACAGTTGCCCTTACCTAACCACGAGCAAAGCGAGTATTTCCCCGAAACCGAAGGTTTCTTCTTACCTGTGCCTAAGGCACACCTTACCTACAAGCCTCGCTTGAATACTAGTGAGCATAGCAAACGCTTCACTGCAACGTAAGTTGCACTTATCTACAACTTTCTAATGCTTCTATTATTTTATTTTCCCTTAAACTATTAGGAACATCAATTATTCTTTGATTGCTAGATCCTCTAAATTTTATATCTTCATTCTTAAATTTTTCTATAAATTTTCCATCTACTAATACATCTATATTATTAATTAATTCTTTCCACTGGCTATTGGTTTCTAATCCTCTTAATATTTCTTCAAAGGTATATCCAGTATAACACCACACATTAAATCTATCACTTCTAACCTGTTTAGCTATTTCACTAAATCCCTCACCTTGTTCAAAAGGATCTCCCCCTGAAAATGTAACACCCTTTAAAAGAGGATTTGTCTTTATATCTTTTATTATATCATCAACTTTAAATTCTACTCCACTATTAAAATCATGAGTATCTTTATTAAAGCAATTCTTACAGTTATGCTTACATCCCTGTGCAAATATAACTCGTCTCATTCCTGGTCCATTTGTTAAACTCTCATGTATTATTCCTGATAATCTTACTGTTTTATTTTTCACTTTTCTCACCTCTTAATAAAATACACTACATGCCGTTATCTATAATGTATCATTTTTCTGCTTAATATAATATAACATATCTTTCTATATATTTTTTAGATAAATATAACTGTAGATTTAAGTGAAGCCTACGGTTTCACTTCACTAAAAAATGACCTTGTAGTATTTTGAAAATATTCTGCATTTATTTATCCTATTATTGTTATTACCAAGAATTTATCTTATAATTAAGATAACTATTTTCTACATATTATGATTTAATTACCGAAAGGAGGGCATTAATGGAAAAGAGATATTTAGCGCCCGTATTTACTTTAGCTATGGCTACAGCTTTAGTTGCAAATCTTGATGATGTAGCCCTTGCGAGTTCTAATGAGAAATCTAGTTCCTCTTCCTATTCGTCTACTGGTGTGGTTACTGCAACTGTTCTTAACGTTAGAGCTAACCCTAACACCTCTAGTAATATAATAGGTAAACTTTCTTATAATACAAAAGTTAATATTTTAGAAATTAATAACGGTTGGTACAAAATTAATTATAATAATTCACTAGGCTGGATTTCATCTGATTATGTTAAATTAGATAATTCGAATTCCACAGCCCAAAATAATAAATTTGGTACAGTTATTGCAAATTCTTTAAATGTTAGAGATGGTAATAGTACATCGCATAATATTATAGGTTCCCTTCAAAAAGGAAAAGAGGTTGAGATATTAGAAACTTCTAAGGGCTGGCATAAAATTAAATTCAATAACTCTACTGCCTATGTAAGTGCTGATTATATATCAACACCTGAGAATAGGCCTAATAGAGGCGATGAGGATACATCTACCCCAGCGCCATCACCTAATGGAACTATTGGAATAGTTAATTCTTATGGCCTTAATTTTAGAAAAGGTCCTAACACTAGTTATGAGATAATATCAGTAATCCCATATAATGGTCAAGTCCAGATAGTTGGTGAAAATAATGGCTGGTATCAAGTAAAATACAATAACACTTTAGGTTTTGCAAGCAAAGAGCACATTACTATTAGTAGCGGAGTTATTACTCCTCCTGATAATGGAAATAACACAGACGAATCTGTTGATCCTAATGTAACAGGGAAAATTGCCATTGTTAATGTAGATACTTTAAATATCAGATCTGGTCCTGGTGACAATTATGAAGTTATAGGTAAATCCAGATATGGGAATAAACTTCCGATAATTTCATACTCTAACGGTTGGTATAAAGTTAATCTTGATACTTCATCAGGTTATATAAATGGGGATTGCGTTACCATAGTGAATGAAAATATCTCTACACCTCCTATTGTTAAAGAAACTCCTTTAATAGAAAGCACATACACTGAAGCTGATGTTATTGCGGAATCTGAAAAATATTTAGGAGTTCCTTATGTATGGGGAGGTTTTACCCCCCTTGGATTTGACTGCTCTGGGCTAGTACAATATGTGTACAAGCAATTAGGTATAACTCTTGAAAGGTCAACCTATTATCAAGTTCATCAAGGAAAAACTGTCAGTAGAAGTGAACTAATGCCTGGTGACTTAATATTCTTTACCGGCACGCCAAATGACCCTAATGACATATCTCATGTGGGTATTTATAAAGGAAATGATTTATTTATTCATTCACCAAACCCTGGAGATTATGTAAGAGTTTCAAACTTAAATTCTGCATATTATGATAGTAGATACTATGTATCTAAAAGAATAATTACACCTTCAAAATAAGGTGAAGAAAGATATGATTAAAAGAAGCCTGTATCCAATGTGGACAGGCTTCTTTTGATTATATATGAATGCTTATATATTATAAACTTTTTCATGATTTTCTTTATGTGTTATTCTATCTTCTCTCTCAGCATACTTACCTGGTCCAAATCTTTCATCAAGACTCAGATATCCTGTAACTCTTGATATTCCTTGAATATCTGTACTATTACATTTAGGGCATTTAAACTTATCTCTTTGTATATAAGTTCCACAGCTTCTGCAATATTTTATATGATAATTGATACCTATATAACTTATATTAGTATTATTATATGCATATTTTATTATATCCATAATGGTCTCTGGTGTTGGGTAATCATCTATTTCTATGTAGCTTATGTGACCAGCATTACATAGTTTATGATATGGAGCTTCTATATTTATCTTATCAACTATAGATATTGGAAATGAAACAGGTATATGATAACTATTTGTATAATAATCTTTATCTGTTACTCCTTTTATTTCTCCAAAAACCTTTTTATCTTGCAGTATAAATTTACCACTCAAACCCTCTGCTGGTGTGGCATAACAGCTCCAGTTCAAACTTGTTTCAACCATCATTCTATCTGTAAAACTTCTTATATATTCAACTATTTCTATCCCTAATTTCTTTGCTTCTTCCGTTTCACCATGATGATTTCCTATAAGGGCTGTTATGGTTTCAGCAAGTCCTATAAATCCTATTACATAAGTTCCTTGCTTTAGTATAGGTTCTATAGAATCATCTGGCAACAACCCTTCTGAACCTTTCATTAATCCTTGACCAGCCACAAATGGTAAGTCTTTAACCCTTAGTTTCTTTAACAGTCCATATCTATGCATTAAAGATTCACTAGCCAACTCTAACCTACTGTCTAATAAATTATAAAATTTATCTATATCACCATTAGCAAGTATCCCCACTCTTGGAAGGTTAATTGTAGTTGGAGCTATGTTTCCTCTTCCCTTTGTTCCAGGTTCTCCATTTACATTGCCCATTAAATATGTTCTGCATCCCATAGTTGCTGGAACTATGCCTTGATCATAATAAACTTTATTAAAGTCTGCATCAATATTCATAAAAGTTGGGTTCATTCTCTTGCTTGCTACTCTACATGCAAGTTCAAATAAATAATAATAAGGTTCCCCTTCATTCTTATTTACACCATCTTTTACCCTAAATATTATATTAGGGAAAATTGGTTGCTCACCATTACCTAATCCTTTTTCATATTGCTCTAAGAATATTTCACACACCATTGCGGCATCCTTAGATGTTGGTAATCCTATATTTACAGAACTAAATGGCACCTGTGATCCTGCTCTACTATGCATAGTATTTAAATTAAATACTACTCCTTGCATAGCTTGTGCTACTCTGCTTCTTAATTTTTTCTCTACTAGCTGTTCTATCTTCTCATTATCTATTCCTAACTCAACTAATTCATCTCTAATTTCTTGTCTAGTAGGATCTACAAATATGCCCATGTCGTTATCGAAATCTGGATGGGATTGGCCACCAAACATATCATTTTGGGTAGATTGAAGAAGTATACATGAAAGCTCTGCTGCTGATTCTATTCTTTTAGGAGGTTTTATCGTTCCATACCCAGTATTAAAGCCTCTTTCCAAAACTTCTCTAGTAGGTATATGAAGACAGTTTGTAGTTAAATTATAACTATCTAAATCATGATAATATAAATCTCCATTTTCATGAGCTCTAGCTAGGTGCTTAGGCATATTATATAAGTTATGCCACTTGTTTGACTCAGATGCTATTCTTAATAATTTAGAGCTGAAATTATTACCTACATTTGCATTATCTCTATCCGTCTCAACTCCAATTTGATTTATAGCCTTCATCAAGTCAGATTTTATTTCTCTTAATCTAGTTCTCTCTTTTCTATAGTTAGCATAGGCTATTCCTATAGGTTTATGTCCATTTTCTAAAAGTGTTCCCTGTACTATATTCTGTATTTCCTCTACTGTAAGCTCATTAACTTCAAGATTTTCTATTCTCTTTATAATTTTTTGTGTTAGCTCGATTTTCTCGCTCTCTTTTAAATTATAATTTATTTCATCAGCTGAACCTTTTATAGCTTTCGTTATCTTAACAGAATTGAATTCGACCTTTCTTCCATCACGTTTAACGACAAAAATCATTAATTCTACCCCCTTTATTTCCTTACAAACAATTTAAATTATATCCCACAAAATCTTTCTAATCAATTTGTGAGTAACTATGAAATTTCATCCTTTTTTGAATAAACACTATCGACTTCTAAGCCTATAGTGTTTTACAACAAAATTTTAAGTTGACAATTAATAATTAAATTTCTATATAGTTTAATTAGAGAAATGCATAAAATAATTTTCTCTGATAATACTATAGTTATTATTTAACATAATAATTAAGGTCAAATATTTTTAGAAGGGAGTTCCGTATTTTAGTCATGTTTTAATGACAATACCGTGGTTACACGGGATTTTAAGCCCTTGGAGTGTTATCGACCTAACAGGAGTAGCATAGCAAAACTGAACACTATGAAAAGGGAAAAAATTATATATTTTATAATTTTTATAACGGAGATTTATATGAAAACAGGAACAGTTAAATGGTTTAATTCAGAAAAAGGCTTTGGCTTCTTAGCCGTTGAGGGTGAGGAGGATGTATTTGTACATTTTTCTGCTATTGGTGGAGAGGGATATAAAGCATTAGAAGAAGGTCAAAAAGTTCAATTTGATGTAGTTACTGGAGACAGAGGTCCCCAAGCTGCAAATGTAGTAAAAATTTAATAGAGAAAGGCAACCAGAAGGTTGCAGGTAAGCACTCACTTTGTTCGTTAGAGAAGGGCAGCAAGCTGCAGGGAAGCATTCGCTTCGCTCACTAGTTAAGGAAGCTTTTGCATTGCAAAAGCAATTATATCAAGTGCTTGTTCAAGCCACTTCTCTGACGCTGTCAATTCTCTACGCCTTTGGCGTACTTCTCTGCAACCTACGGTTGCTATTATCTAAATAAATTGCTTTGCAATTTATTTAAGGAGTATAATAATGATTGGTAGACTAATTGATAAAAATAACCTAGAAGCTTTTGTAGAATTTATTGATGGTAGTACCTATTGCATTACACTAGATAAGATCCCCACTAACTCTAAAGTTGGAGATGTGGTAAATATAAATTCTTCTATTCCTACTAATGTACAAAATAGAAAAACTATAGATTTTTTCTAGTATATTGATGTTTAACTTTTTTTATGCTATGCTCTTATTGAGCAAATTAATAATAAAAATTGTGCTGGGGGTGCCTGTGGCTGAGAAATGAGTTTTCATTAACCCTTAAACCTGAACTAGGTAATGCTAGCGTAGGGAAGCGTTTAATAAACTTAACTACATTTGTTAATTAACGTATTCCTATTGGAATACGTTTTTTTAATTCTATCTATTTAAAATTATTAATGAAATCTCTAATAATTTTATTTGAAAATCTACTACCCCTTTAAGCACTAAAAGGAGGATTTTATGAGTATTTTAGAAAATCTAGAGAAAATTTCAACCAGTTGGACTACCATCTTAACCTTAATAGGTATTTTTCTTCTATTTTTAGCCTTTATTAAAATAAAGAAGGTTAAATTTAGCTCAAGACTTGTAACTCATATATCATTAGCTGTTGCCATGAGTGTAGTACTACAGTTTTTAAAGCTATTTCAATTGCCCTTTGGAGGGAGTGCTACCCTTGGTAGTATGCTACCTATAATTCTTATATCACTTTTATATGGACCTTATATAGGTATATTTACTGGTTTTGTATATGGAATATTAAATTTCATCATAGGACCAGCATACATACTTCATCCTATCCAAGTGTTATTTGATTATACTTTACCCTTTATGGCTATAGGGCTAGCAGGATTATTTAAGGATAATAAATTCTTAGCTACTTCTGTTGCTTTTGGTGGTAAATTCATATGTCACTTCATAGCCGGAGTAGTGTTTTGGGGAAGCTATGCAGCAGATTATAATTTAACTCCTGTAGTTTATTCCTTCCTATATAATGGTTCCTATGTTTTAGTTGATGCCCTAATATGTATAGCTATAATCTCTGTAATAGATGTGAAAACTATTATTAGGAGAATTTCAGTACAAGCTTAAATTATTTTTAAATATTTTATCCCATTTTAAAAAGCTCTGTTTTAATATATCGTTGGTCTTTGAACTACATATTAAAACAGAGCCTTTATTAAAATCCTTCTGGTTTTTCCTTAGTTATACTTATATTCCAGATACCTTGCTCATATTTATTAAAGCAATAGTATTGCACTGGCTTTTCATTTCCTTTAGTTTCGAAGGTTATTATAGACTTATATCTAGTACTTGTATATCCTTGAGTTTTTACATTAAGTACTATATCATAATCTTCTTTTTTAGAGTTATCCTCTATTAATTTCACATTAGGTATATTTTTTAAGCTATCCTTAAAATTTTCTATATCTAGGGATAATTGAAATTTTGCTACATCTATATCTGATCCTATATTAATCCCTATTTTTTTTGATTTCACATCTCCTTGATTATAGGTTTGAATAGCATTTATTATAGTATTATAGTAAACTTCATCAAAATCTATAGGTTTTCTAATATTAGAAAAGTTTTTTATTATATCGTTATCAAGTCTTTTAGATACAATAAAATTTTGGGTATCACTATAAAAATTAGCTACTTCATTTTTATCCCATCCCGCAATATAATTAAAAGTTCTTACATCCGTAGGTGATACATGAATTTCAAATATATAATCCGGCTTTATAGTTGTCTTTTGTTCTACTACTTTTGCCTTAGATAATATTTTATATATCTCCTTTACTGCATCTTTATCTGTAACCGTAAATTTATAACTCTTGTCTCTAGTACTTTGTATACTTATTTTCATTGATCTTCCTTCCGCCATATAGGAAAATTCTTCATTATTAAAGATACTACATGCCGTGAAAATAAATATACTAAATGCAACCAACATAATCCCTATAAGTTTTCTCACTTTTTTCACTTTCGTCCTCCACTACTGTTTTTCTTAAATTATAATATTTGTTTATGAGTAAATCAAACTTTACTATTCTTTAAAAGAAAAAGTTTTTACAATGTTTTCAAATACTACTTTAGTATTTTCCTTTAGATTTTTATCTTTTACAGAAAAACTTATCTTTACCACACAATTTTTATACGGTATATGATATTCATAATTTCTATTTATATTTTTGGCTTGAATACTTAAATCATACTGTATTAATTTGCTATTGATGTTATTTATATTAACATCTTCTACAATATACTCCTTTACGCCTAACCCTTTTAACTCCTTAAAGGTTTCTTCTAATGCCATGTTAATATCATCATTCATTACCTTTACCGATCCATTAATACCTGCATCATTAGAAATAAATTCACTAATATAAACACTTTTTCCTATTCCATTATTTCTAATATTAATTAACCAGTCGCTTGGTAGATTGTATTTTATATTTCCATTTGATATAGTATACTCTTTAAATTCTATCATATTATTTTGAGTTAATGTAGCAACTTTTAGCTTTTCTTCAAAATATCCTCCAAATACCATTATAGTTATCATAAGTATTGACAATACACCTGCTAAAAGTAGTTTTCTTTTATTTTCCTCTAAGGCTCCCATGTTCCTATACCTCCTTCTTATAGTACTATAATATGAAAACCTTTGAATTTGTAGAACATGAAATATATGCTTAAAAATATATTAAAATCTCCTAAAACAATTATAACCACAATTAAATCAAATATAAAAAACAGGCTATTATATAAACACTTTTAACTCTTTATTTGAAAAGTGTTTATGTAATAGCCTAAATTAAAATTAAAGTTTCTTTGTTACTAGTTCCTTTTCATTGGCACCACTACAGTGTTAGCTTTAATATCATAATACATTAACCAATGGCCTTCATCCTCATTTTTTTCACTAGGCATAAAAGTAACAAAGCCTGTTTTTCCACCATATGGTTGATCTTCTATACTCTTAGTTCCTGGTATTGCATAAATTATATGCTTAAGTCTCCCTGTATTATCCCATTTATATCCAATCATAAAATGCTTATGTCTTGAAATATATGGATAATAACAAACCATAGGATAATATACTACCGCATATTTATTATAATCATACATACAATACATGTCTTCTATCTTATTTATATGAGCTTTGTACCATAAACAGTTACTCATATTTTTATTTGCTCCGATTTTTTCTAGACCTTTTATTATACCTTTAAAAAATTCTCCCATGTTTCCTAATGGATATTCTAAATCATCAACTAATTCCTTAGCCATATCCTTATATTTTTTCTCATCTTCTTTTTTATCTTCTTTATATTTGTCTTTACAACCATATTTATCTTCCTTAATCTTCTCTATTTGTTTTTCATAATCATCAAAATATCCATGATCTTTCTTGTTCCCACATGAACATTTTTCTTTGTCCATCTCTTTATGATGCCCTTTCTCTTCCATGATTTTCTCTACTTTTTTCCCTATAATTTCCTCCACTACTTCTTTTATAGTTTTTTCCATTTCTTCATGATTCATATGATCCTTACATTTTTTCGCTTCCTTCATTTCCATCTTGTGGTCATCATCATGTTTCATATGATCTTTACATTTTTTATCTTTTTTCACTTCCATCTCGTAGTCATCATCATGTTTCATATGATCCTTACATTTTTTCTCTTCCTTCATTTCCATCTTATGGTCATCATCATGCCTCATATGATCCTTACATTTTTTCTCTTCCTTCATTTCCATCTCATAGTCATCATCATGTTTCATATGGTCCTTACATTTCTTCTCTTCTTTCATTTCCATCTCATAGTCATCATCATGTTTCATATGGTCCTTACATTTCTTCTCTTCCTTCATTTCCATCTCATAGTCATCATCATGTTTCATATGGTCCTTACATTTCTTCTCTTCC
>NZ_JBLLJL010000003.1:0-57436 GCF_056172015.1 Clostridium sp. LXY-7 | reverse complement strand
AATCATGCTTCATATGGTCCTTACATTTCTTCTCTTCCTTCATTTCCATCTCATAGTCATAATCATGCTTCATATGGTCCTTACATTTCTTCTCTTCCTTCATTTCCATCTCATAGTCATAATCATGCTTCATATGGTCCTTACATTTCTTCTCTTCCTTCATTTCCATCTCATAGTCATCATTATGTTTCATATGGTCCTTACATTTTTTCTCTTCCTTCATTTCCATCTTACAATGATTTTCTTTATCTTTTGACCCTCTTATATTGTCCATATCATATTCTTCCATAACAATGTCTTCTTCACATATTGTTCCTTGAAATTGTGTCTGTTGTTGAGTCATATCCGTCATTGGGTCTGGTGTTACCATTGATCTTGGTGTCACTGTTGGCATTGGTGTTGCCATTGGTCTTGGTGTTGCTGTTGGCATTGGCATTGGTGTTGCCATTGGTCTTGGTGTCGCTGTTGGCATTGGCATTGGTGTTGCCATTGGCCTTGGTGTCGCTGTTGGCAATGCCGTTGGTATTGGCATTGACGTTGCCATCGGCATTGACGTTGCCATTGGCATTGACGTTGGCATTGGCGTTGCCATTGGTCTTGGTGTCGCTGTCGGCATTGGCATTGGCGTTGCCGTTGGTCTTGGTGTCGCTGTCGGCATTGGCATTGGCGTTGCCGTTGGTCTTGGTGTCGGCCTTGGTGTTGCCGTTGGCCTTGGTGTTTGTGACATTTGTTGATTTATTCCTGTGTTATTCTGTTTAATCACAGGATATGTCTTCCAATTACTTAAGTTTTCAGTAGTTATAAATCCAACAATTACTGGATTAATTCTATCTCCATTCATTGTAGTAACAGCTGCACCTAATACTCTTTCTGAGTCCACGTTTGTATCACCTAAATTATTTGAGTCATACTCATAAATTACATCTGCTCTTCCAGAATCATCTATGTTCAATTTACCTAAATTAATTAATCCCTTCTCATTGCCATTAACTATCAAAATCATGTGGTAAGGCCCTTTTTGTTTTCTTAAATTCTGAACATAATATGATACTTTAGTCTTCCCATTCTTTGTTTCCAATTTTGTGTATCCAGAAGGCGTTTTGTCAGAATCTACCCCGAATCCCTTCTGATCTTCTTGTAATATTATAAAAAACCTACTATAGTTCCTTTTTGCTGACAACTGCATTCCCTCCACCTATTTATATTTATACATTATAATATATGAACATAGGCGAAAAAAAATGCCATCATTTGATGGCACTACTTGATTTTACTTATTTCATTAGCAAGATTTGCAAATTCTTGTATGGATAAGGTTTCTCCTCTACGTTTAGGATCTATGTTAGCTCTATCATAAGCTGCTTCTAAGGAGACTTTCTCTATACCCAAATTTTTTGTACTATTCCACAAGGTTTTTCTTCTCATATTAAAAGACTGTCTTATTATTCCAAAAAATAATTTTTCATCCTCTACTTCCACTCTTGGCTTTTCAAGTATATCTAATCTTATAATAACAGATTCTACTTTGGGAGCTGGTATAAAACATTGTGGAGACACATACCTTATTATGGTGCTATCACAATAATATTGCACTAATAAGGAGAATGCTCCATATTCCCTTGTTCCAGGTTCTCCGTCCATTCTTTCCGCTACCTCTTTTTGAATCATTATAGTTATAGATTTTATGTTTAAACATTCTTTTAGTATGTTTGCTATTATAGGTGTTGTCACATAGTATGGAAGGTTAGCTACTATTTTAACACTTTTTTCTTCTCCTATTAACTCCTGATAGTTAATCTTTAATGCATCTTTATGTATTAGATTAAAATTATTATAATCTTTTAACTCTTCTTGTAAAATAGGTATTAGTTTTTCATCAAGTTCTATACTTGTAACCATTTTACCTCTCTCTAAAAGCTCTTTGGTTAAAGTTCCTACTCCTGGCCCAATCTCTATTACATAATCATCTTTCTGTATATCTGCACCGTCTACTATATCATCTATCACAGAATCATCAATTATGAAATTCTGTCCTAGACTTCTAGTAAATCTAAAATTATGTTTAAATACTACCTCTTTAGTATGTAGTTTCTCCATGTTTAAATCTCCTTCTCTATTTTCTTTAAGGCCTCAATAAATTCATCCTTAGATATTCCATAATTGTTTAATCTAGTTACTAATTGATTCGAATTACAATATCCTATTCCTAGTACCTTACCTATAAGATCTCTTCTCTTTTTTGAGTCCTTATCTCCTGTTAGCTTGAAAAAATACATGTCTTGCACATCAAATTCATGCCTAGCTTCTTTTATTTCACACTTAGCATTATTAAGAGCTTTTATTATTGTTTCTGGAGATGCATTTTCAACACCTATGTCATCACCTTTTCTTCCCTCACTTTGAGTTATATATGCGTGTTTTGCATCTGGTACTCTTTTAGATATTATTCTTCTTATTTTTTCTCCAGCAAAATCTGGATCAGTTAATACTATTACACCCTGTCTCTTGTGAGCCTCTTTTATTTTATCTATAGTTTTCGCATTTATACCAAATCCGCTTACTGCAATTACTTCAGCATCTACAGCTCTCTTTACTGCGGTTATATCATCTCTTCCTTCTACCACGATAACTTCTTTAATCATACCGTTCCTCCATTTTACATTGTATTATATATCAGAATTCTAATTCATTATTTATAAATTAAACTTTTCTAATTTAAATGTAAAATTTAGAATTGAGAATTTTAAAATCATGTTAAGAAATTCTACTATTAATTCTAAATTATAAATTTTACATTTTCAATTATACCCTATTTTTAATTATGTGTTAAACTTTACATAAAATTTATTAGACTATATTTAATAAATGAGGTTAATTATTGTTTTGGCTATATTATAAGATTGCACATATTGTTTTTTTCTATGCAATAAAAAATAGGAGTATGAACTCCTATTTTAGAATATAAACGTTAACCTGTTTTCTTCCCCAATTAATCATCTCTTCATAGGTATTAAGATATACATCTATCTTCTTACCTTTTATGGCTCCCCCTGTATCCTCTGCTATGGCTAATCCATATCCTTCAATATAGAGTTTTGTGCCAAGTGGGATAACTCTTGGGTCAACAGCTACTGTACTGTAGCCATTTACATCACGTCTACATTTTGTCCCTGTGGCAGTATGACTACCTGCATCCCCTCTATCTGCTGTATATGCAGTAGATGTAAGGGTTATTTTTTCACTATATGAAAATTCTCCACCACGTGAGGCTCTTACTACTCCTAATGTTCCAATATCTACTATCTTCTTCACAGGAGCTTTTTGAATCTTCTCTGATAGAACTCTTCTACTTACTTCTGTACCATTTTCATACACAACTTCTGTTGTGATTAATTTTTCACCAGGAACACCTTCCTGAACTATTTTTTCTTTTCCTTGAGTCATATCAGAATTTTTTCTTACCTCTGTTTGATAAGCTATCTGTTGAACTTGGTCTACAACCTGCTTGTTTACTCTTGTTACTTCTATTTTCATTCCACTTGATAATACAGTATCTACTGGTGGCACTATTTTGTCATCAGCAGATATCTCTATACCTTCTGCATTTAACATATCTTTTATTGTATTTTCAGCAGAAGCTATAGCTAAGGTTGCTCCATCAACATTTAGATCAACATTTATAGCCTTATTAATATAAATAACATCTCCGTCTTTAACTACACTGTCTAACGCCACGGAAACTTTATCTTTTTCCGTAACAGTTATTCCGTTGTTTTCAAAAATCTTGTTTACTTTTTTACTTAATGTTGTTATTTCTATTGCTTCACCATCAACTACTACTTTTATCTCATTTTTCATTCCAAACACTGTTACCGATGAACACAACAGAATCAAGGTCACAACGAACACTGTCTTAGGCCAGATTGAAAAGAAATTATTCAATCTATCTTTAACATTACTAATCATAAAGATTACCTCCCTACAGACAAGAGCACTTGGTTATTATATATGAATAACAGTTTTGTGTCAAATTAAGTACTCCAATCCATTGAATTGACTGTATTTCATGCATACTATGCATACTATAATAAAGGATAATAATACCAAAATAATTAAATACTAGTCTTTTCTTGGGTGGATTTATACAGGTTAATATTATATATATATTAAGGTGGATGGAATGATATTCACTTTTGTTTTTTACTATTATAATACATTATTTTAGGTTAAACAAGTCTTTTGTATTTTTTATGGTAATTTTTTCTAATTCTTCTACGTTAATGTTTCTTATATTAGCTATTTCTTCTAAAATATATTTAATATAGTCTGATTGATTTCTTTTCCCCCTAAATGGTGTTGGAGCCATATACGGACAATCAGTCTCTACTAATAGTTTATCAATTGGAACGTTCTTTGCTACTTCTTTAATAACTTTTGCATTATTAAAAGTAATTACACCAGTAATTCCAATGTAATAACCTTCCTTTAAACATTCCTTCGCAAATTCTACACTGCCCGAGAAACAGTGAACTACGCCCTTTACTTCTGGAAATTCTTTTATAATGTCCAAAGTATCCTTATGAGCTTCTCTATCGTGAATTACTACAGGTAATCTCAGCTCCTTTGCCAGATTCATTTGTGCTCTAAATACCTGTTTTTGAATTTCTTTGGATGGATTCTCATCCCAATAATAGTCTAACCCTATTTCCCCTATAGCTACTACTTTTTCTTTTTTAGCCAACTCTATTATTCTTTCTTTAACCTGTTCATTAAATTCATTTGCACATTCTGGATGTATACCTATGGCAGCATATACAAAATCATATTCTTCACTAAATCTAACAGATTCCTCTAGACCATTTAAATCAGAACCACAGTTAATAACCCCTATAACTCCATTTTCCTTTATTTCACTGAACACCTTATCTCTATCTTTTTTAAATCTACTATCATCGTAATGAGCATGTGAATCAAAAATCATTTTTTTACTCCTTTCAGCGGTACAAAGTTACATCAAAGCTATAGTTTCTTCATATAGCTTTGATATCCTTATCATTAGCTATGCCTGTAATTAGTTTAACTTCATTGTTTTTAATTAAAGTATAGTTACTTTAATACAAACTTGCTAGTATTGGTGATAATATTCCAATTAATCCTCCTAAGAGACCTCCAAGCCAAGTTATTGCACTTAACTCCTTTTTAGCAATATCTAAAATTATCTTTTCACCATATTCCACATCAAATTTATTAATATTGTCTTCAACAATTTGTGCTATGTTAAGTTTTCTAAGCAAAGCAACTCCATTAGCTTCAATAAAATTATTATATATTTTTATCACTACTTCTGACGCTTTAACTGGTAAATCAATAACTCTATTTCCCAATATATTTTTTAGTTTTAAAGTTTCTATATTCCCAATTACAGAATTACTTATATCTTCTATCCAAACTTTAGTTTGCGATGAGCTTAACATTATATCTATGGCATTTTCTAAATAATCCTTAAATTTGCTACTGTCTATATTAAATTCCTTAATAATCTCTTCTATGGAATTATAGCTATATATTTTTCCTTCAATTAGTGTGGATAATGATAATAAATTTTCTCTATTCATATTGTCTAGTATAATTCCACATATCTTATCTTCCATTGAATTTATGCCTTCTTTAGGCATAGTGTTTAATATTTCCTTCACAGATATATTCATGAATTTATCTAATGTTTCATTTATAAATAATACTATATCTACTATCTTTTTTTCTTCCTTTAACATATCTTTTATACCTTCACTAAGTTTATCAAAAATATTAGATGAATTCATAAACATAGCTACCATAGGATTTAATTTAGTGGATATTATGTCATCTATTAATTTTTTAATCTTAATTTGGTATTTTTCTTCTTCTAATAAAGATTCTAAATAGTTTGCTATCTCATATCTATTATTGAAAATCATAACTTTTAAATTAGCAATTATTTCCTCTGTTAGAACTTCATTTAACTTAATATTTTTATCACTTAAAATATTAAGCTTATTATGTATAACATCCTTTAAACTCTCTCTAAACTGTTGTGACTGCACGCATTTGTCTAGATTATCCCTTAGTATTTCCTTCAATTCTATCCCAAATTTTTCATTTAATACATATTTAGGATTTTGTTTCAATAGCTCTTTTGCTTTGCTACATACTATTTCAACTATTGCCTCTGAAAATTTAGGCTTTTTTATCTCTCTACAAATTAGTTCCACTAATGCTTCATTACCATGTTTGATTAAAGCATCATAATCTTCTCCTAATAAACCCTGTAACTCTATCTTTAATGAATTTTCTCTTTCAATAATCTCAGTTAAATTCTTTTCTACCCACTTTTTCATGGGGTCTGTTACATTGCTATTATTAATATTCTCTATCAACGCCTCCTCTGTTAATAAATGATTTGACACAGTGTCCCCAACGCTTTTTGCAATTCTTCCTCTTTCCTTTGGAATAAGTCCTGGCGTAAATGGAACCTTCATTCCTAATATTTTTTTCTCAGTATAAGGTCTAAATAACATCTTTATTGCTACCCAATTGGTAAAATAACCTATTATAGCTCCTGTAAAGCTAGCTATTATGTATTTCATTTTCATACCTCCCTTTTTATTAAATTAAGAAATACTCTCCAATTATAATTTGTCCATATTTAATTAAATTTAAGCTTACTATTGAATCTTGATAATTATAAATTATAGAACTCAAATTGTTTTATTTCAATAACATTTACAATTTAAAGGCGAAATAGTAAAATTTAAGATGTATTTGAGAATATAAAGTAGAAAATGATTAAAAATTAGAAGGAGTTTTACCTTCATTATAATCTACATTTTAAATTCTAAATTAAAAAAAGAGGTGAAATTTATGATATTTGATTGTCATTTACATACTAAATTTTCTACAGACTGCAATATGCCAATAGAAGATGGTCTTAAAAAAGCTAAAGAATATGGTATAGGATTAGTTATTACTGACCATATGGATTTAAACTGTCCTCCAGAGATCGGCTTTGTATTTGATACTGATGAATTTTTTAAAGAATATAATAAATATAGAGGAGATAACCTTCTTCTTGGTATTGAATTAGGCCTTGACTGTAATTATGCTGATAAAAATCAAGAGATTATAATTAACAATTCCTTTGATCAAATTATAGGTTCTCAACATACTATAAGCAACAGTGACTTATATGATCAAAAAACCTATGAAAATAAGGGAAAAAGATTTGTGTATGAGGAATATTTTACGGAAATAATTGATTCTGTAAAAGCTCACCCCTATATAAACACATTAGGTCATATAGACTTCATATGTAGATATAACCCCTTTGAAGATAAGGAGATGTACTACACAGAATTTTCTGACCATATAGATGAAGTTATAAAGCACTGTCTAGATAGAGATATAGTATTAGAATTAAATACAAGACGACTTACTAACGACATAGCCTTTAAAAATTTAATAGATATATATACTAGATACAGAGAGCTTGGAGGAAAACATATTACTATAGGCTCCGATGCCCACGGTGCTTCTGCTATTTATACAAATTTTGATAAAGCATTTTATTTATGTGATAAATGTGGGATAAAACCTGTGTACTTTAAAAATAGAAAACCTGAATTATTTTAGGGTTAAATATAATACTTTCTATATTTATTAAAAGCAGTATAAAAATTTTAATTTTTATACTGCTTTATGCTCTTGGTTATATATTACTAACTCTTGTCTAAATAAGTTGTTTTCAATTTCTATATTTAATAAAATATATTCTTCACTCTTTATTACTATTATATTAGGCTTTTTGTCTTCTGTTAAAATTGACGCCTCAATAGCATTATCTATTAATATACCCAATATTCTTACACTCTAAAATAAAGATTTTTTATGTTATAATTTGTAATATCAAGTAGCTATTTGCAATTTTGGATTTAGTAAATAAAAGGAGATGTACAACAATGGTTGAATTAATATTTATATTCGTAAAGGAAGGTGCATCATGGAAAACAAATTAATAGAAGATGATTTTAAACTAAGTTTAGGCAAGACTATATGGCTTCTTATTTTAAGTCGTATATCATACTCATTAATCTATGCTCCTTTTTATTTAATAGGATATTTTCAAAGTAATATAATAATAAAATCCATCTTTTTATGTTCTGGCGAAGTTTTAGGCAATATTTTTATGGTATGGTTGATTTTAAGATATATAAGAAGTGATTATCCACAGTTCAACATAAAATATATAAGTAAATTCAATTACTCATTGGTTTTTGCAATTCTATTTTTAATGATATGATATCGTTTATTTTTTAGTAATTCTTTAGCCATATTACTAGATAATATACCTATTAATAAAACTATAGAAGAAGCCTTTGATAATCTCCTTAGTATACCTATTGTAGGATTTGTTTCCATATGTGTATTAGCCCCTATATTTGAAGAAATACTCTATAGAGGTATATTATTAGAAGGGTTTTTAAATAAATATAGCCCTATGAAATCAATATTAATATCATCTGTTATTTTCGGAATAATTCATGGTAATATTCACCAATTTGTTAATGCTGCTATTATGGGATTATTTTTCGGTATTATATATTATAAAAGTAATTCTTTAATGTTATGTATTTCGGCTCATTTTTTTAATAATCTTTGGGTATATATTCCATTTGAATTACTTAATTACACTTTAACTCCATCACCTTATATACTTATTTTAGGATTGCTAATATTTATATTTAGTGGATATATTTTTTTAAAAAATGTTAAAAGTGCTAAAATTGTATGTTGTAAAAAGTTTAAAATTCTTAAGAGGACCAATAAAGTTGCTTAAACAAAAGTATAAGCTTGAATACTTGAAATGCTATTATTTTTAGGAATTTAGCTATGTAGCAATAAAGGAAGGTTGATTATGAAAAATAATTTAATAGATAATCATTTTAAACTAAGCTTAGGTAAAGGTGTATTATATGTTATATTTGGAGACATTGCATATCTACTTTTATATGCTCCTACTTATTTAATAGCAACTTCTCAAAGTAATTTTGTAATTGAAAATATTTTAGTGCTAATTGGAAAAATACTGAGTAACTTATTTATGATATGGATAATTTTAAGGTATATTAGAAGTGACCATCCTACTTTTAAAATAAAATACATACATAAACTTAATTATCCACTATTTATCTCAATTATATTTATAGTCATAGGTTATTATTTATGGTTTGATACATCTTTAGGCTTATTATTAGACCTTATACCTCAAAGTAAGCATAGAGAAGAATTCTTTGTTAGCTTGTACAAGCACCCAATGCTGACTTTTATTAATATATGTATATTAGCTCCTATATTTGAAGAATTATTGTATAGAGGTATTTTACTTGAAGGTTTTTTAAACAGATATAATTATAAGAAAGCAATTATAATATCTGCAATCATATTTGGATTAATCCATGGAAATATTCATCAATTTGTCAATGCTGGTATTTTCGGTTTATTTTTTGGTATTATATATTATAAAACTAATTCTTTAGTGTTATGTATTTTTGCACACTTTGTTAATAACTTTATTTTTTATATTCTAACCTATATAAACTTTAATTTTTCACTTTCATATACTTATACTTTCGTTTTAGGCATATTAATATTTACCTTTAGTGGATACATGTTTTTAAAGAAGGTAAAAGTCTCATAAATCATAGATACTAAACTTTAGAATTTATAGATTTATTTGTATAAACATAAAAATGTATTTATATATAAACCTTATGAGGATTTGAATGAATGCTCCAGTTTACGATATATAGATTTCAATAATGAAACTACATAATGTAAATAGGCTTTTATTTTATAAACTATTTAAATTGAACTTCATATTATTCCCGTGAATACCATTTGCAGGAATCTTAGATTTACTTAGTTTCTATGAAAGTAAAAAGCGTTAAGAAAGACAACTTGTTCGAGTGAAGCGAGTTGTTGTCTTTTAGCTTTTTACTTGAATAGAGACTTAGTAAATCAAGGTTTCGAAACGGTTGAACAGGAATAATATGAAGTTCTAATTAATCTAATTTTATATTTAAGCCTATTTGTATAATGTAGAAACTTAACTACAACTTATATATAAAAAAATCATATGTGAATTTAAACTTCACATATGATTTTCTGTTTTAATTTGATGGTGACTCCTAGGGGAATCGAACCCCTGTTACCACCGTGAGAGGGTGGTGTCTTAACCTCTTGACCAAGGAGCCATAACTACATTCCTTATTATACTCTTACTAAAATATTTCTTCAACATTTTACATATATATTTGCTATAGTAAATAGTAATGCTTAACTTCACTCCTATTTAGAATATCTATTTAGATCTTTAATTCATAAAACAATAACCTAACCATATTAATCTAGTCAGGCTATTATTCTTTATTTAAACTTTGTTTTAAACGATTATTGATTTTAGAGCTATATATTATTGCGAAGCCCTTTATTTATATTTATTCAAATATTTTAATCCTGTCTTCTATAGGTAGAAATTGTTTTTCACCAGCACCTGCTGTTGGTTTTCCAAATGGCATTTGTGAAATTAGTTGCCACTCCTGTGGTATATTCCATTGCTTCTTTACCTCATCATCTATAACAGGATTATAGTGCTGTAAAGATGCTCCCATTCCTTCTATCTCTAACAAATTCCATACAGCATATTGTAACATTCCACTTGAATGTTGAGCCCAAATAGTGAAATTCTCTTTATACAGTGGGAACTTATCTCCATAGTATCCAGTTACACTAGTATCATCAAAAAATAGAACTGTTCCATATCCATCACGGAAAGAGTTGATTTTTTCCTCAGTAGCCCCAAATTTATTATCTGGAACTATTTTTCTTAATGTATCCATTACTATATCCCATAATTTATTATGGTTTTCGCCTAATAGAACCACAGCCCTTCCACTTTGACTGTTAAATGCTGATGGTGCATGCTTCACCGCATGCTTAACAAGTTCATTGATTCTTTCATTTGAAATAGTTGCTTCTTTACAAATTCCATAGATACTTCTACGCTGTTCCATGGCAGTATAAAAATCTTTTGACATAAAATTCCCTCCTTTATCCTATAAAAATTTTAAAAGTATTTCATTGTAATAAGTTTATCCTTCTAATAAGCTTATATATCTTAAAATATCTATATTTTATACATTCTATTTTTCCTAATAAGATTCCTTCTAGTATAAATAATTGTTCAAATAAATTTACTTTTAGTACATAAATTCACAATTAAAACATCAGGCTTAGATATATTTTAAAAGAAGATAGTGGTCAGAGAAGAATTTCTCTGACCACTATTATACAACGCCTAAGTTTATTGTAACTTACATGAATGAATTGAATTAGATTTTATCTAACAATACTTCCTGAATCAATATCTCCTGGATTTACAACACAAAGCTTTGAGTCATCATCAGTAGCTGCTGAGAGAATCATACCTTGTGATATTTCTCCTCTTAGTGTTACTGGCTTTAAATTAGCCACTATAACGACATTTTTCCCTACTAACTCTTCTGGTTTGTAGTGCATTGCTATTCCTGAAATTATTTGACGAACCTCTCCACCTAAATCAACTTTAAATTTTAAAAGTTTATTAGCTTTTTTAACTGGCTCACATTCTAGCACTTTAACTACTCTTAGATCAATTTTCTCAAAATCATCTATAGTTATTTCTTCTTTAATAGGAGTAATTTCTTTTTTCTCGTTAGCTTTTCTTTGAGCTTCTACTAATTCTTCAAGCTCTTTTATTTTAGCTTCCACATCTATTCTTGGGAAAATAACTCCACCTTTATTTACTTTAGTTCCTGGTTTTGTTCCATCAAAGCTCACTAAGCTCTCCCAAGTAGTGTTTTCTGCTCTTAATTGAGCATTTATTTTCTCTCCTGTAGTTGGTAGGAATGGAGTAACTAGTGAAGATATTATTCTTAAGCTCTCACAAAGATTATATAGAACTGTGGCAAGTCTTCCCTTCTTACTTTCATCTTTACCTAGAATCCAAGGTGTAGTTTCATCTATATATTTATTGGTTCTTCTTATTAATGCCCAAACATGATCTAATGCATCACATATTTTAAGTTTTTCAATTTCTTCGTTTACTTTTTTAGGTGTAACAAGAGCTAATGATATTAATTCATCATCCACTGCTTCTTTAACCTCTGGTGCAGGTATAACTCCATCAAAGTATTTCTCAACCATAGTAACTGTTCTTGAAACTAGATTTCCTAGGTCGTTAGCTAAATCTGAGTTAGTTTTCTTTATGAATATCTCATTATTGAATAATCCATCTGAACCAAAAGGTATTTCATGCAATAAATAATATCTTACCGCATCTACTCCAAAGTGATTTACAAGTATCACTGGGTCAACTACATTACCTTTAGATTTAGACATCTTTCCTCCATCAACTAAAAGCCATCCATGACCAAATACTTGTTTTGGAAGTTCTACTCCTAATGCCATTAACATTATTGGCCAATAAATAGTATGAAATCTTAAGATATCCTTTCCTATTAGATGCACATCTGCCGGCCAATATTTCTTATAAAGCTCTGTATCTTCACTATTATACCCTAGAGCCGTAATATAGTTTGATAGTGCATCTATCCAAACATAAATTACATGACCTGGGTCAAACTCTACAGGTACTCCCCAATTAAAGGATGTTCTTGATACACATAAATCCTGAAGTCCAGGTTTTAAGAAATTATTAACCATCTCATTTTTTCTTGACTCTGGTTGAATAAATTCTGGATGAGTTTCAATATGCTCTAAAAGTCTGTCTGCATATTTAGACATTTTAAAGAAATAAGCTTCTTCCTTTGCTTTTTCTACTGGCCTTCCACAGTCAGGACATTTTCCATCCACGGCTTGAGTTTCTGTCCAGAAAGATTCACATGGAGTACAATACCATCCTTCATAGGAGCTCTTATATATATCTCCTTGGTCATATAGTTGTTTAAATATTTTTTGAACTGCATTTTTATGATAATCCTCTGTAGTTCTAATGAATTTATCATAACTTATATCCATCATACTCCAAAGATCCTTTATCCCAGCAACAATTTCATCTATATACTCTATAGGTGTAACACCTTTTTCTTCTGCTATTCTTTGAAGCTTTTGACCATGTTCATCAGTTCCTGTTAAGAACATTACATCATGTCCTGTAAATCTCTTAAATCTAGCTAATGCATCTGCTGCTACTGTTGTATATGTATTTCCTATATGTAGGTTTGCAGATGGATAATATATTGGTGTAGTAATATAAAATGGTTTTTTACTCATTGTTTTTCCTCCTCTATTCCAATGATAAATTCTCACTAATTATGTATTAATTAGTGAATTGCAACTTTCGGTTGTAGATAAGTGTGCGCTTTGCTCCCTAGTAAATGATAAAACTCTCTTAGAATTTCCATACTTACATTTAAATATAAAAAAGTCTCTATATGAATATTTATCCATATAGAGACGTATTATACACGTGGTACCACTCTATTTTGCATTTACCTTACAGTAAACACCTTATTAAGTAACTTCATACCAATTTTAAATATAAGTTTCACATTACTCTGTCTTTTATGGGTGACTATCCCTATTTCCCTAAGCAGTAGCTTTCAGAAAATCTGCTCAGAGGCCATGTTCCTGAAGTTAATTTTCGCTGGTTTTCACCTTATCCAGCTCTCTTTCGAAAACTCATTTCAGTACTCTTCTCTTCATAGCATTAATTATTCAATATTAATTTAATCATAATGTTAAAAATAATATATGTCAATAGTGAAAAATAGCCTTCGGTTGTCTTTCACTAAAACATATGACTTAGTTTCAACTATATTGTATAATTATTATTATATGTAAAATGGAGGTCTTTTATGGAATTCGTAAGAGAAAAGATGGGACTTAAAAAGGATACAATTAAAGATGTCCTTAGATTGTCACTACCCGCTGTACTTGAAATGCTTTTATACACTATGATATGGACTACTGACACTATGCTTATAGGTCAATATGGTGGTGACGTGACCGTTAGTGCTGTAGGTATTTCCTGTGAAATTATTTATACCTTTACTAATATTCTTATTGCTCAAAGTGTTTCTATCGGCATAACTTCAATTGTAGCAAGAAAATATGGAGCTAAAGAACTAGATGCCGCTAATGAATATGCTACTATTGGATTTTCAATTGGTGGATTAATAAGTATAATAACTACATTATTTATATTCATATTCAGTAAAAAGTTATTAGTGTTAGCTGGTGCCAGTTCAAGTATTATAGGCCTTGGTACTACATACATAAACATAATATGTATAGGACTACCTTTTAATATGTTAACTAGTATGTTAGCTGCTATTCAGCGTTCTTATGGAAATACTAAAACTCCTATGATAGTTTCATTTGTAATGCTAGTTATTAATCTTTCCTTAGACATTATATTAATCTTTGGATACCTAGGATTTCCTGAGCTTGGTGTAGAGGGAGCTGCTATTGCCACTACCTTAGCCAATATAGGCGGTTTTATCTATGCCTATATTTATACATGTAAAAAATCCGTTATTAAGATCAAATTTAAGTATATGTCCAAATTTAATCTTAAGAGAATAAAAAAACTCCTTACTCTTTCAATTCCTGCTGGTATGCAAGAAGCTGCTTATAGCCTGGCTAGGCTTTTTACAAGTATGATGATTATGCACTTAGGTACTATAGCTTTTGCTGCTAATCAAATCACTTTAACTTTAGAGAATATATCTTTTATGCCTGGATGGGGATTTGCTGTAGCTGCTACAAGTTTAGTTGGAAATAAAGTTGGAGAAAAGAATTATAAAAAAGCTAAAGAATATGGTAGAACTTCTACAATACTAGGTATTGGAGTTATGAGCATATTTTCTATCTTATTTTTACTTTTTCCTTCTCAACTTATAAGTTTATTTATTAATAGCAAAGATACAGAGGTTATAAAGCTTGGTTCTTATTGTCTAATGATAGCTGCTTTAGAACAACCTATGATTGGTTTATCAATGATTACTAGTGGTATATTTAAAGGACACGGAGATACTAAAACTCCATTTACTATAGCTTTCATAACCTCATGGTTTGTCAGACTCCCTCTAGTATTCTACTTTATATACATATTAAAATCATCTATAACTGTATTTTGGATAATTTGTGTAGTTCAATGGACAATAGATGGACTTCTATTGCTATATATGTACAAGAAGAAGAGTTTACTTCGAGATTGGTGATTATAAATTGTAAGGAAGTGTGCTAAAGCACACTTTCCTATTTAAATATTATCACTGTTAAGTTTACTGCTATTAATACTGCACATAAATCTACTATTAATGCTACCCATAAGCTATGTCTAATTTTTTTTATTCCTACCGCTCCAAAATAAACAGTCAGAGTATAAAATATAGTCTCTGTTGAACCCATGACAATTGAAGACAAAATACCTAAAAATGAGTCTGCACCGTAATTTTTTACTATATCTGTATATACTCCAATAGCTCCACTGCCTGATAAGGGCTTTATAAATATTAATGGTACTATTTCTGGTGGTATCCCAAAAATTGTAACAATAGGTTTTATCAAACTTATGAAATAATCCATAGCCCCTGAAGCTCTGAAGCAATTTATAGCCAATAACATGGCTAATAGATATGGAAATATCCTTACACATACCCCTAATCCCTCTTTAGCCCCTTCAACAAAACATTCATACACCTTCACCTTTGATTTAATTCCATATAATATAACAGCTCCAATTATTAGTGGAATTATTGCTTTTATTGCATATTGAAATATATTTCCCATAATTAATACCATCTCCTTTAGAAATGCTTTTGTAAGAGCTTACAAAGTATAATCCCTAATATAGATGCTAATGTAGTAGTACAAAGTGCTGGTAATATTATTGCACCTGGATTTGAAGAGTTAAATGCTGCTCTTATTGAAATTACTGTGGTGGGTACAAACTGTATACATGCAGCATTAAGGACTAAAAATAATACCATATCATTACTTGCTACATCCTTGTCCTTATTTAATCTATCCATTTCCTCCATTGCTTTTATTCCGAAAGGAGTTGCTGCATTAGATAATCCAAACATATTAGCAGTTAGGTTCATAACTATAGCACCTAGTGCTCTTTCATCTCTCCCAGCTTCTTTAAATATTAGCTTTAGGATAGGTTTCAAAGTTCTAGCTAATTTATCTGTAAGTCCACTCTTTTCTGCTATTTTCATAACTCCACACCACAGGCACATAATTCCAACTAAACCTATTACTAAGTCTACAGTTGAGGATGTGGTTGACACTATTGTCTTAGATAATACTTCTCCATTTCCTGATGCAATTCCAAATACTATTCCAATAAATAAAATTAAAAACCACACAACATTTATCATAGAGAATCCCCCTTAATTTCAGCAAATTTTCCTAAACAGCGACCTTGTATTGTCTTCTATTTATATGCTGGCTTTGCAAATAATATTTTAATAAAACGACTTTTCTTTTGTAATACTACTAACCATTAAAGGAGCCTAAATACTTTTTTAACCTCTCTTCAAGGTTACTTTATGTTTCAAAATCATATATTTGAATTTCCTTTAAAACTTAGTTGAATTTACGCATATACAGTGATAACATTTTAAATATATTATTGTAGGCTAAAATTTAAATATAAAGGAGATTTTTATGAAGGAACAAAATTTAAAGCAAGCTCAAAAAGATATTGATGAAGCACTTTCTACTATTGAAAGATTAGAAGAAGACCTTAAACTGCATCCGCTTTCAGAAAATGTAATTAAGGAGAACTTTTTACAACTTACTGAAAGATTAAATAAAATAGAAAATGTTCTTAAAGAAGAAGGAATTCTATAAAATAAGTTCTTCTTATAAGTGCACTAAATTGTTATTTATAACAAGTAAAATATAAAAATAGTAGCAACAAACTAAGTTTGTTGCTACTATTTTTATATTCTCGTCTCTATATTATCTTACTAATTAAGTTTTGCTAGCTCATATAAAAGTCTTGCTCCAAAGCCTGTTCCACCTTTAGAAGAATACTCTTTTGTTGGACTCTGACTATTAAAAGCCATAGCGGCTATATCTATATGAATCCACGGTTTATCTTCTACAAAATCACCTACGAATAGTCCTGCTGTAATTGCACCTCCACCTAATGGAGCTGTAGAATTTCTAAGATCCGCATATTCTCCTTTTATCATTTCCTTATATTCATCAAAATCTGGGAACCTCCAAACTCTTTCATGAACATTATTAGCAGCTTTTTCTAATTGTGAGTAAAACTCATCATTATTACTCAAAACCCCACTAGCTACATTTCCTATAGCTCCACCAACGGCCCCTGTTAATGTTGCTATGTCTACTACCTTTTTAGCATTTTCTTTTCTAATTATATATGTCATTGCATCTACTAATGTCAATCTTCCTTCAGCATCTGTGTTCAGTATCTCTATGGTTTTTCCAGCCATAGTGTTTATAATATCACCTGGTCTATAAGCATCTCCAGAAATTAAATTTTCACAAGCTGCAACTACTGCTATTACATTTTTCTTTAATTTCATTCTTGATATAGTTGCCATAGCTCCTATTACAGCAGCAGCTCCTCCCATGTCACACTTCATAGTCCACATTCCACCTGCAGTTTTTAAGCAATAACCACCTGCATCAAATGTTAATCCTTTTCCTACTAGGCCTAGTATATCCTCTTTATTATCTTTATCTCCTAAATATCTCATCACTATTAATCTAGGTGAATTATTTGAACCTTTACTAACAGCTAAGAAAGATTCCATTCCTAGCTTCTCTATTTCTTTTGTTTCAAATATTTCAACATCAAAGCCCGAAGATTTTCCTACCTCTTCTACTTTCTTAGCTAAGTTTTCTGGAGTTAATATGTTTGCTGGCTCATTTACTAATTCTCTAGCAAGTAAATTACCCTTTGCTAATAATATTCCTTCCTGTATTCCCTCTTCTAAAGCAATTATATCTTGATCTTGTCCAAATATAATTCTTATTTTCTCTATGTAAGTCTCTTTCTTATTTTTTTTGTATTTATCAAAATTGTATGTACTCATCATTGTAGCTTCAGTGATAGCTTTTACCTTTTCAATATTACTGCAGCAGCTTGTGCCCTCTATGCATATATCTAATTCTTTAATCTTCTGCCTTATAACCTCTTTAATTAATTTAGCTGTATTAATCCTAATGTTTTCTAAATTATTTTTTTCCTTTTCTCCTAATCCTACTAAGATAATTTTAGTTACTTCATTATTCTCAATAGATGTTAATGTATATATTTCTCCTTTTTTACCTTGAAACTCTTTATTATCTTTTAAAGAGCTTAAAATAACTCTTATTTTTTCATCAAAATATACCATATCCTTAATGTTTTCAAATAAGAATATAGCTTTTGACTTAGTATAAGTTTCTAAATCCTTATGGTTTATAACCTTGATCTCCACTTTCAATCCCCCCATAAAATTTAATAATAACTATACTTTCGATAAGTTTCTTTTATTTCCTTTATTATTTTTCCTATTATAAAAAATTTAATATACACTAAATGTTTTAATTTTCTAACTTTTACAAATATAATAGTCCTTTAGTTATTATATTTGTTGTGGTTCTGTAAAGCCTCTTCCCATAACTTCTCTGGCATCAGATATGGTTATAAATGCCTTATCATCTATTTCTCTTACTACCCTTTGTAATATTATTAATTCATTCTTTGAACATACTACAAATAATATTTTTTTATTTTCCCCAGTATACATTCCTGTACCATCTATTCCAGTAACTCCTCTATTAATTTCCATCATTAACACTTTTGAGATTTCTTCTGATTTATTAGATATTATATGTACAGCTTTCGAATAATTAATTCCGTCCACTAAGCTATTTATTATCTTAGAAATTATAAATACTGAAATTAATGCATACATAGCTTTTTCTTCACCAAAAATGAATAATCCTAAACAAATAATACATGAATCTATACATAGCATTAATATGTTCATGGGTATTTTATTAAAGAAATGCTTTATAATAATAGCTAATAGATCTGTACCTCCGGTTGTAGCACCTGCTCTTAAAACAATTCCTATACCAACACCTACAAATCCTCCTCCAAATACACTGGCAATTAGCAAATCTGATTGCACCGGCGGTATAAATCCTGTATACCATAATGCTATTGATAAATATAGTGCTGAAAAAATAGACTTACCACCAAACTTCTTTCCTTTTAATTTAATTGCTATTAAAAACAATGGTAGATTTACCACTAAATTGGTAACCCATAAAGGTACTCCTAATGTATAGTCTACAACAATTGATAATCCTGAAATTCCACCTGTAACCAACTGTTGAGGAGAAAAATATACATTTATCCCCAATGCCAAAATAGATATCCCTACCATTATCATCAAATAGCTTTTAACCTCACTATTTTTTAATAATTTACTATTTATGATTTTGTCCATAATTATTTGCAAATCCTCCTTCAATTAAAGTCACCGAGCTTTAGCTAAACGCCACAGAATCGTACTAATCACTTGGTTTATATCATAATTTGTTGCTTTTTGCAAACACTATTGATAAATTATTAAATCTTCATTGAAATTTATAAATTTAAAACTTAAACTATAGATATATGTTAGAATATAATTTCTACTATATTAAAATATCCTTATTTTAATATAAATATTTATCATTGAGAGGTTTTTATGGATAGTTATACTATTTTTATCAATATTATTAGTTTTATTTTTATGATTAATATTGCCTTTGCCATAATACTGATTATCTTCGAACGTAGAAATCCACAGAGTACCTGGATGTGGCTTATGGTAATGCTATTTATTCCTATATTAGGATTTATACTTTATTTATTCTTTGGTCAAAATATGCGACGCAAAAAATTTTTTTACCTAAAGAAAGAAGAAGAAAGCTCTATATTAAATGTAGTAAATGAGCAAAAACGCCTTATTAATAAGGAAAACATTATAAATCAGTATGATCTTATCCAACAATATCACGATGTAATTAATTTAAACCTAAGTAGTGATAATTTTATCTTTACATCAAATAATAAGGTTGAAGTTCTAAACAATGGTGATGAAAAATTTCCAAAACTAATAGAGTGCATTAAAAATGCAAAGAAATTTATACATATACAATACTATATATTTCAAAATGATGATCTAGGAAATAAAATTTTGAATCTATTAGTGGAAAAAGCTAAAGAAGGTATAGAGATAAAACTTCTATATGATGGCATGGGTTGCTTAAGAGTAAATAAAAAATTTTTTGATACTTTAAAAAAAGCTGGTGGTCAAGTATATTGTTTCTTTCCTCCTTTTGTTCCTTATATAAATGTGAGAATAAATTATAGAAATCATAGAAAAATATGTGTTATTGATGGTGAACACGGCTTTATCGGTGGATTAAATATTGGCGATGAATATTTAGGTCTCTCTAAAAAATTTGGATTTTGGCGTGATATTCACTTATATATTCAAGGTGATGCTATAGATTCTCTAGAAATAAGGTTTTTATTAGATTTTAGATTTGCTAGTAAGCAGGACTTTTTTATGGAGGACCGTTACTTCCCGACAAGAGATATTGTAGATATAACTGGTGTTCAAATAATTTCTAGTGGCCCTGATTCTCAATGGTGTTCCATAAGAAACACCTATTTAAAACTTATTAATAAAGCTCAGAATAATATATATATAGAAACGCCTTATTTTATTCCTGACGAAAGTATTTTAACTGCTTTAAAAATAGCAGCTCTATCTGGAGTTGATGTTAAAATTATAATTCCTTGTAAGCCAGACCATCCTTTTGTGTACTGGGCATCCAGATCTTACATTTGGGAATTGATAGACTCGGGAATCAAATGCTATACCTACAATAATGGATTCATTCATAGCAAAATGGTATCCGTTGACGGTAAAATATGCTCTGTAGGTACTGCTAATCTAGATATTAGAAGTTTTAGTTTGAATTTTGAAGTTAATGCAGTAATTTATGATGAAAATACTACTAAAACTATTGATACTGCTTTTGAGGAAGATCTAACTAAATGTACACTTCTTAATAAAGAAGTGTATAACAGCAGAACTGTTCTAGTTAAAATTAAAGAGGCTGTTTCTAGATTATTGTCACCAATTTTATAGAATAAATTTTACTAATAATCTTTTTTCAATTCATCTGTCCTATGGTCTTAAAATACCTAAAGCTAGATAAACATGAAGAACTAACGAAGTTAATTTTCGTTAGTTCTTTTTTGTTAGTTAAATATACTCTCATATTGAAACTCAATGATAAGCGTATATTATATGGATTGTAATAATAATACTTTATATTAGCTCACTACTGTACAAGTAGGCTTTGTTTTGGTAAAGTTTTAAAATTAGACTTCATATTATTACTATTATACTATATATGGCACATACACCATTAACGTCAATATTGCATCTAATATTATAGCTATAGAAAAGCTTATTATCATTACATTCTCTAACTCTCTTTTGTAGATAATATATCCCAATCCAAAAGTTAAGATTGATATAGCTATACAAATTATTATTCCTACTCCTACAGTTGCAATAGCACTTGGTAATAGATATGCTTTACTTCCATAGCACATATTTATAATTTGATAGGTTTTATATATACCAGTTATAACTGCTAATGATAAAAATGCTATCTTCTTCTTCTTCTCTGATAAAGAATAATCAAAAAAGCTTATTCCCCCTGCTATTACTAATGGAAACATAATCCACTGAAGTCCCATTATAAATAAATATGCCAAACTACTTGCAAGTCCCTGAAACATATATATTAAGGAAATCTTCTTTTCACTACTTCTAAGGGTATTGTTTACTAACTTAAAATCCTCATTAGTGGATTGGATATTGATATTATATTTATTAGCATCAACAAAACGAATATAAGTTAAATAGTCTTCTTGCCCATAAGGGTACATACTTAATTCTCTTCCTCTTGTTACTATTTCTTTATTCTTAACTTCTCCATCTTTTATAATATAAGATATTATGTTGCTTTGCTCATATTTCTTTCCAAAGACAACACTAGTTGTGCAATAAAATTTAGCTCCCTCTTCAGAGTAAGCCCCTACATTTTTCACTAGATATTTTTCTCCCTCAACATATAATGGCTTTATATCATGTGATGACCCATCTAATTTAAATTGTAACATTCTTGCTCCAGTGAATTCAGTTCCAACTGATTCCTCTAATACTATATATCCATATTTTCCATCACTAGAGCAGGATATTCCACTATAGTGAACCTTATCAGACTGCTTAATATTAACTATTAATTGAGGTGTAGAGCTTACGCCATTTTTTATGGTGAAAAATTTAAAGGCTTTATCACTATTTAGGTAACAAACTAGAATTCCTTCAGAAGTCTCGCTTACAACTAACTCCTTTATATTATTTTCTGGAATAGTTATTCTATTATTTTCTTTGGTTTCTATATATTCTATGGTATCATTTACTTTCCTTACTAAGGATGAGCTATTGGCTTGAGCCATCAAGCTTACTCCTTTAATTATTTTTTTATCTACTATATTTAAAGCCTTATCTAAATATATTTCTTCCGCATACTCTTCCTGTGATTTAGTTGAGTTATAGGCTAAGATATATCCATTCTCAGTCTCTAAAAATACCATTTTTTTTATCAATTCTTCATCCACATCATAATCTTTTGTTTTTATAACCTTACCCATTAAATCAGTTTCTGTAATATGTAGTTTTTTTTCGCCATCATAGGCTACTAACAATCTGTCCTTTTCTTTAATCAATACTGGATTATTTATTGATTCTGATTGCCCAATAGTAACTTCTTTACTCCATTTTTCTGATGGAGGTTGTGAAAATAAATTCTCATTATATTTATAATTGAAAAATAAAATTCCAAAAAACACAATAACCATGGCAGAATATAGTGCATATCTTAATTTTTTCATATATCTATCCCCTTTATATTTAGCAATTTATTCAAATTTATATTAATTATACTATCAAATATTAAAATATTCAATTTATTGATTTTATTCCCAAGCCTTAGGGTTCTGCTTAAATTTAGGCTTTGTTTTAAATGGTTGTTGATTTTAGAAAATTTTTCAATTTTTATATTGATTATATGCTTATTTATTAAAATATTCAATTTATTCTGTTATTTTCTTTGTAGTTGTTTATATTTTGTTGATTCATTGTTGAAATGTATAAATTTTTCTTTTAATATTAACTTATAAGATATAATAAATTTATTAGAGTTGGGAAGGTTTATATGGATAAAAGTGGAAGAGTACTGAATTTTGATGATGAAAAAGTTTATATTGTCACTACTGATAAGGAATTTGCAACTGTTACTAGAAATTCTACTATGCCAGTTAAGGGTAAGCTTTACACTGGGAAAACCTTTATTGATTATTCAAAGCCTATAAAATTATTATCTATAATTATTTCAATTTGTATAACTGCCTTAATAATAATAAATGTAGTATTTTTTACTTCCAGAGCATCTATTGTTATAGAGTTAAATACTAATATAAAAATAGATATGAATAGAAATAAAATAGTTAAAGTAGATGGTATAGGTATAAATTCCATAGATATAGTTCAATCAACCCCTATTAAAGGTACAAACCTTAATGATGGTCTTATTGTTCTGTTTGACAACGCTCTAAAACAAAAGCTTATACCTACCCTTAGCGCATATGATAGAGGAACTATTTACATTTATGTTACTAAAGGAAAAAAGAAGGAACCTCTTAATTTTACAAAATTTACACAGTATGCAGATGAACACAACTATGATGTAATTGTAAATCGAAATGATAATAAAATTTCATCAGAATAAATAAAGGTTGTCCATTTGGACAACCTTTATTTATATCTAGGTATTTCAAATTCTAGTTGTGCATTAGGGCATGCATCTAATATACTTTTCAAATTTTTTATTTGTTTATATGCCCAAGCTATGTCTGTAGCATACTGATGCCATGGATCAGTATAATTATGAATATTCCACTTCATTTCATACAACGTATCTTGGTCAGCTATACTAGAATTTGTGCTGTGTATATAGCCTTCTGCTATCCACTTAGCCCCTCCAATTATTGCATCTGTTGGAGTGAACCAGCCCTCATCATAAGCTCGCTTCGCCCCTAAGTTTATTGGATCATTATCATGTGCGCCTATTCCAAAAAAGTTATAAACCTTAACTATAGTTCCATCCGGTGTAGTATAATCTACTCCTTTTGCCAGCTGTGAATTTCCATTGCTAGTTTCTAATATAGCATGCGATACTAGATATGCTGGATTAACATCATGTAATTTACTAGCAGCTAAAAAGTCTTGTCCTTTTCCAGCTAATATTCCTTTAGAATCAAATAGAGAGTTCAGATTTTCTGCAGTTATTCCCTCTATATAGGTAAGCTTCATAAATTGATATATAGCATAATCATCCACCATAAGTCTTTCTGTATCCATATACATCTTTATATCATTTTTTTCAGCTTGTCCAGTATATCCAAAAGAACGATATATTGGAGGCTTCTTTGCATATTGCTTATCTACAAATGCATCTAGTGTATAATTTAAATCATTATAAGTTATCTCTCCTAATGATTCATTTACACTACTTCCTGGCTTAATTGGTGTTGAGAATTCTTTTATTGCCGCCTGTTCTACAAGCTTTCCTTCACTATTTGCAAGAGAATGCTTTACTGTTATAGTATAGGTTTTATTATACGCATATCCATCTTTTGGTGGATTAATTACAACTGTATTATTAGGCTTATCATAACTAATAGATACTCCATTAACAGCAACACCATTACCATCTGTAACCACCACATATTCCCATATTTTATTAGCCATTTTACTATCAACTGCTTGATTTAGCTTTACTCTCCAAATCTTATTTACATCTGTATTGATATTATGCTCTAAATCTAAAAAACTAGCAGATGCTTGTACACTTTTTTCACTGAATGGAGTTACTATCCCAAATAAACCTATTACTAATACTGATGCTAATACTATTTTTGTTATTATTTTTTTCATATGTCCCCCTAAAATATAATTAGAATATTTTCTTGTTCTTTTGCATAAATTTTTCTCGTTTTTCTTAATTATACAAAAATTCATCCTAAAATGACATATGAAAACTAAAATTAAAATTAAATAATAGTTTATATATATGTTGTAATAATATATAGTTCTAAAATCAACAATCATTTAAAACAAAGCCTAAATATAAAATTAGATTAATTAGAACTTCATAAAATAAAAGCCTATTTGTATAATGGTATTTCAAACTCCAATTGTGCATTAGGACATCCAGCTAATATATTCTTTATATATTCCACCTGTTTATATGACCATGCTATATCTGTAGCATATTGATGCGATGGATTATTAAAGTTGTGAACATTCCATTTCATTTCATAAAGAGTATTTTGTTGCAAACTGTTATTTATATATGAATTTCCTATAAATTTAGCTCCTCCCATAATTGCATCCTTAGGAGTAAACCATCCTTCTTCATATGCCCTTTTAGCTCCTAAGTTTATAGGATCTACATCATGAGCACCTATGCCGAAGAAATTGTAAACTTTAACTAAAGTACCATCAGGAGCTTTAAAATCTACTCCTTTTGCAAGTTCTGATGTTCCATTTCCTGTTTCATGTATGGCATGTGCAACTAAATATGCCGGATTTATATTGTAAACTTTAGCAGCTTCCATAAAATTTTCTCCTGTATGTGCTAAAATTCCATTTGTTGAAAATGCATTATTTAAGTTCTCTGCAGTTATCCCTTCAATGTAATTAAGTTTTAAAAATTGATATATGCTATAATCACTAACTTTAATTCTATCTGGATCCATATATACTTTTATATCATTCTTTTCTGCATATCCTCCATAATATGGCCTTACTATATAAGAATTTATATTCATTTGCTTGTCTATAAAATCATCTAAGGTATAATCTAGATTATAATACGTGATTTTACCTAATGTTGTATTAACCTCACTGCCAGGCTTAACAGGTGTAGAGAATTCCTTTACTACTGGTTGCTCTATAGCTTTTCCATCTTTATTAGTTAATGTATCCTTTACTGTTATAGTAAATGTAGACCCGTATCTATATCCCTCCTTAGGTGGATTGATAATAATACTTTTACTTGCTTTATCATAGCTAATACTTACATCTGAAACAGCTACTCCACTATAAGTGTATGCAACTACCACATGCTTCTGTATTTCACTTGCTGTTTTTTCATCTAATTCACTACTTAACTTTATTTTCCATACCTTATTAATATCTGCCTCTAGCTCATGGTTCAAATCTAACACTTTTGTTACAGCTTGTACATTTAAATCGCCAATTGGAGTTATTAATGTGAAAACCATAAATACCAACAATAAGCTTATAATTCGCTTTCTTTTTTTAAACATTCTTATCCTAATCCCCTTCCCTTAAATATTAAATTGAATTGTATTTGTTTATACTATATATTAATATATAGCAATGCTACTAACAGCAGTAACATTTTTCAAATAAATTTACATGCTTCTAATCTGTATAATCTTTATTGCCTATGTAGGTGTTTATCTTATTATACAGTATTATTTTAACATTTGTACATATATGTAAGTAATTCAATTTTTGAAACTATAATGGAGATGATGTTTTGGATAATAACAATAATGATAAAAATTTAGTAAGACTAAATAAGTATATTAGTGAAAGTGGTTTATGTTCTAGAAGAGAGGCTGATAAATTTATAGAAAATGGCTTAGTAAAAATAAATAATGAAAAGGCTCTTATTGGAAGTAAAGTTTCTTCTACTGACGTTGTATGGGTCAATGGTACAGTAATTAAACCCAAAAGCAATAAAATATATATAGCACTTAATAAACCTGTTGGAATTACTTGCACAACTGAATTAAAAGTTAAAGGAAATATTGTTGATTTTGTTGGTCATTCTGAAAGGTTATTTCCTATTGGAAGACTTGATAAACCATCTGAAGGACTTATTTTTTTAACTAATGATGGAGATATAGTTAATAAGGTGTTAAGAGCTGGTAATAATCATGAAAAGGAATATATAGTATCAGTTGATAAGCCTATAACAAGAGAGTTTATTCAATCAATGAGTAATGGTGTTCCTGTTTTAGGCACTATTACTAAGAAATGTACAGTAAATAAAATAGGTAGATGTACATTTAATATTCTTCTTACTCAAGGTCTAAATAGACAGATAAGAAGAATGTGTGAATATCTAGGTTACTCTGTAACTAGCTTAAGGCGAATTCGTATTATGAACGTATCCTTAGGAAATCTTCCCATTGGAAAATGGAGATATCTTACACAAAAAGAATTAGATGAATTAAATACATTAATTTCATATTCTATTGGAACTGAAGATGCATCTATATAGTTCATCTATAAGTTATCAACATTATCCACAATCCTAATGTTGATAACTTGTTAGTTAGTAATAATTATTTATGAGTTGCACCTATTTACAAATATTTTGCCTTACATACCTTGAATTGTTTATTAAAGTTTAATATAACTCAAGTTTTATTTTAATAATAGATTACTTATTCTCCATGACAGTTGTAAATTTTACAAATTTATATAATACTCACACTCTATGTGAATAAGTCATGAATAAAATTATGTTACTCTATTTTTATTACATTAAATGGATTAAAAACTATTATTTATCAACATTGTCCACAATTTGCTTGTTGATAACTTGTTAAATCTTATGTTGATATATATTTTTTAGGTATTTTGTTAGTTTCAGATATAAAACAGCACTAAAAATATCCAAATTATTGAAAATTATTTTTTACTTTTTCACATTATCCACAATTTTGTGGATAAATTGTTGAAAACTCTAAAATAGTAACATGAATGTGTTGTATTAATTAGCGCATTCATTTATATTTTATTTATACCCATTGTCTTATATTGTAAATATTTTGTTTTAAGTCGTATAATTATATTTATCTAAGACTTAATATAGCCTACTATCCACAGATTATGGGTATTATTTAAACTAAAAAATCTACTATAATATTTTACTTAATAATAAGAAAGGATGATTTATATGAGAATAGGTATGGGATATGACGTTCATAGACTTGTTGAAAATAGAGATTTAATTATTGGTGGTATAAAAATCCCTCATAAAAAGGGACTTTTAGGACATTCTGATGCTGATGTACTAACTCATGCTATAATGGATAGTTTATTAGGGGCAGCTGCTCTTGGGGATATAGGAAAACATTTTCCTGATACTGATGGTAACTATCAAGGTATTTCTAGTATTTTATTACTTAAGCATGTTGGAGAATTATTAAAAGAAAATAATTATGTAATAGAAAATATCGATGCAACGATAATTGCCCAAAAACCAAAGATGGCCCCACATATCTATCTTATGAGAGAAAACATAAGTAGTGCTCTTAATATAGATATATCTCAAATCAATATTAAGGCTACCACTGAGGAAGGCCTTGGCTTTACTGGTAACGAAGAAGGTATTTCATCTCAGAGTATATGTCTTCTTAAATAAAAGACGCTATAGCGTCTTTTATTTAATCTAAATTCCAATAATCTCCCTTAAATCTTTTTTTAACTCTTCAAATTTTTTTACATCAATAAAATTATCTAGGAGGTCCTCTATAATTTCGTAGGATTCTTTTTTACTAGTTATAGCTATATCTATGACTTCTGGATATATTACCTTCACTTTTTCCTCTATCTGCTTATATAAATTTGGACTTATTTCTTTTGATTCTTCCATCAATCTTACTCCAATAAGAACTGATCTTTCATTTATAAATGCAGAGCTCTCCTTTACTTCACTTAATTGTTTTACTTCACTTATTATTTTGTTACTTAACTCTATAGTTCTTGCTCTTTCTTCTTTTGTCGGTTCATTACCTTCTTGTATTCCGGATAAAGAAAAACCCAAATCTTTATTGCTATTGCCCTTACTACATCCTGTTAAACCTATTGCCACAATAATAATTAAAATTATTACACTTAATAATGAATTATATCTCCTCTTCATAACATTAAGTCACCTCCTAATCTTTAGTTATTTATTCTCTCATCCCATTAAACATATTTTCCCCAAGGCTCACTAAAATAACCTCTTTAAATTTATATAAATAAAAAGCTGTTTCTTTTTATAAAGAATCAGCTTTTTATAAAAATTATTTTCTATAATTTATTTTACCTAAGTCAGGTACATGTTCAAAATCCTTTATAGCCTCATTGTTATATAGAAATTGAACACCATCTATCCACTTTCCGCCATATTCCTTCTGAAGAAGAGTCTCTATTAATGATATTGAAGTAATATTTCCTCCTGCAGAACCTTGAAATTGATTATTTACCCATGTATGACCCTTTAATTTGCTTCTATTGGTAATTCCCTCATTCTCTTTAGATTCCTTTAAGTTAATCACCGCAACACTCTTTCCATCTATATTTTTAACCTCTAAAACCTCTATGGGAAGACCTTGAAAACAGGATTTAGATAACTCTTTTGCTATAGCATTAAGTTTTTCTTTTAATTCTAAATCATTTTGAATATATACATCTGAAGCTATTTTTTTACTATAATCATCTATATCAGCAGTGTATATATTGAATGTAGTATCGCTAGTTTTATTTTTATCTACTACACTACCACTTTTCTCTTCAGCAGTTTTTAGCTTTTCATTAAGTGCTTGAGTTTGTACTGTTAATTCATTAACTTGTTTCTCTAATTGCGCCTTTTGTTCATTAACTAGTCTTACTTCTTCATTCAATCTAGCATTCTCTTCATTTAATTTATTTGAACATCCAGTAAAAAAAGAAACAATAATCAAACTGCTCAAAATTAATCCAATAGTTCTTTTATTCATTTTTAATCCTCCTTTAAATAAATTACGAAGTAATTTATTTAGTGAATTGCACTTAATGTGCAGAGAAGTGTTCACTTTGTTCACAGATAGGTTTTGCTTAGGCAAAATCTTTCTTTCTGACGAAGTCAACCCTCTGCGCTAAAGACGCAATTCACTGGCGAAGCCAATTCACTATACCCGTGGCATGCTTCTCTGCGACCATAGATCGCAATTCACTAAATAAAATGCTTTACATTTTATTTATATTGTACCATTTTTATATACTTATTCAACACAGTCTTTAAATACATCTCTTTTGATATAGTACTTTCCTTCCTTATTCTCTAAATCAAATTCCGTTATGGTAGTTACTCTTTCGGCTTTTTCAATATGGAATATATATCCATAAACTTGTCTTTTCCTAAAGTAAATTTTTGATGTTTTAACTACTCTCACTTTAAGTCCATCTTTATCATAAATAAAAACTGGCATATCCTTAATCATATAAACTCTCCTCACACTTGATGTAATTGATACTATATAATATTAAACTATGTTGATATTTATGATAGAATTTTCATACTGTACACAAGCTTTTAAACTTAGAATAAATTTAATAAAAAAACTAATTAATTTTAATAGGATATTAAAACTAATTAGTTTTTATAATTGGCTTTGTTTTAAATGGTTTGTGAGTAATAATATGTGATCCATTATCAACACTATATTAAAACAAAGCCTCATACTTATATTCGTTTATAGATATCTGTTAACTTTCCTTGTAATCTAGTCAGTTTCCAATACTCTAAGAACATATCTCCTATAGCCTTTTAATAGACGCCTATGCCTTAGTTACCTAATGTAGCTACCATTACAGCTTTAATTGTATGCATTCTATTCTCAGCCTCATCAAATACTATTGAAGCTTCACTCTCAAATACATCATCAGTTACTTCCATTCCATTTAGTCCATATTTCTCAAATATGTCTTTACCTACTTTAGTTTTAACATCATGGAATGCAGGTAAACAATGCATAAATTTAGTATTTTTATTTCCTGTTAATGACATCATTTCACTATTAACTTGATATGGTCTTAAAAGTTCAATTCTTTCTGCCCAAACTTCGTCTGGTTCGCCCATAGATACCCATACATCTGTATAGATTACATCAGCGTCTTTAACACCTTCTGCCACATTATCACTTAACATGATTTTTGCACCTGTTTCTTTAGCTATAGCTTCACATTTAGCTACAAGTTCTGCTTCTGGGAATAAGCTTTTCGGAGAAACTATTCTAAAGTCCATACCCATTTTAGCTGCTCCTATCATTAGAGCATTAGCCATGTTATTTCTACCGTCTCCAGCATATACAAAAACTATTTGATTTAATGGTTTTGAGAAATGCTCTTTTATTGTTAAGAAATCTGCTAAAATTTGAGTTGGATGATCTTCTGTTGTTAATCCATTCCAAACTGGAACTCCAGAATATCTAGCAAGTTCTTCCACAACCTCTTGTCCGTAACCTCTATATTCTATTCCATCATACATTCTTCCTAAAACTCTAGCTGTATCTGCTATTGATTCTTTTTTACCCATCTGGCTTCCTGTTGGTCCAAGATATGTAACATGAGCACCTTGGTCATGTGCTGCAACCTCAAATGCACATCTTGTTCTAGTAGAATCTTTTTCAAATATTAATGCTATATTTTTTCCTACTAATTTTTGTTGTTCTGTCCCAGTATATTTAGCTTTTTTTAAATCTTGAGAAAGCTCTAAGAAATAATTTATTTCTTTTGGTGAAAAATCCATTAATGTTAAAAAATGTCTGTTTCTTAAATTAAACATGAAATTACCCCCCTGATTTATTGTAAATTAAATTTTTATAGTAAGTTATAAATCTTCTCTAACAAATGGCATTGACATACATCTTGGACCTCCACGGCCTCTTGAAAGTTCACTTGAAGGCATTTGAAGCACATCTATATTATTTTTATCTAACAATTCATTTGTTACATAGTTTCTTTCATAAGTTATAACTTTACCTGGAGATATAGCTAATGTATTAGAGCCGTCATTCCACTGCTCTCTTCCTGAAATTATCCTATCTCCACCACCACATCTTATTAAAGAAATATCTTTATTTAGGTGCATGGATAATATTTTCTCTAAGGTACCCTCTTCTTCCTTAGCTACTATTTCTCCACTTTCCCCACGGCTTAAAGCTATAACTTTTAAAGTAGCTTCTATGGCTGGATGTATGGTAAATTTATCATAATCTATCATGGTAAATACTGTGTCTAAATGCATAAATGCTCTGATTTTTGGTATATCAAAGATAAGTACTGTTTTAAAATTTTCATCCCTACTAAATATGTTTTTAGCAAGAGTAAACACTGATTCCTTATCCGTTCTTTCACTATAACCAACAGCAATAGTTTCCTTGGATAATATAAGCTCATCTCCACCCTCTATATTGGTACCAAGATCTCTGTCATACCATAGAGGTATATCTGAATTTTTATAATTAGGATGATATTTAAATATATATTTCCCAAAGATAGTTTCCCTTCTCCTAGTAGGTCTTTTCATTGAATTTAAAGAAATACCTTTGCCTATACATGCAAAAGGATCTCTTGTAAAATATAGATTAGGCATAGGATCTAATACAAATGGATAATCACTAACATTTTCCACCATACAGAGGTCTTTTTTTCTTACTCCTGCCATTATGGTATCTATCATTTCTTTATCAGGCTTAGTCAATAAGAAGTTTTTTGCCTCTTTTGCTATACTTGCTTCAGCGATTCCACTTTCTTTTATTACCTCATTTAAAAATAAATCCTTTACATTACTTTCTTTAATAGCTTCTGCAGCTAATTTTTCTAGATATAAGACCTCTACCCCTTCACCTCTAAGTAAGTTAGCAAACCCATCATGTTCCTCTCTTGCTACTTTAAGATATGGAATATCATCAAACAATAATCTATCCAAATATTCTGGAATAAGATTTTCTATTTCATGACCTGGTCTGTGTAGAAGTACAGTTTTTAACTTACCTATTTCAGAGTAAACATGTATCTTAGAATTATTCATAGTCCTACTCCTTTCTACTTTTTACTCTATCTAATATTTACTTAGTATTATTAATATATTATTTTAGTACCAGATAGTCCTTTAAGAGCTTCTTTCGATTTTGAAAGTGAAGCTATCATTGCCATCCTATCTTTATTGTGCATTACAAATTTTTTGCAAGCCTCAACTTTTGGTAACATGCTTCCTGGTGCGAATTGACCTTCTGCAATATATCTATCAATTTCTTCAAGATTAATTACATCTAAAGCCTTTTGATTTGGTTTATTAAAATTTACACAAACTCTATCTACAGCTGTTAAAATTAACAGGCAATCTGCATCAAGTATCTCAGCAAGTTTTTCTGCTGCAAAATCCTTATCTATCACTGCTGCAACGCCTTTTACATCTCCGTCTTCTCTTATAACTGGTATTCCGCCACCACCACAAGAGATTATTACATTTCCTAAATTAACCAGATCCTTTATTATATCTTTTTCTATTACATCTATTGGCTTAGGAGATGCTACTACTCTTCTATAGCCTCTTCCTGCATCTTCTTTCATTATATAGCCTTGTTCACTCTCTAATTTTTCTGCCATTTCTTTAGTATAGAAAGATCCAATTGGCTTAGTTGGATTTTGGAATCCACTATCCTCTTTATCTACTACCACTTGAGTAACTACAGTTGCAACTGGTTTGCTTATTCCTCTTTTGCTTAATTCAGTTGCTATAGCATTTTGAAGATGATACCCTATATACCCCTGTGAAAAAGATCCACATACATCAAATGGGAATAATACATTTGTTTCATTTTGTTTTATGGCATCTTCAACGGTAGCAACTATTTGTCCAACCTGTGGACCATTTCCATGAACTATGGAAACAGTATGCCCTTCCTCTATCAAATCAACAATTGATACTGCAGTTTCTTTACAAGTTTGTAATTGTGCCTCAGCTGTTTTATTTTTAGGATCAGCTTGTAATGCATTTCCACCTAACGCTAACACTATTCTCATAATTTTCAATTACACCCCTTTCACTTTTTGAATTGTTAATCCCTTTGTTTTCATAGTATATCTAGGGATAATTTATGTCAATATTTCGTATTTTCATCATATTCTGAATTTAATGCATAATAATTTACTATTTTAAGGATTATATGCCTAATTATTTCATACTTTCAGCTGTTCCCTTACATTTATTTGAATAAATATAAAGATAAACTGCATAAAAAATTTTTATGCAGTTTATACATAGTTTTATTAATAGTCCTATTAAGTGAAGTTTTGTAGTAAATTAATCTTTAATAGCTACTTGTACAACTTCTATAATTATTTTATATTTCTACTACCAGGCTTGATATAAGGTATATTCTCCTTACATAATGGACATTCTTCTTTATCAAAGCTCTCTATTTCTAATTTACATGCAGCATATACTGGTAAATCTAGTGCATAATTTTCTACTCTTCTATCAACTATACAGCAAACACCTAATATTTCTGCCCCTAATTCCTTCAACACCTTCACTACCTCTAATGTTGATTTGCCAGTAGTTATTACATCTTCTGTAATTAATATCCTCTGACCTGGTTTTACTTCAAATCCTCTGCTTAAAGTCATAACTCCATCTTTTCTTTCAGTGAATATTCCTGGTTTCCCGAGCTGCCTTGCTAACTCATAGGATACTATTACACCACCCATAGCTGGTCCTACTAATAAATCTATATTTAAATTCTTTATTTGTTCTGTGACTATGGATAGTACTTTTTCCGCTTCACTAGGATGTTGTAATAATTTTGCGCATTGACAATATCTATTGCTGTGTCTTCCAGATGATAATAGAAAATGTCCTTCCATTAATGCATCACATTGTTTTAGTATATCTATAACCTTAGTCTGATTTATCATATTTTTCCTCCTATATAATTCCTCTTATTTCATCTAAATTTTTAATTCCTTCATTTATCATAAACTTCTTAATTCCCTCTATTATATCCACAGCTGCTGTTGGATTCATAAAATTTGCTGTTCCAATCTGTACTGCTGCTGATCCTGCCATTATAAACTCTACAGCATCTTGCCAAGTTGTTATTCCTCCGAGTCCAATAACAGGCACTGTACTCTCTTTGCATACTTCATGAACCATTCTTAAAGCTATTGGCTTTATAGCAGGTCCTGAAAATCCAGCATATACATTGTCAAAAATTGCTTTTCTCTTTTTATAGTCTATGGCCATTCCCTTAAATGTATTAACCATTGATAGAGCATCTGCTCCTCCTTTTATACAACTTAAAGCCATGTCTACTATATTTTCTGCATTTGGTGATAGTTTAACTATTAAAGGCTTATTACAAGCAGTCTTTACTTCTCTCACAGCCTCATAAGCTATCTGCGATTTTATACCTAGTGCCATTCCTCCCTGTTTTACATTAGGACAGGATATATTAAGCTCAATTAAATCTATATCTTCATTATTTAATCTCTCTATTATTCTTATATATTCATCAATAGTAGCTCCACCTACATTAGCTATTATGTTAGTATTGAATTCTTTCATTTTAGGAAGTTCATTTTCTATGAAATTATCTACTCCTGGGTTCTGCAATCCTACACTATTAAGCATTCCCGCTGTGGTCTCAACCATTCTAACTCCATAATTCCCAGCTCTGCTATCCAATGTTAACCCTTTTGTACATATTCCTCCTAACTCTGATACATCATACAAGGCATTATATTCTTCTCCGAAACCAAAGGTCCCTGATGCTGTTATGATAGGATTTTTAAATTCTTTTCCACATATATTTATCTCTAACATATTAACTCCTTTAAATCGAAATCATCTCCACCAAATACTGGTCCATCTTTACAGGTTCTTTTATTTCCATGAATAGTTTTACATGTACAAACTAGACAAGCACCAATTCCACAGGCCATTTTCTTTTCTTCAGATATATATACCTTTACTCCTGCTTCCTTGCACATTTTTACTATCTTATACATCATTACCTCAGGACCGCAACAAAGTACCACATCATAGCTCTCAGGGCGTAATAAATCTATTATATAACCTTTGTATCCTTTACTTCCATCCTCTGTAGCAATACATATTTCCTGGGAATTTATCTCCAATTCATCTATGCCATAAACTTCATTTCTAAACCCTGAATATACATGAACTATTGAATCTTTCAATTCATCTGCTAAGTATTTCATGGGAGCAATCCCAATTCCTCCAGTGACTAAAGCAACTTTCTTACCACCTAATCCTTCTATATTAAAGCCATTTCCTAATGGTCCAATAAGTTTTAATTCATCTCCATTAGATAACTTACTTAAAAGCTCTGTTCCTTGACCAACTAGCTGGTATAAAAACTCTATGGAATCCTCTTTTATATTATGTATACTTATAGGTCTCCATAATATTGGTTCTTTATCCCAACTTCTAATCATATAAAACTGTCCTGGCTTTCCTTTAAAGCTACCTTTTATACTTAACTTAAAAATCCCTTTTGAAATCTCTATATTCTCTTCAACATTCGATATTATATATCTATAATTGTTATTCATAAATACTCCTTTTAAGCAAAATACATAATAGTATCTTTTAGTTAAATTTCTTTATTTAACCCTTTTATTGCATTTAATATTTCATTCTTCATTCTTATAGCTTCTTCTCTTGCATATTTTGCAAAATTTTTCTCACCATCTTCTTTACCTTTATATGCTAACATAATACCTCTTGAGGAGTTTACTACTCCACCATTTCCATCTTTTAAATAAAGTGCTACGTCCTCTGCTTTTCCTCCTTGTGCACCATAGCCAGGTATTAATAAGAATGTGGAATCTAATGCATTTCTGATTTGTATTCCTTCGTCTACATGTGTGCAACCTACAACTCCTCCTATTGAGCTATATCCACATTCTCCAATAAATTTCTTTCCAAGTTTATTTATTTTTTCTCCAACTATATTAAAAATTTTTTTATTAGCAGCGCTATCTATATATTGGATATCTTTACTTCCCATATTCGAAGTCCTTACTAATACAAATATACCCTTCTCTTTATCCTGTACATAAGGTAAATATGGTTCTATACTATCTAATCCCATATAAGGATTTAAAGTTACAAAGTCAACTTCGAACTCTCCACCAAAGTGAGCCTTGGCGTACATTTCTGCTGTTTTTGAAATATCTCCTCTTTTAATATCCCCTATGGATATTGCTCCTTTTTCTCTTATATATTGAACTGTTCTAGCATATGCCTTCATTCCTTCTATACCATAAGCTTCATAATAAGCTATCTGTGGCTTATAACATGCAACACAATCTAAAGTTGCATCTATTATTTCTTTATTAAAATTAAATATAGCTTCCTCTATATTATTAAACTTTTCAAAGAAAGTTTTAGGTATATATTCAATGTCTGTATCTAATCCTAAACATACATGCCCTTTTTCTTCTATAATTTTATATAATCTATCTATAATCATTTATTTATCTCCCAGCCTAATTATTTTCAAATACAACTTTTCCACCCTTTATTGTGGTTAATATTTTTCCAAATACCATCTCTCCATTGAATGGAGTATTTTTCCCTTTAGATATAAAATTATGAGAGTTTATTTCATATTCGCAATCTAAATCTATTATAACTAAATCCCCATCATATCCTATATCTATAGTACCTTTTTTTACCCCCAAAATATTACTTGGTCTTTTACTCATAATTTCACTTAATTTACATAAATCTATATGTCCTTCTTTTACAAGCTTTGTATAACATACAGAAAATGCCGTTTCTATTCCTGATATTCCTGGTGCTCCATTTTTCTTGTCCTCTTCACTATGTGGTGCATGGTCTGTAGCTATACTGTCAACAAATCCATCTTTAATAGCTTTAATTAAGTAATCTATATCTTCTTTTTCTCTTAAAGGTGGATTAACCCTATACTTTACATCATTAGTTAATGCTAAGTGATGAGGTGCTACTTCACAAGTAACTTTATTTCCTTTTTGTTTTGCTTTTATTATATATTCCATAGATTCTTTAGTGCTTACATGTGAAAAGTGCACTTTACATCCAGCATGTTGTGCTAAGGTGATATTTCTCCAGGTCATGGTGTTTTCTGACAATCTCATATCTATATTAGAAAGATTGTGATTTTCACAATGACACATAACTGTTATATCCTTTTCTTTTGCTTTACACATAGCATTTAACATTACATTACTATGCATAACATCTTTTCCATCTTCAGATATAACCTTTACTTTTCCTTTTTCTATGTTATCTAAATGAGTTAAATCATCCCCACTAAAGTTATTTGTTATGGAAATCACTTGATTAACCTCTACAAGTCCAACTTTTTTTGCCCTTTGCTCTACGTATTCAGCTATTTCCACTGTACTGCATACTGGATTGGTATTTGCCATAAGGTTTACCATAACATATCCACCTTTTACTGCTGCCTTAGATCCACTTTCTATATCTTCCTTATAAGTATGGCCTGGCTCTCTAAAGTGAACATGTAAGTCAATAAATCCAGGCATTATAATTTTTCCCTGAGCATCTATTACTTTACAATCTTTATCTAAATCGAGTCCCACTTCACTTATAATTCCATCTTTTATATAAATATCACCTAAAAAATTACCGCTCCAATCAACAATAGTACCATTCTTTATACAAACATCCATAATCTCACCTCTAGTTTCTAATATAGTGAACTTATCTTTTGTAAATCATCACAATAGTGGCATCTATACTCTCTTGTATTTTCATCCACTAAATAATGAATATGCTTAATATTAGGTTCTACTGATGTTACACATCTTGGATTTTTGCATTTAATTATATTAATAACCTTTTCTGGCAACTGTAACTTAATTTTTTCCTTTATAATCTCATCTTCTATTACATCTATAGTTATATTAGGGTCTATCAACCCTATTATTTGATAATCTATATCTATTACATTTTCTATTTTAATAATATCTTTTGTTCCAAGTTTTTCACTATGAGCATTCATAATAAGTGCCACTGAAAAATCAGCTTTATCTAAGTTTAAAAAGTTATATATCTTAATTCCTTCTCCTGCCTTTATGTGATCTATTACAACTCCGTTTTTTATACTATTTATAGTTAACATAACTTCTACCTCCATATACCTATTAGTAAATTCCTAAAAGTTTAAGTATTAATGCCATTCTTACATACATTCCATACTTAGCTTGTTTAAAATAAATTGCTCTACTATCATTATCTACTTCATAATCAATTTCATTTACCCTTGGTAATGGATGAAGAACTATCATATCCTTCTTAGCTAATTTCATTTTTAAATTATCTAATATATAGGTATCTTTAAGTTTTATATAATCTTCTTCATTAAAAAATCTTTCTCTTTGTACTCTTGTCATATATAGAATATCTATCTCTTCCATAGCTTCTTCCATAGTTCTTACCTGTTTAAATTCTATATTTTTCTTTTGCAATACTTCCTTTTTTATATACTCTGGGATTTCTAATTCTTGTGGAGATATTAATATGAATTTATTGTTATTATATCTTGATAAGGCTTTTATTAATGAGTGAACAGTCCTACCGAACTTTAAGTCACCACAGCACCCTATAGTTAAATTATCTAATCTTCCTTTAGTTTTTCTTATGGTCAATAAATCTGTTAATGTCTGAGTTGGGTGTTGATGACCACCATCTCCAGCATTTATTACAGGAATTTCACTATATTGAGCAGCTATTTGTGGTGCTCCTTCTTTTGGATGTCGCATAACAGCTATATCCGCATAGCATGCAACTGTTCTAATTGTATCTGCAATACTTTCCCCTTTTGCTGTTGAACTAGAATTTGGCTCTGAAAACCCTATTATTTGTCCTCCAAGTCTCAACATTGCAGCTTCAAAACTAAATCTTGTTCTTGTGCTTGGCTCATAAAAAAGTGTAGCCAATAGATTTCCATAGCATGCATGAGCAAAATTTTTCGGTTCTTCGACAATCTTATCTGCTAAATTAAATATTTCGTCTAACTCTTCTAATGTAAAATCCATAGGTTCTATTAAATTTCTTCCTTTTAACATTACAAACATCTCCTTTTTAACCTCTCTGGGATAATTTAAAGGTAACTAAATAAAAAACGCCTTCCATTTAAAGGAAGGCGTTGCATTCACAACTATTTGCTAATTTAGATAATATATAATAATTATATTTAATTATAAGCATAATATAATTATCTAACTTTCATCTTCCTTTAGTGATATCTCAGTATCACTTTTAAAAGGATATACTATTAAATTTTCATTGTTATAAGTTTACTCTCTTTTTTATTAGCTGTCAATATAAATTAAAATAATTTAATTATTTAAACCTGTTGAATTTGATTGAAAATAGCCGTAAAATATTAATAGGATTTATATCACTATTTCTATATATTTTAATATAATGATGTAATATAGTTATAAAAATTCTTATGTTTTATAACTAAAACATAAATTAATCTAAAGGAGGCTATTCTATTATGAAAATAACTTTTGATGAACAAACCAAAAATGTTTTGTTGAAAAAATTAACTGAGGAAAACAAACCTGCTGTTAGGCTCGCTATTGCTGGTTTTGGCTGAGGTGGCCCTACTTTAAGTGTTGCTCTGGATGAGCAAAATGAAAATGATTTAGTGGAAAATATAGAAGGTTTAACCTTTATAGTAGATAAAGATGAGGAGTATATTTTTGAAGAGTGTTCTATCGCTTATAAAAAAACTCTATTTGGAGAAACCTTTAAGGTTGTGTCAGCTGCTATAGGAGAAAGTACATGTAGTTAACAAAAGGTTCTGGGATTTAATTCCTAGAACCTTTTACTTATATCATCTATTATCTTTTTAGGTTATTTTCTTTTTAAATCTATACTGTAAATTTTATATTTACAGATTTTATCTACACTCATTTAAACAAGTAATCTTGTTCCTATTTTTTTATTATATTCCGACCATGTATCCTTTAATGTAGCATCTTTTATCTGGGATACTTTATTCATAGTAGCATCTACATAGTCTGCATAATGAACTATGAATGCCTCTTCAGTATTTGGTGGTTTTGGTGATCCATATTCTACACGTCCATGATGCTGAACTATGCATCCTTTAAGCCGATTTTTAAAACTTTCACTATAAATTTCTGGATTTTTCTTAAACGCTTCTTCTATCATAGTTATTCCAATAACTATATGACCTTCCATTTCTCCAATCATAGATGTTGAAAAAGGTCCATCCACAGAATATTCATATATTTTCCCTATATCATGTAGTTTAGCAGCCAAAATGGCTATGTCTTTATATCTACAATTATATCTATATGCAAGTACTTTTGCTAAATATGTTACATTTAATGTGTGCTCTGCTAGACCTCCTATGTAATTGTGATGTTGGCTAAGTCCCCCTATGGCAATTTTAAACTCATTCAGAAATTTTTCATCTTTAAAAAAGTAATCATTTAGACTTTGTGCCTCTATTGTAGTAAATTCCTCTACTGTCAAAGATTCTAATTCTTCCATAATATAATTTATGTCTTTTTTTACTGAAGGCAAAAAATCTTCAAGTTCATAATCTTCTTCTATAATTAATTTATCAAAGTTGATTATAAAGTTATGATTAATAGGAACTAATATTACATCTCCTATATTTAAATTTAAAGCTTTTATTGAAGTTGTACTTACTTTTATATCTGAAGTGCTATCTCCTAAAACATATGTAGTTCTTTCTTCACTATCTTTAAATCTCTTCTTTATCATAAGCAAAATATTAATTTCTATGTTATTATCCATTTTTCTTATTTGCTCTAAATAATATTGCTTCATAACCTCATCTCCTCATAAAAATTTATATTTTTATTCTTTCATAAGGAGCTTGTTTTTATCCTTTATTAATTATAATGTTTAGTTGTATTTATCACCAAACTCTTTCACAATAGTAGTTGCTAATTTTTTAATACTACTAGCATGAGCTACTAAACTCATAACTACTAAGAAAATTACTATTCTTTCTTGCTCTTCATCATTAAACTCATAACTATTAAAATATTTTAAGATACTTTCATCTTTAAAAGTTTCACTATCTATAAAATTCATAGTTAAACTTTGTTTTTGTAAATGACAAAATAATTTGTAAGTATCTTCCCATGATAATATGTCATCTGCTCTATTGTTAATATCATTAAATGCCAATCTAAAGATTTTTTTAATCTCATCGGTAGTAAGTATTGGTCTCATATATCCAAGAAGTGCTAGTTGTGCTAAATGTAATTTAGTATATCCTCTCTTCTTACCATCCTCTGGTTTTGATAACACTTCACTTTTTATATAATTTTGAAGTATATTATTAGTAAAATTATCATGTTCAAATTTATCATTTAAATAGTCTTTAACTTGGGATAAAAACAAATCATATTGCGGAAGCTCATCATATGCTATTATACTTTTCCCAGAAATTTCATTTACTATTTCACTTACTCTATTTAATATATTATCAACATTATTATTCCTATTGTCTTTTTCCATATTTAACCCTCTCTTTGTATAATTTATTTTATATTTCATATTATAAGATATAATAGATTGATTTACTATTAAAATATTTTCAATAATTAAATATTATTGAAAATTTTTTATTTTAATTTTTATTTATTTGCTTAATCTAAAAGTTATTAACATTATACACATTTATACTTGCCTTTTAAATATAGTTATTAACATAACTTGTTGATTATTTTAATAATAAAAATCTCCTAAATACCTTACACTTATTCACTTTATAATGTGTTATAAAAAGTTATCAACATTATCCACATTTATACATAAATAAAAAATTATAATATTATGAAATTTCTTGGAGTAATGTGCTGTTTTATCTTTGTTTTTTGTTGATTTTTGTTGATTTAATGTCTAATTTACCGAAAAAAATATTTGCTAAAACCACTTTTTGTGTTAAAATAGTTAATTATTAGGTTTTATTTATTTTTTTACCATAGAATTATAACTTATAAATATATATAGTTTTATTAAATCTATCATGGTTTTCATTTTACTATGAATAAATTAAAGAGTTATAGCTTTTAGTGTAAAAAACTGTATATTTTCTACAAAACTTATTGACATTTGTTTTAATATGTATTATATTATATGTATAATATGTAATTAAATAGTAAATATGAATAAATAGTAAATCTTTTTTATATTATTTACTAAATACTTTAAAAATATTAAAATCATAGTTATCACAAGGGGGAATTTTAAAATGAAATCAACTGGTGTAGTAAGAAAAGTCGACGAATTAGGAAGGATAGTTATTCCTGTAGAGTTAAGAAGAACTTTAAATATCGGTGAGAAAGACGCTTTAGAAATATATGTGGATGGTGATCAGATAATATTAAAAAAATATGAACCAGCATGCATATTCTGTGGAGATGCTCGTGACGTAGTTAATTATAAAGCTAAAAACATTTGTAAAGAATGTTTAAATTCTTTAAGAACTGAATAATTTTTAAAAAAGTTCTAGATAAAATCGCCATATTGTAGTGGCGATTTTATCTTTTTAACGTATATATAGTATAGATACGTTAATTGAATAAATATATATTTAGAAATTTTATTATTAATAAGAATAAAACCAGCGAATACTCTACTGGTTTTATTATAAATAACAATATTAATCTACATGTCTCTTTGCCGTTAGGTAGTCGCCTCTAGTAAGTGGAGATATTTTAACAACTTCATTATCTTGTGGTGCATGAATATAACTGTTATTCCCAACGTATATTCCAACGTGAGTAGCATAACCACCACTTCCAAAAAACACTAAATCTCCTGGCTGAAGCTGATTTCTAGGAACATAAGTTCCAGAACCCATTTGTGAATTAGCTGTTCTTGATATTCCTATACCAACAGCCTTGTACACATATCTAGTAAATCCTGAACAATCGAAGGTATTTGGTCCATTACCGCCCCATTGATATGGAACGCCTAAAAATTCTTTTGCATATTGAACTATAGCAACTCCTGATACATTCGATGGTACTGTTGGAGTAGTACTATCCTCACCCTCATCCTCATCACCTCTATTAGGTCTGCTAGGTTTGTCAGGTTTGTTATTATTTGAGCTTTGCATAGAATTTATTTGATCCATAGTTTGTTTTAACTGCGCTTCATTTTCTTTCATTGCAGCTTCAAATACACCTATATTATCTTTAGCTACAGCTATAGCTTTGTCATGTTCAACCTTCTTCTCTTCAAGCTTTGCTAGCTTTTGTTCATTCCCTTGTTGAAGTGCCTCTAGATTGTTGTTTTGACCTTCTAGATCAGTTTTTTCTTGTTGTAACGCTATCTTCTTGTCAGTTAGGCTTGTCATAACTTCCTTGTCATAACTTATAATTCTAGTAACATTATCTAGTCTAGAAATAAAATCTGAAAATCCATTTGAATCTAAAAGAATTTCAATATAACTATCCATACCATTCATATACATAGCTCTCATTCTTTTATTGAATAAGCCTTCTTCCTCTACTATAGAGTTTTGAGTGTCTTGTACTTTTTTTTCACTTTGCTTTATTTTATTTTGAGTATCTTGAATTTTTTTATTTGTGTCTTCTATATCTATATGGATGTCCATCATTTCAGCATTAACTTTTTGTATAGCAGCTTCAATTTCGTCAACTTTTTCCTGAGCACTCTTATAGCTATTTTTGCTCTCCTGAAGCTTTTTTTCATATTCTTGTTTATTCGAATATGGATCTGCAAAAACTGTTGTTCCAATACCTGTTGTTGCAAGTGTTAAAGCTAAAGCTAACGATATCGATTTTTTATTCAAGAAAATCCCTCCCCCTCTTAAGTTTAATTACAAATACAATTATAACATCATATTATTTCTAATCTCAAGGTTTTTGATGAAATTTTAAAGATTAAAAATTCATTTTTGAGAATTTTTTCCAATTTATCTATATATATTCTATAATTACCCATATAATTCCTTTTATCTTTTGTAGTTTATTCTATCTTTTCATATTAATTCTTTTAATGTTATTATATAAATTTATTATTATTATGTTATTAATTAATTTTTATATATCTAACGAGTATTTATAAACATCTGATTTAGGCATATTTCTTTCTTTTGCCACTACTTTTATAGATTCCTTTTTACTAATTCCATTTTTTATATGAAATTTTATATGCTCTTCTATAGTCATATGTTCCCATTGACTTCTTTTTTCTGTTAATATTTCCTCTGGATTTTTTCCTTCCATAACAATAACAAATTCTCCTCTTGGAGAGTTTTCATTAAAGTGTTTAATACATTCATCTAAATTATTTCTTATTATGTCTTCATATAATTTAGTTAGTTCTCTACAAATAGCTACCTTTCTATTCCCAAAAGTATTTAATAAAAATTCTAAAGTTGCCAATATTCTGTGAGGAGCCTCATATAATATTATAGTTTCCTCTCTATTAATTAGGCTTTCACACACTTCTCTTCTACTCTTATTGTCTCTTGGCAAAAAACCCATGAAGGTGAATTTATCTGTATCTAATCCCGAATACACTAATGCCGTAGTAAACGCTGTAGCTCCTGGTAATACCTCTATTTCTATATTTTCTTCAATACATTTTTTAATAATAATTGCTCCCGGATCTGATACTCCTGGAGTCCCAGCATCACTTATTATTGCAACTTTCTTCCCTTCAATAAGTGATTTTACTATATCATTACTTCTTCCATTCTCATTATGCTTATGATAACTTACAAGAGACTTTTTAATACCAAAATGATTAAGTAATTTTAAACTTTGCCTGGTATCTTCACATCCTATCAAATCTACTTCCTTTAATACTTCTAAAGCTCTTAAAGTTATATCTTTTAAGTTCCCTATAGGTGTAGGTACTATATATAATTTTCCACTCATTTGTATTCATCTCCTTTTAAATAAAATGCGAAGTAATTTATATAGGTAAGGGCAACCGTAGGTTGCAGGTAAGGAGTGCCTTTGGCACAGGTAAGGCGTTCGCTTCGCTCACAGGTGAAGGTAGCTTTTTCATAGGCAAAAGCAGTTATATTGCGACTTTGTCACTTTAATATATAAAATCATCTTTGCTGATTTTCCGCCTTTCTTGCAACCTTCGGTTGCTTCTTACCTGTCACAAAGTGACGTCTTACCACGAACGCAGTGAGTATTTACCCATACCTACGGCACATTTACCTAAAATAAAATGCTTCACATTTTTTTATAGTATTAATTCTTTAGAGTCATATATTTCTCTGAGTTCTTTCGAATAACTTTCATCATCTAAATGTATATATAGAGGATCCTCTATTTTTAGGAATGCTCCTCCATCTCTTTGTCCTTCAACTAAAACTATGTTTGGTGATTTTCCTGGCTTTGGATGTATAAATCTTATTCTTTTAGGTTCTATTTTATATTTTCTCATCAAAGTTAATATATCTACAATTCTTTCTGGTCTATGAACCATGAATAATTTTCCATTATCCTTTAGCACTATTCTAGCTGCTATTATAACGTCTTCTAGATTACAACATATTTCATGCCTAGCTATTGCATTTTTATCGTCTCTATTCACTATTCCTGAATTACATAGCTTATATGGGGGATTTACTGTTACTACATCAGCTCTTTCTAGCTTTTTTAGGGCGAGAGTATTTTTTAGATCCTCATGTTTAAAACTTACTTTATCTTTTAAGTTATTATATTTAGCTGTTCTGTTAGCCATATCTACAAATTCTTCTTGTATTTCTATTCCCATTATACTTTTTGCATTGCTCTTTCCTGCTATTATAAATGGTACTATACCTGTCCCACTGCATAAATCAATTACTATACTATTGTTTTTTACTCTAGCAAAGTTGGCTAATAATACTGCATCAACCCCAAATCTAAAACCATCCTTTTTCTGAATTATATGTATCCCTTTTAATTGTAAATTGTCTAATGTTTCATCATCTCTTAATATACTCATGATGCCTTCCTTTCTTATCATAGCTTCTAAGTTCACTAAAATAAAACTACATAATACATTATATATTAAACCCATACCTTTATTAAGTAAAAAAATGAACATCTTAGAAAGATGTTCATTTTTTTATGGGGGGAAAGCAATGTGTGGCTATAATCATTTCCTTAATCTTAGTAAAATACATTGCTATGAAACACATTGCATTTAAGGGTTTATATTATTGATTTAATTTATCATTAATATTATTGTCAACATATCTTATAAATATTCACCTATATATTACCTTTTCAAAATATTTTTTTAGATTTATAATATGTATGTTATACTCATTAATAAATACCTATATATGTAAAAATTGACTGTTTTGTTAAATATAATACATATAGTATATAAAAAATATTCTATTTATAATTTTCATATACATCTTAAGTATTAATTTCTTACATTGATTTTTATGTTTTAAACAAAACGAAAGGAATAACAATTTTTATGAAAATATTTAAAGAATTCGCCCTAATTTTGATAATTACCTTCATAGGAGAATTTATAAGTAAAGTTTTTTCTCTATCTTTGCCTGGAAGTGTAATTGGAATGCTATTTTTATTAGCACTTTTACTAACTAAAATAATTAGATTAGAACAAATTGAACTGGTATCAAATTTCTTTCTGGATAATTTAGCTTTTTTCTTTTTACCAGCAGGGGTTGGCATTATCTCAGCTTTCAGTCTCCTAAAAGGAAATACCTTTAAAATAATATTTATTATAGTTATCTCTACTTTAGTAGTATTGATAACTACAGCTTTAACTATAGAACTATCAATTAAAATCCTATCAAAAAAAGATAAATAATAAACATGAGGTGAAAAATGGACAAACTATTACAATCTCCTATATTTGGTATACTTTTATCTTTATTAGCTTACATTTTAGGAGTATATATAAACAAAAAAACTAAAATTTCTTTTCTTAATCCTTTACTTATATCTATATCTATAATTGTGTTCTTATTATTAGGTTTCAATATTCCCCTCGATAACTACAATAATGGTGGAAATATTATTGGATTCTTCTTGACTCCAGCCACTGTGGTTTTAGCTATTCCTTTATATAAAAAAATTGAACATTTAAAATCTCATGCATTGCCTATAATACTAGGTATCATAGTAGGATGTATTTCAGGCATAATTTGCATAATATTACTTGGTAAATGTTTAAATTTAGATGAAACATTAATATTATCACTTATACCTAAATCTGTAACTACACCTATTGGAATAGAACTTTCTAATAATATATCTGGAATTCCATCAATAACTGTAGCTGCAATAATTATTACAGGAGTACTTGGTGCTGTATTAAGTCCTGCTATTTTAAAACTTTTTAAAATCAAAAATAAAGTATCTATTGGTGTCTCTATTGGCACTAGCGCTCATGCTCTAGGAACAACAAAGGCAATTGAATTAGGTGAGCTAGAAGGCGCTATGAGTAGTGTATCTATCGGTATAGCAGGTATAGTTACTGTAATAGTAGCACCTATACTTATAAATATATTTTTTTAGTGAAATGTGAAGTAATTTATTTAGGTAAGGGCAACCGTAGGTTGCAGGTAAGAGGCTCACTTTGTTCGCAGGGAAGGAGTGCCTTTTACACAGGTAAGGAGTTCGCAAAGCTCACAGGTAAAGGTAGCTTTTGCATATGCAAAAGCAGTTATATTGCGACTTTGTCGCTTTAAAATATAAAATTAGCTTTGCTGATTTTCCACCTTCCCTGCAACCTTCGGTTGCTTCTTACCTGTCACAAAGTGACGCCTTACCACGAACGCAGTGAGTATTTACCTATACCTACGGCATCTTTACCTAAAATAAAGTGTTTCACACTTTATTTAAAATCTGTAATAAGTATTCAGTTTTAATAATAAAATTAAATATATTGTTACTAGAAAGGAGCATTTATGAAAATAATACTATATCCTTTTTCTTCAATAAAATTTGATGATAGCACACGAATCCTTCTCGATGCTTCTTTTTTGTTGAGCTTAGTTTACGACGATGATATAAAACACAGTGAATGTATTGAAATATTTAAAAAATTAATAACTAATAAATGTGAACTATTAATCACCAATATAATTTCGGCCGAAGTGCTTAATCAAATTATGTACAAAATTTTTATGTTGGATATGCAGCATAAGGTATTAAAATCAAAACCATTTAATACTGAAACTAAAATAAGAGAAATTTTAAATTCCTTTAATAAATATGATAAAAAAATTATAAGGGAAAAAAAAATTGATAGACTTAGAGAAATTCCATATAAGAAATATTTTGATAATATTTCTAAAAATATGTCTAAAAGAGAACTTCTTAGTATCTATTACAAAACTGCAGTAAAAATGCATAATCAGTTGGAAACAACAGTTAATTTTAATTATGTAGAAATTACAAAGAGTTCAATGACTAAAACTAAAGAAATTATGTCCAATAGCTTGTTATCTATAAATGACTCTACTCATTTAGCGGTATGTGAGCAACATGATATAGGATATCTATTAACTTTGGATAATGATTTCATATATGCCGAAATTAGTCCAATAAATATATTGAAAATATAACCTTATAATAAACATTCATTATAAGGTTATATTTTTTACTACTATTTAATTGGAATACAAATAACGTCTGATGCCTTTATTGAATTTTCATCAGTAATATTATTATGAGCTTTTAATTCTTTTATAGCTTCAGTTAAGTCTGTTTTAGGTAAATTTTCTTTGGCTATTTTATATAGTGTATCTCCAGCTTTAATAGTATATTTTGTATGTTCATCATGACCAATTTTACTATTATTAACTGCTATTTCCTCTAAAGCTATTTCATAAGGTATTACTAATTTTTTACCTTCTACTATAGGGTCTTTTTCTGTCATAGAATTGTTATCTAAAATACTTTTTACAACATCCTTTGTATCATGGTTTGGCATATAAGCTCTAGCTATACTATATAAAGTGTCATCTTTCTTTATTACATAGTATCCTTCTTTTACATCCTCTTTTGAAAACTTGATTTCTTTATCATTTGAAGTTTGTTTCGAATTAGAATCTTGTTTCAAATTATCACTATTCTTTGTAGTCTCATTGCCATTATCTTTATTTTGTTCAGTAGTTATGTTACTATTTTTAGAGTTAGATGTTTCATTATTACCACCAATATAACTTATAGTAAAAAATATTCCTGTAAGCACCACTGCACATGTAACAATAATAGCTATTTGTTTTTTTAATTTCATAAAAACACCTCTTTGTTAATATTTACATCTTAATACTTAACATTTTTATGAAATTTATACATATATTATTGAATTATTTCCAAAATACTTAATTTATTCTTATATAAATATATATAAGACTGCATATTACTGCAGTCTTACCTTAATTATTTGTTTAATATATAGTTATTGCTATATAACAGTATATCCAACATCTTCAATAGAAGTTATTAAATCTTCGATAGTTATAAAATAATCATCAAATACTATTTCTACCTCTTTTTTTTCAGGATGTATTCCACAAGCGATAACTCCCTCATTATTAGAAATTGCACTCCTTATGTTATTAACATCTTTAGAAGTTATCATGTCACAAACCTTAATTACCGTCTTCATTTTCCCCTCCTAAATTTCTTTAAATAACTCTTTAATTAAATCTGCATCCTCAATATGATTCTCTAATTCTTTAATATCTACATCACTTATAATGTCTTCATAACTTCCTGAAATCAATGTTGTCTCCTCTATCTTTACAACTTTAATATCATCTTCTCCATCTTTAATTTTTACTTTAACTTTAACACTCTCTTTCACCACACTATTAGATACTACTTCTCCTTTTCCATAAGGTGTATCTACTATTGATCCCACTTTAGGTAAGCGTTTTCTTATCTCTTCATAGGTTTCTTGTTCATAGTTTAAGCAACACATAAGTCTTCCACATATTCCTGATATCTTTGTTGGATTCAAAGATAAGTTTTGTTCTTTTGCCATTTTTATTGATACTGGCGCAAATTCTCCTAAAAATGTAGAACAGCATAGGCTTCTTCCACAAGGACCTAATCCACCCGTCATCTTGGCTTCATCTCTTACACCAATTTGTCTTAACTCTATCCTAGTTCTAAATACCGCTGCTAAGTCTTTTACTAGCTCTCTAAAATCAACTCTTCCATCTGCGGTAAAATAGAATATAACCTTATTATTATCAAATGTATACTCTACATCTATAAGCTTCATATTTAACTGATGTTTCTCTATTTTCTCTAAGCATACACTCAATGCTTCTTTTTCTTTTTCTTTGTTTAATGCATTAGCTTCCTTATCTTCATCTGTAGCTATTCTTATTACATTTTTTAACGGTGCTACTATTTCATCTTCTCCAATATTTTTTTTCCCTGTAACACACTCACCAAACTCTACTCCTCTTGCAGTCTCAACGACTACGAAATCACCTTTCTTTATATCTAAATCCATAGGACTAAAATAATATATTTTTCCGGCCTTTTTAAATCTAACTCCTATAACTGTTACCATTATAAACCTCCTGTATGTTTAAAAGCATTGAAGAAAAGGATAATGCTAAATTAACATTGTTTTTTAACATTGTTCTTGTACCATCTATTATATTTATAATATCATTTAATTTGTTTGCTGAAAATACATTGGCCAAATCTTTGACTTCTCTTATTTTATCTATATTAATGATTAGTTCTTCCTCCCCAACCTCTTTGTATATAATTATATCTCTAAGTATATTTATAAACAAACTTATTATTTCCTCCCATTGTTTAGAATATGATTCAAAAAAATCTTCATTTTCAATCCATTCTTCATCTGAGCCCTTACTAATATTTAATAATATTTCTAAAATTTTATCTCTTATTATGTTAAAATCTTCGCTCTCAATAAACATCTCTGCTTTTCCTGGAATTCCCTCTGAAAACTCACAGGCAGCTTCTATTTTCATCTCTTCAATATCTTGATATTTATGTTTAATAATAGTTTTCACTTCTTCTTTTTTTAGAGGTTTAAGCTTATGGATCTGACATCTAGACTTTATGGTATCTAGCACATCTTCTAATCCCTCACATAATAAAAGCATATATACATTTGCTGGTGGCTCTTCTATAGTTTTTAGAAATGCATTCTGCCCCTGAAATGTAATCTTATCAGTATTATGTATTATTATTACCTTTTTATCCCCCTCATAGGGTTTTTTATTTGCTTCTTCTATGATATTCCTTATTGCTTTTACACCTATGGAGTTTTTTCCTTTTTCTAATTTCCATTCTATTATATCTACATGGCTTTTTAATTCTTCAATGCCTAATAGTTTTAGAGCTATGAAGTTGGCCAATTTACTTTTTCCTATACCCTTTTCTCCTGCAAATATATGTGCATGTGAAAAGTTATTATTCTCAATTGCTTTTAATATATCACTCTTTACTTTATCATGTCCAATAATATTCATAACTCCTCCTATATATAATAAATAATGTACAATAAGATTCCCTTATTGTACATTATTGATAATTTATTGATATATTATAACTCTTTAATGATTAGAATCTTAAGAAATTATCTACATCAACCACAAATACAGTAGCTCCACCTATATTTACCTCTACTGGATAGGGTACATAAACTCCTGTTGAACCTGCAACTGGTGATGGTGATGACACTAACTGTTTTCTTACCTTACAAATTTCCTCTATATTATCTAACACTTTCTGTACTTTCTCTTTTTCTACCCCTATCATTAATGTAGTATTTCCTGCCTTTAGAAATCCCCCTGTAGTAGCGAGTTTCGTAACTCTAAATCCATTATCCGTTAATACATCAACTAGGTCTATTGCATCATCGTCTTGTACTATTGCCATTATTAATTTCATAACAATCCCTCCCTATTCTTATTATATCCCTATTTTATTTTCAATATGGGAAATGATTTGTCTGTGAACTTCTTCAATAGAATTATCACCATCTATTAATATAATTTTATCACATAATTTACTAATATTTGAATAACCTTCATAAACTTTTTTATGAAAATTTAATCCTACATTTTCTAGCCTATCTAATTCCCTTTCCTTCATCTTTCTTTCTATTCCTTTTTCATAAGGTATTTGTATCATAAACACTAAATCAGCTTCTAGTCCTCTAAGTGCAGCATCATTTATACCTTTTATGATATCTGTACCCAAATTACGTCCAATACCCTGATATACCATAGAAGAATAAACAAATCTATCACATAATACTACTTTTCCACTATTTATAGCAGGCTTTATTACTTCATTAGTTAATTGAGCTCTCGATGCTGCATAAAGTAATGCTTCACACATATCATCCATCTCACTATTTTTATTATCTAAAATAATATTTCTTATCTTTTCACTTATTGGAGTACCACCTGGCTCTCTAGTTCTTATGACTTCTATTTGTCTATTCATAAAATATTTTTCTAAAAGCTCCATTTGAGTAGTTTTTCCACTCCCATCTGGCCCCTCTAATGCTATTAATAATCCTTTATCCATGGTCTTTCCTCCAAATCTTATTCTTTAAGTATGGTTAGTTCATTATCCTCTACTCCCAAAAGAGTTACATTACTATCTATATAATATTGTATTATATCAATAATTTCTTTAGTTATAAACTCCCCTGGCATAACTAGCGGTATACCTGGAGGATAAGGAACTATTGCATGTCCACATATTTCATTAACTCCCTGAATTATTTTCACTTTTTCCTTTTTACTATCTATTACTTCATAAGGCATCATTTTCATTTTCGGTATATTAGATTCTATGGCTTTAACTATTTTCGCTTTTAATTTATTTATATCACATTTTTCTAAAGCTTTATATAGTAATTCAAAATCGCTTCTAGAATTTCCAGGAGAAAATATCAACACTACATTTCTTTCATCACTCATTTCACATTGAATATTTTGCTCCTTTAAATAACTTAGAAGTTTATGTCCACTAAAGCCTTTAGGTAGATTAATTACATATCTAGTTTTATCTATATCATAAATATTTTCATCTATCAGATCTTTCTCTCCTATAATATGATATACTCCTAGCCTATTTATTTTCTGTTTAAATTCTTGGCATAAGGCTAATAACTCAGCGTAATATTTCCGTCCATATTTCTCCATAAAATATCTACTGAAATCCATAGTTGCTAAAAATAGATATGATGGACTTGTACTTAAAAACATACTAACATAAAAATTAGCTTTATCTATATAATCTTTATTCCCTATGTGAAGATATGCAGTTTGAGTTAAGCTCGGTAAAGTTTTATGAGCACTCTGCACTGCCATATCTACACCTAGCTTCATAGGATTTTCGGGCAATTCCTCTATAACCCCAAAATGAGCCCCATGAGCACAATCTACTAAAACCTTCATATTGTGCTCTTTAGCCTTTAAAACTATTTTTTTTAAATCACAGCATATACCATAGTAATTAGGATAAGTGATTATTATACCTTTAGCATCTTTATTCTCTTCAATTAGATTAAATAAATAATCTTCATCTATAGATAAACTTGTATTAAACTTATCACTTATCCTATTTTTTATATAAATGGGTCTTAGTTTTCTAAGTATAATTCCATTGTATACTGATCTATGACAGTTTCTCTCTACAATAATTTTATCACCTTCATCAAAGCTAGCAAATATCATGGCTAAATTTCCTGAAGTACTTCCATTAACTAGAAAATAAGATTTTTCACTGCTATAATAATCACTTAAATATTCTTGCGCTTCTTGAATTACTCCACTTGGATTATGGAGATTATCTACTCCATCTACTTCTGTTATATCCAAATCGATGAAGTTATCTAGTATCTCTTTGCCTTCTTTAATATTATAAAAAGCTCTTCCCATTTTGTGACCTGGTGTCGCGAAATATGAATTGCTTTCTTTAGAATATTTAAGCAAAGCTTCTACAATTGGTAGTTTTGACACTCCTTATCCACTCCTCTAATTACAAGTTGAGATAAATTTTTCTTTATAGAATTTTTATAGAACTCATAAAAATCTGTGTCTATACTTGTTTCTAATAATCTTTGTTCACAACTTGGGCAAATTCCTTTTCCATAAAGAATTATACCACTTTCTAGAGGCTTTCTGCATATTATACAACATTTACTCATATTTTATCCCCCTTAACTTTCGATAATAAGATTCTTTTAATTATAGCCCCCTACATTATATATTATTCAGCTTGATGCCTTTTCTAAATTTGTCCAAAAAAAATATTTCACTTTATAATTCTCAGTATTTCTACTATATGCAACAAATCATTACCTCTATAAATATAATTCTATTGGTTATACTAATTATATATAAAATATTCATAAGGGGGCTTTTAAGTGAAACAGCAAGTACTCAGTTTTTTATCAACTATCAAAGATGAAATTTTAAATATCAATAAGTCTTTATATGATGCTAAAGAAAACTCCTTTAAAGAATTTAATTCATCACATTATCTAATATCTCTACTAAAAAAATATAACTTTAAAGTAGAGGAGAATTTTTTAGATATTACCAATGCCTTTTATGGAAAATTTGGAAATGGTTACCCTCAAGTATGCTACATATGTAAATATAGCACTGGTGATGATCGGGGTCATGTTTTTGGAAATAATGCTAATGCTGCAATTAGTATTGGTGCTGCAATTGGATTATCTCATGTAATAGATAAAATAGGAGGTACTGTAATCGTAGTGGGCTGTCCTGGTAATTACTCAAATGGCTCTGAAATAATTATGAGTCATGAAAATGTATTTAAGGACACTTCTGTTATATTTGCTCCTCACGTTGATAATATCACCTCTATGGGTGGTGACTCTCAATCATGTATACCTTTGGAATTATCTTTCAAAAATAAAAATGCTAGTGGAGACAAAGCTAAAAGTACTGCATTAGATATGAGCCTCCATACTATACATTTTATTAATCAGCTAGTTCAACAAAGTTGCAATCACTGTTATTTAGATCATATTTCTATGAAATGTGATAATGCTCCAAGAGAATATCCTTCAAACGCTCTAATTAAATTTGAACTTAAATCTAACACCTATGCCCTAGGAGAAGTTATGGAAAATAATATTAGAGAATATATAAAGTGTTTAGAAAAAATAGCTGATATAGATTGTAAGATAAGACTTTATGAATTGCCCTGTAAGGAGCTAATAAATAATGAAGTAGTAAGTAAAATATTCTCTAATAATTTAAAAGAATGCGGCTTAATAAATTTATCTTCTAATAAAAATGTTTTATATCCACTTTCAATAGGAAATGTCAGTCATACAACACCAACCATATATCCATCTATTTCAATTGTTGAAGACAGTTCTATTTCCTGTCCTTCCTTAGAATTTATGGAATGTACTATTAGTGATTTTGGTAAAAATAATATATGGAAGGGAATTGAAGCTCTTTCTATAAGTGCAATTGACTTTATTGAACGAAAAGAGTTACTTGACGAAAGTATTAAATTGCTAAATGATAGAATAAATTGCACTAAAAATATATAATCTATATTTTTATAATAAATCTTCATAAAAAATCTTAAAAATAAAAAAACCTTTAGAATTTAAATATCCTAAAGGTTTTAAATGGAGGCGCCACCCAGATTTGAACTGGGGAATAAAGGTGTTGCAGACCTTTGCCTTACCACTTGGCTATAGCGCCACACTATGGTGGCTCGAGCAGGAATCGAACCAGCGACACGAGGATTTTCAGTCCTCTGCTCTACCGACTGAGCTATCGAGCCATACACACATGCCTCCAAGCCTTAACTTGGAGGCAATATTTACTTGGCGACCACTTACCCTCCCACAGAGCTTCCCCTGCAGTACTCTCAGCCGTCCAAGGCTTAACTGGCGTGTTCGGTATGGGAACGAGTGTATCCCTTGGACGCATTATCACCAAATTAAAATCGTATAACCTCACATTACTGTTTGGTTCTATCAATTTTATATTGAGATGTTCTCTCAAAATTACATAGTAAACATAAGAACTTCGTCATTATTAGGTCAAGCCCTCGACTTATTAGTATGAGTCAGCTGAACATGTTACCATGCTTACACCCCTCACCTATCAACCTGGTGTTCTTCCAGGAGTCTTACTGACTTACGTCATGGGAAATCTCATCTTAGGGTGGGCTTCACGCTTAGATGCTTTCAGCGTTTATCCCTTCCCAACATAGCT